>NZ_FNAP01000006.1 GCF_900101965.1 Rhodospira trueperi | reverse complement strand
GATGTCGAGGTCTGCGCCTTTCAGGTCGAGGCCGGCGCCGCCGCGACGTCCTACATCCCCACGTCCGGGTCCGCCGCGACGCGGGCGGCGGATGTGCTGAGCGACACCCCGCCCGCCGCCCGGGACATCAAACTGATCGGCACGGCGGCGGACGGCACCGAATATACCGCCGGCGCGCCCCTGGTGTTCGCCGGCCAGACCACCGAATGGACCTGCCCGGCCGGGCTGTGGTCCGACATCTGGGCGGAGGCGGTATGAGCGCGGCCCCCCTTCGCCGTCCCAACCGATAACCTCCCGCAGCCCTTCAAAACGCTCGCGGCATCCGATCGCGCGTCGCGTCACGCGCGGTCGCCGGCCGAGCCTGTTCCCGATGGAGACCGTTCATGTCCATCATCTATCCGACCCTGCATCTGCTTGCTCGGCCGACGGCCACGCCGTCATCGCTCTCGGTGACCCGGGCGAGCGCGGCCACCTGCGTTTCGGCCCTGGGCCGCGTGGAAACCGTGCCCGCCGACACCCTGCGGCACGATTTCGATCCCGACACCGGCGCCTATCGGGGCTGGCTGGTGGAGGAGGCCCGCACCAACGCGATCCTGCATTCCGAGACCTTTAGCGACGTGCTGTGGGTCACGGATGCCGCCAGCGTGGCGACCGGATCGGTGACGGCCCCGGACGGCGTCGGCGCGGCCGATCTGATCACAGAGAATTCGGCCAGCGCCATTCACGCGCTGTATCAGGAGGACCTGTCTTTCACCGCCGGACAGGCCTATGCGCTGTCCATCTTCGCGCGGAGCAACGGCCGCGAGCGCCTGCAGGTCATTCTGCCCTCGACCGCATTCGGCGCGGTGCAATCGGCTGTTTTCAATCTGGTCGCCGGCACCGTCGATGCCACCGAGGGCACCCCGTCCGTGACCATGGAAGCCCTCGCGGACGGCTGGTATCGTTGCGCCATCACCGCCACGGCCACCATCACCGTTGCCCTTGCACCGGTGCATTTCCGCCTGCGGGACACCACGGGCTTCTCGACCTACACCGGCGACGGCAGCAGCGGCGTTCATGTCTGGGGCGCCCAGCTTGAGGCCGGAACCGGCCCGACAAGCTACATCCCCACGGCCGCGACGACGGCGACCCGCGCCGCCGATCAGGTCACCCTGGCGCTGGCCGACGGGGCGTTCAATCCCTTCGAGGGCAGCTTTCTGGTGCGTGGGACCGTGCCCGCCGGACAGAGCGCCACCCTGGCGGACCTGCACGACGGCACCACGAGCAACAGCCTGTCGGTGACCCTGGACGCCTCCGGCGGCGGCAGCGCCGACGTCACCGTGATTTCGGGGGGCGCCACGGTCGCCTCGTTCAGCGCTAGCGGCGTGACCGGCGGCGCCCAGGTCCGGTGTGCGGTCGGGTTCGCCGCCGATGACTTCGCCCTGGTGCTGACCGGCGCGGCGGAAGTCGCCGATACCGACGGCGCGGTGCCGTCGGGGCTGACCACCCTCACCCTGGGCGGCGCGGCGGACGGCACCGTCGGCCCGCGCTGCTGGGTGCGGCAGATCGGACTGTTCCCGCGCCGCATGGCCGAGCCGGACCTGCAGACCATCACGGTGTGATCCTCGCGAATTCGCCCTGTGGAGATCAGCATGACCACGACCCCCACCGCCGCGGCCGATCTGTCGGCCGCGCGCGAGCGCCTGCGTGCCTCGCTGCCCGAAACCCTGCACCGGGCGCTGGATGCCTACGACGCCTTCGCCGCCCGTCCGGTCCCCGAGGACGCAAAGGAGTTCGGCGCCTGGCAAAGCGGCTGCAAGGCCGTGCTGGCGCACATCGACCTTCTTCTCAAGCTGGCCGGGCGGGTCGGGCTCGACCTGTCCGGACCAACTGATGACCACCCGGACGCCCTGAGCGACCTATTGGCCCGCGCCCGCGCCGCCGTGGGCGACGGCACCGAAGACGAGGATGACGCCCCGGATGACTGAGCCGCGCCTGTCGTTCTCCGAATTCCTGTGGATCTGGAACCATGTGCAGGAGCGCGACACCCCGGCCCACCACCTGCGCATGGCGCGCTGGCTGGAACGGCGCTGGGCGGAGCGCGACCGGGGCTGCCTGCTGATGGCCTTTCGCGGCTCCGGCAAGTCCACCGTGGTCGGGCTGTTCTGCGCCTGGCTGCTGGCCGGCTGGCCGGACACCCGCATTCTCGTTCTGGCGGCGGAGCACGCGCTGGCCACGCGCATGGTCCGCAACGTCAAGCGCATCCTGGAGCGCCATCCGGCCACCCCCGACCTGAAGCCACCGCGCGCCGACCAGTGGGCGGCGGACCAGTTCACCGTCGTCCGGCCGACCGAGAGCCGCGATCCCTCCATGGTCGCGCGCGGGGTCACCGGCAACATCACCGGCAGCCGCGCCGACGTCATCATCTGCGACGACGTCGAGGTGCCCAACACCGCCGACACGGTGATCAAGCGCGCCCACCTGCGCGCCCGCCTGTCCGAACTGGACTATGTGCTCACCCCGGGCGGCGTCCAGGTTTACGTCGGCACGCCGCACGCCCACCACTCGATCTACGCGGCAGAGGCGCGGCCGGAGGCCGGCGAGACGCGGCCGTTCCTGCACGGCTTTCCGCGCCTGGAAATCCCGCTTCTGGGCGCCGACGGCAAGAGCGCGTGGCCCGACAAGTTCACGGCAGCGACCATCGCCCAGATCCGGCGCCATCAGGGGCCGAACAAGTTCGCCAGTCAGATGCAGCTGCGGCCGGTGAACATCGCCGACAGCCGTCTCGATCCCGACCGCCTGCGCGTCTACGACGATGACCTCAGCTATTCAGAGGTGCGCGGCCGGCCGGTGCTGCGTCTGGGCGAGCGCCGGCTGGTCTCCGCCGCGTGCTGGTGGGACCCGGCGCTGGGCGACCCGGCAAAAGGCGGCGACGGCTCCGTCCTGGCGGTTCTGTTCACCGCGGAGGACGGCACCTACTGGCTGCACCGGGTGGCGTACCTGACGGCCTCGTCGGGGGAGGACGCGCCCGACGACGCCGCCAGCGCCCTGTGCCGGCAGGTGGCGGCGATCCTGGAGGAGATGCACCTGCCCGCCGTGACGGTGGAGACCAACGGAATCGGCCGCTTCCTGCCCGGGCTGTTGAGGAAGGTCCTGCGCGAACAGGGGGTCGCGGCGGCGGTGGTCGAGCATGTCTCCACCCGTGCCAAGGACCGCCGCATCGTCGATGCCTTCGACCCCGTGCTGGCCGAGCGCGCGCTGTGGGCGCACCGCTCGGTCTGGGACACGCCGTTCATTTCGGAAATGCGGGAGTGGCGGCCGCTGGGCGGCGGCCGTGACGACGGCCTGGACGCGGTCGCCGGCTGTCTCGCCAGCGAGCCGGTGCGGCTGGGGCGCGGGGTGGGGCCGCGCGGGGTCTCGCGCGCCGGCGACTGGCGCCCGGGCGCGGGTCCGTTCGACGCTGCCGAGACCGACTGGAGCCCGTGAGGGCCTGAGCCCCAACGCCAAGAGAATGACCGATGGGTGGATTCGAGACGACAGTGCCAAATTCGACGACACGACGTGCCCCGACGCCATACCCGCCGGGCATGCCGATGGCCCTGGCCGATACCTATCAGGCCGGCGGCGTGGATATCCGGGACCCGCAGGCCTTTGCCGGGGATCGCCGTGCCCTGGAGGCCACCGGCCGCTGGGCCGCACGGAACCCTTATGACGCCGCGACGGTCGCAACCGCGCCGATTCCGGGTGTCGGCGATGCCGTGGGGTTCGCGAACGACCTGCGGACGTTCGCGACCGACCCCGAAAGCCGGACGCCGGTAAACTATGGGCTGTCGGCGGCCGGCTTGTTGCCGGGTATACCCAGCGTCGCAGGCGTCCTGAAGGGACCCGTTCCACGTCCGAAGTGGGCACAGGACGCCATGACTGAACCACTCGTGTACAACTGGCCCACCAAACAAGAAATTGAGGATATTTTGGCCGATCCAGAAGGCGGGCAGGCCATTGCATTCTTTCGCCACGGAGATGATTTGTTCGCGTGGCGCCGATTAAAGGCCGACCACCACGGCCCAATGGTAAATCATCTGGAACGGAAAGGATGGATGACTTACGACGACAATGCACCAATGGAACGGCAGGTTTTTGATCTGCGCCCTCGTCGTGAAGGAGGTCAGCACACACGCGCCGATGTCGCGCGGTACATGCGTGACATCCGAAAAAACATCAGGGGACGATGATCGGTTCACCGGCCCCCGGCCAGTATTCGATGTCCTCGACGGGCTGGTTCGTGTCCGTAGACCAGTCGAAGGGCAAGACACGAACGCTGTATGTTCCTGGAGGCAAGGTCGCGGCGGCTTCCTCAATGGTTCGCGCATCGACAATGGCGGCCACGGCACGATCACGGACAAATCCAAAGCGCAAAATGCCGGTGCCGTTGTAAGGGGTGCCCCATCGGCGGGCGAGGGGATGAAGCGACATGGGTGCCTCCTGTTTCTGGGCTGTTTAGTGCACCGCGAACCGACGTCGTCACAGGTTGTCGCGAGCATCAATTCGCGCGCCGCCAGGGGTCGCGTGTTGCGCCAAGGCCATCGTGACCCCGTTTTTCAGAATCGGCCCGAACTCATCGCGGATCAGGACAAGCGGCGACCCAAGATCGCGGCTGATGCACTTGAGCAAGAACTTGATGGGGCCTGGCACGTTGGCTGTACCCGCTGCCCAGGCCTCGACGTCGGCGAGGTCGGCGCGGATCAAATACGCGAGTTCAGCGGCGGTGATACCGAGTTCTTCCAGCTTGTCCGCCACGTACGGCGCATCGTCGGGTAACATGGGGCCTCCTTGTCACGCACGATCAAGCATCGCATTCTGCGATCAGGCTGCGTCGCCGACAAGGGGGCGCGCGGGACGATGCCTCGTGTCCAACCCTGTCCCGCTCTTCTCTTCATCAGGTCTGCCGAGCATGACCCCGACAGCCGTCCACAAGAACCCGATCCCGGACCAGGAGAGGAGGTAGGGCGGATTAGACCCGCGAAGCGGGGCAATCCGCCGTGTGGCGGCGATGCGGCGGGTTGCGCCTTCGGCGCGAACTATTTCGACTCCATGGTGGCGGCGAACCGGGCGGACGGGTGGGCCAAGGTGCCGCACTCCGCACACGCGGCCACGGCGCTGATCGGCGCGATTCCCGTGCTGGGAACGGTCGCGCGCGGGGCGAAAAAAGTCGGTCAGGCGGCCGAGTCCCTGGTCGACGCCCTGACCCACGCCGACGACGTGGTCGCGCAACCCATACGGAATGCGGGCATCGGAGACCCCGGAAACTTGCTTGAAGCACGACCTCCTGTTACAAGTCATACCGGCCGTCGAATGAACTGACTTCATTCGACGGCCGGCCGGCGCGACTGCGCCGGCGCCGCGAAGCGGCGGAGCCGCGCGCCCCGAAGGGGCGCTGCGGCGAGAAAAACAAAAACTCAACAACACCGGCTGGGCGTCGTGGAGGCCGGACGTGTCAATCCTATCGTCGGGCGGTATCATATGCGGCGGATCGATGATGTCCCCGCCCGCCCGATTGAGGCGGACGATCCGAAGGGAGTGCCGGCGGATGACACAGGAACTCTCAGAGAAAGCATTGAAGGCACGCCTCTTACGGCGCCGTTTATCGCCGGAAGAAGAAGCGCAACCGGACTGGATCAAGCGCTGCAACCCGAAGACGTGGTCACAGTCGGAGAGGGACTCTTGGGCCGTGGAATTAAGGCTGATACGAGCCGCGCGCTCCCGCGGGGAGCTCTTGGTGCGTATATCACGCGCCCGGGAATAGATGGCCCGGAACGGTACATCCAGGTTCATGACAGACTTGAAGGGGTCCATCGGGACAACGTCATTGCCCACGAGGTCGGTCATGCGATTGATGACATTGCCGAGGGGCGCACGGGAATTCCCCTGACCGGATCCGTCCGCCAATTCAACGCCCTCTATCATGTGCAAAATGACTCCGGGGTCTGGACGTCCGTGGCGGACCCCGCGTATCGGCAGACCCGCCCAGAGCACCTGGGGTACCGGCGAGACGACGTCCGTGCCGAGAAGGTGGCCGAGGGCATCCGCCTGTACATGCAGAACCCCGCCTACATGAAGGAACATTTCCCCAACGCGGCGCGGCGCATCCGCGAATACGTCAACACCCATCCGAGACTGAACCGCACCATCCAGTTCAACGAGGCCGGTGTGCCCATCGGGGCGTCCTGGCTCGCCCTGACGGGGAGAGGCGGGAGCGAGGAGACCTCGGCGCCGGAACTCGAAGGCATGAAAGGGCAAACGCTGATATTCTAGCACCCCAGGGTGGCGCCTGGAGCAAACGGAGGCTAGTCATTAGGTTGGCGCGCGGAAAGAACCATCCGCAATCATGGAATAGCTCTATGATTCATCATGGCTTTGTGGGCGCTTTGCGGTGTCGGGTCCTGGACGACGCGCCGTCCCGCCACACTGCCAAGGACCGGCGGAACGTGGGTCACGGACACGGTCCGCCAGCGTGGAAACACGAGAACCCATGCCTGGAATGTCGTCCATGACGACGCGCTTCACCAAAAAAGTGCGCTGCGCCTTGTGCCGCCATCGGAGTCCGCAAAGATGGGTGGCCAGCACCCAGGTTTCGGGACCACCGGACCTCGACCTGCGTCCGGCCAAAAACGCACGCTCAATGCTGCGGTTCTCGGTTCAGGTATGCCCGTCCTGCGGGTATTCCGCCCTTGATATCGCCCGAGCAGACGACCGCGCGCGGGCGGCGGTGCGCACCGAAGCGTTCCAAGCGCTCAGGACAGGCCCTCTTGGGGACACGCTGGCGGGGCGGCTCCTCCGCGCGGCCCTGATCGTCCGCCATCAAGGCGATCTTGGCCTTGCCGGAGAATTGACCCTTGGCGCGGCCTGGGCCGCCGACGACGATGGCGACTCTGATCAGGCCCGGACCTGTCGAAACGAGGCCGTGGAATTGATGTCGGCGGCCCTGGAAACACTGGACCCCGGGGCCGAGGAGGCGGAACACACGGCGACCCGTCTGACGGACGTTCTGCGCCGCGCCGGTCGCTTCGATGAGGCCGTCGGGCTGGCTGATCGCCTTTTGGCGTGCGACCCGGATCCAACGCTCAAGGCGGTCCTGGCGTTCGAGCGGCACAGGGCTGTCGCCAGCGACGTGGCGGCGGACAGACCCGGCCACGCGGCCGCGCCTGCGCACCACGCCCGAAACCCGTGGATATCGCGGCGACGATGTGCGCGCCGAAAAGATGGCCGAAGCGATCCGGCTGTACATGCAGAACCCAGCCTACATGAAGAAACACTTCCCGAACGCCGCCAGCAGCCGGTCCACCTGCGCGGCCAGCACGGTTTCATACCCGCGCGCGAACGCCAGCAGAGCCGCCGCGGGCGACAAGTCGCGCCCGCGCTCAGGCCCCGAACGGCTTGGTGAACTTCTCCGGGCGGATCACCGCCACATCACCGACGTAGATGGTCAGGTGATGCCCCTGGCCAATCAGACGTTTCAGGTCACCCAGCACCGGGTCCATCCGATCAGCCGGCAGCACCACCTTGACCAGAATGTTGGCGTCGAAATCCATGCCGGTCTGTTCGCCGCGCGAGCCCGCGCCCCGTGCCGGCACGATGGTGTAGCCGCTGGTCCCGCGCTCGTGGAAAACGCGGACAAGGCGTTCCTCAAGCATGCTGGTGGTGATGATGGTGATCAGCTTTTCCGGGTAGAGGTTCGCCATGTCGTCTCTCCGTCCGAGCTTCCGCGCCGCGTCGCTCATGGGTCAGGCTGCCGCCAGCAGGCCGGCCATCCAGTGGTACAATGGGATGCCCACGACCACGTTGAAGGGAAAGGTGATGCCCAGAGACAGGGTAAGATACAGGGAAGGGTTGGCCTCCGGAACCGCCAGCCGCATGGCCGGCGGCACGGCGATGTAGGAGGCGCTGGCGGCCAGCACGGCGACCAGGGTGGTGCCGCCGACGCCGAAGCCCAGTGCGGAATGGCCGATCAGAGCCCCGATGGTGCCGCCGATCAGCGGCATCAGGATGCCGTAACCGGCCAGCAGGGCGCCGACCCGCTTGAAGTCGCCCAGGCGGCGCGCGGCCTCCATGCCCATCTCGAACAGGAACAGGCACAGGACGCCCATGAAGATGTCGTCGATGAAGGGCTTGAGCTTCTCCATCGCGCCCGGCAGCGAGACCGCGCCGATGATCATCGATCCCACCAGGATCACGACGCTGCCGTTGGTGAACGCCTCGTGCAGCAGGGCGCCCAGGCGCATCCGCCCGTCGCCGCCGCCGGTGCCCGCATCACCCGAACCGTCGCCCTGGGCGTTGCGCTTGATCTTCTGACGGGCCTGCGCCGCCAGCAGCAGGCCGATCACGATCGCCGGGGATTCCATCACCGCCAGCATGATGAGCGGATAGGTCTCGTAAGCCACCCCCTGGGTGTCCAGAAAGGCAAGCGCGGTCAGGAAGGTGCCGGCGCTGACCGAGCCGTAGTGCGCGGCGATGGCGGCGGCGTCCAGCGGGCCGACCCGACGGGTGACGATCAGCAGCCAGTATCCCAGGATCGGCATGCCGAAGCCCAGGATCAGCGCCCAGACGATGGCATTGACGGCCGCGCCCATGTCGGCCTTGGCCAGTTCCACGCCGCCGTGCAGGCCGATGGCCATCAGCAGATAGATCGACAGTGCCTTCGCCAGATCCGGCGGGAACTTCAGGTCCGACTTGATCAGCCGGGCCACAACCCCGAGACCGAAAAAGAGCACGGCGGGGATCATCAGATTGCTGAGCATGGTCACCTCCGGACACGGTCCCTTGAGTGAGGCTGCGTCCCTTGATCTCTGTCCGGCCAGACGGGGGGCAGGGGCAGCGCCAGCGCGGCCCGACCGTCCGAATCCGCACCGTCTGCCGCGCCTGCCGGACCGGCGCCAGCGTCGGGGCCGGTGGGCATTGGCCGATGGCTCGCCTCGCGCCGGCCTTATACGGGATTCCGGCGGGTTTAGCCTCCCTCGTGTTGACGATTTGTCGGGGTTGGGCGCGATGAACCGTCCGGTCTCCTCCGACAGGGCGACCGCCCGGTCCAGGATGGCCCGGGCCGGGCCGACGTCGCCGACCCGGCCGGATCGCCCGTTTTTCGAGGCCTCCCATTCATCGCGACCCCGTCCAATCTCGTTTGGGGGTTGACGGCCAGAGGCGGATCGTGAGTGTATGTCAAGCAGACGTTACGGGATCGGACTTCTGCCTGAGCCTCTCCGGACCTAAAGTGCGCCTTCAACACTTCCGTCACCCCATGAAGATCAGAGGCCTGGGTGCGCGAGATACAAAGCGAATCCCTTTACGATAGCCTGTTCGAAAAATCGAACTCTGTTATGCTCGTGATCGAGGCGGCATCTGGCACGATACTTGACGTCAATGCATCTGCTTTGTCTTTTTATATGTATGAAAAACAGAATATTGTTGGACGCTGCATTGATCTAATATCTCCTTTTTTTGAACCGAGCGCTCATTACATCGCACGCATGCGAGCCCTTGAGAATAAACAGACGCTTTTTGTGGCCCGCCACAAAAAATCTAACGGCGACTTTCGTGATGTCGAAATATATACGACACCTCTGATACGGGATGATATCCAGGCGATCGTTTCGCACATTTATGACATCACGGAACGGCGGGAGGCGGAACGGCAGCGCGACAAGGCCCTGAAGGTCGCGCAAGCCGCGCTGAAGACCGAGAGCAACTTCCTGGCCTCCATGAGCCATGAACTGCGCACGCCGCTGAACGGCATCATGGTGTCCGCCGAAATGGTGCAGACCGAGATCTTCGGCGCGGTCGGACATGAACGGTACAAGCAATGCGGAGAAGATATTCTGAAGAGCGCCGAGAAAATGCGGACGCTTGTGGATAACATGTTCCTGTTGTTCGATCTTGATCGCGGGACGCAGGATCTTTATGTGTCAGATATCTGGGTTCCTGACGAAATAAAGTACTGTTTGACTAGATTTCGCGACACGGCGCACCTGAAGGACGTTTCCCTGTCTGTTTCATGCGGCAACGCCAACTCCGGTGGTCTGGTTGTTGGGGACGCTGACCTGTTCCGCACGGCCCTGTTGAATCTTGTCTCAAATGCGCTGAAGTTCACCCGGCCTGGGGGAACCGTCCACCTCTACTGTCGCCGGTCCCGTGACGCGTCGGTGGTGGTTGGGGTGTCGGACACGGGCGTCGGCATGAGTGAGGAGCAGGTCCGCTTCCTTCTGAACAGCTTTCGGCAAGGCGTGAACAATCAGGAACGCACCCTGGCGGGCTCCGGCATCGGCCTCTCCATCGTCAACGCGATCATGGAGATCCACGGGGGGCGCCTGGACGTCAGAAGCCGCCCCAACGAGGGGTCGACCTTCGAGATGGTCTTTCCGCCCGCGCGGGGAGCGGACCACATCTGAGGGCCGACGACGAAACCGCGGCGCCCGGCCCGCCCTACCCCTTCCGGTTCCAGGCCACGGAATACAGATCGAAGCGGCGATCTCGCAGGTTCTGCACCGTGCCGCCCTGGCGGGCGGCGGCGAGGTCTTCCATGCGCAGATCGGCGAAGGCCACCATCTCCACGTTCGGGGAGGTGTCGGCGGCGATGCCGTCGCGGGCGAACGGCATGTCGCACGGCGTCAGGATACAGCTCTGGGCGTACTGGATGTCCATGTTCTCGACGTTGGGCAGGTTGCCCACGTTGCCCGACAGCACGACGTAGCACTGGTTCTCCACCGCCCGCGCCTGACAGCAATACCGCACCCGCAGATAGCTCTGGCGCTCGTCGGTGCAGAACGGCACGAACAGAATCTGCGCCCCCTGGTCCACCAGGTGCCGGGGCAGTTCGGGGAATTCGCTGTCGTAGCAGATCAGCACGCCGATCGGGCCGCAGTCGGTCATGATGGTGTCGACGCGGTCGCCGCCCTCGATGTTCCACCAGAAGCGCTCGTTCGGCGTCGGATGGATCTTGACCTGCTGGTGCACCGATCCGTCGCGCAGGCAGACATAGCAGATGTTCAGGATCTCGCCGGATTCGCTCATGGTTGGGTGCGAGCCGCCGATGATGTTGATGTTGTAGCTGACGGCCAGCCGGCTGAGCAGTTCCTTCAAGGGCTCGGTGTAGCGGGTCAGGGTGGCGATGGCCTCCGACGCCGGGATGCGCTGGTTCTCGATGGACAGAAGCTGGAGCGTGAACAGCTCCGGGAAGACCACGAAATCGGCGCGGTAATCGGCCACCACATCGACGAAGTACTCGACGTTGTGGCCGAACTCCTCGAACGAGCGCACGCGGCGCTGCTGGTACTGCACGATGGAAACCCGCACCGTGCGCTGGGAGTAGCGCGAACGCGCCGGACGGCCGCCGGCCTGATCGCCGCTGTACTTCGGATTGCGCCAGACGAGATGCGCGGCGTAGCCGAGCGATTCCTTGTCCGACGGCAGGTACGCCGGCAGCACGCCAATGGGCTCGAAGCCGTTGCGCATCTGGAAGGACAGCACCGGGTCGCGCAGGCTGCGGTCCCGCACTGCCTGCACATAGGCCTCGGCCGAGCCGACCTTTTTGATGCGCCGGTGCAGTCCCGGCAACCGCCCGCCGAACACGATTCCCTTCAGCCCCAGGCGCTGGCACAGCCCCTTGCGGGCGCCGTACAGGCGCTGGCCGATGCGGTAGCCCCGGTATTCCGGATCGACGAACACCTCCATGCCGTACAGCCAGTCGCCGTCCGGGTCATGGCGCGAGGCCAGCCCACCACCCGTGATCTCCATCCAGGTGTGAAGGGCGAAGGCCGGCGCCTCGGCGATGCGGAAGGTGGCGCAGTAACCGACGATGCGGCCCTCGAACACAGCGACGAACTGCCCGTCGCGGAAATTCTGCATCTGGCCGCGCAGGTGGGCGCTGCTGTAGGGCGCGACGTCCGGATAGACCTGGGCGCACAGGGCGCGGATGGCCTCGATATCGGCGATTTCCGCCCGCCTGACGACGAGACGCGGCGTCTGGTCCTCGGTCGCATGCGAATCGGGTACCTGGGCGTCGGTCATGATGGTCCTCGCCTTATCGGATGGCTCAAAGAAATGAACCCCCGCGCGGGGGGTTCATTCCATCGGATATGCGGTGGGAGCCTGATCAGGCGCCGCGTCGATTGACCAGACGCCAGGCCATCGGCAGCACGGCCGCCGCCAGGGCAACCTTCAGCGCCGCGCCAAGCAGGAACGGCAGCACGCCGGCGGTCCAGGCGGCCTCGGGGCCGATCAGGGTGGACAGGTACAGGAATCCGCCGCCCAGGATGATGGCCGAGCCCAGGGTCATGGCCCCCAGGGTCCCGACCACCGAGCGGTCCCAACCGCGCTCGGCCAGCCAGCCCAGCGCGACGGCGGAGACCACGAATCCGGCCAGATAGCCGCCGGTGGGGCCCATCATGTAGGCGAGGCCCATGCCGCGCTCGGGGGAGTTGGCGAACACCGGTAGGCCAAAGGCGCCCTCGGCGAGGTAGAGCAGTACGGTGGCCGCGCCCAGGCGCCAGCCATAGGCGGCGCCGATCACCAGCACGACGAAGGTCTGCATGGTCATGGGGACCGGCCACATGGGCACCTGCACCTTGGCGGACACGGTCAGCAGTGCGCTGCCGGCGAGCACCAGCAGAAGGGCGCGCAGGGCCGGCGACACGGGGCTGGCGTTGGCGCGGGTCGGCCACAGGGCCTGTGCCAGGGTGTCGTGAGTCAGGGTCGCTGTGGTCATGGGGTGTCCTTCTTTCTCCCGAACGCCCGGTTCGCCCGGGCCGGCTTGCATTCGCGGAAAATCCTAGACGTGAAGCAGCCCAACCGCAAGCATGTGGGCGATCAACCAGACGTTCTCAATTTGGACCTGTCACTGTCCAGCCGGCTTTCGCTGGGTGTCTGACAGGAGCCCCACGCGCGGATCGGCCTCCCTCCCCTGGAATGGCGAGGGCTGGGGTGGGGGGTGATGCGAAAGGAGAAAGCGGCGCGTCTATCAACTCGCCCCCTCCCAACCTCCCCCCGACGAGGGGAGGAGACCAAGCCTGCACCTCAAGAATCCCCTCATTTCCGAAAAACGGTGGAAAATCAATGGGTTGCGCGGAACCGGCCTGCTCGCTAACCCGTTGATTTAATTGCATACTCCGGAAATGAGGGGATTCCTGTGGGCCGGCACGGGTCGCAACAGGTGTTCTCCCGCCATCCTGAGAATTGCTGCCCCCTCAAGGACCGTCGTGGCGCCGCGTGAAAAAGCCGAACATGCTGCAAGAGGTCCCGATCCGGGATCGGCAGGCACCCTGTGATGGTCCGTCGCGGTCACGCGAGAGGACCCCCTCGACGCGTCGGCGGGACCAAAGGGCTCGATTCCTCCCCCGCACCGTGCGTCCGCGCCGCCTTTCCGGTCCGCAGCATCAGGGAGCTTGTCACCACACTGACGCTGGACAGCGCCATGGCCGCGCCGGCGACGGCCGGGGACAGATATCCCAGCGCGGCGGCCGGCACGGCGGCGAGGTTGTAGAGGAAGGCCCAGCCCAGGTTCAGCCGGATGCGGTCGTAGGTGGCGCGCGAGAGATCGAGCGCCGTCACCAGAAGCCGTGGATCGCCGCGCATCAGGGTCAGGCCGGCGGCCTCCATGGCCACGTCGGTGCCCGACCCCATGGCCACGCCCACGTCGGCGGCCGCCAGCGCCGGCGCGTCGTTGATGCCGTCGCCGACCATGGCCACGATGCGGCCCTCGGCCCGCAGGGCCTTGACCACCTCGGCCTTGTCGGCGGGCAGAACCTCGGCGCGCACATCGTCGATGCCGACCTGAGCGGCCACGGTCTCGGCCACGGCACGCGAGTCGCCGGTCAGCAGCGCCGGCGTCAGGCCCCGGGCCTTGAGGGCCGCGACCGCCTCGGCCGCGCCCGCCTTCACGGGATCGGCCAGGGCCATCAGGCCGAGCACGGGGCCGCTCCGGGCCGCCACCCAGACGACGGTGCGCCCGCCGCGTTCCAGGTCGCGCGCCAGCGTTTCGACGCTGTCGTCGATCGGTCCCTGCTCCGCGATCAGCCGGCGCGACCCGATCAGCAGCGGCCGCCCCTTCACGGTCGCCGACAGCCCGCGCCCCGGCAGGGCGGAGAACTCTTCCACGGCGCTGAGCGGCAGTTGCTTGGCGTCGGCGGCCTCCAGGATGGCGCGGGCAAGCACATGCTCGCTGCCCTGTTGCGCGCTGGCCGCCAGGGACACCAGACCATCGGCGTCCAGATCGGGGGTGGTCACGGCGACCGCGTCCAGGACCGGCCGCCCCTCGGTCAGGGTCCCGGTCTTGTCGAACACGACGGTGTTCACCCGGTGCGCGCCTTCCAGCGCCGCCGCGTCCTTGATGAGCACGCCGCGCCTCGCCGCCAGTCCGGTGCCGACCATGATCGCCGTCGGCGTCGCCAGCCCCAGCGCGCAGGGGCACGCCACCACCAGCACCGACACGGCGGCGACGAAGGCCGCCTCGCCGCTGCCGCCCAGCGCCAGCCAGAGCCCGAAGGTCACGGCCGCGATCGCCACGATGGCGGGAACGAACACCGCCGCCACCTGATCCACCAGCCGCTGCACCGGCGCCTTGCTGGCCTGGGCATCCTCCACCAGCCGGATGATGCGACTCAGCAGGCCCTCGCCGCCGGCCCTGCGCGCGCGCACGCGCAGCAGCCCATCGCCGTTGACGGCGCCGCCGATCACCGCGTCGCCGGGACTCCGCGCCACCGGCAGGCTCTCGCCGGTAATCAGGCTTTCGTCGAGCTGGCTCTCGCCGGACAGGATCTCGCCGTCCACCGGCACCCGTTCGCCGGGCCGCACCAGCACGACGGTGCCCACCGCCACCTGCCTTAGCGGCACCTCGGCGGTCGAGCCGTCCTCCCGTTCCACCCGAGCCACGTCGGGCCGCAGGCGCATCAGGGCATGGATCGCCGCCGCCGCCGAGCCCTTGGCCCGCGCCTCCAACCCTTTCCCGAGCAGCACCAGGGTGATGACGACCGCAGCGCCCTCGAAATAGAGCCCCTGATCGGCCGCGCCGGTCACCACGCGCCACAGGCTGAACAGATAGGCGGCGGACGTGCCCAGGGCCACCAGCACGTCCATGTTGCCGGTGCCGGCCCGCAGGCTTTTCCAGGCGCCGACGTAGAAGCGCGCCCCGGCCACCACCTGCACCGGCGTGGCCAGCGCCAGCGCCAACCAGGGGGACAGGTGGAACGGCAGGCCGACCCACATGGCGATCATCTCGACCAGCAGCGGCAGCGTGAAGATGACCCCGATGGCCAAATCGCGCCGATCCCGGCCGTCGCCGCCCCAGGTGGTGTCCAGGGCCGCCGCCCCGTCCTCCGTATGCTCCGCCGCCTCGTAGCCGGCCTTGCGCACGGCGGTGATGAGTTCCTCGAGCGAAGCGCCGCCCTCGGTCACGTCCACGCGGGCGCGTTCCGTGGCGAGGTTGACGCGGACCTCCCGCACCCCATCGCGCTTGCCCAGCACCTTCTCAACTCGTGCCGAACAGGCGGCACAGGTCATGCCGGTGATGTCGAGATCAATCGTATGGGTGGGGCTCTCGGTATCCATGCGGCTCCCTTCGGGACGGGCGGCGGGCTTGTTTCTGGTTTTCACGTGGTCCGGGCCGGCCCATCCGTCAACACACCAAAGACCACGCCCCCATGCGTCGCAGGGCAATCGGATGAAGGCACCTTTGGCGAAACGCGAGACTTTGTAGGGCGGGTTCGCGCCGAAGGCGCAACCCGCCGCATCGCCGCCAAACGGCGGATTGCCCCGCTTCGCGGGTCTAATCCGCCCTACCTTCATAAAAGATAGTGGGGCGTGCTTTCACCCGATTGCCCTGCCATGCGTCGGCCGGACTTGACCGTCCTCGTTCCCGCTGCGATTCTGCGGCCCTCGCCGGACCAGGGGGGCCGTTCCCGTCATGCTGCTTCTGATCGATAACTACGACAGCTTCACCTACAACCTTTGGCATTATCTCGGCGAGTTGGGGCCGGATGTCGAGGTGCGCCGCAATGATGCCGTCACCGTGGACGAGGCCTTGGCGCTGGAGCCGAAGGCCATCGTCATCTCGCCCGGCCCGTGCGATCCCGACCGCGCCGGCATCTGCCTGGCATTGATCACCGCCGCCGCCGGGCGCGTGCCGGTGATGGGTGTGTGCCTGGGGCACCAGTCCATCGGGCAGGCCATGGGTGGCACGGTGGTCCGGGCGCCGGAGCCGGTTCACGGCAAGACCGACCGGATCCACCACACCGGCACCGGCCTGTTCGCCGGCCTCGAGTCCCCGTTCGAGGCCACCCGCTACCACTCGCTGGTGGTGGAGCGCGACAGCCTGCCCCACGGCCTGGAAGTCACCGCCTGGACAGAGGACGGCCTCGTCATGGGCCTGTCCCATACCTCGTTGCCGCTGCACGGCGTGCAGTTCCATCCGGAAAGCATCGCGTCGGCCAACGGCCATGCCCTGTTGCGCAATTTCCTCGATCTGGCCGGACTGACCGGCCTGACGCCCCTTGAAGACATCGAACGCCGGAGGGCCGCCGCATGACCGCCCCGTCTCCCCTGCGCGCGCTGATCGGCCGCGTCGCCGACGGCCTGCCCCTGGACGAAACCCAGGCCGAGACCGTGTTCGACCTGCTGATGGCCGGCGAGGCCACGCCGGCGCAGATGGGCGCCCTGCTGATGGGGCTGCGGGTGCGCGGCGAAACGGTCGAGGAGATCACCGGCGCGGCGCGCGCCATGCGCGCCAAGGCCACCCGCATCAGCGCGCCCGAGGGCGCCATGGACATCGTGGGCACCGGCGGCGATGCCGCCGGCACCTACAACGTCTCCACCGGCGCCGCGCTGGTGGTGGCGGCTTGCGGCGTGCCGGTGGCCAAGCACGGCAACCGCGCCGCCTCGTCCAAGTCCGGGTCCGCCGACGTGCTGGCCGCGCTGGGGGTCAACCTTGATGCCCCCATGCCGGTCATCGAACGCGCCATTCAGGACGCCGGGATCGGTTTCATGTTCGCCCAGCGCCACCACGGCGCCATGAAGCACGTCGCCCCCGTGCGCGTCGAGATGGGCACGCGGACGATCTTCAACCTGCTGGGACCCTTGTCCAATCCGGCCGGTGTGAAACGGGAGATGATGGGCGTGTTCTCGCTTCACTGGGTGGAACCCCTGGCCCATGTTCTGGGGCGTCTGGGGGCGGACCGGGCCTGGGTGGTCCACGGTGCCGACGGCCTCGACGAGGTGACGACGACCGACGTCACCCATGTCGCCGCCTGGGACGGCGCGCGGGTGGAGACCTTCACCGTCTCGCCCGAGGACGCGGGGTTGCCGCGCGCCAAGCCAGACGACCTCAAGGGCGGCACGCCGGAGGAAAACGCCGATGTCATCCGCGCCATGCTGGACGGCGCCAAGGGGCCGTACCGCGATATCGTGGTGATGAACGCCGCCGCCTCGCTGATCGTCGCCGGCCGGGTCGACACCCTGAAGGACGGCGCCCAACGCGCCGCCGAGGCCATCGACAGCGGCGCCGCCCGCGCCACCCTGGCCAAGATGGCCGCCATCACCCACGAACCGCCGGTCGAGGACGCGGAGGCGTGAGCGACGTTCTGGAGCGCATCTGCGCGCAAACTCGCGCGGACATGGCGATCCGGCGGGCCGCCGTCTCCCAGGCCGACCTGGACGCCGAGGCCCGCGCCGCCTCGCCGGTGCGGCCCTTCGGCGCGGCCCTGACGGCAAAGGTCAAGGCCGGTGGCTTCGGCCTGATCTGCGAGATCAAGAAGGCCTCGCCGTCCGCCGGGCTGATCCGCCCCGACTTCGACCCGCCGGCGCTGGCCCGCGCCTACGCGGACGGGGGCGCGGCCTGCCTGTCGGTGCTGACCGACGCGCCGTTCTTCCAGGGCGATCCCGCCTATCTGCGGGCGGCGCGGGCGGCCTGCGCGCTGCCGGTGCTGCGCAAGGACTTCATGGTCGATCCCTGGATGGTGACGGAGGCGCGGGCCATGGGCGCCGACGCCATCCTCATCATCATGGCCGCCGTGGACGACACGCTGGCCGGCGAGTTGGCGGCGGCCGCCACCGACTGGGGCATGGACGCGCTGGTGGAGGTCCACGACGCCGCCGAACTAGACCGCGCGCTGGCCCTGCCGTGTCCGCTGATCGGGATCAACAACCGCAACCTCAAGACCCTGATGACCGACCTGGCAACCACGGAGGCGCTGGCTCCCAACGTGCCGCCCGACCGGCATCTGGTGTGCGAGAGCGGTCTGCGCACCCGCGCCGACCTGGAGCGCATGGCCGAGTCGGGCGCTAGGCGGTTCCTGATCGGCGAATCCTTCATGCGCCAGCCCGATGTGAGCGCCGCCGTGGCCGCGCTGCTGGTGCCCACACCGGCTTGACCGCCTCGTCGGGCCGGGGTGATTGCGCCCCGTCAATGACTTTCATTCGCGGTTCCTGTTATCCAACCGTTCACGTTGGATGTTCCGCGCCGAACCGCGGCGTCGGCGCACCGTGAAACCAAGGGATCACCCATGACACTGAATCGAACCGCCATCGCCCTGGCGGCGGCGCTGACCCTCGCGCCGGTCGCCGCCCGGGCCGCCGACGGCGCCCAGGTCGAGTTGCGCTGTGACCAGGACGGCCAGCCCGTCGATCTGCGCACCTGCCTGACGGAGTCGCGGCTGGAGATCAGCCGCGAGGGCGTCAAGACCGAGTACCGCGCCGAGGATTTGTCGTCGCTGGGCGATCCGTCCCAGGGAACGATGACCCTGACCATGCCGCGCAACTTCTCGGTTCGGGCGATGAACGGCAGCGACTCCGCCCGCCTGAGTCTGACGGTGTCCACGCCGTCCGGCCGCGCGGTGCATGAGGCCGAGGCGGGGCGCTTTCAGTACGTGCAGTTCTACCACTGCGGCCCCGACGTCGAGTTCTCCTGCCGGGAATACAACTACATGACGGGCGAGTGAAGACCGGCGGGGGCACAGGGCAATCGGGTGACTGCACTGTTGGCGAAACGCGAACCGTCGTAGGGCGGGTTCGCGCCGAAGGCGCAGCCCGCCGCGTCGCCGCCACGCGGCGGATTGCCCCGCTGCGCGGGGCGAATCCGCCCTCCATGGGTTTGTATGGACCGGCGGTCACGCAACCCGCCGCGTCGCCGCCACGCGGCGGATTGCCCCGCTACGCGGGGCGAATCCGCCCTACCAAAAAAAACGGTCGAGCGTTCCGCCCCAAGGCACATGATCCCCACGTCTTTATGGCCACGTCTTTGCGACCACACACCCTTTCACCCGATTGCCCTAGCCAGGGGCATCAGCTGTTCTCATTTTGGCCGCGCGGCATGATATACTGAGGCGGCGCGGATCACCCCGGCGCCCTTCGCCGGGCGGTACGGCCGGGTTCGTGCGGCATTTCTGGGGAGTGTCGGTCATGCCCCTCGCTTGGACTCTTCGGTCCCGCCCGACTCGCCCGCCCGTGCCGGCGCGGCGGCTGGCGATCCTCGTCGTTCTAGCCTGTCTGGCCGGCTGTGCGTCGTCCACTCCGTCGACTCGCTACGGGCCGGCCACCGGGAACAATGGCTTCGGTTACAGCGGTCAGGAGATCACGTCAGACCGTGTGCGGGTCCAATTTGCCGGCAATGCGCGCACGCCCCGGGAGACGGTGGAGACCGCCCTGTTGCGCCGCGCCGCCGAGGTGACGGTGCATCGGGGCCACGACCACTTCATCATCGTCGAGAAGGACACCGAGCGGTTCACGTCCGTTCAGGCGGTGCCCCGGGCGTCGTTTGCATGGGGCTGGCGCCGCTACCACCGTCACGGATACTTCGGATGGCATTCCCCGTGGTACGACCCCTGGCACGACCCCTGGGGCTATCCGTACGGCTCCTATGCGGCCCGCACCGACCGGCGCTACACGGCATCGGCCCTGATCGCGCTGCGCGACGGCCCGGCGCCGTCAGACAATCCAAAGGCCTTCAATGCCCGGGAGGTGCTGAAGACCCTTGACGCCGGTGCGGCCGCCACCGGGCCGTGAGCGGATCGGCCGGTGGTCGAGGTCCCCGGTCCTGTCATACGGAAACCGGATGAACCGTTCGCAATCCCGCAAACTGGCCCGTAGGTTGGGGTGAGCGGCGCGAACCCCAACGTTGACCGTATCCGTTGGGGTTCGGGGCGTTGCCCCTCACCCCAACCTACGGATCGGCGACTGACGCAAGCGAACCAATCAAGCCGTTTTCGTATCATCATGACCGCCCTCAGCGCTTGGGCCGACCCTCCGCTACGGCGGGGGTCAGGTCCAGGACCCGGGCCAGCTTGTCCAGGCGCCGCCGCATGAACGCCGGATCGAACAGGGGCGTGTCGGCCGGCACACTCAGGGTCAGGGTGCCGTTGGGCGCGCGGTCCAGGCGGGTACGGCTCACCACGCCGGGCGCCCCGCCGCTCAGGGTGTGCGCCAGACGCAGCGCGGCGCCGATGATGCGAGTGCGGCGGGCCCGGGCGGGGTCGTCCAACAGCGCCTCCGCCTGACCGACGAAGTCCGCCTTCGGATCGCCGCCGTAGCGGTGATAGATCGACAGCGCCAGCCCGGCCCGGTCGCGGTGATCCAGCCCCATGAACGGCAGCCGCAGCACCCGGTGGAACGCCTGTTCGGCGCGGTAGTCGGGGTGCTCGCTCCAGAAAATGTCGCCGATGATACACACGGCGAGGCGCAGGCGCGTCAGTTCCGGTGGCTCGGCCGGGAACAGGGGCGCCATCCACGCCGCGACCTCGTCGCCATGGACCCGGAAGCGTCCGGCCTGACGGGCCATGACGGTCATCGAGGCCAGCAACGGATCCTGACTGCGCAGGCTTTCGGGAAGGCCGGACATGAACTGGCCTTCCCGCACCCCGTAAACGGAGAACACGACCCGCCGGGGCCGCACGGCGCGCACCAGCCGGTCCAGCGTGGTCGCGGCCAGCGGCAGGGCGGCCATGCGCTTCTTGCTCAGTCCGGACACCTCGGAAAACTGTTTTGGCGACGCGTCGCCGATGGCGTCCAGCAGCGTGGCCGCGTCGGCGGCGCTGACCGTGAAGTTGTCCAGCACCCGCAGTGGATAGTTCATCTGGTCCATGCACACCCGCGCCAGCGCGCGCCAGGCGCCCCCGACGGCGTACAGCGACTGTCCGGCGCCGCGCTCCAGCCAGCCAAGACCGGCCAGGGCCTCGTCCAGGATGCGTTCGGCCGCGTCGCGCTGCCCGCCCCCGGAGTCCTCCGCCAGCCGGAGCAGGCCGAGCGGGAAGCTGGCCACGTCGGTGAACGCGCGGTTGTCGATCCGGCACAGGTCCAGGCTGCCGCCGCCCAGGTCGGCAACCACGCCCTCGGCGTCCGGCACCGCGCACTGCACACCCAGGGCGGCGCGGCGGGCCTCGTCGGGGCCATCGAGCACCGTGACGGTGATGCCGTTGGCGCACTCCAACTCCTTGACGAAGGCGCCGCCGTCCGCGGCATCGCGCGCGGCGGCGGTGGCCAGCACATGCAGGTCCGTCACCCCCATCGCCTCGCTCAGCGCCACGAAGCGCCCGACCGCCGCCAGCGCGAGGTCGCGGCCCTCGGGGTTGAGGCGGCCGGTGGCGCCCAGACCCTGCCCCAGCGCGCACACGGCCTTTTCGTTGAACAGCGGCACGGGAACGCGCGCGCCGCCCCGGTAGACCACCAGACGCACCGAATTGGAGCCGATGTCGATGATGCCCACGGGGGCGTTGTCCTGACCCCGACCGGTGCGCGGGACCTCGCCCACGCCCAACGGCCGCCTGTCGGACGACAAAAGGTCTTCCGTGGTGTCCATGGCCCGCCCCTCCGTCGGCGACTGGTGGTCAGGTCGGCGTGCGCCGTTTCAGGATCAGTTGCGGAAGGTTCTTGCTGGCCCGGTCGAGCGCCTTGCCACGTCCCGACAGGCTGGGGTTGGTCATGAAGTACTCGTGCGTATTGAACGCGTCCTCGGCGGAATCGACACGCTGGAAGGTGCCGTCCGCCATGAGGTACCAGCTTTGCTGTTCGTCGTTCAGGTTGGCGACCATGATCTGTTCCATGATCTGGGTGCGCACGGTTTCGTTCTCGATGGGCACGAGGGTTTCGCACCGCATCTCAAGGTTGCGTGGCATCCAGTCGGCTGAGGATATGTAGATCAAGGCCTTGTCGGAGGGCAGGTCGTGGCCGTTGCCGAAGCAGGCGATGCGCGAGTGCTCCAGGAAGCGGCCGACGATGCTCTTGACGCGGATGTTGTCGGATAGGCCGGGCACGCCCGGACGCAGGCAGCAGATCCCCCGGATCACCAGATCAACCTGCACGCCGGCCTGGGAGGCCCGGTACAGCGCGTCAACGACATCCTTGTCCACCAGGCTGTTCATCTTCGCCCAGATGCAGGCGGGGCGGCCGGCGCGGGCATGGGCTTCCTCCGCCTCGATTAGCTCCAGCAACCGCCCCTTGAGGGTCAGCGGTGCCAAGTGGAGCTTTTCCAACCCCTTCGGCTTCGCGTAGCCAGTCATGTAGTTGAAGGCGGTGGCGGCGTCGCGGCACAGTTCCGGGTCGGCGGTGAAGAACGACAGGTCGGTGTAGATCTTGGCCGTGATGGGGTGGTAGTTGCCGGTACCGAAGTGAACGTAGGATCGCAGTTGGCCCGATTCCCGGCGCACCACCAGGGAGATCTTGGCGTGCGTCTTTAGGTCCATGAAGCCGTAGACAACACTGGCGCCGGACCGTTCCAGGTCGCGCGCCCAGCGGATATTGGCCTCCTCGTCGAAGCGGGCCTTCAGTTCCACCATGGCGGTGACGCTCTTGCCGGACTCGGCGGCCTCGATCAGGGCGGCGACGATGGGCGAGTTGTTGGAGGTGCGGTAGAGCGTCTGCTTGATCGACACCACCTGGGGGTCGGCCGCCGCCTGCCGCAGGAACTGCACCACCACATCGAAGGACTCATAGGGGTGGTGGACGACGATGTCCTTTTCCCGGATGGCGGCCAGACAGTCGCCGCCGAAGTCGCGGATGCGTTCCGGGAAGCGGGCGGTGAAGGGGACGAACAGCAGGTCGGGCCGGTCGTCGGCGATCAATTGCTTGAGGTCGGCCATGCCGATGGGACCGTTCAGGCGGAACAGGTCCTCCTCCGCCACGTGGAGTTCCTCGCAGATCAGGCGGACCAGGGGCTCCGGCATGTCGGCATTCAGGGTCAGGCGGATGCAGTGGCCGCGCCGCCGCCGCTTCAGCGCCGATTCGAAGCTGCGGACCAAGTCCTCGGCCTCTTCGTCGATCTCCATTTCGGAATCGCGGATGACGCGGAAATGGCCGCTCTGATCGACGCGGAACCCCGGGAACAGGCGCCCCAGGAACAGCTCGACAAGGTCCTCAAGCAGAACGTAGCGATGGCCGCCGCCCGGCAGGCGGACCAGGCGGTCCACCTGTCCGGGCAGGGGCACCAGGGCGCGCAGGCTTTCGTCGCTGCCCTCCCGCTTGAGCTGAAGCACCAGGGCATGGCCCAGGTTGGGAATGAACGGGAACGGGTGCGCCGGATCGATGGCCAGCGGCGTCAGGATGGGAAAGATCTGGTCGTCGAAGTGCCGTTCCAGCCAGTCGCGGTCCTCGGCGGTCAGTTCGCCGACGCCGATCACCGCCACGCCGGCCTCGCGCAGTTCGGCGTGCAACTCAACCCAGATCTCCTGCTGCTCGTCCAGAAGTTCGCGCGCGGTGCGGTTGATCTCCTGAAGCTGCTGGGCCGGGGTACGCCCGTCCTGGCTGGTCTTGTTGACGCCCGCGGTTACCTGCCCTTTCAGGCCGGCGACGCGGACCATGTAGAACTCGTCGAGGTTGGAGCCGGAAATCGACAGAAAGCGCACCCGCTCCATCAGGGGATGGCGCTGGTTGCGGGCCTCGTCCAGAACACGGAAGTTGAAGCCGAGCCACGACAGCTCTCGGTTGATGAAGCGCTCCGGCGAATCCATCCCGATGCCGCGCTCGACCGTCGCCGCCACGATTTCCCCGATACTGGCGGGCGCCTGTGTGTCTTTCGCGGTCGCGTCCACGGCGCTTGCCATGACGGCCTCCCCTGTTCTGCCTTGGTTGGCGCCACATCGAGGGACGTGGCGCGGTGGGCCGCCGGTGCGGTGACCGCCCTGATCCTCCGATGAGCCGATTGAGGCCGACCGGGCCGTCCAGGTCAAATGAAACCGGCGGTCATCGACCGATCACCAAAGATATGCGGCCACCGCCAGCAGGATCGCACCGCCCAGGCAGACCGCACCGACGATCAGGCCGCGCCGCCGCCATGTCGGCGACAGGGGAAACGCCTGCACGCCGACCAGAAACGCCAGCGCCAACAGCACGAGGGTTTCCATGGCCTGCGAGTCGCCGACGGTCACGATCATCGAAGCCCGCTCCCCGGGTGTTTATGCGCTCGTGCCGCCGACGGTCAGGCGGTCGAGCAACAGCGTCGGCTGGCCCACGCCCACCGGCACGCCCTGGCCGTCCTTGCCGCAGGTGCCGATGCCGGGGTCGAGCCCCAGGTCGTTGCCGATCATGGAGATGCGGGTCAACGCCTCCGGCCCGTGGCCGATCAGGGTGGCGCCCTTGACCGCCGGGCCGACCTTGCCGTCCTCGATCAGGTACGCCTCGGAGGCCGAAAAGACGAACTTGCCGGAGGTGATGTCCACCTGCCCGCCGCCGAAGTTGACGGCGTACAGGCCCTTCTTGACCGAGCGGATGATCTCCTCGGGGTCCCTGTCGCCGGCTTCCATGGTGGTGTTGGTCATGCGCGGCAGCACCGGATGGGCGTGGGACTCGCGCCGGCCGTTGCCGGTGGGCGCCACCCCCATCAGGCGGGCGTTCATGCGGTCCTGCATGTAGCCTTTCAGAATGCCGTCCTCGATCAGCACGGTGCGCGAGGTCGGCGTGCCCTCGTCGTCCACCGACAGCGAGCCGCGCCGGTCGGGAAGGGTGCCGTCGTCCACCACCGTCACCCCGGGGGCGGCCACGCGCTCGCCCAGCCGACCGCAGAAGGCGGAGGTCTTCTTTCGGTTGAAGTCCCCCTCCAGGCCGTGGCCGACCGCCTCGTGCAGCAGAATCCCCGGCCAGCCCGGCCCCAGCACCACCGGCATTTCACCCGCCGGGGCGTCGATGCTCTCCAGGTTCACGATGGCCTGCCGCAGGGCCTCGTCCACGGCGCCTTGCCAGCGCGCCTCGGTGACGAAGGACTCGTAGGCCATGCGCCCGCCGCAGCCGTAACTGCCGCTTTCCATGCGCTCGCCGTCGCGCATCACCAGGGCCACGTTGACGCGCACCAGCGGGCGGATGTCGGCCACCGACTCCCCGCCCGGACGCAGGATCGTCACCGCCTGCCACGACGCCGTCAGGCTGGCCATGACCTGCACGACGCGCGGATCCTTGCCGCGCGCATAGGCGTCGATGGCCGACAGCACGGCCACCTTGCGGTCCATGCCCAGCCCGTCGATGGGGTTGTCGTTGGTGTACAGATGCCGGTTGGTGCGTTGCGGCGGCAGCGCCAGCGTGCCGCCGGAGCCCGTCCGCACCGCCTTAACCGTCTCGGCGGCGCGGGCGATGGCCGCGTCGTCCAGAAGCGTCGCATGGGCAAAGCCCACGGTCTCGCCCGCCTCGGCGTGCAGCCCGAAGCCCTGGGCGGTGTCGAACGACGCGGTGCGGATGCGCCCGTCGTCCAGCCCGAAGCTCTCCGACTGCTTGTATTCCAGGAACAGCGCGCCGTCGTCGCAGCCGGACAGGGCGTCATCGACGATGGCGGCCACCCGGGACCGGTCGAGACCGGCGCGGTCGAAGAACAGGGCCTCGGCCTGGGCATCATGGGGCATGGAAACGGTCTCCCAGCGTGATCGAGCATCTGGACGGGACAGGGGGGGCGCGCGGGCGGCGCGCGTTGTCCGCTCTCCTAGCAGATCTGGTTCGCAGGAGCCAATTCAAGCCGTCCGTGGCCGGCAGGTCTCACGATGGTGGGAGATCGCCGGTTGCGGTCGGTGCCGGCCTGTTCGCGGCCGGACGGGGCTTGTAGCCCCGTCCGGACCCGTTTTCGTCTCCCAACCGCGACTCAAGACCGGGTCCGGGCGGGAGTGCAACTCCCACCCGACGTCAGGGCGCGCACCATCCTGAGACCGGCTGCCGGCGAGCCTCGGGGCTATCAGCCAGTTTCAGAATATGGCATGATCCGGAATGATTCCAAAAACAAAAAGAACCAAAAGCATTGACTTTGTACTCTTTCGTTCAAACTGGCATCGACGAAAGGGGAGCCTTCGCGATTGACACTAACAGGAATACACGCATGGCCTTCGTAAACGAGACTCATTTCGCGCCGCCGGAACGGCTGGACCGCGAGACGCTGAAGACCCAGGCCCGCAAGGTCGCCGGGGCCGAGTACCCGGCGGCCATTCTGGACGGTGTCAGCATTCCCGTCTTCGTGTTGAACGCGAACCGACAGATCGTGTTCGCCAACTCGGCCTTTCGCCAGTTCGTGCCCAACGGCGAAACCCTGGATTTCATAGGCCAGCGCGCCGGCGAGGCCGTGGCCTGCATTCATGCCGACGAGGACGAGGCCCCCGGCGGGTGCGGCACGGCGCCGGCCTGCCGCGATTGCGAGGCCATCGCCTCCGTGCTGCGCGCCCAGGCCAAGGGGCGGGACGAGCGCACCTTCCAGCTCGCGTTGCACGGCGGCGACGCGGTCAACGCCATGATCCGCGCCACCCGGATCGAGGTGGACAGCGAGTCGTTCGTTATCGTCGCCCTGGTGGACATCAAGGACACCCTGTGGCACCGCGACATTGAGCGCGCCTTCCTGCACGACGTGATGAACATCGCCGGGTCGATCCGCAGTTCATCGGAAGCCATCGCCCACTTCGATCCGGAGACCCAGAAGGCCTACATGGAGCGGATCGTCGTCGCCTGCGACACCCTGATCACCGAGATCCACAGCCATCGCCTCATGATCCACGCCGAGGACGGCGCGCTGGAACCGGCCTACGAAACGCTGGATTCGCACGCATTCCTGACCGACATGGCGGTCATCATCGGCCAGCACACGGTCAGCCGCGACCGCCGTATCGAGGTGGCGCCGGATGCCCGTGGTGTCCCGTTTCAAAGCGACCGCGGTCTGCTGTCGCGGGTGCTCATCAACCTGCTGAAGAACGCCCTGGAGGCCAGCGACCCCGGCGGCACGGTCACGGCCAACACAGGCTACACGGATGACGCGGTTTGGTTCTCGATTCATAATGAAACAGCGATGCCGAACGACGTGGCGTCGAAAATCTTCCGTCGATTCTTCTCGACGAAAGGGGCGTCTCGCGGCATCGGCACGTATGCCGCCAAACTCCTGACCGAAAAATATTTGGGCGGCAAAATTGGCTTCTCGACCGCCGTCGACACCGGAACCACATTTACTGTTACATATCCCCGATCTGGTCGCTAAATAAACCACGTACGATGTCAGTAGAACTGGCGACGGCTTTGACAATTTTTTATGACCGCCATACCTGTCCGGATGCTTCTCACGCTGTTCCGGTCCAACAGCCATGTGATTTTCGCAACCCTCTATGCTCCATCTGCAATCTATAGCGAATGGCGAGTTCTTCCTGAGGCAGTTTCATGACAGAGTCGTCGGGCATGAGTGGAGAGGCTTGGACCGCGTTCCAGCGGGCCAGCTTCATGCGCTGAACACCAAGTGACAGGATCGCCGCCGCATGATGTTGACCCCTCGCACTGCCTTCGCGCCGGCCCAGCGTTTTGATCGCGACACGGTGAGCGCGCAGGCCCATCGCGTTCGCAACGCCGAAAACGTGGCGGCCATCCTGGATGCCGTGAACGTCCCGGTGTTCGTGCTCAATCGGTATCGACAGGTCGTTCACGCCAACGAACCGTTTTATGCGCTGATCGGCGTCGACGATCCCCAGTCGGTCCAGGGTCTGCGCCAAGGCGAGGCTTTCGGCTGCATCGGCGTCCAGCTCGCCAAGCCCACCGGCGGATGCGGCACCGGCAGCGCCTGCCGGACGTGTGAGGCGATCCGGGCCGTGCTGAACGCCCAAGCCCACGGCAAAGACGAACGGCAATGCGCTTTCAGGCTGACTCGTGGAAATGCCATGAACGCCCAATTCCGGGCCACGCGAGTCGACATTGGGGGCGAGATTTTTGTCATTTGTGCCCTGGTGGATATTCGCGACAGCCTGTGGCAGCGCGATGTCCAAACCTCATTTCTCCACGATATCCTGAACATCGCCGGCGCGATCCAGACTTCGTCGGAGGCGTTGCCGCAGTTCAACGGAGCCCAGCAAAAGGATTACATCAATCTCATCCAGTCGGCCTGCGACACACTGGTCAATGAAATCAAGAGCTACCGCATCATGTTGCAGGCCGAGGACGGATCCCTGCAACCCGAGGTCCACACCGTGCGTTCGCTGGGCTTTCTTCAGTCCATGGTCCAGATCGTCAATGGGCACAGGGCCGGCCAGGATCGGTCCCTTGTCATCGCGCCGGACAGTGAAGATGCCAATCTGGACACCGATCGCGGCCTGTTGTCGCGCGTCCTTGTCAATCTGATCAAGAACGCGCTGGAGGCCAGCGATCCTGGAATGACGGTCACCGCCCGAACCGACGTGAAGGACGGGTGGGTCACATTCTCCGTCCACAACATGACGGTCATCCCGGAGCAGGTCGCCCACCGGATTTTCGCCCGCTTTTTCTCGACCAAGGGAAGCGGCCGTGGCATCGGCACGTACAGCGCCCGCCTTCTCACCGAGCAGTATTTGGGCGGTTCCATCGCGTTCACAACGGAACCGGACGCGGGGACGACCTTCACGGTCAGTTACCCGGCTCGACCGGCGGCGGCGAACAGGTCGGTCTGAGCGGCGCGTGACGGCCTTTCGGTCGCGTCGCTGACCGTCAGTGTGCCGTCCCAGGCGCTGAGCAGGCCGGCGACCTCCGGAAAGGACCGGTCCGGGTCGAGCCATGCCGCCTCTGCCTCGGGACCGGACAGGACGGCGGGCATGCGGGGGTGGATCGCCGCCATCTGCTCCGTCGCCAGCCGTGTGACGACCGTGAAACGGCCCTGGTCGTCCACCAGCCCCGCCATGGCATGAAGACCGGCATCCGCCCGGCCGATGCGGTGGCGCCGCTTGCGGGCACGGGCCGGCGCGCCGGGCGCGGCCGTCCATTCGAAGAATGCGGTGGCCGGCACAAGGCATCGGTTGCCGACAAGCCGCCGGAACGTGGGTTTCGTCGCCAGCGTCTCCGCCCGGGCATTGATCAGGGGCTTGGCGTCCCACTCCACATGGAATCCCCAGACCAGGGCCACCGGCACCCGGCGCGGGCCAATCACCGGGACGCGGTCGGTGGGCCGGATCTCGGCGCGCGGCAAGCCCTCCAACGCCGCCCGGGTCGCGGCGTCCGCATCCGGCGGCGCGGTCAGACCGAACCGCGCCATCAGGTCGGCCGGCGCCACATTCAGTTCGAAACGCGAGCACATGCCGTTTAGAATGGGGATCGTCCACTTGGCGGACAAGCCAACCGCCGATGCCCGAAAAGGACCGCCGCGCATGACCGACGCCAACGATCCCCTCGCCGAACCGACGAACCGGGTCGTCTCGGACGAACCCCGCCATACCGGCCACTCCGTGGTCATCACCGGCGCCAGCCAGGGGATTGGCCACGCCATCGCCGCGCGCTTCATGGCCGAGGGCTGGCAGGTGATCACCTGCGCGCGCCGCGACGTGCCGGCGCACTGTCGGCGCGACCCGCTGTGGACGCATCACTTCGTCGCCGACCTGTCGCAGTCGGACAGCCTGGACAGCTTTGCCGCCCGCGTGGTCGAGGCGCTGGGCGACCAGCCCCTGCACGCGCTGATCAACAACGCCGGTGTGTCGCCCAAGACGCCGTACAACGAACGGCTGGGCATTCTCAACGGATCCATCGACGGCTGGCACGAGGTGTTCGAGTTGAACTTCTTTGCGCCGTTGCGGCTAGCGCGGGCACTGGGGGTCAAGCTGTCGCGCGGCAAGGGGACGATCATCAACATCACCTCCATCGCCGGGCATTACGTCCATCCGTTCGCGGGCTCGGCCTATTCCACCTCCAAGGCCGGACTGTCCGGCCTGACCCGCGAGATGGCCGCCGAGTTCGCCCAGCTTGGCGTGCGCGTGAACGCCGTCGCGCCCGGCGAGATCGCCACCGAGATGATCAGCGAGGAATACGAGGCGCTGATCCCGCGCATCCCGCTGGACCGCATGGGCACCGTGGCCGACGTGGCGGGGGTGGTCTACCGGCTGTGCGACGCCGATTTCAGCTACGTCACCGGCAATGAGGTGTTCGTGGATGGGGGGCAGCGGCTGCTTTAGGACCTGTTGACAATAGAGGCGCGGCCTCACACCCCCTGAAACCGCGCCGGCTCGCCCAGGGGCTCGCCCACGGTGGCGCCCTCGCGCATCACCACATGGCCCCGAATGACGGTCATCACCGGCCAGCCGGTCACCGGCATGCCGTGAAAGGGCGTCCAGCCGCAGGTGCTGGCGATCCAGGCGTTGTCGATGGTGTGCTCGGCGTCCAGATCGACGATGGTGAAGTCGGCATCATAGCCGCGCGCGATGCGTCCCTTGCCGGCGATGTTGTAGATCCGCGCCGGCCCGGCGCTGGTGAGGTCGACGAAGCGCTCCAGGCTCAGCCGGCCCACATGCACATGGGCCAGCATCACCGGCACCAGGGTCTGCACGCCCGGCATGCCGGAGGGGCACTGCGGGTAGGGCCAGGACTTTTCCTCCCGCGTGTGCGGGGCGTGGTCGGAGCCGATCACGTCCACCAGTCCGTCGGCCACCGCCCGCCACAGGGCGGCGCGATGACGGGCCTCGCGGATCGGCGGGTTCATCTGGGCGAAACTGCCCAGGCCGTCGTAGCAGTCCGGCGCCGCCAGGGTCAGGTGCTGGGGCGTGACCTCGACGGTGGCCAGCGCGCGCGCCCCGACCAGCATCTCCAGTTCCTCGGCCGTGGTGATGTGCAGCACATGCACGCGCCGCCCCGTCTCCCGCGACAGGGCCAGCAGCCGGCGCGTCGCCGTCACCGCCGTCTCCACGTCGCGCCAGTCGGGATGGGCGGAGGGGTCGGCGGCCTCCTCGGCGACGGCCTTGCGCGCGCGCAGGCGGGCCTCGTCCTCGGCATGCACGGCCACGCGGCGGCGGCCGCCGGCGAGCACGCGGCGCAGCACCGTGTCGTCCTCGACAAGAAGCGAGCCGGTGGACGAGCCCATGAACACCTTGACCCCGGCGCAGCCGGGCAGCCCCTCCCAGTCGCCCAGGCTGTCGGCGTTGGCGTCGGTGGCCCCGAGAAAGAAGGCATGGTCGCACCACGCGCGGCCGCGCGCCCGCGCCAGCTTGTCGGCCAGGGCATCGGGGCTGTCGGTGTTCGGGGAGGTGTTGGGCATCTCGAAGATGGTGGTCACGCCGCCCAGAACAGCACCGCGCGTGCCGCTTTCCAGATCCTCCTTGTGCTCCAGGCCGGGCTCGCGGAAATGCACCTGACTGTCGATCACGCCGGGCAGCACATGCAGCCCGCGCAGATCGAGAACCTCGGCGGCCGGCGCGGTGTCCGGCACGCCCAGGGCGGCGATGCGGCCCCCGCGCACGCCGACCGTGGTCGCCACGGCGCCGGACGGCGTCATCACCGTGCCGCCGCGCAACAGAAGATCGAATGGCTCCGCCGTCTCCACGCGACGTCCTCCCTCTCCGCGTCCCTCAACCGCCGTCGAAATGGGCGATATGCTCGAAAAGGCCCCGGTACCCGGCCAGAACCTGGGCGGCCATGTGGCCCTGAGTGAAGGTCTCACGCCCGCTCGACACCAGGATATCGAGCGCCCCCGGCTCCAGCAGCAGCCATTTCAGACCCTGGGTGATGGTGACGATGTCGTCGGCGGGCAGGACCAGGGCATTCTCATTGGCGCGGATGACGGAATGCGGGTCGGGCTGGCCGATGGCCAGCACCGGCTTGCCGTGCGCCCAGGCCTCGATCGCGGCATGATCGGGCACATGGTCGCGCCCGGTGCAGACCACCAGATCGCTGGCCGCATACAGCGCGCCCAGATCGTCGCGCCAGCCCAGGAAGCGGACTCGCGGCTTGATGCCGAGTTCGTAGGCGATGGCCTCCAGGGAGTCGCGTTCGGGACCATCCCCGGCGATCCACAGGTAGACCTCGGGCAGCCGTTGCAGCACACGCAGCACGGTGGCGAAGTCGCGCCGATCCGTCATCTGCCCGGCGGCGAGGAGAAGCGGCGCCTGCTCCGGCGTGAACACGCTCTTGCGCGGCAGCGGCGGCAGCGGCGTCTGCTCCACCAGCGGCGGCAACAGATGCACGCGCTCCGGCGACCAGCCCTTGGTCAGAACGGTGTCGCGCTCATGGCCGCTATGGACCAGAAGGTGCTGGCACTGGCGATACGCCTCCAGCGGTTTTCCCAATCCCCACCGACCCAGCACCGGGACGCCCATGCCGGTGACGAAACGGACGGTATCCGGCGTCCAGGCGACCACCAGGCCGGGCTGGAAGTTCTGCACATAAGTGCGGATGCGCCGACGCACCAGGAAGGATAGGCCCTCGTACTTCATGGCCACAGGGTGCAGGCCCGACGCGCGCAGACGGGCGACCCGCTCCGGAATGTCCCGCAGCATGACCAGTTGCTGGATCCCGTCGCCGTGCAGCGCCACGGCCAGCCGCTCGAAAAAGCGCTCGGTCCCTCCGATGGCATCACCGGTGATGGCCTGCAACACGCGCGGATCCATGAAACGGGGCTCCCTTGACGCGGCGAAAAACGGGGACGGAATACAGGGTGGGGATGGAGCCGACTGAACCGCCCGCAGCTTAGCCCCCGGATGGTGGCGAGATCGTGACCGTGGACCCGACCGGCGACGCGCCGATCCGACTCCATCCTCGCGGCAAAGACCGGATCGGGTCAACGGCGACGCGCGATCATCAACTCCGGGTCTCCGCCGCCGCGACCTCCTGAAGCAGGGTCCGCGCCGCCTCCTCGACCCGCTCCACCGGCAGGGTGTCCATCAGGCTGGCCGTCACCGTCCCGGGCTTCAGGCCCGGCGGGTACAGCTCCTCATAGGCCTTGTCGGTGCGCACCGCCCGTCCGCGCGGTCCCCAGGGGGCGTAATGCTCGTCCCGCGACGGGCCGAACAGGCCGATGGTGGGGGCCCCCGAAGCCGCCGCCATGTGCATCAGGCCGGAATCATTGCCGACGACCAGGGCGCTGCGCGAAAACACCGCCGACACCGCCAGCAGGTGCAGGCGGCCGATCAGATCGAGTGTTCCCGGTCCCGCCAGGGCCTCCAGCACCGGTGCGGCGGCGTCCCGCTCGTCGGGGCCGGCCACCACGGCGATGCGGGCGCCAGGCAGCGCGCCGTCCGGCGCGGTCAGGCGCCGGGCCAGCTCGACGAACCGGTCGGCGGGCCACACCTTGGCGATCCAGTTGGCCGTCGGCGCCAGCACCAGGAGCGGGGCCTCGCCCGTGCCGGCCAGCGCGGCGTCAGCCGCCGCCTCGTCCTCGGGCCGGATCCACAGGCGCGGCTCCGGCGGGTGCTTGAACCCTTTGTCCCCCAGGGTCGAACCGATGCGCCGAACCCTGTGATTCGGCGCCGCAGCGTGAACACGCGGCCGCAGGGTCTGGCGCGGGCGCAGCAGCATGGGCAGCGGCGAGCCACGCAGGTCTATGATGATATCCCAGCGCGTTCCCTTCAACTGGCGGTACGCCTCCCACCAGTGCCCGCCCCAGGGCTTCTTGCGGATGATGTGGATGTGTTCCAGCCCGGGCACGCCCTCGAACAGCGGGGCGGCAATGTGCCCGCACGCCACCGTGACGGCGATCCCTGGATAGTGTTCAAGGGCGTGGTCCAGCATGCCGGTTGACAGGACGGCGTCACCAATCCGGCTGTTGGTGATGAAAAGCAGGGTCATCTGACGGGACGTGGGCTGTGTCATCGGCTGAAGCTGAACCAGTGGGTTTCGAGATCCTCGGCGACGTCCTCCCAGGCCCGCAGGCGGGTGGGGCCGCGCGCCTCGTCCGCCATGCCCTTGTGCAGGCCGTCGTCGGTCAGGATTTGGACGGTCACGTTGACGAAGGCGTCGTCGTCCGGGACCAGCATGCCGCTGTCGCCGTTGGCGATGCGCTCCGGCGCGCCGCCCAGCGGGCGGGCCACCGCCGGCAGGCCGACCGCCTGGGCGTCGATCAGCGGCCAGCAGGCATGGTCCCAGGATTGTCCGGGATGCAGATAGACCCGGGCCGTGCGCCAGGCGTCGGCCAGCGCGGCCTCGGGCTGAGGTTCGCGGACCTCGACGCCCTTCTCGGCCAGGGTGCGCACCCGGGCCACCAGGGGGGTCAGGGGCTCCGGCACCGGCTCCCCGGCGAGCCCGGCGGACAGCAGCGCCGAATACAGATGCAGGCGGGCGTTCGGAACCGCCGGAGCGATGCCGTGCTCCCAACGATCCAGCAGCCAGTCAAGGTCGCCGTGCAACGGGTGGGCGGCGGTCACCGCGACGGGGGGATCGGCGGGCGCGGCCGGCTCGCTGTTCAGGAACGGCCAGGCGGCGCCCGGCGCCAGCACATGGGCCACCTGCCCCCCGGACGAGGGACCGGCGGCACGCTGGCTGTTGCTGAGGTAGACGATATCGGGCCGCGACGCGGACAGGCGGGCCCGCACCACCGGGCGCACCAGCGACGCCGGCTGCCCCAGCACCCACAGCACGCGGCGCCCCGCCCGCACCGGCAGCGAGGACAGCAGCGACGGCCGCCGCACCGCCACCAGAACGTCGGTGTCATCCGGCAGGGAGCGTTCGTGCTCGTCCATCGGCAGCGGCACCCAGGCCACGCCGTCCACCCGCACCGGATCCATGATGGCCGTGGCCACGGTCACCACATGGCCGCGCATGGCCAGGGCCCGCGCCAGACCGGCTACGGCCCGCTCGCCCCCGCCCAGCGGGGCCTCGGCCGGCGTCCGCCCATCATAGGGCACGCCATCGTCGGCGAACAGAATACGCATGACCGGCCTTATAGACTCGGGCGCCTTCGTTGCCAAGTCGGCCCTTGCCCCGGCGGCGGAATGGATTACGTGTGCCGGGCCGTCCTCTCCCCTCAGAACCGGACCCCGCCGCATGACCGCCCTTGATGCCACGATTCTTGAAACCCGTGCCCTGCTCGTGCTCAGCGGCGAGGATCGCGCCCACTTTCTCCAGGGCCTGGTGACCAACGACGTCACCCGGGTGACGGACGACCGCGCCGCATTCGCCGCCCTGCTGTCGCCCCAGGGCAAGCTCCTGTTCGACCTGATGCTGGCAGCGCACGGTGAGACCCTGCTGATCGAGGCGGACGCGGACCGGCTGGAGGACCTGCGGCGCCGGCTGAGCCGCTTCAAGCTGCGGGCGAAGATCGCGCTGGCCCCGGCGGAAGGCTGGAGCGTCGCCGCGCTGTGGGGCGAGGGCGCTTCCAACGCCCTGGAATTACCCGCCGAGCCGGGCGCGGCGCGAACGCTGGACGACGGCGTGGCCTTCATCGATCCGCGTTTTGCAGAGGCCGGGGCGCGTCTGTTCCTGCCGGCGGACCGGGCCGGCGCGCTTCTGGACGGGCTTGGCGCGCGGCTGGTGGAACCGACCGCCTATGACCGGCACCGCCTGACGCTGGGCCTGCCGGAGGGCGCGCGCGACATGGACATCGACAAGCGCACGGCGCTGGACTGCGGCCTCGACGACCTGAACGGCGTCGATTTCGAGAAGGGCTGCTACATGGGCCAGGAACTGACCGCGCGCACGAAATACCGGGGCTTGCTCAAGCGGCGGTTGATGCCCGTGGCCGTCGAGGGGCCGATTCCCGAGCCGGGCACACCGCTGCTGACCCCGGCCGGCAAGGACGCCGGCGAAATGCGCTCCGGGCTGGCGCTGGACGCCGGGCACGGGCTCGGCATGGCGGTGGTGCGGCTGGAGGCGCTGTCCGCCGGCGAACCGCTGCGCTGCGCGTGCGGTGAAGCCCGGCTGACGCCCCGCCGGCCGGATTGGATGGCCCCGACCGAGGCGGCCGGCGCGGATTGACCCACTTGTGCCGGCGTCCGTCATGGGTCATCTAAATGTTTCAGACCCGCCGCTCGACAGGAGACGCCCCGCCATGACCACGCCCTGCATCATCACCGTCGCCATCACCGGGTCCGTGCCCACCAAGCGGGACAATCCGGCCGTGCCGGTGACGGTGAGCGAGCAGGTCGAATCCACCCATGAGGCGTTCGAGACCGGCGCCTCGCTCGCCCATCTGCATGTGCGCAACGACGACGGCACCACCACGTCGAACCCGGATCGATTCGCCCGCCTGATCGAAGGCATCCGCGCGCACTGCCCCGGGATGATCGTGCAACTGTCCACGGGTGGCCGCTCCGGCAAGGGCGAGGAACGCGGCGGCATGATCCCGCTGAAGCCGGACATGGCCTCGCTGTCCACCGGCTCGTGTAACTTCCCGACCCGCATCTATGAAAACGCCCCGCAGTTCGTGGACTGGCTGGCCGCGCTCATCAAGGAGCACGGGGTCAAGCCGGAGATCGAGGTCTTCGACCTGTCGATGCTGTTCAAGGCCGTCGAAATGGCCGGCGACGGCCGCATCGTCGGCCCCCTGCATGTGCAGTTCGTCATGGGGGTGAAGAACGCCGTGCCGGTGGACCGGCCGACCTTTGACTTCTATGTCGAGACGCTACGACGGCTGGCCCCGGACGCGACCTGGACCGGCGCCGGCATCGGGCGGCACCAGTTGACGCTGCATCATTGGGCGCTGGAGCACGGCGGGCACCTGCGCACCGGGCTGGAGGACAACATCCGCCTGGATAAGGAGACGCTGGCGCCGTCCAACGCCGCGCTGGTGAAACGCGCCGCCGAGCTGTGCGCGGACTACGGCCGGCACCCGGCGACGCCCGCCGAGGCCCGCGTGCTGCTCGGCCTGCCGGCGGCGGCGTAACAGGTTGCGGAAAAACCGGTCTCCGAATGGATACCCTGTAGCCGAAGTGCCCAACCTCACCAGATCCCTTGGCTCGCTTCGCGCGCTCGGGATGACGCAATTGTTTGAAATAAAAGAAAGACGTCATCCCGAACGCCCCGAAACGGGGCGGAGGGACCTCGAGAGGAGGCGCACGACGGGCCCGATCCGCATGCGGTGCTGGAGAGGATCCAATCATATTGCCGCAACCTGCTAGGCCCTTCCGGGCGGAACATCGCCCGATCCCGGACGACAACGATCATTTCCAAGACCCGTTGATGGGGTAGGGTGACGGCCTGACGCGCGCGACCCTTGCGCGCCCGTCGTCGGCCCGCCGATACTCCGGCGTGAGCCGCCCTCGTCACCACCTGAGAATGAGGTCCCCGTCCCATGACGCCGTCCGACTCCGCTCCGGCTTCCCCCACCCCGGGCCGCATGGCCGGCCGCATCGCCGTGGTCACCGGCGCCTCGCGCGGCATCGGCCGCGCCGTGGCCAAACGGTTCGCGGTCGAGGGCGCCCATGTGGTGGCCGTGGCCCGCACACAGGCCGCGCTGGAAGACCTGGACGACGAGGTCCAGGCGGCCGGCGCCCAGCCGCTCATGCTGGTACCGGAGGACCTGACCGACTACGAGAAGATCGACCAGATGGGCGCCGCCCTGTTCCAGCGCTTCGGCCGCCTCGATGTGCTGGTGGGCAACGCCGGCTACCTGGGCCGGCTGGGGCCGGTCGGGCACACACCGCCGGAGATGTTCCAGCAGGTCATGGACATCAACCTGACCGCCAACTGGCGCCTGATCCGCTCGCTGGACCCCTTGCTGCGCCAGTCGGAGGCCGGCCGCGCCATCTTCGTCACCTCCGGCGTCGGCCACGAGGCGCGGGCGTACTGGGGCGCCTATGCCATCTCCAAGGCGGCGCTGGAGATGATGGTCGGGGTCTATGCCGCCGAGTTGCTCAAGACCAACGTCAAGGTCAACCTGATCAACCCGGGGCGGACCCGCACCGACATGCGCCGCGAGGCCTATCCGGGCGAGAACCCGGAGACGCTGCCGCTGCCCGACGCGCACGCCGAGGCTTTCGTGCGGCTGGCCAGCCCGGAGTGCCAGGATCACGGTGCCCTGATCGACCTGCCCTCGCTGGCCGAAAGCGAGGGGTGAGTTCGGTTACGACCTGTCCACGCGCAGGGTCCAGTCCGCCGCCGGGGTCCAGTGGCCCCAGTGCCGGCTGGGGCCGCCGGTGATGGTCAGGGGCGGCAGCGGCTGGCGCGCCAGCGTGCCGGGGCCGTCGTGCACCACGGCGACGCCATGCCACGGGCCGGGATTCAGGCGCGGCCCCGGTAGCGTCAGGGTGGCCGTCACGGTCTCGCCGGCCGCCGCCGCCAGCGGCGCCCGCGCCAGATCGCTGGCCAGTCCGGTCACCCGCGTGCCGTCCGGCGCATAGAGCGGCACGCCGATGTTCAGCGCCCGTGCCGGCGCCCACAGCCGCGCCCGCAGCCGCAGGGTCAGCGGCGCCCCGAACGGCACCGCCGAGACCGACGCGCCGGCCCCGTCCAGCCACGCCATGTCCAGGGCATCGATGCGCCCGTCGTCGCGGAACAGCGGCTTGAGAAAACCCGGAATGCCGTCGTCGTCGCATTCGGCTCCCGCCTCCGGCGCCGCCGCGCCGCCCTCCGCCAACCGGCGGTACAGCGCCAATCCGGCTTCCGTGGCGCCGTCGAACGCCACCCGGCCCCGGTCCAGCACCACCACGCGGCCGCAGAACCGCGCCACCTCCGGCAGATTGTGCGAAACCAGGACCACCGCCGCCCGCTCGCGCAGCGCCATCATGCGGGCTAGGCACGCCTGCCGGAACGGGAAGTCGCCCACCGACAGCATCTCGTCCACCAACAGAACGTCCGGATCGCCATGGACGGCGATGGCGAAGCCCAACCGCAGCGCCATGCCGCTGGAATAGCCGCCGACCGGCCGGTCCAGGGCATCGCCCAAACCACAGAAAGCGACCACATGCGGCAACGCGGCCGCCTGCTCCGCCGGCGTCAGCCCCATCAGCGCGCCCACCAGCGGAATCGTCTCGCGGCCGGTCAAGGTCGGCGAGAAGCCGGCGGTCAGGTCGATCATGGTGGCCAGCCGTCCCGCGCGCGCCACCCGGCCGGCATCGGGCGCAATCTGCCCAGCGGCGAGGCGCAGCAGGGTGGTCTTGCCGGCGCCGTTAAGGCCGACGACGCCCACGGCCTCGCCGCGCCGCACGGTCAGGGAGACGTCCTCCAGCGCCGTCACCGTGCCGGGGCCACCATCGGGGGCGGGCACCGGGCGGCGTCCGGCCAACGCCCGCCATACCTGCCGGGTCCAGGCGCGGCGATCCGCGCGCGAACCGGCGGCAAAGGACTTGGTCACGCCCTCCAGGACCAGCACGGGCGCGCTCACGCGAGCCCCTCCCGCAGGCGCGGCGCCAGCCGGACGAACCCGCGCAGCCCGAGCGCCAGCAGGGCGACGCCGATCACGCTCCACGCCGCCACGGCGCCGCCATGGGGCAGGGTTCCGGTCAGGGCCAGTGCCCGCGCGGCCTCCGTAAACAGCGCCAGTGGATTGATCACCGTCGCCGCCCAGGCCCAGGCGCCGTCCGGCAGCGGGAACAAGGCCAGACTCGGCAGCAGGGTCAACCGCGCCGCCGTCGCGGCCGCCGCCGGCACGTCCGGCCACGGCGCCGCCCACAGGGCCAGGATCACGCCCACGCCCAGCGCCAAGACCAGCGCCGCCGACAGCACCGCCAGCGCCGCCGGCAGGCCCGGCCCCTCGACACCGCCGGCCGCGATCAGGGCCAGCGGCCACAGCACCACCGTTCGGCTGAGAGCGCGCCGGCCCGCGTCGAGCAGTCCTGCCAGCACGGCCGCTGCCGGTCCCACGGCGGGCGCGCGATATCCCGTCAGGCCGCGCGTCGGTGCCAGCGCGGCATCGACGAGAAGGCTCCAGGTCCAGTAGCCCAGGGCGGCATACGCCAGCGGCGGGATGGTGTCGTGCTGGGGCAGGGCGCCGCCGGCCACCAGCGGCAGATACACCAGCAGCGGCCACAGGGGGCCGAGCGCCTCGCCCGCCCGCCCGAAGGCGTGACGGCGTTCCCGCGCCAACCGCTCCCGACGCGACAGCGCGCGGGCGACCCGAACGGAACCGCGCAGGTCGTTCAAGGCCACAACGCCCTTCATACCCGGCCCGTCTCCCGCCCCTTGACCCTCGAACCGCCGATCATCGCGAGTGCCTAGGCGATGACGCAAGCGAATTAAGCGACGCCCGTCAGGTCTCGGCGGTGGCCGGTTCGTCCCCATACCACGCCGCCGCGCGGACGATCTCGCGCGTGTCGGCCTCGGTGACGAGTGAGGACCACGCCAGCCCGTCGGCTCCGAGCAGGCGCCGCACCCCCACGCGGTCGCCGGGGCGGCACTCCCCCCGAAATCCGATCAGAACCTCGCGCGGACAGAAGGGCGCCGACACCGCGTCACCGTTCTCGCCCAGGCTCCAGGCGATCAGGTGGGTGTGGTTGACGTGCCCGTAGACATCAATCTGTGAGGCATGCACGGGGTAGACGGCGCACGACGGGCCCGCGTCCGGCGCGGGCGGCGGCATGACCGGAGTCGGCAGCAGGCGGGGTCCGGGCTCCGGCAGGCCGCGCAGCACCGTCGCCGGATCGGTGACCGGTCGGCGCGCCCCCAGATCGAACAGCGACCAGACCGTGACCACGGCGGCGACAACGCCGTCGCCCTCGACACCGACGCGGTAGACACGCACCGCGCCCCGGCGGTCCAGGCCGGCCGGCCACGTCTCCACGGTCACGGTCTCACCGAGACGGGGGGATCGCCGCACCGCGAACCGCGCCCGATTGAGCACCCAAACGGCACCGCGCCCCATGGTCTCGGTCAGGCCATGCCCAAACCCGGCCGCGTTGACGGCCGCCGCCTCCTGGCACACGTCCGCCAGAGCGTGCAGGGTCATGCGGCCGTCCGGCCCCGCCTCGCGCACCCGCACCGACAGGGACAGGCGGCTGGCCATGGCGGGTGACGCCGCCGCAGCCACGGCGGACCAGTCGGGCGAAAGCGGCCGATCAAGCACGAAGCGGTCCCGCCTCGGGTCGCCGTGGGGCCGGCCTCATACTCCCGGCCCTCCCACCAGGTGGGAGCCCAGATGCTCGACGATCCGAGCCTCCATGGTGCGGTCGAAATCGCCGATCAGAGCTTCGACGAGGGCGAACCACATCTCCTCGCGTTCGTTCAGCGTGGCGCTTTCCGGAAGGGTCCGGCTCTGCCAGACCTGCGCGGTGGCCGCACCGAGCGCGATGCCGGTCAGCGCGTCCACCACCTCCACCGTGCCGCCCAACTGGGCGTAGTGGCTTTCCGCCTGCTCGTTCTTGAGCAGGCCGGAGAGGCCGCGTTCCACCGTCAGCTTTTTCTCGACCACGCTGGCGTCGTGCACGGTGAAGCGGACGACGGCGCCCTCGTCGCCGTTGGTCTGAAGGCGATCCTCCGCCCACTGGCCGGCGGCGCGGTCGGGGGCCAGCGGCATCAGGTGCTCGACATTGGGAAGCCGGTTCGGCCGGCTGTATTCCGAGCGCACGTCGACCCGCTGGGCGCGGAACAGGAACGGCTGTTTGTGCGAGAATCCAAGCGTGGGGAACATCGGGCGACGCGGCGGTTCGGTGCACCCGGCCAGAAGCAGGGGCGACAGGGCCACGCCCACCCCGGCCCCCGCCGCACCGCGCAACAGGTGCCGGCGCGAGGGACCGTGCGCTCGCGTTCCTGCCGCCGTGTCACGCGCCATGGGGAAGCCGCCCCTCTTTCCGATGTCTCGACTCGGGCCCCGCCCCTATGCCGGCCCGTCGCCGGCCAGAGCATCCAGGTCACCGTCGTCAAAGGTATAGTGCGCGGCGCAGAATTGGCAAGATGCGGTCAATACGCCATCGTCCTGTTTCATGGTCTCCATCTCGGCGCGGGAGAAGCGCGACAGGGCGGCCATGACCTTCTCGCGCGAACACCGGCAGCCGAAGCGCAACGGCCACGTTTCGCCAGGAACCAGGGATTCGCCGTGAAACAGGCGATGCACGATGCGCTCCGGGGTCAGCGCCGAATCGAGGAGTTCGTCGGCCCCCAGCGTGTCCAGCAGAACGCCGGCCGTCTCCCACGCGTCGGCGGCCTCGGCCCCGTCGCGGCCCCCGGCCTCCGGCGGCATACGCTGCACCAGAACACACCCGGCCCGCCACCCCAACGCGGGGTCCTGCCGCGCGGCGGACAGAACGACGGTCGGCAACTGCTCCGACTGGCGGAAGTAGTGTTCGACGCTGCGGGCCAGGCTGTCCCCGGTCAGTTCGGTGATCCCCTGATAGCGCTCCGTTCCCGGCCCCTGGTCCACGGTGAAGGCCAGATGGCCGCGCCCCAGCAACAGCGGCAGGCCGACCGCCGCGGCGCCGTGCTCGGCCAGCAGGGCGTCCAGGCGCTCCCGGTCGAGCCGGGCCACGGCGCGCACGTCCCCGGGACTGGTGACGTCGGCCATCAGGGTGGAGACGGGGCCGTCGCCACTGGTCTGTAGCGTGAAGACGCCCTCGTACTTCAGGCCCCGGGCCAGCGCGACCGCCAGCACCGCCGTCTCGGCCAGCAGCGCGTTGACGACCGGCGGCCAGTCATGGCGGCCCAGCAGATCGTCGAGCGCGGCGCCCAGCCGCACCAGCCGGCCGCGCATCAGGCCGCCGGCCAGATGAAAGCCGTAGGCGGTGTCGTCCCAAGGGGTCTGTTGGTCGGTCATGTCTCCGTCCCGAACGGACTCACGCGCCCAGACACCACGCCAGGATGCCCTTCTGCGCGTGCAGGCGGTTCTCGGCCTCGTCCCAGACGGCGGAGCGCGGGCCGTCGATAACGTCCGCTGTCACCTCCTCGCCCCGATGCGCCGGCAGGCAGTGCATGAAGACGGCGTCCGGCTTGGCGCGCGCCATCAGGGCGTCGTTGACCTGAAAAGGCCGCAGCAGGTTGTGCCGGTTGGCAGCGTCTTTGTCACCCATCGAGACCCAGGTGTCGGTAACGACGCAGTCCGCCCCCTCGACCAGTGTTTCGGGATCACCGCCCTCGACCAGCCGGGCACCGTTGGCCCGCGCCCAGGCTATGACCTCGCGGTCCACCCGCAGGCTCTCCGGGCAGGCCAGCCGCAACTCGAAGCCAAAGCGGGCGGCCGCCTTGACCCAGGTGGTGGCCACGTTGTTGCCGTCGCCGCACCACGTCACCACGCGGCCGACGAGGTCCTCGCCCTTGTATTCCCGCAAGGTCATGACATCGGCCATGAGCTGGCAGGGATGGGCCCTGTCGGTCAGGCCGTTGATGACCGGCACCGTGGCATGGTGCGCCATCTCGCCCAGCTTTTCGGCGGAGGTGGTGCGCAGCATGATGACATCGACATAGCGCGACAGCACGCGGGCGGTGTCGGCCACCGTCTCGCCGCGTCCGAGCTGGCTCTTCTCGCCGTCGAGCATGATCACGTCGCCGCCGAGCTGGCGCATGGCCACCTCGAAGGACACCCGCGTGCGGGTCGAGTTCTTCTCGAAGATGAGGGCCAGGGTCTTCCCGGCCAGCGGTCTGTCGCCGCCCACCGCCGATCGGGGGCCGTCCGCCTTGATGGCGCGGGCCATGCCGAGAATGCGGTCCAGGGTGGCGCTGTCCAGATCGTCCAGGTCGAGGAAATGGCGGGGCGGTGTCCCGATCCGGGGGTCATCCGGCACGGGCTTGAGGCTGGTCATGGTCATGTCGCGTCACGCTGTCAGTTCTCCGCAGGCGGCCCGCAGCATCGCACCGGCGGCGTCCACCTCGGGGGTGTCAATGATGAGCGGCGGCAGCAGCCGCGCCACGTTGTCGGAGGCCGGAACCAGAAGCAACCCCTGGTCGCGGCAGGCGGCGATGAGATCGCCGTTGGGAACCCGACAGACAAGGCCCCACATCAGCCCGCATCCGCGAACCTCGGCGATCACGCCCGGCGCATCGGCGGCCACCCGCCGCAGCGCCTCGCCCAGTTCGGCGCCGACGCGGTCGACCCGTTCCAGGAACCCGGGCGCCAGCACCTCGTCCAGCACCGCCTCGGCGACGGCCATGGCCAGCGGGTTGCCGCCGAACGTGGTGCCGTGGCTGCCCGGGGTGAAGGCGCCGGCCCATCGCGCGGTCGTCAGCAGCGCGCCGACCGGAAAGCCGCCGCCCAGTCCCTTGGCCACGGTCACGATGTCGGGCGAGATGCCCGCCTGCTCATGGGCGAACAGGCTGCCGGTGCGGCCGATACCGGTCTGAACCTCGTCCAGGATCAGCAGCAGACCGTGTTCGTCGCACAACGCGCGCAGCCCGGCGAGATAGCCCTGGGGCGCCGTGCGGATGCCACCCTCGCCCTGGACCGGCTCGATCATCACGGCGCAGGTCTGGTCGGTGACGGCGGCGCGGGTCGCGTCCAGGTCGCCGAAGGGCACCCGGTCGAAGCCGTCCATCATCGGGCCGTATCCCGCCATGTGCTTGGGATTGCCGGTGGCCGCCATGGTGGCGAACGAGCGCCCGTGGAAGGCGCCGTCGGTGACGATGAAGCGGACCCTGTCGCCCTGGCCCTCTTCGTGAGCCACCTTGCGCGCCAGCTTCAGCGCGGCCTCGTTGGCCTCCAGCCCGGTCGAGCAGAAGAACACAGCGTCGGCGAAGCTGTGGGCGACCAGCCGCTCGGCCACCCGCTCCTGACCGGGAACGCGGTACAGATTGGAGGTGTGCCAGAGCTTGCCGGCCTGCTCGCGCAGCACGGAGACCAGACGCGGGTGCGCGTGGCCGAGGGCGTTCACCGCGATGCCGGCGCCGAAGTCGAGGAACCGGCGGCCGTCGGTGGACGTCAGCCAAGCGCCCTCGCCGTGATCGAAGGCAATGTCCGTGCGGGCGTAGGTGCCCATCAGGGCGGGGGTGGTCATCGGGCCTGATCCACCTGTCGGAGCCGGACCGCCGCCGATCCGGAACGGGCTGCCCGCGCCGCGCCCGTGGGGGCGCGGCGTCTCGCCAGCATCCCGGCCGGAGGCACCCGGATGAAAAACCAACGGGCCGCACGCTGCCCACGCACGGCCCAGGGAAGCGAGGATCATGGCGGGCGCGCGCGCCGTTGTCAATGCGAACAAAGGTGACGGTTGCGCGACAGGGGGGCGGCGGCCGGCACCGGCGGGTTGCCGGATCGGCGCCGTCGGTTCACTGTGTGACCCTTGGTTCCTTCCGCGCGAAAGGCCTGATCGTCATGTCCACGCGGCTTATGCCTCTGGTGTTCCTGCTGGCCCTGGTGGCCGCCCCGGCCGCGCTGGCCGCCGGGACCGCAACCCTGCAAACGTCCACACCGAACGGTGTGCGGTCCATGACCATCGTCTGGCAGGACGCGGACACCGCCCGGATCGACCTGCCCCGCCCCGGGTCCTACACCCTGGTGCTGGAGGGCGAGCCGTTCACGGTCAACAGGATGGACGGGCGGACCATGGTGGTGTCGCTGAAGGGCGTGACGCCGCATGTGGGACTCGGTTTCGGCCCCATGTCGGAGCCCCATCGGGCCGAATCCGTTGACGCGCTACGGGCCACCGGCGCGCACGAAACGCTGGCGGGCATTGCCGGGGACGAATACGAACTGGCCTGGACCGATGCGGCCGGCGGGTCTCATGTCGATCGCGTGGTGCTGAGCGACAATCCCCTGGTTCTGGAAATGACGGCCGCGTTCATGGCGTTTCCAAACGCCTTGGGGCAAGCGGCGGATGCCCGCGCCGTGGCCCTGCGGGAGCGCGGCCTGGGCGTGCTGCGCAAGGGCGACGATTTCCGGATCACGGCCCTGTCGGCCCAGGCGCCCCCCGCCGGCACGTTCGACCTGCCCGCGCCTCCCATGAGCATGCGCGACGTCATGGGCCGGCCGGCACGGTAGCCCGCGCGCCGCCATCTGTTTTCAGTCCGGAGGAAGGACCGCTCGTCATGATCAAGTCAGCCGCGATTCTGCTGGCCCTGATCGCTGTCATCGCCACCGCCCCCGCCGCCAACCGCGCCCATGCCGCCGGCGCCGCCATGCTGGAGGCCGGGTCGGGCCGATCCGCCCAGCCGTTCACCGTCGTCTGGCAGGATGCCGAGACCGTGCGCGTCAACATGCCGTATCGCGACGTCTCGTTCCTGTTGGTGGACGGCGCGCCCTATGCCCTGCGGCGGATGAACCGCCAGTTCGTCGTTCTATCGCTGGACAGCCTGGGCGACGAGGCCGCCGGTCTTCTGCCCGGGTTCGTGTCGACGCACCGCCGGGCCGCCTCGGTCGAGGCCCTGCGGTCCCTTGATCGGGAGGAGACGGTCGCCGGCATCGTCGGCGAGACCTTCGAGATGATCTGGACCGACACCGCCGGGCGCCGCCGCACGGATCGTCTGGTGCTGAGTGACGATCCGCGCGTGCTTGATCTGTCGGCCGCGATCACAGCGTTCGAGGGCGCGCTGGGGCATACCCCGGACGCGCGCGGCGTGGCGGTGCGCGGGCGCGGCCTCGGCCTGCTGAGTGGCATGGGCGTGCGCGTGACCTCGCTGTCGGATCGCGACCCCCGGCCTGGCACCTTCACGCTGCCGGGGCCGCCGATGACCCTGGAGGAGATCATGGAGCACCTGCGGCAAGGCCAACCGGCGCAATGATCACGGCCGACGGCCCCGCCATCCCATCATTTTCAAGGAAGGACGCACCCTCATGTTCAGACCGATGATTCTCGCGCTGGCCGCGATGCTGGCCGCCACCCCCGCCCTGGCCGGCGGCATCGCCACCCTGGAAGCCTCGGGGAACGGCCGAAATCACACGATGGATGTGTTCTGGCTGGACCCGGGAACGGTGCGCATCGACGCGCCGGTGGAGGGCAGCTATTCCGTGATGCGGGACGGCACGTTCTACACCGTCAGCACCATGGGCGGATCGCTGATGGTGCTGGAGATGGACGATAGTATGCGCGACATGGCTGAGGGACTGGGTCAGGCCGTGGGCGCCGAGTTGGAGAAACACCGCGCGACCTCGGTGGAAAGCATCACGGCCACCGGCGCCACCGAGACCGTCGCCGGCATCAAGGGCGAGGTCTACGAGGTCCAATGGACCGACGGCACCGGCACGGCGCGCACGGACACCGTGGTCCTGACCGATGATCCGCTTGTGCTTGAACTGACACGGGCAATGGCGGCGACCGGCGCCGCCGTCGGCGAACCGGACGATCCGCGCAACGAAGCGCTGGAGCAATTGGGGCTGGGCGTGCTCAGCAGCGGCAGCCAGTTCCGCATCCAGGCCATTTCCGGCGACACGCCGCCGGCCGAACTGTTCGAGCTGCCGGCTCCGCCCATGAGTATGCAGGACATGCTGCGCGGCCATACGACGCCGGGGCAGCAGTAGCGCACAGGACCGACAGAACCGCGCCGGCCGGCCCAGGTGTCCCCGGGCCGGCCCCCGTTTGTGGATTGACACGGCCGGAGCCGGCGCAATTTTTACGGGTTCGATTCATCGCTTCGGCGATTCGGTGTATCGATCAACCGAAAACGGGATCGTCTGTCTGTCGAGGATCCACACCCATGCGCCCCGCCACCCTTGCCCTCGCCGCTGGCCTCGTGCTGGCTCCGATCACCGTGCTGGCCCAGGTGAAAGCGCTGGCGGGCGTGCCGGGGTACGACACGCCCTACGAGACCCTGTTGTTCACCGACGATGGGCGGACAACGGTGGATTCCCGGCACTGACCGGAGTCCGGCAGCCCACTCACCGCGTCAGGTGCAGGAACTGCACGTGCTTCTGGTACTGCGACAGGATATCGCCGATGATCTGCTCGCGCGTGTACCCGAAGACATTGTAGTTCTGGCTGCCCTCCGACAGGAAGACTTCGGCGCGGTAGTACTGGTCGTCGTGTTCGTCGTTGACCTCTGCAAGCCCCTGGGAAAAGGCGTATTCTTCCGAGGCATCGAAGGCCCGAGGCTTGACGGCGTACAAAAAGGCCCGTTCGACGCCGTGGTGGATGGTGAGGGTCGCTTCCCGTCCCTCCAGGCGAGCGTCGGCCTCCAACTGTCCCAGCTTGCTCACCTCCTGGGCGACGTCCTGCATGGCGCCCAGCACGGTGTTATGCAGGAAGGCCTCGATCCGCCCGCGCCGGGGCTGATGGACGATGTTGGCCAGCCAGCGGCGCCAGTCCACGTCCGCCCCGCTGACCTGCACGCTGCTCGACAGGGTCAGGGATTCGCGCCGTGCCGCCTCGATGCGCAGGCTCTTCAAGAGCGCAAAACAGACCAACAGCATGATGAACGCGAACGGCAGCGCGGCCGTGATGGAGGCCGTCTGAAGAGCGGTCAGTCCGCCGGCCAGCAGCAGGGCCGCTGCCACCAAGCCTTCCGACAGCGCCCACATGGTGCGCTGCCAGACGGGCGTCCGGCTGGCCCCGCCCGAGGTGATGATGTCGATCACCAGGGAGCCGGAATCCGACGACGTGACGAAAAACGTCACCACCAGCACCGTGGCCAACACCGAAGAGATCTCGGCGAACGGCAACTGCTCCAGGAAGGTGAACAGGGCCAAGGGCACGTTGTCCGCCACCGCCGCCGCGATAGCGCCGCCGGCCGCGCCCTGATCCAGGCTGATCGCGCCGTTGCCGAAGAAGCTGAGCCAGATGAAGGTGAAGCCCACCGGCACCAGCAGCACGCCAACCACGAATTCGCGGATGGTGCGGCCGCGAGAAACCCGCGCGATGAACATGCCGACGAACGGCGACCAGGCAATCCACCAGGCCCAGTAGAACAGGGTCCAGCCACCGATCCACTCGTTCGGCTCATAGGCGTACAGGGTGAAGGTCTTGCTGACGACCTCCGACAGATAGGCGCCCGTGTTCTGGACCGTGACCTTCAGCAGGAACAGGGTCGGACCGGCCAGCAGCACGAACACCAACAGCGCCAGCGCCAGAAACAGGTTCAGGTTCGACAGCCGCTTGATGCCGGCGTCCAGGCCGGCGACGACCGAGGCCGTCGCCATCAGGGTGATGGCCGCGATCAGCAGAAGCTGAACCGTCGTGGTTTCCGGCACATCGAACAGGTGGGCGAGCCCGGCGTTGACCTGAAGGACGCCCAGCCCCAGCGACGTGGCCACACCGAACATGGTGCCCAGCACGGCGAAGATGTCGGCGGCATGGCCGATGGGGCCGTGGATACGCTCTCCGATCAGGGGATGAAGAGCGGAGCGAATGGTCAGCGGCAGATCGTGGCGAAAGGCATAGTAGGCCAACGCCAGCCCGATGACCGCATAGATGGCCCAGGCGTGGATGCCCCAGTGGAAGAAGGTGATCTTCATGGCCTCGCGGGCCGCCGCCATGTCGCCGCCGATGCCGGTCGGCGGCGACATGAAGTGCATCATCGGCTCGGCCACGCCGAAGAACATCAGCCCGATGCCCATGCCGGCGCTGAACAGCATGGCAAACCAGGAGCCGTAACTGTAGTCGGGCCGGGAATCGTCCGGCCCAAGGCGCACCTGACCATGATCGGACAGAGCCAACCCCAGCGCGAAGACAACAAAGACCGCCACCGAGAGCATGTAGAACCAGCCGAAGGTCTCCACGATCCACGTCTGAACCGCCGAAAACGTCGCGTTCGCCGTCTCGGGGAAAGCGACGCCGAAGACGACGAACGCCAGCGTCAGGCCGGCCGATCCAAAGAAAACCGGCGGATTGATGGTGGCGGGAATGCGCATGAGTCTGCTCTCCCGGTTATGGTCTGTCTGCTCGGATCGGTCGATGGTCGATCGGAACCGATCAGTGGACACGACATGTGCCGGCCCGCGACGCGAATCAGAAGGGCGGTGGACGCGGGTCGGCAGCCAAGGGTCGGCCGACTTCGGATCGCCTTGCGGCAGGCTATGGGCGCACCCCGACACAGTCCTTGCCTCTGAATGTTAAGCAGACCACCCGGCGATGTCACGGGTTGGGATCCAGCAAGTCTCAGGATGGAGGGTGAATGCCGGTTGCGGCCGGTGCTTGCCTGACGCCTCCCCCCTCCGGGGGGAGGTTGGGAGGGGGGCGAGGTGATTTCCACACGGATCTCGCCTGTCGCATCAACCCCACTGGCCTTTTTTTCAACCCCACCCCAGCCCTCCCCTATCCAGGGGAGGGAGTCCGGCTTGTGCCTGGGGCTCACAGCCGTTCCCTTCGGAGGCCGCGCGGCCAAAATGAGAACGGCTGGTTGGGATCGCGGGCGGCGGATGATCGCGCCCAATCTGGTTTTTCGCGGCGCCGGATTGATCCCGGCCCGCCGATCCGTCATGGTCCGCCGCTCGCTCCCTCCACCGTGCCGGATATCATGACCGAAACCTCTCCCCGCCCGCTGCCCGATCCCCCCGCGATCCCCGCCGACCTGCCGATCCCGACGCCGCCGCCGGGTGCCACCAAGCGCGCCCGCGCCCTGATGATCCAGGGCACCAGTTCCGACGTGGGCAAGAGCCTGCTGGTGGCCGGGCTGTGCCGGGCCTACCAGAAACGCGGGCTCGCCGTGCGCCCCTTCAAGGCGCAGAACATGAGCAACAACGCCGCCGTGGCGGTGGACAGCGACGCGCCGCCCAACCCCGACGGCACCTATCCCCATGGCGAGATCGGCCGTGCCCAGGCGCTCCAGGCGCGCGCCTGCAAGGTGCCGCCGTCCATCGACATGAACCCGGTGCTGCTGAAGCCGCAAACCGAGATCGGCGCCCAGGTGGTGCTGCGCGGCCGCGTGCTGGGCAACTGCCCGGCCCGGGTCTACCACCGCATGCGCCACGCCCTGATGCCGGCTGTGCTCGGGAGTCTCGAAAAGCTGCGCGCCGACGCCGACCTAATCGTCGTCGAAGGCGCCGGCTCGGGCGCGGAGATGTACCTGCGCGACTCCGACATCACCAACATGCGCTTGGCGGAGCTGGCCGACCTGCCGGTGGTCTTCCTGTCCGACATCGACCGGGGCGGCACCATGGGCGCGCTGGTCGGCACCCACGCCCTGTTGCGCCCGGAGGACAACGCCCGTGTGCGGGGCTATCTGATCAACAAGTTCCGAGGCGATTTCACCATCTTCGAGCCCGCCTGCGAGACCATCACCGAGCGCACCGGCTGGCCCTTCCTGGGCGTGGTGCGCTGGTTCGAGAACGGCGCCCGTCTGCCGGCGGAGGACTCGCTGGCGCTGGAGCGTCCGGCCGAACCCGGCGCCGGCGACCTGCGCATCGCCGTGCCGCGCCTGTCGCGCATCGCCAACTTCGACGACATTGATCCCCTGGCCGCCGAGCCCGGGGTGTCGGTCTCGTGGGTGCAGCCGGGCTCGCCCATCCCCCGGGACACCGACGTGGTGATCCTGCCCGGGTCCAAGGCCACACGGTCCGACCTGGACGTGATGCGCCGCGAGGGCTGGGACATCGACATCCTGGCCCACGCCCGGGCCGGCGGGCGCGTGGTGGGGCTGTGCGCCGGCTTCCAGATGCTGGGCCGGGTGGTGCGCGATCCGCAGGGGCTGGAGGGGCCGCCGGGTGAGACGCCGGGGCTCGGCCTGCTCGACATCGAGACCGAGATCGGCGGCGACAAGCGCCTGATCGATCTGGCCCTGCACGATGCGGTCAGCGGCTGCCCGGTCGCCGGCTACGAGATGCACATGGGCCGCACCACCGGCCCCGGGCTGGCGCGGCCGTGGCTGCGGCTGAGCGAGACGCCGGGCGGCCCGGTGCGGGACGAGGGCGCCGTCTCCGCCGACGGCTGCATCATGGGGGCGTATGTCCACGGCCTGTTCGGCGGCGACGCCTTCCGCGCCCACTGGATCGGCCGCATGGGTGGCGAGGCGACGCGGCTGAATTACGAACACCGGGTCGAACGGACGCTGGACGAACTGGCCGCCCAAATCGAGGCCAACCTGGACCTGGACGCGCTGTTGGCGTTGGCGGTGTAGCTCTGGCCGGCGCCCTGCCGCATTCACGGAACACGCTTTCGCCACGTCATACGAAGTCCGTTTGATCCGTTCGCAAACGTGTCGGTTGGGGTGAGCGCGGCGAACCCCAACGCCATTCGGTTCTGGGGGCCGAAACGTTGGGGTTCGGCGCGCGGCACCTCACCCCAACCTACGGAAATCCGGTCGAAGAACGCAAACCAATCAAGCGGTTCGCGGATTCCCATCCGGCACCCCCGCCATGGCGCGCGCCTCGGCGGGGGAAGCCCCGGCCTCGCGCAGGGTGCGCAACGCGCGGGCGTTGTCGCGCTTGGCCAGCCGGCGGCCGGCCTCATCGGTCAGAAGGCCGTGATGATGATAGGCCGGCACGGGCAGGTCGAGCAGCGCCTGCAACAGCCGATGCACATGGGTGGCGGCGAACAGGTCCTGTCCGCGCGTCACCAGGGTCACGCCCTGGGCGGCGTCGTCCACGGTGACAGCAAGATGATAGCTGGTCGGGATGTCCTTGCGCGCCAGAACCACGTCGCCGAACAGCGCGGGCCGGGCCGTCTGTTCCCCGGCGGCGCGGTCGTGCCAGAGCAGCGGCCCCGGCATACGCGCCAGCGCCGCCGCCACGTCCAGCCGCAGCGCGTGCGGGTGACCGGCGGCGATGCGGTCGGCCCGCTCGGCCGGATCCAGGGCGCGGCAGGTGCCGGGGTACAGCGGCCCGTCCGGTCCGTGCGGCGCCGACGGACTGGCGGCGATCTCGGCCTGGATGTCCTTGCGGGTGCAGAAGCAGGGATAGAGCAGGCCCATGGCCTCCAGCCGGTCGAGCGCCGCCCGGTAGGCCGCCATCCGCGCCGACTGGCGCCACACCGGCGCCGGCCAAGACAGGCCCAGCCACGCCAGATCCTCCAGGATGGCGGTCTCGAATTCGGGTCGACAGCGGCCAACGTCGATGTCCTCGAGTCGCAGCAGGAACCGCCCCCCCGCCGCCTCGGCCAGCCGGGCGGAGACCAGGGCGGAATGGGCGTGCCCCAGGTGCAGCAGGCCGGTGGGACTGGGCGCGAACCGGGTGACGATGTCTTGGCTTGGGCCAAGGGCTGGGCCTAGGCTGGGGCCTCGATCCGGGCTGTGTCGGGAAACCGTCATGAAAACGTGATGGTCTTTTTGTCATGGTTGAGGTACAAGCTACCATATCTAGTCCGGATCGTCGTGTTGTCGATGGAAGCGGCGCCTTGCCCCGGTCAAACGGTTTCGGTGGCGTCGGCGCCAAGCTTGACAGGCCGGCCGCGTCCCTGGAAACAGGGACGGCCCGCCATCAAGTCCGGAGGACTGTTGACGTGGATGCGGTACCGCCAAGTTCCCCGGCCCTGGTCCTGAACGCGGATTATCGGCCGCTCAGCTATTTCCCGCTGTCCCTGGTGCCCTGGCAGGACGCGGTCAAGGCGGTATTCCTGGACCGCGTCAACGTGGTCTGCGAATACGACCGGGTCATCCATTCCCCCAGCCTGGAAATCCGCCTGCCCAGCGTCATCTCGCTGAAGCAGTTCGTGCGCACGGCGCGCACCCCGGCCTTCACCCGCTTCAACGTGTTCCTGCGCGACCGCTTCACCTGCCAGTATTGCGGCCAGCGGTTCCCGACGCACGACCTGACGTTCGATCATGTGGTGCCGCGCTCCTGGGGCGGACGCACGACGTGGGCCAACGTCGTCACCGCCTGCGGGGCCTGCAACCTGCGCAAGAGCAACCGTACCCCACGCGCGGCGTCCATGCCCTTGCGGCAGCCGCCGCACGTGCCGTCGCATCACATGTTGCAGGAAATTGGGCGGGCTTTCCCGCCCAATTATCTTCATGAGAGCTGGCGCGACTACCTGTACTGGGATTCCGAACTGGACCCCTGGTAGGGCGCGCCGTCGGTCATGGCCCGCCTTCTGGTCATTGGCAACGTCAACGCCGACGAGGTGGTGCGCCTGGACGCGCCGCCCGTCCCCGGCGCGCACCTGAGCGGCCGCCCGGAGGGGATTCGGCTGGGTGGTGGCGGCGCCAACGCGGCGGTGGCGCTAGCCCAGGCGGGGCACGACGTCGCGATCCGGGCGGCAGTGGGCGATGACGAGGCCGGCGCCCACCTCGTCGAGGCCTGCCGGAATCACGGTCTGGACGTGTCCGGCCTGCATGTGCTGCCGGGACGAGCCACCAACCGGCCGCTGATCCTGATTGATCCCACCGGCGAGCGCACCCTGATCGCCCGCAAGACCATCGCGGCCGACGCGCTCGGGCCGCCGCCCGGCGATATCGCGGCGGACGGCGTGCTGGTCAAGACCTTCAACCCCGCACTGGCCGCGTTCATGGCCGACCGGACGGCGCGCGGGCCGGTTGTGGCGCATGCCCCACCCACCGCATTCGACCACTGGCCGGCGACGGTGTGGGTGACCTCCGAAAGCGAGGTCACGGCGGCCGGCGGCTCCGATCCGTGGGGCGCGGCCCGCGCCCGGGCCGGCCCAATGCTGCAAGGGCTGGTCGTCACCCGGGGGGCCGCCGGGGCCGAGGCGCTGGGACCGGACGGCGCCCGCCTCGCCGTGCCGGCCCATCCCGTGGACCGGGTGGTCGACACCACGGGCGCCGGGGACGTGTTCGCCGCCGGACTGCTGCACGGGCTGCTGGAGGGCGCCGACATCGGCGCCGCCATGAGCCTCGCCGCACTCTGGGCCGCGCGGGCCATCGAAACCGACGGATCGGTGCCCGCCATCGGTTCGTGATCACCCCCGGCCTTTCGCGTGGCGAGTCGACCGGAAGAACGGGATCGGTCTGAAAGACGGTCTGGTCGGCGTCGTTTGACATCGTTCGACTCCGTTCGGACGCTCGTCACGGCGATTCGGGCGAATGACTTGCCGGGCGGGACGGTACGCACGCGGTCACAGAAAAGGTGGAGTAAACTGATCAACAAAGGCTGGACTTCAATATTTCAATGGCACTTCGCAGGGAAATTTCACCTGCAATGAAATACGGGACGCCACTTACAGAACAATTAAACGACTTCGGCTGTAACAATAAATCTTCTGATGCACATCGTTTCCATCTCGGATAATCCGGATTGTGGCTTGACTTGTCCCCATGGCGTGGATAGCCTTTCGCACATCGTCCAAAACGTCCGCTATTATTGTCTTGCGATCACGATGTCTGATCGCACGGTCACATCGTGGCTGGCCGACAGGATCGACCGGCAATCCGGCGCGTCAGGGCGATGCCCGACCCGGGTGACACCGAGGGGCGGGGGAACCACGGGGGCGGTGTCAGCAACAGGGAACGCACGATTTGACCGACACGGAAAAGCTTGTCGTCCGAAACCTCTTCAAGGTGTTCGGCGACGATCCACAGGAGGGCGTCCGGCTGTACCGGGACGGCCTGGGCAAAGCCGACATCTTCGAGAAGACGGGTCTGACGCTGGGCGTCTGCGACGCCTCGTTCTCGGTGCGCGAGGGCGAGATCTTCGTCGTCATGGGCCTGTCCGGGTCCGGCAAGTCCACACTGGTGCGCATGCTCAACCGGCTGATCGAGCCGACGGCCGGCGAGATCGTGGTGAACGGCGTGGACATTGCCAGGATGTCCGAAAAGGAACTGATCGAGTTCCGCCGCAAGCACATCAGCATGGTGTTCCAGTCCTTCGCGCTGATGCCGCACCTGACGGTGTTGCAGAACACGGCCTTCGGGCTGGAACTGTCGGCGGTGGCGAAGGACGACCGCGAGCAGCGCGCCATGGCGGCGCTGGAGCAGGTGGGGCTGGGGGCCTGGGGCAACAGCTATCCGAACGAGCTGTCCGGCGGCATGCAGCAGCGTGTCGGTCTGGCCCGCGCGCTGGCCAACGATCCCACGATCATGCTGATGGACGAGGCGTTCAGCGCCCTCGACCCCCTGATCCGCAGCGAGATGCAGGACGAATTGGTCGCGCTCCAGGAGGAGCAGGCGCGCACCATCGTCTTCATTTCTCACGACCTCGACGAGGCCATGCGCATCGGCGACCGCATCGCCATCATGGAGGGCGGGCGCGTCGTCCAGGTCGGCACGCCGGACGAGATCCTGAACAACCCGGCCGATGACTACGTGAAGTCGTTCTTCCGGGGCGTCGACGTCTCCAACGTCCTGACCGCCGGCGACGTGGCCGTGAAACAGGATGTCGTGATTTACGAACGCGACGGCAATGTCCGGGCCGCCCTGCAACGGGTCGGCAAGGCCGGGCGCGAGTTCGCCTACATTGTCGACAAACGGCAGCACTTCCACGGCGTTGTCTCCGTCACGTCCCTGGAGGCCGAGGCCAAGACCACCAAGCCGGAGCTGCATAACGCTTTCCTGTCGGACATCGAACCACTCAAGGCCAGCACCAGCATCGGCGAGATCATCGGCACGGTGGCCCAGTCCCCGTGCGGCCTGCCGGTGGTGGACGACAACAATCGATATCTGGGCGTCGTCTCGCGCGCCCTGCTCCTGGAAGCCTTGAACAGGGAGGGCGCCGAGAATGACTGAGGACAGCATCGTCATTGCCCAGTCGAACCCCTGGGGTTCGAACACCGGCACCGCAAGCGGAGACGCCCGCACGGGCGGCGAGCAGCCGGCCGGCACCGACTGGCTCAGTCAGGCGGCCCCGGCCCCGGAACAGGCCCCATTCGACATCCTGCATCCTTTCGAGGAAGCCTCCATCCCTCTTGAACTTTGGGTTGAGCACTTCCTGGACTGGTTGGTCACCAACTTCCGCTTCATCTTCCAGGCCATCCGCTGGCCGGTGGACGGCGTCCTGAGCACCATGGAGGCCGCTTTTCTGGGGGTGCCGGCGCTCTTGATGCTGGTTCTGATCGGCTTGCTGGCGTGGCAGGCGGCGGGCTGGCGCCTGGGCGTGGGCGCCGTGGTCTCGATGGTCTTCGTCGGGCTGATCGGCGCCTGGGACGAGACCATGGTGACGCTGGCCCTGGTCATCACCTCGGTGTTCTTCTGCATTCTGCTGGGCTTGCCGACAGGGATCTGGCTGGCGCGCAGCGACCGCGCGGCACAGGTGGTCCGGCCGATCCTGGACGCCATGCAGACCACGCCGGCCTTCGTCTATCTGGTCCCCATCGTGATGCTGTTCGGCATCGGCAACGTGCCGGGCGTGGTGGTGACCATCATCTTCGCCCTGCCGCCGGTCATCCGCCTGACCAATCTGGGCATCCGGCAGGTGCCCGGCGACCTGATCGAGGCCGCCACCAGTTTCGGCGCGTCGCGCCGCCAGCTTCTCTATAAGGTCCAGTTGCCGCTGGCCATGCCGACCATCATGGCCGGCGTCAATCAGACGCTCATGCTGGCCCTGTCGATGGTGGTGATCGCCTCCATGATCGCCGTCGGTGGCCTGGGGCAGATGGTGCTGCGTGGCATCGGCCGCCTGGACATGGGTTTGGCCACCGTCGGCGGCATCGGTATCGTGCTGCTGGCCATCATCATCGACCGCATGACCCAGGCCATGGGCGTGTCCAAGCGAGATCGCGGCAACGTCGGCTTCTTCGAGACCGGCCCCGTCGGCTTGGTCCGGCGGGCCATGGGATACGGCCGGCCGGCCGAGAAGGGGGCCGCCGCATCCGCCAAGACCTGAGTTTGGTCGCGTACCCCGATCCCCCGGTTCCTCACGGCGCCGGGGCCATCGGGACACAATCAACACACCAAGGGAGTTCCCATCATGACCCATCCCTTCGATCCCAAGACCCTGCGCGGCACTGTCGCCGCCATCGGCCTGTCCACCGCCCTTCTGGCCGGGCCGGCCATCGCCGCCGACATGCCCGGCGAGGGCGTCGAGGTCATCCCCCTGAAGTCCTCCATCGCGGAAGAAACCTTCCAGACCGTGCTGGTCATGAAGGCGCTCGAGGAGCTCGGCTACGACGTCCAGGACATCAAGGAACTGGAATACGCCACCGCCTATGTGGCCATCGGCAACGGCGACGGCACCTTCCTGGCCGACGGCTGGTTCCCGCTGCACACCGACTTCTTCGCGGAAGCCGGCGGCGAGGAGAAGCTGTACCGCGAGGGCGTGTACTCCCCGGGTGCCCTGCAGGGCTATCTGATCGACAAGAAGACCGCCGACGAGCACGGCATCACCAATCTGGGCCAGTTGTCGGACCCCGAGATCGCCGCCCTGTTCGACAACAACGGCGACGGCAAGGCGGACCTGACCGGCTGCACCCCGGGCTGGGGCTGTGAAGCGGTCATCGAGCATCAGCTTGATGCCTTCGATCTGCGGGACACCGTGACCCATAACCAGGGCTCCTATTCGGCCATCATCGCCGACACCATCACCCGCTACGAACAGGGTGAGTCCGTGCTGTACTACACCTGGACCCCGTACTGGGTGTCCGGCGTGCTGGTGCCGGGCGAGGATGTGGTCTGGCTGCAGGTGCCGTTTTCCTCGCTGCCGGGGGCCCGCGCCGACGTGGACACCGCCCTGCCCGACGGCTCCAACTACGGCTTCCAGGCCAACGATCAGCGCATCGTCGCCAACAAGGAGTGGGCCGAGGCCAACCCGGCGGCGGCCAAGCTGTTCGCGATCATGGAGGTGTCGGCCAACGACATCAGCGCGCAGAACCTGAAGATGCGCGACGGCGAGGACAGCCAGGAGGACATCGCGCGTCATGCCGATGCCTGGATCGCCGGTCACCAGGACGCCTGGAACGGCTGGCTGGAAGAGGCCCGCGCGGCCGCCGAGTAATCGGCTGAACGCCAGGGTTCAATCGACCGTGAAGGGGGCCGGTGCCGTGGGGCGCCGGCCCTTTTCGTGTCGTCCCCGAACGGCCGGCGGCCGAGGATGGACGACGGTCCCGCTTCGACCTATTTTGACCATGATCGGAAGCAAAGAATGCTGGCGCGACGCGGACACGGGGTCCGCGCGTCCCCGTGAAGGGCGATGAGGGGATCGCGTCTTGGTGGTTTGCGAGGGGAAGAGTCTGTGTTTGGTTTCAGTGTGCCGTCCACGCCGGTCCGAAATCTGCTCTGGTTCCGCGCGACCGTTCGCGCCGCCGTCCTTGCGCTCTGTGTCGGCGCGCTGCTGTTCGGCCTCCCGACCGCTCCCGCCCTGTCGGAGACCGTCATGCCGGCGGTCATCGACGGTGACACGATCCAGACGACCGAAGGCATCCATCATCTCGCCGGCATCGACGCGCCGGAACTCGGCCAGCGCTGCCGTCAGGCCGGGCGCTGGATTCACTGCGGCAAGGATGCCGCCTTCGCGCTTCACCGGGTCCTGAGCCTGTCGCTGGAGCCGCTTGTCTGCACACCACTGGATGGCGCGGCGGTCGAGGCTGGCGGCGCGCACAGGTCCACCTGCGCCATCAGCGGCCACAAGGATATCGCGATGGTACTGCTCACCCAAGGGCTCGCCATCACCGCCCCCGATGCGCCCGGCGCCTATCGCGAGGCCCAGGAGAAAGCAAAGGCGGCCGGCCTGGGCCTGTGGCGCACCGACTTCGTGCGTCCGTGGGACTGGCGCCGGGGCGGACGGTTGCCGGACGACCCGGTCGTCGATCCGCCGCCGTGCCCGATCAAGGCCTACACCCCCGAGGGCGGTGACGGCGTGTTTCTGGTGCCCCTGGATGCGGGCTACGCCGCCGTGTCTGATGACGCCGTCGAAGCCCGCTATTGCAGTGACGACGAGGCCCTCGCCGCCGGCTGGGGGCGGCCGCCGCTGCCGACGCCGTGAGCGGCGCCACCTTGAGGTCCCCGATCCGGCGCGCGCTTGCGGGGGCCGCGCCGGCGCCCTACGGTGAACGGTGGACCACCACCGGAACCGGAGGCCGGAGGGCTTGAGCCATGCCGCCGTCCTTGCTGACTCCCGCCGCGGCCGGACGGCACCGCTTGCCCGAGGGCGACGCCGCCGCCATGACGCGCGGCCTGACACGCGGGGTGTGCCGCCATCTGGCCGAGACCGGGCACGCCGTCCTGACCGAATTCAAGCTGCCCAACCGACGCCGCGCCGACGTGGCGGCGCTTGATGCGGATGGCCGGGTGGTGATCGTCGAGGTCAAGAGCGCGCTGGCCGACTACCGCGCCGACGGCAAATGGCGCGAGTACCTGGGGTACTGCGATGCCTTCGCCTTCGCCGTGTCCGAGACCTTTCCCATCACGGTGTTACCGGACGATTGCGGCCTGATGATCGCCGATCCGTGGGGGGCGGAGATCATACGGCCGATGGCCCTGGCCCCGCTGCACCCGGCGCGGCGGCGGGCGCTGACGGTGCGGTTCGCCCACACGGCGGCGGAGCGCCTGCATCGTCTGGTGGATCCCCCCGTCTGAAGGGATCACACCTCCCTCCTTTGAAGGGGTTGAGGGCGATGCGCGGGCTGTGCGATTCTGTCTGGACCTTGGAGTCTCCGCCCGTTCCGGGTCGCTTTGCCCTTGAAACACTCCCTCTCCCTGCTGACCATGCAAAGGCGCGCCCGCGCGGGGATCCCGCGCGATGTGGCGTGCCGTCCGTGTCTCGTCCATTGCTCCCGTCCGTCCATCGAACCAAGACCAAAGAGGACCTGAACCATGCCCGACCGCGTCGCGTCGCCCCGGGTCGCCGCCCTTGTCGGCCCCTATCTGTCCGGCAAGACCAGCCTGCTCGAAAGCCTGCTGATGGCCTGCGGGGCGATCCACCGCAAGGGGCGCGTGGAGGATCAGAACACCGTCGGCGACGCCAGCCCGGAGGCGCGCGAACGCAGCATGACCATCGAAATCAACGTGGTGGAGGCCGACTATCTGGGCGACCGCTGGACCTTCCTGGACTGTCCCGGCTCGGTCGAGTTCCAGCAGGATGCGGTCAATGCGCTGATGGTCGCGGACGTTGCCGTGGTGGTGTGCGATCCCGATCCGGCCCGCGTGCGCATGGCCATGCCGCTGTTGAAATTCCTGGATCAGCGCGCCATCCCGCACATGATCTTCATCAACAAGGTCGAGACCGCCCAGGTCACCCTGCGCGAGTTGATGGAGGCGATGCAGGAGGTCTCCGACCGGCCGTTGGTGCTGCGCGAAATCCCGATCCGCGAGGACGGCAAGGTGACCGGCTATGTCGATCTGGTCAGCGAGCGAGCCTATCGCTACAAGCCGGGCGAGCGCTCCGACCTGATCCACCTCCCGGAGCAGGTGAAGGACCGAGAGTTGGAGGCCCGCCAGGAGTTGCTGGAAAGCCTCGCCGACACCAACGACACCATGCTTGAGGAAATACTGGAGGACATCGTTCCGGCCAAGGACGAGATCTACGACACCCTCACGAAGGATCTGGCCGAGGACCGTGTCGTGCCCGTCTTCTTCGGCGGCGCGCTGGAGGACAATGGCGTCGTCCGCCTGCTCAAGGCGCTGCGCCATGAAACCCCGTCGGTAGACGAGACCCTGGAGCGGCGACTGGTGGACAGCGGCGCCAGCGCGCCCCTGGTCCAGGTGTTCAAGACCGTGCATGCCGCCCACACCGGCAAGATGTCGCTGGCGCGCGTCTGGCGTGGCCCGGTCAAGGACGGCGCCCAGGTCGGCGGCGAGAAGATTGCCGGCCTGTTCACGCTGACCTCCCCCGGCCAGCCCGCCAAAGCCAGCGAGGCCCCCACCGGCGCCGTCGTCGGCCTGGGCAAACTGGAGGGTATCAACACCGGCCATCTGCTCGACGCCAAGGGCACGCTCGAGACCGACTGGCCCACCCCGCCGACGCCTCTGGCGGCGCTGGCGGTGCGGCCGGCCAAGCACGGCGACGACGTGAAGCTGTCCGGCGCCCTCGCCCGCCTGTGCGAGGAGGACCGGGGCCTCAAGATGGAGCAGAACGCCGAGACCAACGAACTTCTGCTGTGGGGGCAGGGCGACATTCACCTTCAGGTCGCACTGGCCCGGCTGGCGCGCCAGTACAACGTCGAGGTTCAGTCGGAAAAGCCGCTGGTGCCCTATCAGGAAACCATCAAGAAGCGCACCCAGCAGCAGGGCCGCTTCAAGCGTCAGACCGGCGGCCATGGCCAGTTCGGGGATGTCCACCTGGAGATCGGGCCGTTGTCGCGCGGTGCCGGCTTCGCCTTCCACGATAAGATCACCGGCGGTGTGGTGCCGCGCCAGTACATCCCGGCGGTCGAGCAGGGCGTGCGCGAATGGTCGCGGCAGGGGCCGCTGGGCTTCCCGGTGGTGGACTTCGAGGTGACGCTCTACGACGGCTCGTTCCACACCGTGGACAGCTCCGAGCAGGCGTTCAAGACCGCCGCGCAGATGGCCATGCGCGAGGGCATTCAGGCCTGCGCCCCGGTCCTTCTGGAACCGATCCTCAAGGTCGAGATCAGCGTGCCCAACGACGCCACCAGCAAGGCGCAGCGGGCCCTGTCCACGCGGCGCGGTCAGATCCTGGGCTTCGACCAGAAGGAGGGCTGGGACGGCTGGGACGTGGTCCACGGCATGCTGCCGCAGTCGGAAATGCACGACCTGATCGTCGAGATCCGCTCCTCCACCATGGGGGTGGGCACGTTCTCGTGGACCTTCGACCACCTTCAGGAACTGAGCGGGCGTGACGCCGAACAGGTGGTCGAACGCCGCCGGGCCATGCTGGAGAATGGGTGAGGGGATCGGAAAGCCATTCCGTCCCGCGAGACGCCTGAACTCACGCCGGCCGACGAAAAGACAGTCCTTTTCGTCGGCCGGTGTGATGCGGAAACCGTATTATTTCACCAGGGCGCTGATGTCGCGGAAGGCCGGATGGTCCTTGTCCGCCACCCACTCGAACAGAACCATTTCGGTGGTCACGATGGAGCATCCGGCGTCGCGGGCGCGCTCCAGTCCGGCGCGCTCGCTGTCAGGATGGCGCGAGCCGACGGCATCGGCCACCACGAACACGTCATACGATGCCTCGCGCAGGCCGAGCGCGGTCTGAAGCACGCACACATGGGCCTCGGTCCCGCACAGAACCACCTGGGGGCGGCCGAGCGCGTCCAAGGCGGCGCGGAATCGGGGCTCGCCCATGGAGCCGAAGGCGGTCTTCTCCATCACCGCGCCTTCGGGCAACAGGTCCCGCAGGTCGATCATGGTGGGACCCAGCCCCTTGGGGTACTGCTCCGTACACAGCACCGGCACGTCCAGCAGCGCGGCGCCCCGCAGCAGCCGGGCCCCGTTGAACAGAACCCGGCGTGGATTATCCATGACCGGGCACAGCCGTTCCTGAACGTCGATGACAATGAGAACAGATCGGTCGGCGCGCAAAAGCATGCCAAGCCCCTTCGGGCGACACATGGGCCGGGGGAACGTGGGACCCGGGCGACCACGAACGGCCGCCCGGTCCCGGATCGGTGATCAGAACTGCAGGCGGGCGTTCATGCCGAAGCTGGTCGTCGCCTCGTCGGATCGCGCCACTTCCGTGTTGCCGAACATTTCCAGCGACAGGTTGTCGTTCACGAAGGCCCGAAGACCACCCCCCAGAACGGCGCCGAAGCGGTCGTTCATGCCGTTGCTGATGAAGTCGTACTCCAACCGGGCGGAGACGTACGGCTCAATAATATCGTTGTTCTCGTCGCTCATCTGGAAAATGTAGCCAACATCGCCTTCGGTGTAGAGTTGCCCCAACTCGACCGCGTCGGGAGACACCTTGGCGCCGACGCTGTCGTAGTACGCGTCGAACCCTTCGTGGGCGTAGGATATGCCGCCGGATCCGTAGGCGGTGATCCGGTCGTACACGTTGCTATAGGCCACGTTGCCGGACGTGATGAAGCGATGCGAATGGTGACCGTTGCCCTGGCCCGAATTGGCTCCGGCCGGAATGATGTCGTTCAGACCGAGACCATAGGAGCCGAGGATGTTCACCGACCAGTTGTCGGTAAACTGGTAGGCGCCGTAAAGCGTGGTCACGAAGTAATCGGCGTCGCGTTGAAAGTCGCCGTTTCCGTGGAACGTGACGTCGAGCCGCTCGTATCCGACGGCGACACCCGCCAGAAATGCGTCGAAGAAGCGGTAATCGGCACCCAGCGTGGCGGCGTATTGGAGGCCGGAGAGGTCAATCGCCGGCTTTTCATCGTAGAACAGGTCGCCGGTGGCGGCCGACCAAATGGCGAGCTTACCGGTGGTCCAGTCCCCGCCGTCGCCGCCGGACAGGCCGCGAATTTCGCCGTCGCCGTTGGCTCGCAGACGGGTGGTCTCGGGGGCGCCGCCGGCGGAACTCAGGGTCACGGCGCGAGCACCGACGGTGCGAACGATGTACCGCCCCGAAATGCGGTTGCTCGACATCGCCGAAGACTCGGTCGCCTTCTCCTGGTCCGTCGGGGACACGTAGTGTTCGGAGTTTTCGGAGTAGTGGTGACTTTCCGAGCTTTGGCTCCAGGCTTCCGTGGTGCCAAAGGCGCCAAGGGCCACCGCCATCGACACCGTACCCAGCAGGACCCTGTGCAGTGTTTGCCTGTTCATTGTCTCTGTTCCTTGCTTGCCGTCTCTCAACCCATCACGTCTCAATGCCGGGCGACATTCGCTTCCGATCCGTCCAGGCTGTCGGATCCCTGACGGAGAGCGAGCCGCGCTCCACGGCACTTTGCCTCTACAAAGCCCCCCGATGCCCACAGGCAGGCCTGCGTCCGTGTGTCCCGACTGGTCTGCAGGGTCTGGACAAAGACGGTCCGACCATACCGTTTTCGTTCGTGGTCTGTCATCCGGGGCAGGCTTGCGATCAGGGCGTGAAGCCCCAAAGTGTGTCAGGTGTTGCGAAACGGCCACATGCCGCGGCGGTTGCGCCAGTGGCGGTTGAGCGGTGTCCATGGTATTCGGGGGTCCGGACAGGGATGGACCCCACCCACGGCCCGTCCAGATCATCCATGATGGATCGTTGGGTCACCCTCCCGTAACATTCGGAGTCTCCAGACATGATCCCGCCTCGATTCCATGCTTCGGCCATCGTCCTGGCTGGCGCGGCGCTGACCGGCTGCGGCTCCGGCGGCGACGAGGCCGAGCGGTTGTCGTTATATTGCCAGACAACGCAATGCCATTGCATCGAGGACACAGTGATTCCGTTCGGTGCCGCCGCGAAGCGGGAGCCGGCGTGGAGCCTGTCCGGAGAGCCGTCCTGTCCGGACGGCTTTCGTCTGGAACCGGTCGAGAATTGAGGCCAGCGCCCTTCGGGCTCGGGGCGCCCGCGACAGACGGTGTCCGGATCACGCCCGGCCGGCGCGGGCGAGGCGGCGACCACGGCCGGATCGGCCCTTTCGGTTTTGCCGCGCGGATCCTCCCTCGATCAGGCCCATGACCAAGCTCATCAGCGCCGGAATGATGATCAGCGTCAGCAGCGCCGACATGGCCAGCCCGCCCAGCACCACCGTGCCCAGGCCCCGGTACAGTTCCGACCCGGCGCCGGGGAACAGCACCAGGGGCGACATGCCCATGATGCTGGTCAGCGTGGACATGAAGATCGGGCGCACCCGGTTGGCGGTGGCCCGGCGGATGGCGTCTCCGGGGCTCAGGCCCTCCTGACGGCGGCCGTACAGGGTCTGATCGACGAGCAGGATGGCGTTGTTGACGACGATGCCGATCAGGATCACGAAGCCCATCATGGTGAGCATGTCCAGCGGCTGATAGCTCACCGTGTTCAGCAGACCCAGCGCCAAGACCGCGCCGGCCGACGCCAGCGGCACCGTGACCATGATGACCAGGGGATAGAAGAAGTTCTCGAACAGAACGGCCATCACCAGATAGACGATGATCAGCGCCAGCAGAAGCTGCCAGACCATGGCGTCCCAGGCCTCGGTCAGCTTGTCGGCGGTGCCCGACAGCGATAGCGACACCTCGGGCGGGACGCCCTCGTCCTTCAGGGGGGCGATGACCTGCTCCTCGATGATCTCCATGGCCCGTTCCAGGGCGATGGCCTGACTGGGCCGGATTTGCAGCGTGACCGTGCGCGCGCGCTCCAGGTGGCGGATTTCCGTCGGCCCGGCGGTCACCAGAACGTCGCCCAGCGCGGCCACCGGCAGAATGGTGCCCGAGCCGGTCACCACCGGCAGGGATCCGATGTCCTGGGTACGGGTCACCTCCTGGGCACGGCCGGCGAGGGTGAGGTCGATGCGCTCGCCGCCGACGGTGATTTCATCGACCCGCAGGCCGTCGTTGAAGGCGTCCACGGTCTGGCCGAAGGTCAGCACGGAAACGCCGTTGTCCGCCAGCTTCAGCAGGTCCGGCACGACCCGCACCTCGGGCGCGCCGAGTTCCAGACCGGGAATGGGGCGGAGCTGGTTGCCCTGCTCCCGGGGCAGGACCTCGCCGACCTTACCGGCGGCGCGCAGCGCCACGCCCAGGATGGTTTCCAGATCCGGGCCGGAGATGTCCAGATTGACGGCACGCGCGCCCCCCACCGAGCGACCGAACGGCGACGGCTGGGACACGAACCCGAAGGTGCCCGGCTCCGAGAACACCGGGCCGCGCAGAATGGGAATCAACTCGCTGGCCCGGGCCGGATCCTCGGCGGCGGCGCCGACGAAGGCGCGTGTCTCCAACGCGACGAAGAAGAAGTTGCTGATGGCGGGGCGGGTTTGCTCGCCGGTCTCCGCCTCCGACCCGTCGCCGGCGAACAGGCCGGTCACCCCGTCGATCAGACCGGACAGCGGCCCGGCGGTCTCCGACCCGCCGCCGTCCTCCGACTCCAGGCCGTGGCGACGGGCGCCCTCACGCTCCGACCACAACGGGCGCACCGCGTCCTCGATGGACCGGCCGATGGCCGTCGTGGTGTCCAGGTTGTAGCCCGGCGGCGGCAGAATCATCCCGAACACGAGGTTCCGGTTGCCCTCGGGCAGGTATTCCAGCTTGGGCAGGAAAACCCAGGTGGCCACCCCGGCGGCCAGCGTGATGGTCACCACCACGATCAGGCTCAGAGCCTTGCTCTTGATCATCAGATCGGTCAGGCGGGTCATCAGCCACATGAAGCCGCGCCCGAACTGGTCGATGCCGGGCAGCGGCACCGCGTGCGCCTCGTCCTTGCGCTTGACGCGCCCCAACAGCCGCCGCGCGAGCGCCGGAATGACGGTCACGGCGACGATCAGCGACAGCATGACGGCCACGGAAATGGCCACCGCGATGTCGCGGAAGAGCTGGCCGACCTCCTGCTCCATGGTCAGGATGGGGATGAACACCATGACCGTGGTCAGGGCCGAGACCAGGATGGCGCCCCAGACCTGCTTGGCGCCCTGATAGGCGGCGGCGGCGCGGCTGTAGCCCTGTTCGCGCAGACGGTAGATGTTCTCCAGCACGACGATGGCGGCGTCCACCACCATGCCGACGGCGAACGCGATGCCCGCCAGCGAAATGACGTTCAGCGAGCGGCCCAGGGCGGCCATGCCGACAAAGGCGCCGATCACCGAGACGGGAATGCCCAGCGACACCACGACGGTCGGCCCCAGCGCGCGCAGGAACACCAGAAGCACGATGGCCGCCAGCACGCCGCCGACGTAGATGTTGGAAATCACCAGATCGATGGCCGAGTTGATGTAGACCGTCTCGTCATAGACCTGCCCCAGGTACAGTCCCGACTCGGCCAGCGGTCCCTGGTTCAGTTCGGCCACGGCGGCGCGCAGGCCCTCCATGGTCTCGATGACGTTGGCGCCGGTGTCGCGCACGGCGTTCATGGCCAGCGCCGCCTCGCCGCGATAGCGGATGCGGGCGCGCTGATCCTTGTAGGCGAAGGCCACGTCGGCGACATCGCCCACCGTGACCCGCGCCAACCCGCCCTGGCCGCCCCCCTGGGCGGAGCGCACCACCACCGCCTCGACATCCTCGGCGGTCAAGAACCGCCCCTCGACGCGAACCACGTAGCGGCGCTTGCCCTCCTCCACGTCGCCGGCCGACAGTGAGACGTTGGCCGCCCGAAGTGCCCCCACCACCTCCGGCACCGTCAGGCGGTACTTGGACAGGCTGACCGGATCGACGGTGACCCGCAGTTCGCGCTCACTGCCGCCGAAGTAGTTGATGCGGGAGACCCCCTCGACGCGCTCCAACCGGTCGCGCACCACATCGTCCAGCAGATCGCCGTAGTGATGGATCGGTTCGTCGTTGCCCTCCACCCGGCGCAGCGTGAACCAGGCGATGGGCTGGTCGTCGGAGCCGGAGGTCTCCAGCGTCGGCTCGTCGGCCTCCTCGGGATAGTTGGAGACCTGATCCAGCCGGTTGGCCACGAGGAGAAGCGCGCGGTCCATGTTCTGGCCGGTGGCGAATTCCAGCGTGATCTCGGACTGGCCGGTGCGCGATTGGCTGGTCATCTCGCGCAGGCCCTCCAGGCCCTTGAGAGCCTCCTCCTGGCGGTTGACGATCTCGCGCTCAACCTCGGCCGGGGCGGCGCCGGGCCAACTGGTGTTGACGGAAATGACCGGCTGGCGCACGTCGGGCGTCATCTGGATCGGAATCGTGGTCAGGGCGACGAGGCCGAACAGGACCACCATCAGAACGGCGGCGATGACGGCGGTCGGGCGGGCGATGGCCAGCCGGATGGGATCCATGATGTGTGCTCCCGCCGATCAACCTTGAGGACCGGCGTCGCCGCCGCGCGCGCTGGGCGGCACCGTGGCCCGCACCGGCTGGCCGGGACGCAGCCGCTCGTTGCCGCGTGTCACCACCACATCGCCGGGCCGCAATCCGCCCTCGACCGTGAAGGCGTCGCCCACGGCGTTGCCCAGCGTGACCGGGCGCGGTTGGGCCACGCCGTTCGTGACCACGAACACGGTGGCGCCGGACGGGTTGCTGATGACCGCGTCCTTGGGCACGACGACCACCGTTTCCGCCGGTCCCTCGGGCAGGAACAGCGTGACACTCTGCCCCGCCGCCAGATCGTGCCCGGCGGCCGCCGCGTCGGGCAGGGTGAGGCGCGCCGGCCGGGTGCGGGTGCGGGCATCCTCCGCCGGGACCAGGGCCCGCAGCACGGCGACGCTCCGGGTGTCGTCGTCAAGCACCACGTCCACGCTGTCGCCTGCGGTCAGCCCGTCCACCAAATCGAAGGGGACGTCGGCCTCCACCTCCAGATCGCGGTTGTTCAGCAGGGCGACGACCGGCGCGCCCTTGGTGACGAATGCCCCCACCTCGGTATGCCGTTCGGTGACCACGCCCGGGTAGGGCGCCCGAATCTCGGCATCGCGGAGAGCCACCTCGGCCAGCGACAGCCGGGCACGGGCAATGGTCAGGGTGGCCTGGGCGACGGAGACGGCATGCCCCAGCCCGGTGGCCTCCTCGCTCTTGTCGTCATAGCGTGCCTGACTGAAGGCGGCGGAGCGCCGTAGGTCGGACAAGCGCTCCAGTTCCTGCCGGGCCAGGGCCAAGCGGGAGCGGGCTTCTTCCAGCGCGGCCTCGCGCTGTTCCACCTCGGCGGCGGCCAGGTCCACCTCCAGGCTGACGCTTTCCGTATCGAGGCGGGCCAGCAGGTCCCCGGCCTCGACCACATCGCCGACATCGACGGCCATCTGCTCCACGGCGCCGGTTCCCTTCGCCGCCACCACGCCGGCCCGACGCGCCACCAGGCGGCCGACCACGGGGACCGTCTGCGAGGTCTCGCGTTCACCCACCTCGGCGACGCCCACGGGCGTGGCCGGCGATCCGTCGCCCTGCTGCGCCCGCGCCGACGGTGACGCCACCAGGGCGAGCGCCGCAAACAGCATCACGACAACAGCGGCCCGCCGGAGCGACGGGCGGGTCTCATGGCGCAAGGGTCGTCTCCTCAGGGAAGGGGGTCGCGAACGCGCGGCGAAGCACTCGACCATATATCAAGTGCCCGCCGGACCGGGTCAACACATGGGCGCGACGCGAGGCCCTTGAACGTCGCGCCGTGACGGCATGACCATCTCAGAGCGCGCCCTCGCCGCTGCGGGACGCCAGCAGCATCACGGCCTCGGCCCCGCGCATGCCGGCCCGGGCCGCGATCACGGACAGCGTCTCGTCGGCCGCGCCGGCGGCGCCTTGCGCTTCCAGGATCGCCAGCGCCTGATCGGGGGCCAGCCCGAACGCCGGCGCCGCGTCGGCGACGGTTGCGCCGGACAGCGCCGCGAACACCGCGCGCGGGCCACCCCCGTCCGGCATACCCGTCATGCCGGTGACGATGACGGACACGGCGAGGCTGAGGCCGAAGGCCGCCAGGGGCAGGCGCCGCTTCAGGTAGGCCGTAAAGGCCCGCCAGTTCTTCACCAGATGCCAAATGGCGATCGCGGAAAAAACCAAGCTCAGCCATTCATGGGAAAACTTCACCAGACCGGACTGCCAGTGAAAGAGCAGCATGATTCCGGTGACGGTGGATACGACGAACAGAACGATGGTGACGGGCGTGACGATGTCGCGGGTCGCGGTTTTGGTTTGGGGGGACATGGTCGGGGTCCTTGATGTCGATTGCGGTCGGGCGCAACACAACATCGCTCTGGTGACCCGTTGATGACGGTTCGGGTCGAGGACTGTGACAAAGTGTGACAAACCGCCGGCTGGCCTTGACCGGCGGAAAAAGGCGTTGCGACGACGGCGGGGCCGGTGCGACAAAAACGATCAACCAGGGAGGAAGGCGGACCATGCCCACGCTGTACGTGTCTCATCACGCCTGCATCGACCACGACACGGGCGACTTTCATCCGGAAAGCGGAGATCGTCTCCGCGCCGTGCAGCGGATTCTGGAAGCCGAGGACTTCATGCTGCTGCACCGGCAGGAGGCGCCGGCGGCCACCGACGAACAGCTTCTGCGTGTCCACCCCCAGGCGCATCTTGACCGTGTGTTCCGCACCATCCCGGCGGAAGGCCTGCGCCACATCGACGGTGACACCCTGGTCTCGCCGGGCTCCGGAGAGGCCGCCCGGCGCTCCGCCGGCGCCGTGGTGGTGGCCGTGGATGCCATCATGCGCGGTGAGGTCACCAACGCCTTCTGCGCCGTGCGCCCCCCGGGCCACCACGCCGAGGCGGAGCGCGCCATGGGCTTCTGCCTGTTCAACAACGTAGCCGTCGGCGCCCTGCACGCCCGCGCGGAATACGGCCTGGAACGCGTCGCCGTATTCGACTGGGACGTTCACCACGGCAACGGCACCCAGGACATTTTCCAGACGGATCCGGGCCTGTTCTATGCCTCGACCCACGAGGCCGGGAACTTCCCCAACTCCGGCTTTCCGAGCGAGCGCGGCGTGGCCGGCAACATCGTCAACTGCCCGCTGCCCCCCGGGTCCACCGGCGATGCCTTCCGGGCGGCCGTGGAGCAGACCATCGAACCGGCGATGCGCGCCTTCCGGCCGCAACTGGTGATGATCTCAGCCGGGTTCGACGGTCACGCCCGCGATCCGCTGGCGCATCTGCGCCTTCAGGTGGCGGATTTCGTCTGGGCCACGCAGCGCATGATGGCCATCGCGGATGAGTTCTGCGACAGCCGGGTGATCTCGGTCCTGGAGGGGGGCTATGATCTGCGGGCGCTGGCCGGCAGCGTGAACGCCCATGTGCGCGCGCTGATGGGGGTGTAGGCCCCGCGGATCGGAAGCGACGAGCCGCAGGCACCGCAGGACACGGGTTGAGACGTGGGGCGTGATGCGTGACAGCATCCGGACAGACTCGATCCGCCGCAATCGGAGGCGCGCTGCCCTTCGGTGCCGATCAGCGGGGGTGCCGATCAGCGGGCCGCCGCCCATAGGGCACCACCGCACCGCCTTGTTCGTGATAACAAACCCGGATCGGCATGGCCGACTGGGTCCATGCGTGACCAACGCTATGGTCCGCACCGGCTTCCGCGTGCGCGAACAGGGGAGCAAAACTGCCGTCGGCCTGATGGGATGGTGCCCAGGAGAAGACTCGAACTTCCACGGCCTTGCGGCCACAGGTACCTGAAACCTGCGCGTCTACCAATTCCGCCACCTGGGCAGGGGCGCGGTGCGGTCGCGCACCGGAGGCCGGGTTTCTACCCATCCGACGGCCCCCTGTCAATGGAGAATTCCCGGGGTCCCGGGCCATCGCTCTTCAAGTCCGTGCGGGCGGAACACGGCACGGTCGCCAAGCCCGGCGCGATCGATGTGGCGCCGGAAACCCTGTACGCGGGCTCGGTGCCGGTGGCCTCGGCAGCGCAGACGCACCGACACCCCGGGTCGGTCTAGGGTGGCCGCAGGGGATCACCGGCGCTTGTTGTATCCCTTGTAGATGTCGTGCGGGCCGACGTCCTCGACCACGAAATATCCGCCTGCGTCATCCCGCACGCGCCTCAAGATGAACCTGTTCTGCCCGCCCGCTTTCATTTCCCAGAGTTCGCCGTTGTGCCCTTCCATCGGCTTCAGGCTCAGAGACCTGCCTGGCGGTGTTTTGGACAGCTTTTCCAGGGAGCGGTCAGCCCGGCAACGATCCTCCGGCCGAAGCTGTTTGGCGGCGCGCTTGTCGTATTTGTCGCCCTTGACCCACCGTGCCATCAGCCAAGCGAACGCTCGTAGGCGTCCAGGTCCATCGGCTGTCCCTGGATGGGTCCGACCGGCGCGCCTGGCTGGCACCGGGCCCTGACGGCCATGAGGGTCCATCGGGCGTCGCGGCAGATTTCTGCATTCTCGGTGTTGATGCCGGCGAGTTCGCGCCCGGCCTCGGCAAGGACGGGCAGAACGGCCGGATTCTCTTCCCGCGCTGCCTGCTCGGCGATATCCAGCGCCCGCGCCAGTTCGTCCTGATCCTGAGACAGGGTCGATTCCCACGTCGTGATGCCATCGACCAGCGCGTCCAGAACATCGCTTTCAACGGTCTCGCCTGCGTTGCACCGCTCCAGACACGACTGCGCCACTGTCCTGAAGTCCGTGGATGTGTTGCGGATCAACGCAGCCGTTTGATCGGTGTGTTCCTTGAACAGCGCGCGAATCTCGTCCACCTGCCGATGCTGGCGGGTGAGGGCTTCAAGATAGCCATAGTCCGCGACCGGCGCGGACGACTGTTCCAGAGCGTGAGCCATTATGCGATTCAAGGTGGGTATGTCCGCACCGTCAAGCCATAATCGCGCAGGGCAATCGGGTGAATGCACCTTTGGCGAAACGCGAGACTTTGTAGGGCGGGTTCGCGCCGAAGGCGCAACCCGCCGCATCACCGCCACGCGGCGGATTGCCCCGCTTCGCGGGCCGAATCCGCCCTACCTGGATAAATGATGGTGGGGCGTTCCGTCACAAGGCATAGGATCCACACGTCTTAATTGCCGCGTCTTTGCGACCACACCCTCTTCCACCCGATTGCCCTGAATAATCGCGCGACGGACGCCCCCGCTGCCACGGCTCCGCAACGGTCGCCGGAAAGGTTTCATCCGGCGCGGGAAATGGGATAGTCTTCCGCCATGATCGACACCGACTCTCAGGCCCCACCCCGCCGCCTGCTGTACCGGGTGTGCCAGATACAGGACTGGCGCGCGGCCGTCTCGGCCGGCGTCTTCACCGGCTCGGACACCGACCGGGCGGACGGATTCATCCACCTGTCGGCCGCCGATCAGGTCGAACGGACGCTGACCACCCATTATTCCGGGGTGCCGTCGCTGATCCTGCTCACGCTGGACGGCGCGCGGCTTGACGGGGAGGTGCGGTGGGAGGCGGCGCGCGGCGGTGCCCCGTTCCCGCACCTCTACGGCACGATTCCCATGCTGGCGGTGCTGGCGGCCCTGCCTTTGCCGGATGATCGCGAGAACCGAATGATGCTGCCGCCCCTGTCCGACAGACTCGGAGATCTGGCCCCATGAAGCCCATGTTCCTGAGCCTGCTGCACGGCATGGACCCGGAAAAGGCCCATGACCTCAGCGTTCGCACGCTGGCGCGCGGGCTGGGGCCGACCCTGCCGCCCCCGGACAACCCGGCCCTGGCGGTGGAGGTCTTCGGCCGGCGCTTCAACAATCCGCTGGGCATGGCGGCGGGCTACGACAAGAACGCCCTGGTGCCGGATGCCTGCCTGCGCATGGGCTTCGGCTTCGTCGAGGTGGGCGGCATCACCCCCCTGCCCCAGCCCGGCAACCCGCGTCCGCGTCTGTTCCGGCTGCCGGACGACGGCGCCATCATCAACCGCATGGGCCTGAACAACGAGGGCATGATCGTCGCCTATGACCGCCTGTCGCGCCGGCCGCGCTGGGAGAATCGGGGGCTGGTCGCCGTCAATCTGGCCAAGAACGCCGACACGCCCATCGAACACGCCGCCGACGACTACGCCACCGTCGCCGCCGTGTTGGGGCCGCACGCCGATCTGCTGGTGCTCAACCTGTCCTCGCCCAACACCGAGGGGCTGCGGCGGCTTCAGGAACCCGACCTGCTGCGCGGCGTCATCCGCCGGGTGCGGGCCGCCCTGCCGACGCGGGTCACCGTGCCCCTGCTGGCCAAGATCTCGCCCGACCTGACCGACGCCGAGATGGAGGCCGTGGCCGCCATCGCGCTGGAGGCCGACAATCCGCTCGACGGGCTGGTCTGCGTCAACACCACCACGGCGCGGCCGGACAGCCTGACCCATCCGGCCCGTCAGGAAACTGGGGGCCTGTCCGGCGTGCCCCTGAAGGCGCGCTCCATGGAGGTGCTGCGCTTCATGGCGGCGCGCCTGTATGGGCGAGTGCCGCTGGTGTCGGTCGGCGGCGTCGACAGCGCCGAGGACATCCTGGCGCGGCTGCGCGCCGGGGCCAGTCTGGTCCAGATCTACACCGCGCTGGTCTATGCCGGCCCGCGCCTTGTCCCCAAGCTGAAGACCGATCTGCTGGCCCTCATGGAAGAGCAGGGCATCGGTTCGCTTCAGGACGCCATCGGCACCGACCTGAAGGCGGTCGCCGCATGACCACCCCCGCCGTTCCGGTGCTGCCGGGCCTGGAGACGCTGTGCGCCGGCCGCGACGGCCTGATTCTCGACCTGTGGGGCGTGATCCACGACGGCCACAGCGCCTATCCAGGCGTGGCCGAGGCGCTGGCCCGCATCCGCGACGCCGGCCTGGCCACCGTGATGCTGACCAACGCGCCGCGCCTGTCGGGACCGATCGTCGAGACCATGGAAGGCATGGGCCTGCCCCGCGACCTGTACGGCGGCATCCTGTCGTCTGGGGACGCGGTCCACCAGGAGCTTCGCGACCGAACCGATCCGGCCTTCGCCGCGCTGGGCCGGCGGCTCTGGCACCTGGGGCCGGAGCGCGACCGCACTGTGTTCGAGGGCCTGGACCTTGATGTGGTCGAGGTCCCCGAGGCCGCCGACTTCGTGCTCAACACCGGGCCGTGGTCGTTCGACGAGACCGTGGCCGACTATCAGGCGCGCCTGGACCGCTGCCGCGCGGCCGGCCTGCCCATGGTGTGCGCCAACCCCGACCACGTGGTGATCCGCGAGGGCCGAAAGGTGATCTGCGCCGGAGCACTCGCCGCCCGCTATGCCGAGATGGGGGGCGCGGTGATCGACCGGGGCAAGCCCGATCCGGCCATCTATGACCGTGCGCTGGCACGTCTGGGCGTGACCGACCGGCGCCGGGTGCTGGCCGTGGGCGACGGGCTGCACACCGACATCCGGGGTGCGGCCGCCGCCGGCATCGACGCGGTGTTCGTCACCGGCGGGCTGTACGCCGAACCGCTGGGCCTGACCCGCCACGGCGAGCGGCCCGACCCGGAGCGCGTCGCCGCCCTGTGCGCCGCCGAGGGCGTGGCCCCCATCGCCGCCATCCCCGCCCTGGTGTGGTGAGCACGGCGACCGGATCGCCGTCGCCCCTGTCCCCGCCCGCCGCCGCGTGCTATCACCCGCCCCGTCATGCTTCAGATCAAGGACCTCACATACCGTATCGCCGGCCGGGTGCTGTTCGACGGCGCCAGCGCGACCCTGCCCGCCGGGGCCCGCGTCGGGCTGGTGGGCCGCAACGGCACCGGCAAATCGACGCTTCTGCGCCTGATCCTGGGCGAGGCGGCGCCGGACGGTGGCGCCATCGAGGTCCACCCGCGCGCCCGCGTCGGCCGGCTGGCGCAGGAGGCGCCGGAGGGTGACACGCCGCTGATTCATTGCGTGCTGGCCGCCGACACCGAACGCGCCGCGCTCCTCGAAGAGGAACAGCGCACCACCGACGGCCACCGCATCGCCGAGATCCACGAGCGCCTGACGACCATCGACCACCACACCGCCGAGGCCCGCGCCGCGCGCATCCTGTCCGGCCTGGGCTTTCCGGCCGAGGCCCACGGTCGGCCGGTGGGCGACTATTCGGGCGGCTGGCGCATGCGCGTGGCCCTGGCCGCCGTGCTGTTCGCGCGGCCGGACCTGCTGCTGCTGGACGAGCCCACCAACCACCTGGACCTAGAGGCGACACTGTGGCTGGAGGGGCACCTGGCCACCTATCCCGGCACGGTGCTGATCATCAGCCACGACCGCGCCCTGTTGAACCGGGCGGTCAACCGCATCTGGCACCTGGACGGCTGCAAGCTGACCGCTTACGGCGGCGCCTATGACACGTTCGAGAAGACGCGCCGCGAGCAACTCGACCTCCAGGCCCGCGCCTACGAAAAACAACAGGCGCAGCGCCAGAAGATTCAGTCGTTCATCGACCGCTTCCGCGCCAAGGCCACCAAGGCCCGGCAGGCGCAAAGCCGCGTCAAGCTGCTGGAAAAGATGGAGATGGTGGCGCCGGTGGTCGAGGATCACGCCATCTCCTTCGACTTCCCGGAACCGCAACCGCTGGCCCCGCCGCTGGTGGCCATTGAGGACGGCGTGGCGGGTTACGGCGAGACGGCGGTGCTGCGGCGGCTGAACCTGCGCCTCGACATGGACGACCGCGTCGCCCTGCTGGGCGCCAACGGCAACGGCAAGTCCACGCTGGCCAAGGTGCTGGCCGGGCGAATGGACCTGATGTCCGGCTCGCTGAAGGCGTCGAACAAGCTGACGGTGGGCTACTTCGCCCAGCATCAGCTTGATGAACTGGTGTTCGGGCAGACGCCGCTGTGGCATCTGCGCCGGGCCATGCCGGACGCCAACGACACCAAGTTGCGGGCGCATCTGGGCCGGTTCGACTTCACCGCCCGGCACGTCGATACGACGGTTGGCAACCTGTCGGGCGGCGAGAAGGCGCGGCTGCTCATCGCCCTGATGAGCCGCGAGGCGCCGCACCTGATGATCCTCGACGAGCCCACCAACCACCTGGACATCGACACCCGCGAGGCCCTGGTGGCGGCGCTGAACGCGTTCTCGGGCGCGGTGGTGCTCATCACCCACGACCCGCACCTGGTGGAGCTGGCGGCCGACCGGCTGTGGCTGGTGGACGGCGGCACGGTGGCGCCGTTCGAGGGTGACATGGGCGACTATCGCCGCCTGCTGCTGGAGCGTGCCCGCGAGGAGCGGCGCGAGGCCAAGACCGACAGTGAGGCGCCGAAGGGCGCGACGGCCCGCGACCGCAAGGACGACCGTCGCGCCGCCGCCGAGATGCGCCAGCGCACCGCGCCGCTGCGCAAGGCCATCCAGGCGGCGGAAAAAAACCTGGAGCGCCTGACCGCCGAAAAGGCCCGGATCGAGGACAAGCTGGCCGACCCCGCGCTCTACGACGGCCCGACCGACCGGTTGACGGCGCTGCAGAAGGATCTGGGCGCCATCACCAAAAACATCGAGGCCGCCGAAACGGCCTGGATGGAGGCTCAGGAGGCGCTGGAAACCGCTGAGGCGGCCGAGCCGTAGCCGCCTACCCGCGCCCCACCACCCGCCGCAGGGCGCGCCACGTCGCGCGGGTTTCCCGGGACATCATGGCGGGCCATTCGGCCACCGCCTGGGCCAGAAGGGCGAACGCCAGGGTCCGGGGCGCGCCGTCGCGCCGCGCGGCGACGGCCAGCGCGCGCCGGTGACGCGCCCGGACCGCGTGCCGCCGCGTCCACAGATCCGGGTCCTCGGCGACCGCGCGCGTCCAGAGGCGGTCCCACGTTTGCAGGGAGGGTGGCGACCCGGCCACGGAGCCCGGGCGTCCATCTGACACTGGGGCGCTGGCGCCCAGCGTGATGCCCACGTTGCCGGAAATGGCCCGCAGCAGCCAGTCCTCGACCATGGCATGGTGCATGGTCTCGTCGAAGCCGCCGATCCGGGTCCAGGCGGCGTGGGAGATGATCAGCGGCGCCGTCGGATCCGGCGAGGCCTCGCGCATCAACGCCGTCGGCGTCAGCGGGGTGGGCGCGGCGCCGTCGTCCGCAGGGCATCCAGGCGACCCAAGGACTGCGGCCACGGGTTGCCCGTGCGCCGTCATCTGCTGCTGCCAGACGGTCAGCGCGTCGGGCCGCAGCCGGGTCCCCGGGGTCACGAAGGCCAGCAGCGGACCGCGGGCGAGCAGAGCGCCCGCGTTGCGGGCGGATTTGGCGGTCAGGCCCGGCGCCCGCAGCGGCCGCAGGGAGGGATCGATGACCGTGAAACCGCGCAGCACCCGCGTCGTTTCCGCGTCGGTGTCGGTATCGACCACGATCACCTCGTGCGCCGGCGCGGTCAGGGTGAGCATGGAGGCCAGGGTCTCGTGCAGCGCGGCGGGCTCGGACGGACCCGCGACGATGATGGAGAAGACCGGGCCGGCCGGCTGGCCTCCGCCGGAGCCCATCGGAGTCTCACGATCAGTCTGAACGGGCATGAACATGAACGGGTCTCCTAGGGCGGGGCGCGGAAGCCGGGGCCGGCGCTGTCGGGTGGGATGATGCCCCGAAGATTTCAAGCGCCGTGCCAGATCCCGCCCGCGCCCGGCGACAATCGCCGGCCGGGTCATAATGTTTCGCGCGGGCGTTCGCTGTGATCCTTTATGTGTTATAACAAACGCTGGTGATCGGGTTTCGACCCCTGTGGAGCGGAAACCGGGGCACGGGATCCGCCATCTGAAAGGGCCAAAACTTCCCAAAGCCCTCTTTGATCGTGTCATTCTGGAAGAACGCCGCCACCTCGACCGGCAGGTCGTCACATTGACGCGCGATCTCGGTCAATATGACAAGGCGGGCGTCGGCGTTTCACGGCGGACGTCCGTGTGGCGTCGGTTATGCCCTGCGGAACCGAATCCGATCAATCCACTCAGGCCAATGGATGTCCGTGCTGGGCAGAACGTCCAGGTCTTGCGGGGCAACACGATCGGTCAAGATCGCGACATTGAGGCACGGCCAGCGGGCGCCAAGCGCTCGGATGCCGTCGAAGTCCCGAAAGTCGGCCGCATCGCCAATGGTCTGCGTGGTCTTGTACAGCACGTCTGAATCGCGGGCCGCGTCGCACTCCAAGCTGCTCCCGTACCGCGACAACGTGCCGCACGATCAGCACCCGAGGGGCGACCTGACAGCCGGGGCAGGGCGACAGGCCCACGTCATGTCGCCGACTCGTCCGGTGTGCCGCCGATCGTGGCAACGTCTTGCTCGAAGAAACATGCGCGGTGCTTGCCGGCCCGTTTGGCCGCATAGAGCGCCTGATCGGCTTCGTGCATGGCTTGCGCCGTGGTTCCGCCACTCGACGGGTCCCAACGGGCGATGCCGATGCTGCAACCGACCGTGCAGGGGGTCTCTCCGACCAGGAACGGCTGGTCGAACTTGGCCAGGACCCGATCCGCCACGATCGAGGCATGGGCTCTCCATTGGTCCGTCTCCATGTGCAGCACGAGGATGAACTCGTCGCCCCCGAGGCGTGCCACCACCTCGCCGCCCCGGACGACCTGCCGCAGCCGTTGGGCGACCTCGACAAGCAATTCGTCGCCGGCGGCGTGGCCGAACTGGTCATTGACCGGCTTGAACCCGTCCAGATCGAGGCAAAGGAACCCCAGCGCGGCGCCCTCGCGTGTGGCCCGGGCCGACATCAGCGAAAGGTGACCGTCAAGGCCGGCCCGATTGGTCAGTCCCGTCAATGTGTCGTGGTGGGCGACCGTCTCCATTAGGGTGCGGCTGCGGATCAACGCGTCCAGCGCCGTCGAGAGGCTGTCGATTTCGGTGACGCCGCTGTTGCAGGGGATGTCCGCGGCCTCGCCTTCGCGCAGACGATCGGCCACCGCCGCGATGCGGCTGAGTGGTCGAGTGATCCAAAGCGCCATCCACCGGCCACAGACCGCGAACACGGCCGCGACCCCGGCCCCCCACGCCAGCAGGATCCACTGCACGGTCGCGACCGGGGCAAGCGCCGTCGCGACGGGCTGGCGCGCCACCACCGTCCAGCCCAGCCCCGGATAGTCCTTGTGGCCGTAGCCGACCGCATATCCAGTCAGATAGGCTTTGCCGTCGGGCCAGGTTTCGATGCCGCCATAGGTTCCGTAGGTTCTGGCCAGTTGCAGGCCGGGGAGCGCGAACACCTGACCGATGGCATCCTTCGGCCCCAACAAGACCGTATCGCCCCAACCGCTGACCACGAAAAGATCCAGTTCCGAACCGCCTTCTGTCTTCAGAACCGTTTGCAACACCTCGTCGGCCCAGGTCCAACTCAGATGAGCAGCCAGCACGCCGTTCGGTGGTCCGTCGCCGCCAGGAATCACGGGGATGCCGACATCGACGAACTTCATCGGTTCGCCGGACGGGTCGGGCAGCAGATTGGCGAGCATGACCGCTTCGTGGACATCGCCAACGTAGGGCCCTGTTTGGGCGCCGAAGAAGACCGGGCGATGAGCGATGTTGACGCCTTCGAGAATGCCGCCGGTGGCCGCGACGACCGTACCGTCGGCATCCAATCGTCCGATCCAGGCGAAACTGGGGACGCTGGTCTGCAAGGAGTCGAGAAGTTCACGCACCCCTTCAGGATCATCGAGGGTTTTGAGCGGGGCAAGCTGGGACAACAGCGAAATCTGGACCTGGCGGGCCTGCATGTAGCGGTCCAGGGAGTCGGCGATGTGGGACGCGGTGGCGGTCAGGGACCGGGAGATGCTCGTCTGAAGGGCGTTCGCCGTGCGCTGCTCGACGATACTGGTGTAGAACGCGACTGGCGCGATGGCCGCCAGGGCCAAGGCGATGGCGAGCCGGGTTTTCAGACTGACGGGGCGTGACCGAGAAACCATTGCATTCGGAGGTCACCTTGACCGCGAGGACGCTGGGTCAGGCAGCCCCCGCTCCACGTGGATGGGGCGAATTGCCACGGCACGGACGTTCGCCTCCTAACGATAATGTCGCCTTCAACACCAGAACAAGCCTTGCTTGACCTTTTTTTTGTGCAATGCGACGGCTTGCCACAACGATGAAAAGCGCATCCAAGGCGTAAGCTCGCGAAAATTCACAGCCCCATCAGGCTGCTGGCGAACTCGTCGGCGCGGAAGGGGCGCAGGTCCTCCACCGCCTCGCCGATGCCGACGAAGTGGATGGGCAGGCCGAACTGCTCGGCGAGCGACAGCACCACGCCGCCCTTGGCCGTGCCGTCCAGCTTGGTCACCGCAAGGCCGGTCACACCGATCATCTCCTGGAACACCTTGACCTGCTGCACGGCGTTCTGGCCGACGGTGGCGTCGATGACCAACAGCACCGTATGCGGCGCGGTTTCGTCCAGCTTCTTGATCACGCGGACGATCTTCTTCAGTTCGTCCATCAGTTCGGTGCGGTTCTGCAACCGGCCGGCGGTGTCGATCAGCAGCACGTCGTCGTTGCGCGCGCGGGCCTCTTGGATGGCGTCGAAGGCCAGTCCAGCGGCGTCGGCCCCGGTCTTGCGGGCGACCACGGGGCAGTCGGTGCGTTCGCCCCAGATCCGGAGCTGTTCCACCGCCGCCGCGCGGAAGGTGTCGCCGGCCGCCAGCGAGACCTGAATGTCCCAGTCGGTCAACTGCCGCGCCATCTTGCCGATGGTCGTGGTCTTGCCGGAGCCGTTGACGCCGACCACCAGCACCACATGCGGCTTTGGCTGTTTCTGGATCGCCAGCGGAACGGCCACCGGTTCCAGCAGCGTGGCCAGCTCGCCGGCGAAGTGCTCGCGCACCTCCTGTTCGGTCGGATTGGGGCCGAAGCGAGCGCGGGACAGCGACTGGATCAGGTCGCTGGCCGTCTTGACGCCCAGGTCGGACTGGATGAGCACGTCCTCCAGGTATTCCAGCGCCTCGTCGTCGAGGCGGGCGGTCACCATGTGCTCGGTGATGCCGCGCGAAATCTTGGTCGATGAGCGCGTCAGGCCCTGGCGCAGGCGGGCGAAGAAGCCGCCGCCGCCGTCTTTCTTCTTCTTGCGTGGGCTTTCGCCCCATTCGATGTGGTGGAGGTTGGGGTCGAGGGCCGGTTCCTCGGGGGGTGGTTCTTCCCGGCCCCGATCCTTCTTGTGGGCCTTTTGATCCGCCTCCTCGCGCTGGCGGCGCTCCTCCTCCTCGCGGGCGAGACGTTCGGCCTCCTCGCGCTGGCGGCGCTCCTCCTCCTCGCGGGCGAGACGCGCGGCCTCCTCGCGCTGGCGGCGCTCCTCCTCCTCGCGCTGGCCGCGCTCCTCCTCGCGGGCGAGACGCGCGGCCTCCTCGCGCTGGCGGCGCTCCTCCTCCTCGCGGGCGAGACGTTCGGCCTCCTCGCGCTGGCGGCGCTCCTCCTCCTCACGGGCGAGACGCGCGGCCTCCTCGCGCTGGCGGCGCTCCTCCTCCTCACGGGCGAGACGTTCGGCCTCCTCGCGCTGGCGGCGCTCCTCCTCCGCGCGGGCGAGACGTTCGGCCTCCTCGCGCTGGCGGCGCTCCTCCTCCGCGCGGGCGAGACGTTCGGCCTCCTCGCGCTGGCCGCGCTCCTCCTCACGGGCGAGACGTTCGGCCTCCTCGCGCTGGCGGCGCTCCTCCTCCTCACGGGCGAGACGTTCGGCCTCTTCCTGCTGGCGGCGCTCCTCCTCCTCGCGGGCGAGACGCGCGGCCTCCTCGCGCTGGCGGCGCTCCTCCTCCTCGCGGGCGAGACGCGCGGCCTCCTCGCGCTGGCGGCGCTCCTCCTCCTCGCGGGCGAGACGCGCGGCCTCCTCGCGCTGGCGGCGCTCCTCCTCCTCGCGGGCGAGACGCGCGGCCTCTTCTTCGCGCTGGCGGCGCTCCTCCTCCTCACGGGCGAGGCGCGCGGCCTCTTCTTCGCGCTGGCGGCGCTCTTCTTCCTCGCGGGCGAGACGCGCGGCCTCCTCGCGCTGGCGGCGCTCTTCTTCCTCGCGGGCGAGACGCGCGGCCTCTTCTTCGCGCTGGCCGCGCTCCTCCTCACGGGCGAGGCGCGCGGCCTCTTCCTGCTGGCGGCGCTCCTCCTCCTCGCGGGCGAGACGCGCGGCCTCCTCGCGCTGGCGGCGCTCCTCCTCCTCGTCCACCCGGGGGATCTTGCCGCCGAACATGCTCTCGGCGAGCGCCTGAGCCTCGGCCTCGCGCGCGGCCGCCTCGATCCGGGCGCGCTCCTCCTCCTCGGCGCGCGCCTCGGCGTCCGCCTCCGCCCGGGCGCGGGCCTCCGCTTCTTCCCGCGCCTGGCGCTCGGCCTCTTCGCGGGCACGGGCCTCGGCCTCGGCGCGGGCGCGCTCCTCACGGGCGCGAGCGCGGGCCTCGTCTTCCTCCCGAATCCGGCGCTCTTCCTCCTCGCGCGCCTGCTGTTCCTTCTTCTTCTTGCCGAAGCCCCAGATCACGCCGACATCCTTTCGTCAGTGGTCGCGGCAAGGCGCCCCTCGCCCGCGCCGGTCAGGCGCACCCGAACCACGGTCCCGGGGGCGGCGTCAAGGTCGGGCGCCAGATCGACCGGAAGGTAGTCCTCGCTGTGGCCGAAGCCGGGCGTTTCCACCAGCACGTCCGCCGTGCCACCGACCCGCCGCGCCAACCGCGCCCCCATGCGCTGGTCACCGGCCGCCCGCAGCGCCGCCGCGCGGGCCTTGGCGACCGGACCCGGGACCGCCGGCATGCGCGCCGCCGGGGTGCCCGGGCGCGGCGAAAACGGGAAGACGTGCAGATGGGTCAGGTCGGCCTCGTCCACCAGGGCCAGCGCGCGCGCGGCCTGCTCATCCGTCTCCGTCGGAAAGCCGGCGATCAGGTCGGCCCCCAGCGCCACCCCAGGGCGCAGGTCGCGCAGCCGCCGGGCCAGATCCACCACGTCGCGGCGCAGGTGGCGTCGCTTCATGCGCTTCAGGATCAGGTCGTCACCGGCCTGGACCGACAGGTGCAGGTGCGGCAGCAGGCGCGGCTCCTCCGCCACCAGGCGCAACAGCTCATCGTCCACCGCCGCCGGATCGAGCGACGACAGCCGCAGGCGCGGCAGGTCGGGAACCTGCTCCAGCAGCCGGCGGACGGCCTGTCCCAGAGAGGGCCGTCCCGGCAGATCCCCGCCGTACGAGGTGATGTCCACGCCGCTCAGCACCACCTCACGGAGCCCGGCCGTGACCAGCATGCGCACCTGCTCCACCAGCCGCCCCAGCGGCACCGAGCGGTTGGGGCCGCGCGCGAACGGGATGACACAGAACGTACAGCGGTGATCGCAGCCCTGTTGCACCTGAACGAAGGCCCGCGTCCGGCTGTCGAACCCCGACAGCAGGTGGCCGGCGGTCTCGCGCGCCTCCATGATGTCGGTCACCAGCAGGGCGTCAGCGCCGTCACGGTAGCTTTCGGCCTCCAGCTTCTCGGTGTTGCCGAGCACGCGGTCCACCTCGGGCATGGCGGCGTAGCGCGCCGGATCGAGTTGCGCGGCGCAGCCGGTGACGACCAAGCGGGCGTCCGGGTTCTCGCGCCGCAGTTTGCGGATGGCCTGGCGGGCCTGACGCTCGGCCTCGGCCGTCACCGCGCAGGTGTTGACGATGATGGCGCCGTCCAGCCCGGCGGCGCGGGCATGCTCACGCATCACCTCGCTTTCATAGCCGTTCAGCCGGCAGCCGAAGGTCACCACTTGGGGATCGCGCGCCGTCATGACAGCAGGCTTTCGTGCAGGGTGCCGGTGAACACCGTGGCCACGGGGCCGGTCATCAGCACATGATCGTCCCCGGCGCGCCAGTCGATGCGCAGCGGGCCGCCGTCCAGCATGACGGTCGTCGGCTGCCTGGGGATCGCCCCCCGGATCACCGCCGCCACCACCACGGCACAGGCGCCGGTGCCGCAGGCCCGGGTGATGCCGGCGCCGCGTTCCCACACCCGCATGCGCAGGGACCCGTCGGGGCGGACGGAGACCACCTCGGCATTCACGCGGTCGGGAAACAGGTCGTGATGCTCGATGATCGGGCCGGTGCCGCGCAGGTCCACCGACTCCGCGTCGGGCACCAGGGCCACCACATGGGGGTTGCCGACCGAGACTCCCACGGCGTCGTTGAATGGCGGCAAGCGCAGGTCTAGATGCAGCGGGTCGCACGGATGAGAGAGGTCGAGGACAGCCGCGTCGGTGCTCGCCCGTCCCATGTCCACCCGCACCGAGTCGCCGTCGGCACGCTCGGCGATGAGCGGGCCGGCCAGGGTGCCCAGAACCACGCGGTCGGTCCCGGCCTCGTCCATCAGCAGGCGGGCCACACAGCGGGTGGCGTTGCCGCAGGCTTCGACCGTGCCGCCGTCGGCGTTGCGGATCCCCATGAAGGCCGTGCTGCCCGGGTGCTCGGGACGCGGCGGCTCGATGGTGATGATCTGGTCGCAGCCCACCCCGACGCGCCGGTCGGCGAGGCGCCGCGCCTGGGCCGGTGTGGGGTCGAACGGACGGGTCCGGGCATCAACGACCACGAAGTCGTTGCCCAGGCCATGCATCTTGCGAAAGGTCAGGCCACTCTGCTCCATGGCGCGGGTTATAGGGCGCCGCCGGAAGGCGGGCAAGGGCCGGTCAGACGTTCTCATTTTGGACCTGTCACCGTTCAGCCGGCTTTCGCTGGGTGTCTGACAGGAGCCCCACGCGCGGATCTCCCACCCTCCCTCCGACGGGGGAAGGAGTCCGAGCGGCACTGTTCGGTCCTTGGTCGTCCAGCCAAACTGAGAACTGCTGAGGGCCGACGGACGGGCCACGCTGGACACGTGCCATACGGTTGCGTATATTAATGACCGTGTCCTCACTCCTTCCGCGACGGTGCCCCCTCATGCCTCTCTCGCCGCCCCTGCCCCGCACGCATATCCACACCCGTCGCATCGACTGCCAGGGCTACCAGCGCGACGATGGGCTGTGGGACATCGAGGCCCGTATCGTCGATACCAAGAGCTACACCTTCTCCAACCACGAGCGCGGCCACATCGCCGCCGGCGAGGCGCTGCACGACATGGTCCTGCGGGTGACGGTGGACGATGACCTGGTGATCCGCGCGGTGGAGGCGGTGACCGAATCGTCGCCCTTCACCATCTGCGGCGACGTCACCCCCAACTTCCAGCGGCTGGTGGGCATGAGCATCGGCGCCGGCTTTTCCGGGCGGGTCAAGCAGGCGCTGGGGCGGGGCGAGGGCTGCACGCACATGGTGGACCTGCTCAAGCCGCTGGCGGCGACGGCGTACCAGACCCTGCACTTCCGCCGCGAGGAGAAGCGCAAGGCCGCCAACACCGGAGAGCGGCCGCCCATCCTGGACACCTGCTACGCGCTGCGCTCGGACGGTCCCATCGTGGCGCGCGAATGGCCGGAGTTCCACACCGGCCCCGACCGGCGGGACTGACGGGGGGCGGGGCGGGGCCTGCGTCGCGGCGGGCTTGCATGGCGGAACCGGGATCCCGATCATGGGCCCCGCGTTTCCGCATCCGCCCGTCCCTCCGACACAGGTGAGTCCCTCCCGTGGCAACCACATTCCCCAGCCTTTCGGACTGGTGGCGCAGCCTCGCCGTTTATCGCGATATCCGCGTCATCCGGGTGCTGTTCCTGGGCTTCGCCAGCGGGCTGCCGTTGCTGCTGGTGTTCTCGACGCTGTCGTACTGGCTGGCCGAGTCCGAGGTCTCCAAGGCGACCATCGGCCTGTTCGCCTTCGCCAGCACCGCTTACGGCTTCAAGTTCCTGTGGTCTCCGCTGGTGGACCGCCTGCGGCTGCCCGTGCTCACCCCGCTGTTCGGGCAGCGGCGCGGCTGGCTGCTGCTGGCGCAAGTGCTCATCATGGGCTGCATGGTCGGGCTGGGATCGACCGACCCGGCCGTTGACCTGTGGTGGACGGCGCTGTGGGCGGTGCTTCTGGCCTTCGCCTCGGCCACCCAGGACATCGTCATCGACGCCTACCGCGTGGAAAGCCTGGAGGAGCACCAATTGGGCGCCGGGGCCGGCACCATCGTTCTGGGCTACCGCCTCGGCATGGTGGTGGCCAGCGGCGGGGCGCTGATCATCGCCGACTTTGCGGGATGGTTCTGGGCTTATGCCGTCATGGCCGGACTGATGGGGATCGGCATCCTGACCGCCCTGCTGAGCCCGGAGCCCGACCGCGCCGCCGCCACCGCCAGCGTGCGCGAGCAGGAATCGCGGGTCGAGGCTCTGCTGGAGCGCACGGCCCATTTGCCGGGCTGGGCGCGCGAGACCCTGGGATTCCTGTACGGCGCGGTCGTGTGCCCGTTCGTGGACTTCATGACACGGCGGCACTGGATCTGGATCCTGGTGTTCATCGCGCTCTACAAGTACGGCGATGCGCTGCTGGGTATCATGGCCATGCCGTTCTATGAGGAGATCGGCTTCACCAAGACAGAGGTCGGCGTCATCTCAAAGGGCTACGGGGTCGTGATGACCATCGTCGGCGGCCTGCTCGGCGGCCTGATGGTGGCGCGGCTGGGGATCATGAAGGCCTTGCTGATCTGCGGCGTGGCGCAGGCGGGGTCAAACCTCGTGTTCGCCTGGCAAGCGTACGTGGGCGCGGACATCGGCTGGCTGGTGGTGACCATCAGCGTGGAGAACCTGACCGGCGGCATGGGCACGGCGGCGTTCGTGGCCTACCTGTCGTCCCTGTGCAACATCGCCTATACGGCGACGCAGTACGCGCTGGTCTCCAGCCTGATGAGCTTCGCGCGGACGTTCTTCTCGGCCGGCGGCGGCTGGCTGGCCGATCAGGTGGACTGGGTGACGTATTTCCTGGTCACCACTCTGGCCGCCGTGCCCGGGCTGGTGCTGCTGCTGTGGATGATGCGGACGTTCCCCAGCGAGGTCACCCGCGCGGACCCCAAGGCGGCGCTGGCGGAGGATGATTGAGACGGAAACCGGTTGAATCGTTCGCAGTCCGGCGAACAAGATCGTAGGTTGGGGTGAGCGGAGCCAACCCCAACATCATTCGGATCTGTGGGCCGGATCCGTTGGGGTTCGGTGCCTCGCACCTCACCCCAACCTACGGCAAGGCGGCCTCAGTACAACCCGCCCGCCTGGGGCGCGGCGCCGCCTCCGCCACCGGTGGGCGGCGGCGGGGGCAGCGCTCCGGTGCCGGTGCCGGTGCCGGTCTGACCGCCACCGGGGGGAACCGGCTGGCCCGGCTGGGCCGTCCAGACGCCACCCGCCGTGCCGGGCATGGGCACCACGCCGACACCCTGGGTGGACGGCACGGAATAGGCGGAGCCGTAATCGGAATAGCCGCCTCCGTCGTCATAGGCGCCCATAGCCGATCCGTCCAGGACCGTCGGATTGCGTTCGGGCCCCTGCCCGGGCTTGAAGGCTTCGGTGATGGTGCCTTCGCCCCCGCCACTGGCGCGCACGCCGGTCTGGCGGTCGATAGTGACGAACTGGATGCCGGGGGGCACGGGGAAGGGCCGGCCCGGTGTGCCTTCCAGCGCGGCCGCCATGAAGTGCCCGAAGATAGGGCCGGCGGTGCGCGCGCCCTGCTCGCGGCTGCCCAGGGTGCGCGGATTGTCGAAGCCGACGAACACGCCGACGGTCAGGTCGGGCGAGGAGCCGACAAACCAGGTGTCGACGGACTCGTTGGAGGTGCCGGTCTTCCCGGCCACCGGCTTGTCCACGATGCGGCCGACGCGCACCCCGGTGCCGCGCTGCACGACGCCCTCCAGGATGGAGATCATCTGATAGGCGGTCAGCGGGTCGGTGACCTGCGGGCGCGGGTCCGGCAGGTCCGGCACCGACTGCCCGGTCCAGCCCACTTCCCGGCAGCGGGCGCAGGGGCGGCCGTCGTGGCGATAGATGGTGCGGCCGTGGCGGTCCTGGATGCGGTCGATCAGGGTGGGATCGATGCGCTTGCCGCCGTTGGCGATCATGGCGTAGGCGGTGGTCAGGCGCAGCACCGTGGTCTCGGTGGATCCCAGCGAGGCGGCCAGATTGCGCGGCATGTCGTCGGAAATGCCGAAGCGCTCCGACACATCGGCGACCTGATCCATTCCGACCGCCTGGGCGAGCCGCACGGTCATCAGGTTGCGCGACTTCTCCACCCCCATGCGCAGGGTCGAGGGACCGTAGAAGCGGTTGGAGTAGTTCTTCGGCTTCCAGGTCGGCAGCCCCGGCCCCTGATCGTACACAAACGGCGCGTCCAGGATGATCGAGGCCGGCGTGTAGCCGTTCTCCAGCGCCGCCATGTAGACGAACGGTTTGAAGGCCGAGCCGGGCTGACGCAACGCCTGGGTGGCGCGGTTGAACTCCGAGCGCTCGGCGGAAAACCCGCCCATCATGGCCAGCACGCGGCCGGTGTGCGGATCGAGGGCCACCAGGGCCCCCTCGACGTCGGGGATCTGGCGCAGAGCGTAGGTATCGGTGGGCGCCCCGTCCTCGTCAACGACCTCTTCAACGAACACCACATCGCCGACCGCCAGCACATCGCCCGGACGGCTCGGCTCCGGGCCGACCCGCTGGTCCTCCAGCCACGGGCGGGCCCAGGTCATGGTCTCGAACGGCATGCTCGCCTTCTTGCCGCCGGGCAGGCCGATGGTCACGGCGTCGGCGCCGATCTCCAGCACCGCCGCCAGCAGCCAGTCGTCGGGCGCGCCGGCCGGCCGTTCCATGGCTTCCAGCGGGGTCATCCAGCCCGGCTCGTCCGGCAGGGTGGCGACCGGTCCGCGCCAGCCGTGGCGCTGGTCATAGGCGACCAGTCCCTCGCGCAGCACCCGGCCGGCGATTTTCTGCAGGCGTGGATCGAGCGTCGAGCGCACGGCCAGACCGCCCTTGTACAGGGCGTCCTCGCCATAGCTCTCGGCCAGCGAGCGGCGGATTTCCTCGGAGAAAAACCCGGCGCCGTAGACCGCCTGGGTCTCGTCACGCTCGCGCACCATGATCGATTCCGCGCGGGCTTTCTCGGCCTGTTCCGGGGTGATGTGTCCGTCGTCCAGCATGCGGCCAATGACCCAGTCGCGGCGGGCGTAGGCGGCGCGCGGCCGGCGGATGGGATGATAGTTGTTGGGCGCCTTGGGCAGCGCGGCCAGGAAGGCGGCCTCGGCGATGGTCAGTTCGTCCACCGACTTGTTGAAGTAGTTCAGCGCGGCGGCGGCGACCCCGTAGGACCCGAAGCCCAGGTAGATCTCGTTGAGGTACAGCTCGAGGATATGATCCTTGCTGAACGCCTGCTCCAGCCGGAAGGCGAGCAGCGCTTCGCGGATCTTGCGCTCAATCGAGACTTCGTTGGTCAGCAGGAAATTCTTGGCCACCTGCTGGGTGATGGTGGAGGCCCCCTCGGGCCGGCGGCCGGTGCTGAGGTTGCGCACGTTGGTGATGATGGCGCGGACCAGCCCCTGCGCATCGATGCCGGGATGGGTGTAGAACGATTTGTCCTCGGCCGAGAGAAAGGCGTTGCGCACGGTCTGCGGAATCGCCTCGATGGGCAGGTAGACGCGCCTTTCGATGGCATACTCGGCCATCAGCCGGCCGTCGGAGGCGTACACCCGGGTGGTGACCGGCGGCTCGTAGGTCTTGAGGTGGCTGTAGCCGGGAAGGTCCTTGCTGAAGTGCCAGAACATGTACCCGGCGGCGGCAAAGCCCACCACCGACAGCACGATGACACTGCTCAGGAACAGCCGGAAGAGTTTCAGCATAGGGGCCGTCGCGCGTTCGCCAGGAAAAGGACCGGTCGGTCTGCCATCAAGGGACCGAACCGTGCGGCGGCGCCGTTCGCGCCGCGTCATCGTCGTGGTAGGGATGGAATGTGGCGCGGTCAAGGCCACCGGGCATCACGGCAGCCGCGCGCCCTGCACCACGGTGAAAAACTGGTCCAGCGCCCTGACGACGGCCTGACTCAGCTTGACCCGGTAAGCCCGCTGGCGCAACAGCCGTTCGTCCGTCGCATTCGACAGATATCCCATCTCCAGCAGGGCGGACGGCACGTCGGGGGCCTTCAGAACGGCGAAGCCGGCGAACCGTCGGCTGTGGTTCAGGGTGCGGATGTCAGGCGGCAGTTCGCGCAGCAGCGTGTTGGCGAAAGACACCGAGCGGTTCATGGTCTCGCGCTGCGCCAGATCGATCAGAATACTGGTGACGTCCTGGGATTCGTGGCTGAAGTCCATGCCCAGGATGATGTCGGCCTTGTTCTCGCGCTCGGCCAACGCGCCGGCCTCGGCGTCGGAGGCCTTTTCCGAGAGCGTGTAGACGGACAGGCCACGCACGCTCGGATTCCCGATGGCGTCGGCGTGAATCGACAGGAACAGGTCCGCCCCGGCCTGACGCGCCCGCCGCACCCGCTCGCGCAGGCGCACGGACACGTCGCTTTCGCGGGTCATGACGACGCGATAGCGTCCGGTGTCGACCAGGACGCGGCGCAATTCCCGGCCCATGGCCAGAGTGATGTCTTTTTCGTAGATGCCGTGGACGCTGATGGCGCCGGGATCGCGGCCGCCGTGCCCCGGATCGAGGGCAATGAGCGGCTTGTGCGGCGGCGGCGGCTTGCGCGCCGGGACGGGCGCGAAGGCAACCTGCGTCATGCTCGACGTGCTGGCGGCACCGCCCCCGCCGACACCGGACGGAGGCGCCGGCGCGGCGAAGATCGAGGGCAGCGGGCGCGGCAACTCCTGGGGGGCCGGCTCGACGGGCCCCGCGACGACCGGGGACGCGGGCGGCGGGGCGGGCGGGACCGGGGCGGGCTCGGCGACCGCCGCGGGCGGGGACGATAGCGGTTCCGGCGTCTTGGGCTGTTCGGGCGCGGAGGCCACGGCCCGGCGCGCGCCCCCCATACGCGCATGCTCGTGGCCGGCGGAGGCCCGGAACGCGCTTGAGGAACTGTCCACGAGATCGATGACGAGGCGCCAAGCGTGGCCGTCGCTGGGTTCCAGGGCGAACACGGCGTCAAGACGCGCCGGCTGGGTCAGATCCAGGACCACCCGGGTCAGCCCGCCCTCAAGCAGACCGTAGCGCACGGCGGCGATGTGGCCGGTGGCGCCCGGCAGGGCGCCGGCCGGCACCTGCCAGTCGGACTCCGCGAGGTCGATGACCAGCCGGATCGGGTCGGTCAGGGTAAAGACGCGGTAGGTGGGGGATTCGGCCAGATCGACGACCACGCGGGTCTTGCTGCTGTGCTCGCCCAGGCGGAAGCCGGTGGCCTGGTTGGCGGCCAGCGCCCGCGCCGCCAGACCCGGACCGAACGCCATGCCGGTTGCGCCGGCCACGGTTCCGACCCGCAACAGGAGCCGGCGCGACGGCGGGTTTGCGCCGCCGTCTGCCGGCACATCAGGCCCGGTGTCGTCGCGCATCCCACTCCGCATTCCGTCCGTCCTATGGCAAGACCCGATCCCCAGTTCGCCCAGTCTTCGACCAAGATATACGCCCATACATGCAAGCCTACAAGAACAAAAGAAAAATTACGCACCCATACGAGCTTCGGCACTTCAGGGATGCACTCTGGATTTCATCCCCTGCGTCTCGCGCCACGCCGCTGGTGGATCATCACCGCCCGTCGCGTGGCGACCCATCCGGTCCCGCGCGGTGGACATCGGCGTGATCGCCCCACGGCGTCAATATGACCTCCAGCATAACGTATTGTCCCCGGGGGCCGGCATGACTATTGTCTCAAGTGGAATTCAGTCGCCGCTTGGGCGGCTGCGACTCCGGGGTTGGATCCGCCGAGACACTGAACACGCGGCATCCGGCTCCGCCAAGGCCGATTGGTCGGGGCGCCGCGATGCGATGGCGTCTCCCGGCAGTCCCGGAGCGGTGTATCGGCTCCGGGCTCATGGTGCCGACGCCGCCAAAACGCGCGTGGCCGCCCGGTGATCGGCCGAAGGTTACAACCCGAATTCGAGGCCGGGCCGGCGGGCCCGGGCCAGAGGATCCGTCGCCATGTCCCTCGCCGTCCCTTTGCTGTCGTTCCGGCTTGTGCCGCGGTCCGTTCCGACCGCGACGCATCGCGCCGCTGGCGGCAGAGGTGTCGGCCGGGGGATCGGTTCCGCCCGTGCCGCTGTCGCGGCGTGGCGCGGCGCGCGCGCGACCCGTCCCGGCCTGTCGGACTCCGGCCTCTTGGCGAGATCAGGCCCCACCCTTCCCACCCAGGCGGGAGCGGCACCGGTGGCCCCACGGAGTGCAGTTTTGCATGACCAAGAGAATGTTGATCGACACCGGTCACCCGGAAGAGACCCGGGTGGTCGTTCTGGATGGCACCCGGCTTGAAGAATTCGACGTTGAGACCAGCACCAAGAAGCAGATCAAGGGCAACGTCTATCTGGCCAAGGTGGTCAGGGTCGAACCATCGCTTCAGGCGGCCTTCGTCGAATACGGAGGCAACCGCCACGGCTTCTTGGCCTTCAGCGAGATCCATCCCGACTACTATCAGATCCCCGTCGCCGACCGTCAGGCCTTGATCGCCGAGCAGCGGGAACGCGAGCAGGCGGCCGAGGCGGAGGAAGAGCGCCGGGCCGATGGGGACCCGGGGGACGGCGACCAGAGCGACGAGGGCGAGACCGACCACAGGCGCCGCCGCCGGGGCAACGAAGGCGATGATGGCGACGATGGCGACGGCAACGATGTCGAGGACGTCGGCGGCGAGGAGACGGTCGCGGCCGCCTCGCCCCAGCTTCAGGCCAACGCCCTGCGCAACTACAAGATTCAGGAGGTCATCAAGCGTCGCCAGATCCTCCTGGTCCAGGCGGTCAAGGAAGAGCGCGGCAACAAGGGCGCGGCCCTGACCACCTATCTGTCGCTGGCCGGCCGCTACTGCGTGTTCATGCCCAACACCGCGCGCGGCGGCGGGGTTTCGCGCAAGATCAGCAGCCAAACCGACCGACGCCGGCTGAAGGGCATCCTGGCCGACCTGCAAGGGCCACCCGGCGGCTCGGTGATCCTGCGCACGGCCGGCGGCGAGCGCAGCAAGGCCGAGATCAAGCGCGACTTCGAATACCTCATGCGGCAGTGGGAGCAGATCAAGGAGACCACCCTGGCCTCCGTCGCCCCCGCGCTGATCCACGAGGAAGCCAACCTGATCAAGCGGGCGATCCGCGACATCTATACCCGGGACATCGAGGAAGTCCTGGTGGACGGCGATGACGGCTACCGCGCCGCCAAGGACTTCATGAAGATGCTGACCCCGTCGCACGCGCGAAAGGTGCAGCCGTACCGGGATCAGGACATGCCGCTGTTCCACCGCTTCCAGGTGGAAAGCCAGCTCGACGCCATGCACAGCCCGACGGCGCAGCTTCGCTCCGGCGGCACGGTGGTCATCAACCAGACTGAGGCGCTGGTGGCCATCGACGTCAACTCGGGCCGTTCGACCAAGGAGCGGCATATCGAGGAAACGGCGCTCAAGACCAACCTTGAGGCCGCCGACGAGATCGCCCGCCAGTTGCGCCTGCGCGATCTGGCCGGGCTGATCGTGATCGACTTCATCGACATGGACGAAAACCGCAACAACGCGGCCGTCGAACGGCGCCTGAAGGAGGCTCTGAAGCAGGATCGCGCCCGCATTCAGATGAGCCGGATCAGCCCCTTCGGCCTGCTGGAGATGTCGCGCCAGCGGTTGCGGCCCAGCCTGATGGAAACCGCGTTCCACACCTGCCAGCACTGCCATGGCACCGGCGTGGTGCGCTCCATCGAATCCACCGCCATCCAGATGCTGCGAGTGATCGAGGAGGAGGGCGTGCGCCGCCGCTCGGCGGAGGTGACCCTGACCGTGCCGACGCCGGTGGCGCTGTACATCCTCAACAACAAGCGCGCCATGCTGACGGCGATCGAGGCCCGGTACGACTTCCGCGTGCTGATCCAGGGCGATGATGATCTCATCATTCCCGCCTACACCATGGACCGGGTGCGCGCGGACGCCCGGGCGGAGTCCGGGGAGGTCGAGCGGACCGTGGTGCCGCCCCCGGAGGTCGCGGAGGCGCCGGCCGAAGCCGACGATGACGACACGGCGCGCGCGGACGACACCCGCGACGACGAGGAGGCCAACGGCCGCAGCAGCCGTAAGAAGCGGCGGCGGCGGCGCAAGCCGCGCCGGGACTCCGACCGATCCGGCGCCGAGGACCAGGGCGAAGGCGCCGAGGAGACCGAATCCCCGGAGTCCTCCGACGATGAAAGCCCGGATTCAGCGCAAGACGGTGAGGAGGGCGCGCCGTCCGATGACGAGGACGGATCGCGGTCCAGCCGTTCGCGGCGCTCCCGGCGGCGGCGCGGCGGACGCCGCACGCGCCGCTCGGACAGCGACACCGCGAACGGAGACGACGGTGAGGCCAGCGAGGCCGGTGAAGACAGGGAGTCCGGCGGGACGGCGAACGACAACACGGCCGTCGAGGCCGAGACCGCCAACACTTCTGGCTCCGGGGACGACGACACGGGCGTCGCGGATGCTCCGACCGACACCACAACGGAGGAGGAGGCGGTGACCGCCTCCGATGACGCGGAGGCCGCTGCGGAAGCGGATCAGGCCGAAGGCGACATGGATACGGACGGGAACGGGGACGGGGACGCCGACGTTGACGTCAATGCTGACGCCAATGTTGATACCAGCGCGGAAACCGACCCCGATGAGGCACCGTCCGAACCCGACGTGTCGGAGGAGGTGTCATCCAGCAATCGGCGCGGTTGGTGGCGCCGCTGACGCGGCACCACGGTCCGCGAGGGTCGGCACGGAAACACGGTAGAGGGTGAACGCGACCGCCGCGATGCCAGCAGCTCTCATTTTGGCTGGACGACCAAGGACCGAACAGCGCCGCTCGGACTCCTCCCCCCGTCGGGGCTATCATATTCACAGGTCGTCCCGCCGAAGCGGCGGCTCTTCGCTCACGCGACATCTTGACTCGTCATTGCGAACCCTCGTCGCAAGACGAGGGTGGAGCAATCCAGGGCACAAAACGCAAGTACCCGCCCTGGATTGCCCCATGTTTTAATTTGGGCTGCGCTCCTCGCCATGACGAACAAAAGTAGAGGCGTGTGAATCAGGATGATCGGTTCCCATGACACTGTGTTCGACCGGCGGGCGGGTGGCCGGAGGACAGCTGCCTGAGGTGCGACGATCCTGTGGCTGCGCGGCGGCTGACCGACAGCCAGTCGCCCTCCATTCGGATCCCAGTCATCCGCAACCGGATTCATCGTCCTGCATTCTTATTTTTCATAAAATTCAAGAAGATACGACATACGACAGACGGCATAGACTTTGACCCTGTCGTAGAGAGAAGTCCGGGCACCGGGGCCACCCGCTTCAGCGAAAGGGCTGCACGACCATAACTTCTGTCCCGTTTACAGTCGGACGGTCGAAGGCGCATACTTCGATACGTAGCGGGTGGTTGTATCCCGCATGACCGCGAGCGCTTGGGTCGTGCATCACGCCGGAGGCCGGACTTCGACGGACGGTGATGGTGCGCGACGCTTGACGGCGGGGGGGATCGGCCGGACCAGGTCGGACATCCTCTGATACGGCAACATGGAAGCGACCGCGCGGAGGTGTGCATTGGTTGATAGGAACGATCATATCACTGAAAAAATGCGCGACCGCCTTCAAGCGTTGCGTGTTCTCATCATTGATGACAACAAGTTCTCTCGATCATTGCTGGTCACGCAACTCGCCAACTATGGCATTCGGGACGTCACCGAGTGCGGCGACGGGGTCGAGGGGCTCAAGCGGCTTCAACAGGATCCGTTGCACATGATCCTGCTGGACTACGAGATGACGCCCCTGAACGGTGCCGAGTTCGCCCGCATGGTGCGGCGCGACACGTCGATCCGTAATCCCGAGATCCCGATCATCATGATTTCGGGCTACTCGGACCTCGGACATGTCAAGGAGGCCCGCAACGCGGGCATCAACGAGTTCCTCGGAAAGCCGGTCTCGGCGGACGTTCTGTACAAGCGGATCGAGCACACCCTTCTCAATCCGCGGCCGTTCGTGCGCAAGGGCAACTACATCGGCCCCATGCAGCGCGAGGAACGGTCGCCGATCTCGTCGGAGACGAGCGGCTCTTCCACGGCAGGTGTGTTCTAAGGACCCGCCCCGACGAAACCCGCCGGGGCTGAAAGGGAAGGAGTGCGTCGTCGGCCGTTAACACGGGACGCGATCAAACCCGCAGCACCGCCGCCTCCCGCTCGACTTGATCGCGGCGACCGTCAAGACCGGCATGGCCGAACAACTCGGCGGCGTGCCGCAGCAGCTTCATGGCATGCTTGGGCGCCGCCCGGGCTTCAAGACGCCCCGCCTCCAGCAACGCTTCCGCCTCGCCGGCCAGATGCCCGGCCTCGCCGTTGAGGCGCGCGGACGCCGCGAACGCCTCCCGAGCCTCCTCCAGGGCGCCCATGTCGGCGAGCAGGCGGCCGATATCCATCCGGGTCGTGCCCTCGTCCAGGTGATCGCCGTTCATGGCATACAGGTCGGCGGCCTGTTCCAGGGCGGCATGAGCCTCATCGGCCCGGCCAAGCTCGCGCAGGACCTCGGCCATGGCGGACAGAGCCGTGGCCTCGTGCAGACCGCGCCCGGCCTCCTCGTACAGTCTGCGCGCGTGACCGTAGTCCTCCAGCGCCCGATCCGCGCGGCCTGCGTCCAGGGCCAGCCGACCGATCTGCATGCGCGCGCGGGCCTCGCCGTACAGGTTTCCGCCGTGGGCGGCCCGGGCCAGCGCAGCCTCGGCGTGCGCCCGCGCAAGCTTGGACTCGCCCTCCAGGTGCAGGGTTTCCGAAAGCAGGACCTCCGCGGCCGCGCGGTCACTGTCATCGGCCTCGTCCGTGAACAACCCCAGGGATTCCAGCAAGTCCGAACGGGCGGCGGCAAGGCGCCCCTGGCCGAGTTCGACCTCGCCCCGGCGCATCATCGCCATCGCCTCGCCATCGCGGTCACCGACTTTCTGGAAGAAGTAGCGTGCCCGCCCGAAGGCTTCGAGGGCCTGCTGGAACTCGGCCCGCGTCACGTGGCGATCCGCGTCGAGCATGGCCTGATCGGCTTGGGTCTTGGGCATCACGAGGCCTCCCTCCAGACCGGGGAACCGCGCGTTAAGAAGACAGACCCGACGACAGCCTTTCGACGATGTGCCGTCCCACGCGCGGTTGGTGGTGACGGATCCATGACGGCCACTGTAGAACCGTCCTGGGGGCGCGGCAATCAAAACCGTGCCCCGACCCCATCAACGGGCGAATGGCGCCCGACGCCTTTGGAGGGCCGAGCCCGATGCCGGATGCCGACGGACCCTTGCGCCTGCACCGCGAGACGGTGCGACCCGAGTGGCTGGACTACAACGGCCACATGAACGTGGCCTATTACACGCTGGTCTGCGATCACGCGACGGACGCGGTCATGGACTGGCTCGACCTGGGGCAGTCGTACCGCAGGCGCGCGGGGGGAACGATCTTCGCCGTCGAGGCGCATGTGACGTACGATCGCGAGCTGTCGGAGGGGGATCCGCTCCTGGTTGAGACCCTGGCCCTGGAGGCGGGCGAGAAGAAGCTGCGCCTGTTCCATCGCCTGCTGCACGCCGAGGCCGGTTTTCAGGCCGCCAGCAACGAGGTGCTGCTGTTGCACGTCGATCTGGCCACCCGGCGGGTCGGGCCGTGGCCGGCCGACGGACGGGAGCGGCTGCGGGCGATGGTGGCGGCGCACGCCGGCCTGCCGCGCCCGCCGGAAGTGGGGCGGCATGTGGGCGCACCGCGCGTGGGTTGATTCACACATGCCACATCGAGACCCTTTTCCCGAGAGAGGGAACGTCTTACCTTAGCTCGGTCATGATGATGATTCGCTCCGCCGCCCGCCCCATCACCACCGTGTTGACGCTGTTGGTCCTGGCCCTCGCCGTGCGGCCGGGATCGCCAGCCCATGCCGCCTGTACCGATGTCGCCGAGCCTGGGGTGGAATGGCGCCGCTGCTACCACGACGGCCGCAATCTGGAAGGGGCGGACCTGAGCGGCGGCGTGTTGCGGGATACCTCGTTCCAGCGCGCCAACCTGAAAGGCGCCAATCTGACCGGGACGAATGCCTTCCGCACCCGGTTCGTCAGCGCCGACCTGCGCGGCGCGGATCTCTCCGACGCCGAGATGAGCGAAGCTGACTTCACCAAGGCCGACCTGTCGGGCGCCATGCTGCGCAACGCCGATCTGCGCCGCGCCCGGTTCTTCCGCGCCATCCTGCGGGGCGCCGATCTGACCGGGGCCGACCTGGACATGGCGGACCTGCTGCATGCCGATTTGTCGGGCGCCACCTGGGTGAACGGAAAGCGGGTGTGTGCCGACGAATCTGTCGGCCAATGCAATTGATAAGAGACACATCTTGGAAGGTCGCGCCCGCCATCCGGGTTTCCTCCCCTGCGATCAAAAGAAGCGCGCCTGGACTGGCGGATCCGCGCACCTAGACTGCGCACCGGGGACAATCTCTTAGCTGACGGACGCTGTTTCCTTGGCGCTTGGGCCTGGAGTGTTGTATTCCTTTAGGGTCAGCCCATGCGGTGACCCGTCGGCCCGTCAAGGACAGTGTCTCGCCATGATCGAGTATGCGGAATCAAAGGTTCAGGCCCAGGCCGCCGCCCGGAACGCGATCCAATCCATGAAACAGTTCGGGATCACCCCGAATCCCAATAACTTCGCGGTCTGGTATATTCATCATTCGAACCGCCTGCCCGACCTGAGCCGTGAAATCGAACGACTGATCAAGCTGGGATCGGACTTCGGGCCGCCGATCATTCAGGCGCTCCACGACAAGTACGTGACCCAGGCCAACGAATCAAAGACTCTGGCCGCCGCCGGCATGCGGATCGAAAATACCCTCGAACAACTGCTGAAGATGTTCCAGATCGCCAACCGCGGCACCGAGAGCTACGGCGCCACGCTGGCCGACCTGTCCGATCAGGTCGGGGGCGCGAACGGAGAAACGCTACACGAAATCGTGGCGTCGGTTGTCGCTGAGACGCAAAAAATGCTGCGCGTCAACCGAAAGCTCGGAACCGAGCTGACGCAGTCGTCCCAGCAGATCGCCCGACTTCGCGAGGATCTGGAGCAGGTTCGAACCGAGGCCAGCACCGACGGGCTGACCGGCGTGGCCAACCGCAAGGTGTTCGACAACGTCATGGGTGAGGCGACACGCCACGCCGCCGATACCGGAAGCCACCTGTCGCTTCTTATGCTGGACATCGACCTGTTCAAGCAGTTCAACGACACGCACGGGCACCAGATGGGCGACCAGGTACTGAAGCTGGTGGCCCGCACCATTCAGTCCTGCGTGCGCCCGGAGGATACCGTGGCCCGCTACGGCGGTGAGGAGTTCGCCGCCATTCTGCCCGCCGCCTCGCGACGCGAGGCGGCCGACGTGGCCGAGCGCATCCGCACCACCGTGGCCAGCAAACGCATCACCAACCGTCGTTCCGGGACGGAACTGGGACGGATCACCCTGTCCATCGGCATTTCGGAATACGCCATCGGCGAGTCGGTGGGAGACATGGTCCAGCGCGCCGATCAGGCCCTGTATCTGGCGAAACGCATGGGGCGCAATCGGGTCGTGACGCAGTCCGAGCTGGAGAAATCCGGCATTCTCTAGGGCGCGGTGCGTCAGTTCTGGCCCGCCCACCGCGCCTTGACGCGGTGGTGTTGGAATAGGCCGTCGTTCCGATTCGTTCCAGATCGCTCGGGGTTTGCCTGGGCGCCTGTCCGCGCTTCGCTCCCCCGGATTAGCCTCGCTTCCACGTCGTGCCCTGCGGGCCGTCCTCCAGGAGGATCCCTTGGGCGGCGAGGCCATCGCGGATGGCGTCGGCGCGGGCGAAGTCCTTGGCCTTGCGGGCCGCCTTGCGCTCCGCGATCAGGGCCTCGATGTCATCGGCCGTCGGGCCGTCGCCGCTCGCGGACGCACCCTGGAACCACGCCGCCGGGTCCTGCGTCAGCACCCCCAGCAGCGCCCCGCCGCCGAGCAGGTCGCCCTTCAACCGCGTCCGCTCCGCCGGATCGGTGGCCTTATTGAGCGCGCCGGCCGTTTCATGCATCAACGCGATGGCGCGCGGCGTGTTGAGGTCGTCGCACAGCGCGTCCAGCAGGGCATCGGACGGCGCCGGGTCGCCGTCGGCCGTCACGTCCTCAGCGCCGCGCAGCGCGGTATAAAGCCGGTCCAGCGCCGCCTTGGCGGCCTTCAGGCCGTCGGCGGTCCAGTCCAGGGGCTGATGGTAGTGGGTGGACAGCATGCACAACCGGATGGCCTCGCCCGGCGCCTGGTCCAGCAGCTCGCGCACGGTGAAGAAGTTGCCCAAGGACTTGGACATCTTCTCGCCCTCGACCATCAGATAGCCGTTGTGCATCCAATAGCGGGCGAAGGTGCCCGGGCCGTGGGCGCAAGTGCTCTGGGCGATCTCGTTCTCATGGTGGGGGAAGATCAGGTCCTGCCCGCCGCCGTGGATGTCGAAACTCTTGCCCAGGTGCTTGGCACTCATGGCCGAGCACTCGATGTGCCAGCCCGGCCGGCCGCGGCCCCACGGGCTGTCCCAGCCGGGCAGGTCCTCGGTCGAGGGCTTCCACAGCACGAAGTCGGCGGGATCGCGCTTGTAGGGGGCCACCTCGACGCGGGCGCCGGCGATCATCTCGTCGCGCGAGCGGCCCGACAGCCGGCCGTAGTCGTCCATGCTGCCCACCGCGAACAGCACGTGACCCTCGGCCTCGTAGGCATGGCCCTTGTCGATCAAGTCCCCGATCAGGGCGATCATCTCGCCGATATGCTCGGTGGCGCGCGGCTCCAGGCTGGGCGGCAGGGCGTTCAGGGCCGCCATGTCCTCGTGGAACAGACGCGTGGTCTCGGCCGTGATCTCGCCGATGGAGCGCCCGCTTTCCTTCGCCCGCGCGTTGATCTTGTCGTCCACGTCGGTGATGTTGCGTACGTAGGTCACGCGCGGATAGAGCCGTTGCAGCAGCCGGAACAGGACATCGAAGACAAGCACCGGCCGGGCATTGCCGATGTGCGCGCGGTCGTAGACCGTCGGCCCGCAGACGTACAGGCGCACATGCGACGGGTCGAGCGGCTCGAACGGGGCCTTGCCCCGGGACAGCGTGTCGTGGATGTGCAACGTCGACATGGCGGCAAGCTCTTGGGACGGGAGGGGAAACGCGTCCCGGTCATACCCCGCCGGACCGGCCCGCCGCAACAGCGGCGCCGTCCTCGGCCGGTTTTACTTCGCCAGAGTCGCCAGCGCCGGGACTGCGCCGATCAGCCAGTCCGCGACCAGCGACATGGTGCGCGTCATGATGAGGACGCCGGTGAGGACCAGCAGCGCGCCGATGCCCTTTTCGATCCATCCCATATACCCGCGCAGCCGGGTCTTGAACCGCAGGAAGGCGCCCAGGGCATAGGCCGCCAAGATGAACGGCACGCCGATGCCCAGGGTGTACACCCCCAGCAGGGAGGCCCCGTACCACGCGCTGTCGGACTGGCTGGCCAGCGCCAGGATGGTGGCCAGGATGGGGCCGACGCACGGGGTCCAACCGAAGGCGAAGGCCAACCCCACCACATAGGCGCCGATCATCCCCAGGGGTCGGCTCCGCACCTGGAACCGGGCCTCGCGGTACAACAGGGCAAGGCGGAACACGCCCAGGAAATGCAGCCCCAGAACAACGATGATCGCTCCGGCGATGGGGGCGAGAATGTGCAGGTTGCCGGCGATCAGATCGCCAATCAGGGCGGACCCGGCGCCCAGCGCCATGAACACGGTGCCGAAGCCGAGCACGAAGGCGATGGCCGCGCGCAGCACCCGCGCCCGCGCCGCGCGGCGGGAATCGGCGTCGCCGTCCTCGTCGAACTGATCGAGGCTCACCCCACCGATGAAGCACAGATAAGGCGGCACGATGGGCAGGATGCACGGCGACAGGAAGCTCAGGATGCCCGCCGTCAGAGCCCCGATGTAGGTGATGGTGAAGCCGTCCATGGTGGTTGTGTCCGCGCGGTCGCCTAAAAAAATCGAGGCTCGTCATTGCGAGCCCGCATCCCTTGATGCGGGCGAAGCAATCCAGAGCGGAAGACACCGGAACCTGCCCTGGATTGCTTCGTCGCTGCGCTCCTCGCAACGACGTCTCGCTCTACGCCTTGATCTTGATGGTGGTGTTCTCGGGCACCGAGACCGTGCCGTGCTTTTCGATGTAGCGGGACACGACGTCGTAGATCGGCGGCCCCTCGGTGCCTTCGTTCACCGACGCCCAGCCGGCCACCACATAGTTCCGGGCCGGATCGATGGGCTCGCCGGTGGACAGCAGGGTCATGTCCGAAATGCGGTCGCCCATGGGCTTGCGGATGTCGATGGCATAGCCCATGCCGCCGACGCGCACCATGTCGCCGCCCTGCTGATAGAACGGGTCCTCGTTGAAGATGTTGTCGGCCACGTCCTCCAGCACCGTCTTCAGGGTCGCCCCGTCCATCGCCATCCGGTAGGCGTTGGGGTAGGTGATGGAGGTCATGGAGTGGACGTCGTCCACGGTGATGTCCTGCCCCGGCAGCAGGGTTGCCCCCCAGCGGAAGCCGGGCGACAGCGCGATCTCGGCGTCGCGTTCCTCCAGCAGGGCCTGACAGATCAGATCGTCGAAGCTGCCGTTGAAGTTGCCACGCCGATAGAGAAGGTCGTCGGTCTGACCCAAGACGCGGGTGCATTCGGCCTCGTAGGGGGCGCGGATGTCGGCGATCACCTGGGCCATGTCCGGGTCCGGCGTGATGACGTCGGAGAACACCGGGATCAGGCGGTAGCGGTAATCCGTCACGGCCCCGCCCTTCACCTCCAGGTCCAGGCGCGACAGGAACTTGCCGTGCGAGCCCGACGCGATCAGCAGCGTCTTGCCGACCTTGACCTCGCGCGGCAGGGCATCGTGGGTGTGACCGGTCAGGATGACGTCGATCCCGTCCACCAGCGAGGCCAGCTTGCGGTCCACGTCAAAGCCGTTGTGGGACAGTAGCACCACCACCTCGGCGCCATTGGCGCGGGCATTATCGACGTGCTCCTGCACCAACTCGGGGCGGATGCCGAAGGACCAGTCCGGCATCAGGTAGCGCGGATTGGCGATGGGCGTGTAGGGGAAGGCCTGCCCGATCACCGCGACCTGAACGCCGCCGCGCTCGAACATCTGCGTCGACTCGAAGACCGCCTCTTCCCACATGGCGTCAATGACGTTGCCGCATAGGAATGGGAAGTTCAGTTCGCCGTCGATGATCTCCTGCACCCGATCCTGACCGTAGGTGAACTCCCAATGCGCCGTCATGGCGTCGGTCTTCAGCGCGTTGAAGGCCCGGACCATGTCCGCGCCGTTGGTCTGAAGCGATGTGTAGGAGCCCTGCCACGTATCGCCGCCATCCAGGAACAGCGTGTTGTCCGGCCGCTCGGCACGGATGGCATTGACCAGGGTGGCCAGCCGGTCCAACCCGCCGACCTTGCCGTAGGTCCGCGCCAGATCGACGAAATCCACGTTGGTCAGGGCGTGGCATTCCGGTGAGTCCCTGGGGATGTCGAACATCGTCAGGAAGTCGGTCCCGGTAACGTGCGGCGGCTTGCCCTCGACCGCGCCGACGCCCAGGTTGATGGACGGTTCGCGGAAATAGATCGGCATCAACTGCGCGTGCACGTCGGTGACATGCAGCAGCGTCACTTGTCCCAGCGGATCGAACCGCAGCAGATCGTCCTGGGTCAGTGCCTGGGCCGCCGCCGCGCGGCGCAGCCCGGCCGGGCTCCCCAGCAGGATCGCCGTGGCGGCCGCCGTCCGCATCAAGTCACGCCGTGTGAACATTCCCCATCCCTTTCATCCTGATCCGCCCGTGGTTCAACGCGCCGGGTCAAGGATCGAGTCGCATTCGTATCGAATCGATTGCCGCCGGGATCTCTGTTCGCCCGTGCCGCCCGGCGGAGCCGGCATCGGAGCGTGCCCGCCCTGCGGCGGCGCGGCCATGGGGCCGTCGGGCGGCACACGCCCCCGGACGGCCCGTATGGCGCTGGGCATCAGGACAACGCGATGCCCTTGGTTTCCTCGTAGACCGAGCCGTCGTCGTCGTGCCAGCGGAAGGTGAATTCCCCGGCCTCGTCGACCTTCGCGAAGAACGAGATGTAGGGGTTGGACGAGACCGACGGATACAGATCGACGCTGAAGAACTCCTGTCCGTTGAACAGGGCCTCGAAGCGGTTGATGATTTGCCGGGGAATCGGATTGCCATCCTCGTCCTTGCGGTGGCCCGATTCCATCGGATGGTTGATCAGGGTCTTGATTTCCACGACATCTCCCGCGGCGGCCTCGCCCGGGACGCGCACACGCGGCCGAATTCTCGCCATTGCCTGCGTCTCCTCTGAATGGTCCGGGCCGCCGTCATCCGGCGGCCGATTGCGTTTCTGGGGCTCGGGCGGGTCAGCCGCCGCAGCCGCCGATGGTCACCTTGACCTGTTTGCTGGCCATCATCGCCTGCCCGTCGCTCATGCGGGCGACGACCACCACGTTCTGGGTCTGCACCAGACGCATGCGGGTGGAGGCGCTGGCCTTGCCGTTCATCGGCGTGAAGTGGAACTGGGCCACGCGCGGCGACGGGTTGCCGTCGGCCAGCACCATGATGTCCTGGACATAGCTGTCGGCGGTCATCGGCGCGTCGATCTCGACGCTCAACGGCACGGTGTTGCCGTTTTCCGCGATCTCGGGCAGGTCGATGGAAATGGCGCCCTCGGCCGGCATCTCGCCGAGCATCTCCGTGATGACGTCGGTCACCTCGGCCTCGGTGGCGTGCGCCAGCCGGGGACCCAGGCCGGGCACCACCGTCAGGCCGGTGGCCACGGCGGCCGCGCCGCCCAGGCTGAACAGAACCCTGCGGCGGCTGGTCCCGCCGGTCTCTTGCGTGTCAAGCATGCTGTCAGTCTCCCTTGCGATATCACGGCCTGGGCGAGTCCCTGCTCGGACGTTCGTCCAGGCGCTGACCTGTAACCGTTCTAACCGAGTCATCCCCCCGTGTCGCGCCGCTTCTTGGCGCGGGCGACCGCGCGTTGGCTCGGGTGCGTCGGCGTCGCCCGGTCGATCCAGACGCCCTCGGCACAGATGCTGTTCGAGAGAGGTTTTGCGCGCAAAACGCACACCGGGTCCACCACCGCCGCCGACACACAGGTCGATGGACGGCCCGGACACCGGTCCTCCCAATCCGGTCGCCCGTTTCAACCCGCCGGAACAGGCGGGCCGGACGCCCTTGGTTCTTGCCGCCACCGCGCACCGGTCTGGGCCGGCTGTTGATCCCGGTCGGCGGATGTCTGGTTGCCCAGGCTGTCCCGGCGCCGTAGCCCCGGGCGATGTGTTCCGCCTGGATCCTTGCTCATTAGCATTTTATAATGCAAGCATGACCGATCAGGATCGCCAACGCAAGATCCACGTGGCCGTTCGGTTCGCTTCGGCAAGAAGACTCGGATCCCGTCGCTCCCCCCGGCCGCGTGCGGCCCCGACCGAAGGAGGTTTTCCCATGCAGCGCTCCCAGGACACCGCCCGGCGGGGCCGCCGTGCCCGCGTCGCCCGCACCCTCGCCGGCGCCCTTCTCGCCGGCCTGATGGGCCTCGTCGGCGGAAGCGCGGCGCGCGCCGCCGAACTGGTGATGTTCGAATCGCCCTCCTGCACCTGGTGCCAGCAGTGGCACGCGGAGGTCGGGCCGGCCTACGCCAAGACCGATGAGGCGACCCGCGTCCCGTTGCGGCGGGTCAACCTGCACGGGGACTGGCCGGAGGACCTGAAGGACATCCGAGGGGTGACCTTCACGCCGACCTTCGTTCTGGTGGAGGACGGAAAGGAACTGGACCGGATCACCGGCTATGCCGGCGCGGACCTGTTCTGGTTCCAGTTGGCCACGCTGATGACTGCCCTGAACGACACGGAGGGTGGGACGGACGACGGGTCCTGAGAGCCCGGGATCGGTACCCTTCGGCCGGCCGCCCTCCACTGCCAACGGATCATCCGGATGGCACCAGGGTCACCCAACGCGCCCAAGCCCTTTGCAGTCCACGCGAATCATGGTCGCGAACCAGCCCGGATCGGTCCGGAATTGCTCTCATCCCAACAGGATCGTCTGGTGCCTGTGCGGCGGATTCCCTTGATCCGATCCGGCGGGGCCGCCATATGGCGTGCGACACCGCCAAGGGAGAGTGACGGCATGCCCTCCGCCAGCATCCGCGACCGCATCGAACTCAAGATTGCCGACGCCCTGCGCCCCGTGGCCCTGACGGTGTCGGACGACTCCCGCCGCCACGCCGGACACGGCGCGCGCATGGCGGCGCTGGCCGAACGCGGCGCGGCGCAGGGTCACGCGCCGCTGGACGGGCGGGGCGAAACCCACTTCACGGTCGAGGTGGTGTCAGAGGCCTTTGCCGGAAAGTCGCGGGTGGAACGCCACCGCATGGTCAACGATCTCCTGACGGAGGAACTGCGCGAGCGGGTGCACGCGCTGTCCATCCGGGCGCGCACGCCCGCCGAAGCGGCGCCCGCGCGCCCCCCCGCGTAGCGCGACCCGGAAACGGGCGGCTGCCCGACGGCCAGCCGGCCTCCATTCGGATCCCAATCAAACGGACTCGGGATCAATCCCCGGTGCTGATCCGCCGCGCGTCCAGGGTCAGGGGCAGGGGCGTGTCGGCCGGCATCTCGGGCATCTCGAAGCGCCAGCCGTTGGCCAGCTCGATCCAACCGCCCCACAGGTCCGGCTTTTCGGTGGCCGTGACGCGTTCCTCCAGATCCTTCTTGGGCACGTAGGCTTCGTAACCACTCGCCACCTTGCGGATGGTGATCTTCATGTCGCGGTGTCCTCTTGGGCTGGGGGCGGATCACCCTCGGCGCTTTCCAGTTCGTGGGCGCGCATGCCGACCACGCGCAGGGTGCGGACGAAATCGACGTCGTAGATCCAGTGGCGTTGCAGGAAGGCCCCGACGCTGCGCACATAGCCGACATCGCCGACCTCCACCAGCACGTCGCCGATGCGGGCGCCGGCGGTGGTGCCGTCGTCGCGCACCCGAGCGCGGGCGCGCACCTTGGTTCCGGGCTCGAAGACCGGGGGCTGATCGATCTCGACCAGCCCGTCGTCCCCGCCCGAAGGCTGTTCCGTGGTCTCGGCCATGGGGTGCCTCGCCGTGCTCAGGCCGGAACGCAGGTGCCGGGCATCGGACACACGGCTTCGCACTGGGGCGCGTCGAAGTGGCCCTCGCACTCGGTGCAGGTCGCCGGGTCGATCTTGTAGGTGTCGCCCTTCATGGAAATGGCGCCGGTCGGACATTCGAACTCGCAGGCGCCGCAGACGGTGCACTGGGATCCCAGGATCTTGTAGGCCATGGAACGGGTCTCCTTCGTCTATGGATTTGGGTGCTCAGGCGCGGCGCGCGGCCGGCGCCGTGTCAGGCTGCGCGGTGGCGGCGTACCAGTCCGCCACCGCCGGTTCGATCAGGTCGTGGCCGGGGATTTCGTGCGCGGCGATGCCGGCCGCCTCCAGCCGGCGGCGCGGCCCGGTGCCGATCTTGACGCACAGGACGGCGTCGATGCCCTCCAGCACGGACAGAATCGTCGTCATCCGCTCGGCGTCGCCGGAACCGCCCAGACAGTAGTTGTCGGCGCGGCGGATGCCGGCGAAGCGCACGCCCTCGGCGCCGACCTCGTAGACATGGAACTCGGTCGCCTTGCCGAAGTGCAAATTGACGCGTCCGCCGCCGCGCGAGCACACGGCCACCATGCGGCGGTCCCCGGCCGGCGCAACGGCCTCGGCCACGGCGTCGGCGCGCGCTGCTTCGGCGGCCTGCTCGGCGCGACTGTCCGCGACCAGCGCGCGATAGGCGGCGCGGGCCTCGGCATCCACCGTCGGCGAGGTGGCGTCCGCGCCGCCGCCGTCGCCGCAGCCGTCCTCGCCCAGCATGCCGACGGCATCGGCGCGACACTGGCGGCAATGGCGCATCAGGCGGGCATCGTTGCCCAGCGAGTCCCGCAGCGTCTGAACCTCAACCGGAGTCGGGCCGCGCTGGCCGGTCAGGCCGAAGTGGGTCCCGTGCGCCGGGTCCGAGATCAGCGGCATCACGTTGTGCAGGAATGCCCCCTTTTCGCGCACCACCCGGTTCACCTCTTCCAGGTGGCCGTCGTTGATCCCCGGGATCATGACCGAGTTGATCTTGACCAGGATGCCGGCCGCGACCGCGCGTTCCAGGCCCTCCATCTGGCGCTCCAGCAGGATGCGGGCGGCCTCCACCCCGCGCCAGCGGCGGTGGTCGTGGGCGATCCAGGGGTAGATCTCGGCGCCGATCTCCGGGTCGAGGGCGTTCAGGGTGATGGTGACGTGATGCACGTCGAGAGCCTTGAGCGCGTCCACATGATCGGGCAGCGCCAGTCCGTTGGTCGACAGGCACAGCGTCAGGTCCGGCACTTCGGCCCGCAGCAGCTCAAGCGTTTTCAGGGTGCGCGGCGCGTTGTGCAGCGAATCGCCCGGGCCGGCGATCCCGACGACGGACAGTTGGGGCAGCCGCGCGGCGACGGCGCGCACCTTCTCCACCGCCTGTTCCGGGGTCAGGCGCTCGGAGACCACGCCCGGCCGGCTCTCGTTGGCGCAGTCGAACTTCCGATTGCAGTAGTTGCACTGGATGTTGCAGCCGGGGGCCACCGCCACATGCATGCGCGCGAAGTGGTGGTGGGCCTGCTCGGAGTAGCAGGGATGCTCCTTGACCTTTTCCCAGATCGCCGGAGACAGGCCGGCCCCCTCGCGGCGCGCGCCGCCGGTCGCCTCGCGGCGCTTGTTGTGCGGCACGCGGATCGGTTGGCCGACGGTCGGCATCGGCCGCGCCAACGCGGCGCGCAGATCGCGGGTGGTGGTGACGGCCTCCAGGCCGGCAAGGGGTAGGCGCGGCATCGTGGTCATGTCGGTCTCCCTGACGATGCGGGACAACTCCCCCACCAGCAATCCCGATGCCAACCGCAGAATCGTTCTATTTCAAAGCATTAGAATTTCGTCGTCCTGTCCATCCCCCGACACGGCCGTGGTCGCATTGTCGCAACACCGACACGTCGCCGCGTTCTGTCGGTGAGTCGCATTCGTGATTCGGCGCGGATTTCCGCGCGTCGCCCGAGTGGCACGCAAATTGCTGCGGTGCCGTCCATCGCTGTTGTGTGTTCCTGCTCGGGAGGCCTTCGCCATGCTGTCCCTGACCGAGACGGCTCAGACCGTCATCCGCGGTGCCGTCAGCCGCTCCGAAGCGGCGCGCGGATTGAGGATTGTCGTCGCCGCCGGCGGCTGCGCCGGGCTGCAATACCGGCTGGGGCTGGCCGCCGGGGCGGAGGACGGCGACGCCGTCACCACCTTCGACGACCTGTCCATCTTCGTCGATCCGGAGAGCGCGCCCCTGTTGACCGGCACCACGGTCGACTTCGTCGAGGACGAACGCGGCGCCGGGTTCGTGTTCGACAACCCCAACGCCGCCGGCCGGTGCAGTTGCGCCAAGTCGGCCTGACCGGATCGGACCAAGGAAGGACGCGTCCATGACCTGTTTCCGATCCGCCGCCGAGGCCGCCCGCGCCGAAGCCTCGGAGTCGCCGGTGATCCTGACCGACACCACGTTGCGCGACGGCGAACAGACCGCCGGCGTGGCCTTCAGTCGTAACGAGAAACTGGCCATCGCCACCGCCCTGGATCGGGCCGGTGTCCCGGAACTGGAAGTCGGGATTCCCGCCATGGGTCCTGAAGAGCAGGAGGACATCCGCGCCATTCTGGCCCTGCCGCTGCGCGCGACCGCCTTCGTCTGGTGTCGGCTTTCCGACACCGACCTTGATGCGGCGCTTGCATGTTGCGCCGCAATGGTGCATGTGTCGGCCCCGGTCTCTGATCGCCAGATCAAGGGCAAGCTGGGCCGTTCGCGTGACTGGGTGCTGCGCGAACTGGATCGGGTGGTCCGTCGGGCACGGGACCATGGATTGCGAGTCAGCGTGGGCGGCGAGGATGCCTCCCGCGCCGATCCTGATTTCGTTGCACGCGTGATCGAGACCGCAGAGCGGGCCGGCGCACAGCGTTTCCGCTATGCCGACACGTTGGGCATGCTGGACCCGTTTTCAACCCGGGACGCCTTTACACGGATGCGAGCCTTGACCGACATGGACCTTGAAATCCACGCCCACGATGACCTGGGGATGGCCTGCGCCAACTCCCTGGCCGCCGTCAGGGGCGGGGCCACCCATGTCAGCACCACAGTCGTCGGGCTCGGTGAACGCGCTGGCAACGCCGCGCTGGAAGAGGTGGCGGTTGCCCTGGACGCCCTGTACGGCCGCGACACCGGGGTTGACGCGGTGCACCTGCCCGCGCTGGCCGCCCTGGTGGCCGCCGCCGCCGGCCGCCCCGTGCCGGTGGGCAAGAGCGTGGTCGGCGACGGCGTGTTCACCCACGAAAGCGGCATCCACGTCCAGGGCCTGCTGCGCGATCCGGGCACTTATACCGGCCTGGAGCCGGGCCGCCTGGGCCGCGCCCACCGCCTGGTCGTCGGCAAGCACACCGGCGCCGCCGGGCTGGCCCACGCCTGCGAGACGCTGGGTCTGACGATGGCCCCGGGGCAGGCCGCGCGCATGGTGCCGCTGTTGCGCGCGCACTACCTGCGCGGCAAGCAGGCCCCCGAGGCCGAGGACCTGCGCGCATGGCACGCCGTGACCCTTGAGCCGGAGACGGTGCAGTGACGGGCGCGCTGGAGCAACTGGCCGGCCTGTCCGCCGCCGAGGAGTTCTTCGAGGCCCTCGACGTGCCGTTCGACCCGGCCGTGGTGGCCGTCAACCGGCTGCACATCATGAAGCGCTTCGGCGAGTATGCCGCCGCGCATTCGGAACCAGATCGTGATACCCTACGCGATTGTCTCGCGCGCGCACACGAGGACTTCGTCCACTCGGACGCCCGCCGCGAAAAGGTGTTCGCGGTGTTCCGGCAACACACCGACGGAGCCGGCCGCGCCTTCATTCCCCTGGAGGCGCTGTCCCCGTCCCAATCAACACCCAGGGGAGAGTGAGCCCGATGAGCCAAGGCCCGAACATGGTCGTCTGCATCAAGCAGGTGCCCGACAGTGCCCAGATCAGCGTGCATCCGGTGACCAACACCATCATGCGCCAGGGCGTGCCGACGATCATCAATCCCTATGACCTGTTCGCGCTGGAGGCCGCGCTGCGGCTGCGCGATCAACTGGGGGGCAAGGTCACGGTGCTAACCATGGGGCCGCCCATGGCCGTCTCGGCGCTCCGCAAGGCCCTGGGCCATGGCGCCGACGAGGCCATTCTGCTGTCCGACCGCTTCTTCGCGGGCGCCGATACGCTGGCCACCTCCTACGCGTTGACGTCGGCGATCCAGAAGCTGGATTCCCAGCACCCGGTTGATCTGGTGTTCACCGGCAAGCAGACCATCGACGGCGACACCGCCCAGGTCGGCCCCGGCATCGCCCGACGCATGGGTCTCAACCAGCTGACGTACGTCTCGGCCATTCCCTCCATCGACCTGGAGGCCCGGGAAATCTGCGTCCATCGCCGCGCCGAGGGCGGCGTACAGGTGCTGAAGACCAAGCTGCCGTGCCTCATCACCATGCTGGAGGCCAGCAACGAGATGCGTCGGGGCTCGCTGCCCGACGTGCTGCGCTCCGAGCGGGCCGAGATCATCACCTGGAACGCGGAGGCCGCCGGGGTCGAGGATCTGGGCAAGTGCGGCATGAAGGGCTCGCCCACCAAGGTGAGCAAGGTGTTCGCGCCGCAGCCCCGCGCCGAGAAGGCAAAGATGATCAAGGCCGATGACGGCTCGCCCGCCAGCCTCGCCACCGCCGCCATCGAAACGATGCTGGCCGAGGACGCGGGATTGCTGAAAGTCATGGCCCCACAATCGACCAGCGCGTAAGCCGGCCCGAGCCAGAAGGAGACCGAAATCATGGCCCAACCCCCCGCTGCTCCCCCGGCCAAGGGTCGCGCGAAGACCACCGAGCTGCCCGAGCACCTGAAGGCGTACAAGAACGTCTGGGTGTTCGTGGAACTGGAACACGGCCGCGTCCATCCCGTGTCCTGGGAACTGCTGACCGAGGGCCGCAAGCTGGCCGACGCCCTGGGCGTCGATCTGTGCGGCGTCGTGCTCGGCCCCAAGGCCGAGGGCACGGACCAAGCCATCGCCGAGGCGTTCCACTACAGCGCCAACCGCGTCTATGCCGTTGAGGACCCGTTGCTGGCCGAATACCGCAACGAGCCCTACACCAAGGCGATGACCGATCTGGTCAACAAGCACAAGCCCGAGATCCTGATGCTCGGCGCCACCACGCTGGGGCGTGACCTCGCCGGTGCCGTGGCCACCACGTTGCAGACCGGCCTGACCGCCGACTGCACCGAATTGGCCATCGACGCCGACAAGTCGCTGGCGGCGACGCGCCCGACCTTCGGCGGTTCGCTGCTGTGCACCATCATGACCCGCGCCGCCCGGCCGCAGATGAGCACGGTGCGTCCGCGCGTCATGGCCATGGGCGACCCGGACCGCAGCCGCAGCGGCGAGGTGGTGCGCGAGAGCCTGGGCATGGTCGAGGACGAGATCGTCACCAAGGTGCTGGACTTCATTCCGGACTCCGACACCAATCAGGCCCAGTTGGCCTACGCCGACATCGTCGTCGCCGGCGGCATGGGCCTGCAGCGCCCGGAAAACATCCAGCTGGTGATCGACCTCGCCCAGGTGCTGGGGGCCGAATACGGCTGCTCGCGTCCGCTGGTGCAGAAAGGATGGATGACCGCCGACCGGCAGATCGGCCAGACCGGCAAGACCATCCGGCCGCGCCTGTACATCGCCGCCGGTATCTCGGGTGCCATTCAGCACCGCGTCGGGTCCGAGGGCGCCGATCAGATCCTGGCCATCAACAGCGACCCCAACGCGCCGATTTTCGACTTTGCCCATCACGGCATCATCGGCGACGCGCTGGAGATCCTGCCCGCGTTGACGGAGGCCTTCCGCAAGCGCCTTTCCGTCGACCGGCTGGCCGGCTGAAAGACCGACAACACCCAAGGGGCCTGATCCCGGCCCGCGATACCCCGGCGGTTCTCCACCGAGCCGCCGGCCTCACGGAGACCTGAAAGCATGACCGAGCATTTCGACGCCATCGTGGTCGGAGCCGGGCCGGCCGGCAACAGCGCCGCCTTGGTGATGGCCCGCGCCGGACTGTCCGTGTTGCAGATCGAGCGCGGCGAGTACCCCGGCGCCAAGAACGTCCAGGGCGCCATTCTGTACGCCGACGCGGTGGAACGGGTGATCCCCGACTTCCGCGACAGCGCACCGCTGGAACGCCACATCATTGAACAGCGCATGTGGATGCTGGACGACCACGCCTACGTCGGCTCGCACTTCCGTTCGGACCAGTTCAACGAGGAGCGGCCGAACCGCTACACCATCATCCGCGCCCAGTTCGACAAGTGGTTCAGTTCCAAGGTGAAGGAAGCCGGCGCGCTGATCATCTGCGAAACCACGGTGACGGACCTGCTGCGCGACACGTCCGGCAAGGTGATCGGCGTCAAGGTGGACCGCGACGACGGCGAGGTGACCGCCGATGTCGTGGTGCTGGCCGACGGCGTGAACGCCCTGGTCAGCAGCCGCGCCGGACTGCGCCCGGAACTGAAGCCGCAGGAGGTGGCGCTCGGCGTCAAGGAAACCATCTTCATGCCGCGCGAGACCATCGACGCCCGCTTCAACCTGAAGGGCAACGAGGGCGTGGTGATCGAGGCCGCCGGCACCATCACCGCCGGCATGACCGGCACCGGGTTCCTCTACACCAACGGCGACAGCCTGTCGGTGGGCATCGGCTGCCTGATCAGCGACTTCGCCAAGAGTCAGGTTCGGCCGTACTTCCTGCTGGAACGGTTCAAGCAGCACCCGGCCATCGCGCCCCTGATCGCCGGCGGCGAATCCAAGGAATACGCCGCCCACATGCTGCCCGAGGGCGGGTATCACGCGGTGCCGCAGGTGCACGGCGACGGCTGGGTGATGGCCGGCGACGCCGCGCAGTTCCTGAACGCCATGCACCGCGAGGGCTCCAACCTCGCCATGACCTCCGGCCGTCTGGCCGCCGAAACCATCATCGCCGCCAAGAAGGCCGGCAAGCCGATGACGGCGGCCACCCTGAAGGCCTACCGCAAGGCGCTGGAGGACAGCTTCGTTCTGCGCGACCTGAAGAAGTACCGTCGCCTGCCCCAGATCCTGGAGACCAACAAGCACTTCTTCACCGACTACCCCCGCCTCATCACCCACGCGGCGGAAACCATGCTGCGCGTGGACGGCGTGCCCAAGCTCGACAAGGAGCGGGCCGTCATGGCCTCGTTCCGCAGCACCCGGAAGCTGCGCGGACTGGTGGTCGACCTGGTGAAGCTGGGCCGGGCGTGGCGATAGCCATGACCTGATCGGGCACCTGATCGGGTTTGAGAATCGGGCGGGAGCATGGCTCCCGCCCGTTTTGCTTGGTATGCCGCCGGGCACCGTCTGCGGCGCCCGAAAGGGCGAAGCCGCCCCTCACTGGAGGGCAGTCCGCCGCTTGGCTCGGTCGAGTGAGCCCGACGGCCTTGTTTCTGCCGCGTCAGGCCAGATCGTCGATCTCGTCCGTCGACAGGTGCCCGGGGACCAGTGTCAGGGGCACGCGCAGGCGATGGGCGTGCTTTCCGATCAGGGCCGTCACCAGGGGGCCGGGGCCGTCGTTGCCGCTGCCGGTGGCCAGGACCACGACGGAGATATTCGGCTCCTCCTCCAACAGGTCGAGCAGCTCGTCGGTCGCATCGCCCTCACGAACGAACAGGGCCGGCATGCGGCCGGTCATGCGCCCCACCAGAGAGGCCTTGCGCTGCAGCACCTCCTCGGCGCTCTCGCGGGCCTCGTCACGCATGCGCTTACCGACGAACATCCAGTGTTCAAATTCGGCCGGCTGGCTGACGTGGAGCAGGGCGACATGGCCACCCGTGGCCACCGCCCGACGGCACGCGAAGCGCAGGGCGGCCTGCATTTCCCGGGTTTGATCGACCACGACCAGGAAGGTCCGGTGGTCGGGACTCACGCGCGCGGAGGCATGAACCTCCTCACGAGGCACGGCGCTGCTGAAGAGCATGGCCAATCCTCCCTCCCGCTCTCCGGAGTCCCCCGAACGCCGGTTGGGGCGTCTCGCGCGGGGGCTCTTCCCGGAGGTGCCGAACCATGCCCGTGTTTGGTTTTCCAGGATCCCGGAAGCCGGAACCTGTTGCGGCATGGTGCCCCCGACCGCGCCGACAGAGATCGTTTCGCGCCCGGATGGCGGGATATTGTCCACGCTGTGCAGGCGCCGGGCAATCGAAGCGTATTGTGCGGTGCCGTCATATGTCCGTCATGGCGCCGTCACAGAAGCTTAAAACTGTCAAATATCATCGGGTTACGACGGGTCGGGCAATGCCGCGACTCAGCACCAGGATCCCCTCTCGACAGGCCCGCCGTGGGCTTGCCACGCCTTGAAACCGCCTTCGACTCGGTAGAGCGGGCCGGGATGGCCGACCCGCACCAAGGCCATGGCGGCGTACCCACAGCGAACGCCGACCGCGCAGTGCAGAACAAGCCGGCCGGCCTCCGGCGGCGTCGGAATGTGGTCCGGCTCGAAGGACGACAGAGGAACCAACTTGGCCTCGGGGATGTGCGCCTGCCCGTACTCGAAGGGCTCGCGCACGTCGATCATCAGCGCCTGGCCGGCCCTGTACCAGTTCAAGGCGGTGGGCGCGTCGATCAGGTGGACGCGCTCGCGCAAGACCGCCAGCGTCTCGCGGTCAGGAGGCGAAAGGAACATCGGCACCTCAGGGTCCGGAGAAAACGACGATGCCCCCGGAAACGCGGCCGGGAGACGCGGACAACCATGCCGACCGGAACCATCATGGGTCCCTTGGTGAACTGTTGCATATGAGATATGAGAGGAGTCCATTCGTTTTCAACCTTAAGAAGGATGGCGTATCCTTCTTAAGGGGACCGAACCCCTCCTCCTACCGCACACATGGGATTGCCTCCGTCATGACCGACCGGCCCGCGCCGCTCTCAGACAGCCCGCCCGACCACGCAGACCCCGCCGCGGACGTTGTTCTCGACGCCCGGGATCTGCGCTGTCCGCTGCCGGTTCTGCGGGCCCACAAGGCGTTGCGCTCGATGGATCCCGGTCAGGTGCTGGACCTGTGGGCCAACGATCCTGCCAGCCTGGAGGACGTGCGCCGCTTCTGCGCACAGGGAACCGCCGATCTGCTGGCGCAGCGAGGGGAGGCCGGCGGCCTGTACCGCCATTGGCTGCGCCGACGTCCGGACTAGCCGGGGTCGGTGGCGCCTGCTAGAACCGCGCGATTGCTGAGAGGCGGGAGGACAACGCCGGTGCTGCGCAAGACCTACGACTGGACCATGCGGTTGGCGGCAACGCCTCATGCCCTGTGGGCGCTGGCGGCGATTTCGTTCATCGAAAGCTCGGTGTTTCCCATTCCCCCGGACATCCTGCTGATTCCCATGGTTCTGGCGCGGCCCCGGCAGGCCTGGCTGATCGCCGGTGTGTGCACGCTGTCAAGCGTGGCCGGCGGGTTCGCGGGATACGCGATCGGGCTGTTCCTGTTCGAGGCGCTGGGCCGCCCGATCCTCGATCTCTATGGCTATCTTGATCGGTTCACGGCATTCCAGGAGTTGTACAACGCGTGGGGCGCGTGGATCGTGGCCGCCGGCGGGGCGACGCCGATTCCCTACAAGGTGATCACCATCGCCAGCGGCGTGACCCAACTGGACCCCTGGGTCTTCGGCATTGCCTCTGTGCTGTCGCGGGGCGTCCGCTTCTTCCTGGTGGCCGCCCTGCTGTGGGCCTGGGGCGAGCCCATGCGGGCGTTCATCGAGCGCCGTCTGGGACTCCTGGTAACGCTGGGGTTCGCGCTGCTGCTTAGCGGGTTCCTGGCTCTCAAGCTGCTGTGAGCCCCCACCCCTTTTGGAGGGCGCGGCCCGCGCCATATCACAGTCAATGACGACACCATCCGACCCGGATACATCGCCGGCACCGGACCGCCCGGCCCCTGGCGCCGCCGCAGATCACGCGCGGCCGCGCCACCCCATCCTGCGCCTCGTCAGCATCACGGCCGGCGTGGTGCTGGTGATCGTCGGGCTCATCACCTGGCCGATGCCCATACCCGTTGGGTTCATCCTGACCGCCCTGGGCGTGTTCCTGCTCGCCCGCGATTCCGTCATCGCCCGCAACGCCATCCGCCGATCGCGCGAGCGGTGGCCAGCGCTCGACCGGACGATCTGCCGGGTGGCGGCGCATCTGCCGCACTCCGCCCGGGGGGTCATCCGCTCCACCGCGCCGGAGGAGACACTGCGCCGCCTTGAGGCCGATCAGGGCGAAACCGCCTCCGCGCCCGGCGCCCGAGGAGAGCCGGCCCGGGACAGCGCCCAGCCCTGAGTCCATGGCGAGAGCCGCGCGGGGGGGCCCATCGGCCCAATGCCCGGAACTTTGTTCGTGAAACCCTGTTTGACAGGACCGCCGAATTCCCGTAACAAAGCGTCCCCACGGCACATCGGCCCCATCGGGTGATGGAGCGCGGTCGCGCCGAAACGATGCCCAGGTAGCTCAGTTGGTAGAGCAGGGGACTGAAAATCCCCGTGTCGGCAGTTCGAATCTGTCCCTGGGCACCACTTTTCCAATGACTTAGCGTTAGCGGAGCGGCGGCGATTTGCAGCCTGTCCGCCCGTATTTTATCCACTGTGCTGCTTCTGTTCCCGCGCACGGGGCGCTTCTTCTAGAGCAAATCCCGAGCGATCCGGAACGGATCGCGACGACGAATTGCTTCAATATCAAATGACTCGGGCGCGTTGGCTGACTCAAATGAAACGCAACGCGCCCTAGTCGCGCTGCGGCTTCGTCGGCCCGGCGCACGTGGTCGGCGGAGCGACTGGTGTTCGGCCGGCCAATCGGCCTTTCGTTCAATGACGCCCGAAAACGGCGTCCAGATCGGCGGCGTCGACAAGGCCATCAATCCAGGCATCCAGCGCGGCTTCGTCGGCCGCGCGGATCCGCGCCCGGGTGTCGGCGGACAACGGGCCGAACCGTCGTTCGGCGAAGCGAATCAGAGAGTCGGCCTTCCCTTCGGCTTTCCCTTCCGCCCGGCCCTCGGCCAACCACTGCCGTTTCCAGTCCTGACCCAGCGTCGCCAGCATCGTCCTTGCCTCCAGTAGGTCGTCGGGCACCGTCACGCGGGGTTCGACCCCAGCGACGGCCTGACGGACCAGTTCGGTGAACAGGCGCATCAGGTCCCGGGCCGCCGGATGACGGCGGAACCACCCCACCACCTCGTCGACCAGGGCGGCGAGCTCCGCCGGATCGGGCTGTTGCTCCAGGCGGAACAACAGGGCCGTCAGGGTGTCCCGCCGCGCCAACGCGTCACCGGGCAACCGCCCCATGTCGATGACATGATAGCGGAGTCGTGGCTGCCAAGGCCACAGTGGCGAGTCGGCCGGCAACCCGATCAAATCTGACGTGTCGGTGGGGGCCGTCCATCGGTCGGTCCCGTTGTGCAGCACCACCAATAGCACCGGAGGCAGCGAATCGCCGGCCTTTAGGCTCCGTTCCGCGATCAGGTGCTGCCACAGAAGCCCTTCATAGACCTGCGTACGCACCGCCATCCACCAGTCGTTCCGAGACTGGAACTCAAGCAGCAGGTACAGGTAGACGTCCAACCCCTCCCGTGTGGGCAGGCGCCAGATGACGTCTCCGTCGCGGCGCTGGCCTGTCCGGTCGTGGAACTTCGCCACCACCCGTTCCATGCCCTCGAAATCGACACCGACGGCGAGGGCGTCGGGCACGGCGTCGCGCACCAGATGCTCGACCATGAGCGGATGCGAGAACAGGCGATGGTAGAGGGAATCGTGATCGGCCATGATGTCGGCATAGCACGGGCCCCCGGCCCGGTCACGATGAACCCGGCATGGCATCGGGTCCCGTGACCCGCTAAGGTGCCGCCTCCGCCCCCTCCAGCCCGAGTCGCCGCCCATGTCCGACGCCGTCCAGCCCGACCCCAGCCGCCTCGACCCCACCATGCAGGCCGAGATCGAGGCGTTGCGCGCCCAGACCGGGGAGACCCGCCGCGCCACGGTGGCCGCGATGGAGGACATCCTCCACCGCCCCTTCCCGGTGCTCGACCACGGCTTCGTCCGCGTCGTGGACTACATGGGCGACGACGGCGCCGTGGTGCAAGCGGCGCGCGTGTCCTACGGGCGCGGCACCAAGCAGGTGCGCGAGGACCGGGGCCTGATCCGCTATCTCATGCGGCACCGCCACACCACGCCGTTCGAGATGTGCGAGATCAAGTTTCACGTCAAACTGCCGATCTTCGTGGCGCGGCAGTGGATTCGCCACCGCACCGCCAACGTCAACGAGTACTCGGCGCGCTATTCGGTGATGGACCGGGAGTTCTACATTCCGGCGCCGGAGCATCTGGCGGCGCAGTCCAGCGACAACCGGCAGGGGCGCGGCACGGTGCTGGAGGGGGCCGAGGCGGCGGAGGTTCTGGACATCCTGCGCGGCGATGCCGTGCGCTGCCACGCCAACTATGAGCACATGCTGGGCACGGACGACGACGCCCGGCTGGGGCTGGCGCGCGAGCTGGCCCGCATGAACCTGACGCTGAACACCTATACGCAGTGGTACTGGAAGACCGACCTACACAACCTCATGCACTTCCTGTCGCTACGCGCAGACAGCCATGCCCAGTTCGAGATCCGCGTCTATGCCGAGGTCATGCTGGACCTGATGGCCCGCTGGGTGCCGGTGATCCACGAGGCGTTCCGGGACTACCGCATGGGCGGCCTGCATCTGTCGCGCCCGGCGCTGTCGGTGGTGCGTCGGGCGCTGGCCGGCGAGGCGGTCACCCAGGCCGACAGCGGCCTGTCGCCCCGCGAGTGGCGCGAGTTGTGGGCGGCGCTGGACCTGCCTATGCCGGAGTGATGGTCACCGCCACGTCGGCCGGTTTGGCGTAGTAGGGTGCCGAGGTGACCAGCACGCGGGCGCCGGCGCGGGCGTAGTCGCCGGCATTGCCCGGATGGAGCCCCCCGGCGGCGGCGATGCACACGGACGCGCCCGCCGGCAGGCGCGCCGTCACGGCGGCCACGTCTTCCGCCGGGAACTTCTCCAGTTGCAGCACGTCGGCGCCGTGGCGGGCGGCGGCCAGGGCCTCCTCGACCGTCTTGACCTCGACCACCACGGCGCGTTCCGGACAGGCGTGTTTCAGGGTGGCGACCTGACCGCCCAGCGCCTCCGGCCCGCCACCGACGGCGCGGTGTTCCGGGAACAGCAGCACGGTGTCGGACAGGCCGGTGCGGTGCAGGACCGCGCCCCCGGCCAGCACGGCCTTGGCCGACAGCGCGCGGGTGCCGGGGATGGCCTTGCGGGTGCAGGCGACGATGGCGTCCGGACGGGCGGCGCGCGCCGCCTCGACCATGGCGCGGGCGGCCGTGGCCACGCCGGAGGGCCACTCGACCAGCATCTGCGCCACCTTCCAGGCCAGCAGCAGCGCCTCCGCCTGTCCCTCCGCCGAGAGGATGGGGGCGCCGGCCTCCAGTCTCGCGCCGCTGGCGCAATCGGGCCGGGCGGTGGCGCCGACCAGATGCAGCAGCCGCGCCGCCTCCTCCACCCCGCACACGGTCATCGGCCCGCGCGCGGCGAAGGCCATGCGGGCCGCCCGCTCGCCGAGGTCCAGTGCCCGGGTGGTCAAGTCGCCGTACGGCGCATCCTCGCGCAGCAGCGCCCACAGGGCGGCGTCATCCAGGGTTTGCATGAGGTGTTGTCCCGCGTCTTGCCGATGCCGCCTGATCCGGTTGTGACCGATGCGCCCCCGGGGGGGCCGCCGCGGCGTCAAGGACAGGCCGTCATCGTGATTGGATCGTCCCGGCGACCATCCGCCGGACGGGCCGATCCTATCGCCGACCGGGATCAAACGGAACGCGGATCAGCGGCGGGGTCGGGGGCGGCGGTGTCGGCGGGCGGCGCTTTCGTCCAATGCGCCGCCCATGAGGCGGCGTGCCGCTCGGACTCCCTCCCTTGGAAGGGGAGGGCTGGGGTGGGGTTGAGGCACGGAAACGCCACCGTTTGCGCCTATCGCCGCCCCCGCCCGGATCATCGGGTCAGAGGAAGAGCGCCCCCGCCTCTACGCCGCCTTGGTCGCGTACCCCAGCGCCTCGTTGAGTTTGGCCATCAGGTCGATGGCCGCTTCGGGGATCGAGGTGCCGGGCGGGAAGATGGCCTTGGCCCCGGCGGCTGTCAGGGCGTCGAAGTCCCCCGGCGGGATCACCCCGCCGACGACGATCATGATGTCGTCGCGGCCCTCGGCGTCCAGCGCCTTGCGCAACTGCGGCACCAGGGTCAGGTGCCCGGCGGCCAGCGACGAGGCGCCGACGATATGCACGTCGTTCTCCACCGCCTGACGGGCGGCCTCCTCCGGGGTCTGGAACAAGGGGCCGATATCGACGTCGAAGCCCAGGTCGGCGAACGCGGTGGCGATCACCTTCTGGCCCCGGTCGTGGCCGTCCTGGCCCATCTTGGCGATAAGAATGCGCGGCCGGCGGCCGTCGTTGGCCTCGAACGCCTCGACCATCTTCTGCACGCGGGCGGGCACGTCGGACACGGCGCTGACCTCCCTGCCGTACACGCCGGAAATGGCGCGGATATCGGCCTTGTGGCGGCCCCAGACCTTTTCCAGCGCGTCGGAGATCTCGCCCACGCTGGCCTTGGCGCGGGCGGCGTTGACGGCCAGTTCCAGCAGGTTGCCCTCGCCCGTCTCGGCGGCCTTGGTCAACGCCTCCAGGTGCGGGCGCAGCGCCTCGGCGTCGCGCTCGGCGCGCAGGCGCTCCAGCTTTTCGATCTGCTCGCGGCGCACGGCGGCGTTCTCGACCTTCAGGACCTCAATGTTGTCCTTGCCGGTCGCCCGGTACTTGTTGACGCCGACCACGGTCTGAAGGCCGCTGTCGATGCGGGCCTGGGTGCGGGCGGAGGCTTCCTCGATGCGCATCTTGGGAATGCCGGCCTCGATGGCCTTGGCCATGCCGCCCTCGGCCTCCACCTCCTGGATGTGCGCCCAGGCGCGGGCGGCGAGGTCATGGGTCAGGCGTTCGATGTAATAGCTGCCGCCCCAGGGGTCGATGACGCGGTTGGTGCCGGCCTCTTCCTGGATGAACAACTGGGTCTGCCGCGCGATGCGGGCGGAGAAGTCGGTCGGCAGCGCCAGCGCCTCGTCCAGCGCGTTGGTGTGCAGCGACTGGGTGTGGCCCTGGGTGGCGGCCATGGCCTCGACGCAGGTGCGGGCGACGTTGTTGAACACGTCCTGCGCGGTCAGCGACCAGCCGGACGTCTGGCAGTGCGTGCGCAGCGACAGCGACTTGGTGCTCTTGGGCTCGAACTGGTGGATCAGCTTGGCCCACAGCAGGCGCGCGGCGCGCATCTTCGCCACCTCCATGGCGAAGTTCATGCCAATGGCCCAGAAGAACGACAGGCGCGGCGCGAAGGCATCGATGGTCAGCCCCGCGTCCATGCCGGCGCGGGCGTACTGCACACCGTCGGCCAGGGTATAGGCCATCTCCAGGTCAGCGGTCGCGCCGGCCTCCTGCATGTGATAGCCGGAAATGGAGATGGAGTTGTACTTGGGCATCTTCTGGGAGGTGAAGGCAAAGATGTCCGAAATGATCCGCATCGACGGCATCGGCGGATAGATGTAGGTGTTGCGGACCATGAACTCCTTGAGGATGTCGTTCTGGATGGTCCCCGCCAGTTGCTCCGGCTTCACCCCCTGTTCCTCGGCCGCCACGATGTACAGCGCCAGCACCGGCAGCACGGCGCCGTTCATGGTCATGGACACGCTCATCTTGTCCAGCGGGATGCCGTCGAACAGCTGGCGCATGTCGAGGATGGAATCGATCGCCACGCCGGCCATGCCGACATCACCGGCCACGCGCGGGTGATCGCTGTCATAGCCCCGGTGGGTGGCGAGGTCGAAGGCCACCGACAGGCCCTTCTGACCCGCCGCCAGATTGCGGCGGTAGAAGGCATTGGAGTCCTTGGCGGTGGAGAACCCGGCATACTGACGGATGGTCCAGGGCCGCTCGACGTACATGGTCGGGTACGGGCCGCGCAGGTACGGCGGCTTGCCCGGCACGGTGTCGAGGAAGTCCAGGCCCTCCAGGTCGGCCGCCGTATACAGCGGCTTGACCGGGATCTTCTCCGGGGTCTCCCAGAGCAGGTGATCGAGGTGCTGGCCGGCCTCGGCGTCGGCGGCCGCGCGCCACGCCGTCGCGTCGCCCGTACCGCGCGGGTCGAAGGCAACGCCGGAGAAGTCGGGGATGGCACTCATCGGCTGGTCACTCCCAAAGCGGCGTGCAGGCCCTGCAACGTGCCGAGCACGTCGCACCCCACGAAGATGAAGGCATCGATGCCGGCGGCCTCAAAGTCCGCCTGTTTGTCGCCCGGCCGTCCGGCCAGATAGAGCTTCGCGCACCCGGCGGCCTTGAGCGCGCGGGCGGCGGGTTCGGCCTGATCGGCGTAGATCTTGTCGGACGAGCAGATCACCGCCACCCGGGCGCCGCTGTCCGTGAACGCGGCAGCGCAGTCCTCGGCGTCGGCAAAGCCCGTGTTGGTCAGGGCCTCGACGCCGCCGGCCTCGAAGAAGTTGCGGGCGAAGGTGGCGCGGGCGGTGTGGTGGGCGATGGGCCCCAGGTTGGCGAGGAAAATCAGCGGCCGCGCGCCGGTACCCTCCAACACCTCGTCGGAGCCGTCGCGCAGGGCCTCGAAGTCCTCGGCCAGCCGGTGCGACGGCAACGGGGTGATCTCCAGCGCGTCGGCGCCGTTCCGGGTGGAGGCGCGGACCAACTCGCCCAGGGTGGCCCCCTTGATGGCCGCCGTGGCGATCTCGGTGGGCAGCACGTCCAGTTCCTCGACCGCCCCCTCGACGGAGAAGATGTCGCAGGTGGCATCGTCGCGGACGCTGGCCAATGACGCGCCGGCCGCCTCCCGCAGCGCCTCCAAATCCGGGTCGGCCAGTTCGGGGGCGGGCTCGGCGAGGTTGGGGAATTCCGAAATGCCGGTGATGGGGGCCTTGCGCTTCGCGATGTCCTTGCGCCGGGTCTCGCGCACCGTGCCGATCTGCTCGGCGATGCGACCGGAGGACAGGGCCGCCGCCATGCCGCCGCCCTTCTCGATGTCCTGGAACAGCGCCCAGGCGCTGCCGGCCAACTCCTCGGTCAGGGATTCCAGCGCCCAGGAGCCACCGGCGGGATCGATCACCCGGTTGAGCTGGCTTTCTTCCTGAAGGATCAACTGGGTATTGCGGGCGATGCGGCGGGACAGCGGGCTCGGCTGGCCCAACGCGGCGTCGTGCGGCAGAATCGTGATGCTGTTGGCGCCGCCGATGGCCGCCGAGAAGCAGACCATGGTGGAGCGCAGCATGTTGACCCAGGGGTCGCGGCGGGTCAGCACTCGCGACGCCGTCACGGCGTGAACGCGCGCAGCGCGGGCCGGTTCGCCGGCGCCGCAGGCCTCGGCGATGCGCGCCCACATCAGCCGGGCGGCGCGCAGCTTGGCGATGTTCAGATATTGGTCGGTGCCCAGCGAGAACGAAAAGGCGATCTGGCCGCAGGCCTCGTCCATGGGCATGCCGGCGGCCTCCATGGCGCGCAGATAGGCCACGCCCGTGGCCATCGCGCACGCCAGATCCTGGGCCTCGCTGGCACCGGCGTTGTAGTAGACGGCCGAATCGACCGCCACCGCCGTGACGGCGCCGCCCGGGAAGGTGCGCGCGGTCTTGTCGGCGAGGGAGGCCATGTGGCCGAGCGCCGTTTCAAGGCTCGTCGGCAACCGTCCGAATTCCGCCAGCGCACCCAGCGGATCGATGTTGAACGCGCCCTTGGCGTCGAACTCGGTCACACCCCGCTGGCACCACAGCGCGGTCAGCATGGCGGCGACCACGGGCGCCTGCGGGCCGGCCTGCACCGCGACGGGCACCTTCGTCAGGTCGACATCGCTCAGCAGTGCGTCCCACTCGGCCACGGTTGACAGCGACAGTCCGCCCTGCCCGAACAGGTCGGCGGCCTCCGGCGCGTCGGCGTCGAGTCCGGCGCGACCGGCGGCGTCCAGGCGGATCAACAGCGAGGTCACGCTGTTTTCCAGATCATCGGCGATAGCCGCCTTGGTGGCCGCGATATCCGGGTTGGCGTGAAGCTGGCGGATGTCCCATCCGCTCTGCGACATCCCCAGGGGACGCGCCCCGCGCGTGAACGGCATGGCGCCGGGCATGCCCGACGGATCGCCCTCGGCCGGCCAGTGCTCGCGCGAATACAGGGGCTGGATGGAAAAGCCCTCCAGCGTCCGGGCCACCAATTTCTTGTCAAACGGCGCGCCGTCGAGCGCCTTTTCGACCATCGCCATCCAGTCGGTGTGGGAAGCGGCGGGAAAGTCCTCGGCGAACCGCTGCGGAGCATCCGTCATAATCGGAGACCCTATCCTGTGGGGAAGCACGACACCTTAGCAAAGGTCCGCGCACGCTTTCAACGCGGCGCGGCATGTCACACCGCGTCGGCAAACGTTGCGTGACTGCATCGGAATTGCAAGAGGGGCGGCGCTACTCGACGAGATCGAGGCGGCGTTCGATGCGCGTCAACCGATCCTCGAAGCGGTCCATGCGCGTGTCAGCGCGCGCATTGGCTTCGCCGTGCCCGACCACGATCCTCTGCCACGCCGCGAAGCCGTGGTTCATTTCGTTCAGCCGCAATTTGACATCAGCCAAATCCGAGACAATGGAATCCAGCTTGGTGTCCATGCGGCGCAGATAGACCAATACGAGGTTCTCGGGATCATCGGTCATGACTGGTCATGCCTCCGTCTCACCTTACTCCCATTATGGGGGCGAAACGGCGTTCTGCCAATGGCCTGCCCGTGTCGCAACTCTCTCTTTCCGAGGGCATTGCCAGGAACTGGCCGACACAGCAGTCCAGGTTAACGGTGTGGTGACCTCCGCCTCTGGATTGCCGCGCCCGCGTCCGTTGACGGGGGCTCGCCATGCCGGGCAATGCCGGCTATGGTGCCGGATGGGAGCGCGTTGCCGCCACAGACCGCGCAAGACCCATGAAAACCGAGCCCCATCTGGAGACCCTCGACTCGTGCCGTGGTTTTCGACTCTTCGTGTTCTGAGCCTGATCGGTCTGGGCCTGGGCTTGGCCGCGCCCGCGTTCGCCGATGCGGGCGACGACGGCGCCATCGTCACGTTCCAGCTTGAGAATGATTCCTTCGCGAACACCGACCGCAACTACACCAATGGCGTCGTCATCGGCTACAGCCCGGCGATGCGGGACACCCCATGGGCGGACGATCTGGCGGCGTTTCTGCCGCTGATGTCGGCCTACGGACGGGAGCGCGTGCTGTTCAGCCTGGGCCAGACCATGTTCACGCCGAGCGACATCACGATCCGGGAGCCGCAGCCGGACGAACACCCCTGGGCAGGGTTTCTGTTCGGCTCCATGGAACTGTTCAGCGAGGCCGAACACCACCTGGACCAGATGTCGCTGACGGTGGGCATGGTGGGACCGGCCGCGCAGGCGGGCATCACGCAGACCATCGTTCACGACATCATGCACGTGGCGCGGCCGCGCGGCTGGGACAACCAGCTCGACAACGAACCCGTGGTGAATCTCGGCTACAAGCGCAGTTGGCCGGGCGCGGCCCGGGCCGAACCCCTGGGCCTGGAGATGGACCTGACGCCCCATGTGGGCGCCGCGTTCGGCAACGCCTACATCCACGCCAATGCGGGCGCCATGGTGCGGCTTGGTCAGTCGCTGCGGGTGGACGCGGGACCGCCGCTGATCGGGCCGAGCCGGCCCGGCACGGCCGTGTTCGATCCCGGCGCGGACGACGGCTGGTACGTGTTCGCGGGGATTGAGGGCCGCGCCGTGGCCCGGGACATTTTCCTGGACGGCAACACCTTTGGCGACGGCAGCCCGCGCGTGGACAAGAACCCCCTCGTCGGCGAGGTCCGCGCGGGCGTCCAGTTCTTCTTCAACAATGTCCGTGTCGGATACACCCACGTCTTGGGAACCAAGACCTTCGACACCCAGAACGGCCTGACCAACCACGGCGCCGTAAGCATCGCGATCGGTTTCTAGGGCCGGCGCCGGTCTCCGCCATCCCAACGTCATGGCCGGGCACCGGGCCTCCATGACTGCCCCGCTCCCGAACCGCGACGCGGCCCTAAGGGGGGCCCGGACGCGGCCATCAAGCAGGTGACGGTGATCTCGCTGGACGGCGTCACCCCGGTGGCCCACGGCGAATCCCTGCCGGTGGTTGAAAAGACCGTGGCCCTGGACCTGCTGCCGCTGATGGCGGCCCGCAACGGCTGGACCCCGGACAAGATCGAGAGCCTGGCCATCACCGCCGACGGCACCCTGATCTCCGCCACCGACAACGACGGGGTGGACGACGCCACCGGCGAAACCCAGGTGCTGTACCCGGGCATGGCCGGCGACCTGAAGTAAGACAGAGGTCTTTCGGAAGACTCGTCATTGCGAGGAGCGCAGCGACGAAGCAATCCAGGGCAAAGAATGCAGTCTTCGGCCCTGGATTGCTTCGCCCGCATCAAAAAGACGCGGGCTCGCAATGACGATCCGCCGGCCTCCAGGTCAGATCAGAAGGCAATGGCGACCAACCCGAAAAAAGGGTGCGGGCCGCAGGCAGGCACCGCCGTTCACATGCGAGTGCCTTGCGGCCCGTCCGCCAAACCCTTCCCCCGCCGCGCCGCTGGTGGCATGGTGCGGCCACCATGTTCCTGCTGTTCGACTATGCCACGACCGATGTGTTCGACCCGCTGGTGCTGCTGCTCGGCGCGCTGGTACTCGACGCCTATCTGGGCGAGTTCGGCCCGGTGTTCCGCGTGCTGCCGCATCCTGTCGTGGTCATGGGCCACTGGATCGGCGAGGCCGACGGGCGCCTGAACCGGCCCCAGCGCTCCGCCCTGGACCGGCGCCTGCGCGGCGTCGTGGCGGCGCTGGGCCTGACCGCCGCCGCCGCCGCCCTTGGGTTTCTGGTGCAATGGCTGTCCACCGCCGCCCTGGCCGGCTGGGTGGTCGAACTGGTCCTGGTGGCGGTCCTGTTGGCGCAGAAGAGCCTGTACGACCATGTCCGCGACGTCGGCCGGGCGCTGGAGACGGGCGGCGTCGAGGCCGCGCGCAAGGCCATCCGTCACCTCGTGGGCCGCGACCCGGAGCGCCTGGACGCCGGCGGCATCGGCCGCGCCGCGATCGAATCGCTGGCCGAGAACTTCTCCGACGGCGTGGTGGCGCCGGTGTTCTGGTATGTCGTCTTCGGCCTGCCGGGCCTGCTGGCCTACAAGATGATCAACACCCTCGATTCCATGATCGGGCACCGCACCGAGCGGCACGGGGACTTCGGCTGGGCCTCGGCGCGGCTGGACGACGCCTGGAACTGGCTGCCGGCGCGCCTGTCGGGGCTGCTGATCGTGGCCGCCGCCGCCACGCTGCCGCGCGCCGACTGGCGCGAATCGGTGCGCATCCTGCGCCGCGACGCCCGCCGCCACCGCTCGCCCAACGCCGGCTGGCCGGAAGCGGCCACCGCCGGGGCGCTGGGGCTAGCGCTGTCGGGGCCGCGCCAGTACCACGGGCAGGCCACCAACGAGCCCTGGGTGGGCGACGGCCGCGCCCGGGTGACGCCGAAGGACATCCGCCGCGCCCTGCGCCTGTACGTGCGGGCCTGTTTTCTCAACGGCGCGCTGGTGGCGCTGGTTCTGGTGATCAAGATCGCGCTGGTCGGGGTGGGGTAGAGACCGCCGGCCGGCGCGCCCGTCGGAGACGGGATCTGTTCCGTGCGTGTCCAAACTGATCGGGAGACACCGCCATGGTCCGCTTCTGTCTGGCCCTCGCTGTCGGCCTATCGCTGGGGTTGGCGGGGAACGCCGCCCGGGCCGACGACCCCCTGGCCGACTGCCTGCGCGCGCCCCTGGCCGATGACCTCGCCGCCAAGGTGGCGTTCCAGGATGCCCTGCGGGATCTCATCGCCGTCCAACGACCGGATTTGGGCGCGCTGGCGTCGCTCAACCGCGACCGTCAGGTGACGCTGGCCAAGGCCCGGACGATCCGTCTGGACTGGCTTGCGGCGGCGGACCCCGATCGGCTGCGTCCGCTGTCTGCCGACGGCACGCCGTGGCGGTCGTTCGCCTGGGAGCGGGAGGACGAGGCCGCGTTGCGCGATGCCGACGCCCGCTACACCACCGTGTCGATCCGCGCCGAGGCGCTGACCCGGCGGTCGGACGGCCATCCGGACTGGCCGGCGTTGCGCGCGCACATGCGGACCACCCTGTCCGGCGATGACTGGTTCCGGACCCTCGTCGCCCGTGGTCGCGACAGCGCGGCCGCCACGGACGCGGCCCTGCGGGCGTGTTTCGGCCAACAGGCCCCGGCCGACGCGAATCAGTGATCCGAGCCGTGCAGGATCGCCTTTCGCATCCCGGTGTCGTAGGCCAGCCCCTCCGGCATGAGGAAGGCGCCACCCTCGGGCCGCAGTTCAGCCAACCGCTTGCGCATCAGCGCCAACCACACGCCCGTGTTGTCCATCCCCGTGGCATCCGATGCCATCACGACATAGGGGCCAACGTGGAAATGGTCGCCGTGCGGACGTGGCAGGACCCCGATGTGCACGGTGCCCGTCTCCGGGTCGGTGCTGGCCACCGCCGGGTCGCGCGCCAGCTCCTGCAACAGCGTCAGGGTCTTCAGTTGCAGCTTGTTCAGCTTCAGGGGGTTGGCCTTGGGCGGCATGGGGCGCGCTCCGGTCGCGGGGATCAGGATTTCGGCGGAGTGGGCCGCTCGCCGAAGATGGCGCTGCCGACGCGGACGTGGGTGGCGCCCTGCTGGACGGCGATGGGGTAGTCTCCACTCATGCCCATGGAGACCATGGGCAGGTCGTTGCGCCGGGCGATTTCGCGCAGCAGGGCGAAGTGCGGCGACGGTTCGTCCTCGAACGGCGGAATGCACATCACGCCCGTGACGGGTAGCCCGACCGCGTCGCGGCAGTGGGCGATGAAGGCATCGGCCTCGGCGGGCGGCACGCCGGCCTTCTGCGGCTCCTCGCCGGTGTTGACCTGGATCAGGCAGGACGGCCGGCGGTTCTGGCGGTCCATCTCCTTCGCCAACGCGGCGGCCAGCTTGGGGCGGTCCACGGTCTCGATGACGTCGAACAGGGCGACGGCATCGGCGGCCTTGTTCGACTGCAACGGGCCGATGAGGTGCAACTCCAGATCGGGGTAGCGCTCCCGCAGGGCGGGCCACTTGCCCTGGGCCTCCTGCACGCGGTTCTCGCCGAACACCCGGTGCCCGGCGGCCAGCGCGGCCTCGGCGCGGTCGGCGCCGTGGGTCTTGGCCACGGCCACCAGGGTGACCTCCGCCGGGTCGCGGCCGGCCTCGCGCGCGGCGGCGGCGATGGAGTTCTGAACGGCGGCGAGAGTGCCGACGATGTCGGGGCGGGCTGTCGTCATGATGCGAACACCGTTTGATACCGGCCGACGGAAGGGATGACCCTATACCGCAGTCCCGCCCCCTTCTGTCCAGAGCCGATCCGCCCAGAGCCGATCCGCCCAGAGCCGATCCGCATGTCGCGCGGGTCCTCGTCGCGACGCGGCCTCAGGGTCCGTCCCGCTTCCGGGCCAGAAGCACGGACGCTTGGTCGCACGACGGGTCCTCGGGCACGAAGCGGACGATCCGAAGACCGAGCGCCGCCAGGATGCGCCTGTACTCGTCCGGCGCCAGACTGGCGTGATAGATCGGGTCGTCGCCGACGCGGCCCACCACCTCCGTTTCGGCCGGCCCGACGGTGATCATCAGAACGCCCCCCGGGTTCAGGTGGGCGGCGAACCGGGGCAGGGTGGCGCGCTGCTCGTCCGGCCTCAGGTGAAAAAAGCTGTGCCAGCCCAGGATTCCGTCGAACGTCCGCCCCATATCCAGGGTTCGCATGTCGCCCACGGTCCAGACGGCCGCCGGAAACCGGGCGCGCGCCCGGTCGATCATCGCCGGCGCGATATCCACACCGGTCACCGCATGGCCCCGCTCGATGATAAAGGCCGCCAGGGGCTCCCCGGCACCGCACCCGACATCCAGGACGGATCCGCCGGCCGGAAGCAGCGCCGCGAACCGCTCCAGCCAGTCCCGCTCGAACAGCACGCGCGCCCGCTCGGCATCGAACCGGGCCGCGTTGCGCTGGTAGATCTCCGCCGTGCGCGCGGCGAGCGCCGCCAGGTCTTCCGGCCGGTTCATGGCATTCCCCTGACAGCAACCCATGCAGATCGACGTTCATGTGGCCGGGGTGCTCGGGGATTGTCCTTCGGCCGGCCGCCCCAAAACCGATCCCGGTTTCTTTCGCGTTCAGGTTCCCTCGGCCCCCTCAACCTTATCCACCAGTGCGCGAAGGGAGCGTGTCATGTCCGGCAGATATCATTGGCGACTTCACCAAGGACGCCGAGATTGTATACGACGGCCTCCCGTATCATGCGTCCATTTACGGTATCGTCGAGAAAGTCCTGTTTCTTGACATCCGCCACGTACACCTCGATCGCCTCGGCCGCGTCCAGCATGAACCGCAACAACTCCGCCGCCGCGAACCGCCCCTTCCCCACGGTCATAGAAGGACGGCCTCCGAGACCGCCTTCTCCCTGAAGGTGGTGTGCAGGTCCCCGGGGGTGCGGACATCCACCGGCACGCCCAGAAGGCGTTCCGCCTCGGCCTTGAAATCCACGATATCGAAGTATGTGGTCACGTCGGGCGTCGGATCGACGAGCAGATCAAGGTCGCTGCCGTCGTGGTCCTCGCCCCGCGCCGCCGATCCGAACACGCGGACGTTCCGGAGCCCGTGCCGCGCGGACAAGCTGAGGATGGCATCGCGATGCTGACGAAAGGCGGCTGATGGCTTCATGGACGGCTCCCCTGACAAGACCGTTCCCGATCTCATCCTACGCCTGCGGCAGCGACACCGCACCCCCTCACATAAACCCATACGGATCGACGTCCACCTTCACCCGCACGCCCGGGGGCAGTTTGACCGCCGCCAGCCAGTCGCGCACCAGGGGCTGGACGCGGACCGACCGCGCCGCCTTCAGCAGCAGGCGGTGGCGGTGCTGACGGCGCAGCACGGCCAGCGGCGCCGGAGCGGGGCCGAGCACCTCGACGTCGGCGGCCCGGGGCGCGCTCCGGGCCAGGGCCTTGCCGGCCTCGATCACCGCGCGCTCGTCCAGCCCGGAGACGACCAGCGCCACCAGCCGGCCGAACGGCGGCATCATCACCGCCTGCCGCGTTTCCGCCTCCACCGCCAGGAAGGTCTCGGCGTCGCCCGAGACCAGGGCGCGCATCACCGGATGTTCCGGGTCGGCCGTCTGCACCAGCACGCGGCCCGGCCGCTCGGCCCGCCCGGCGCGGCCGGAGACTTGGTGCAGCAGTTGAAACGTCCGCTCCGCCGCGCGCAGATCGCCCCCCGACAGCCCCAGGTCGGCGTCCACCACCCCCACCAGGGTCAACAGCGGGAAATGGTGGCCCTTGGCCATCACCTGGGTACCGATGACGATGTCCACCGCGCCCTGTTCGATGCGCTCCATCAGTTCGGCCGCCGCCGTCGGCCCCAGCAGGGTGTCCGAGGCCGCCACCACCAGCCGCGCGGTGGGGAAGCGGCTCGCCACCTCCTCCGCCACCCGCTCGACCCCGGGGCCGCACGGGGCCAGCGCGTCCGCCGTTCCGCACGCCGGGCAGGTCTCGGGCAGCGGCATCCGGTAGTCGCAATGATGGCACTGAAGCAGGCGCCGGTGCCGGTGCTCCACCAGCCAGGCCGAGCAGTTGGGGCACTGCATTCGGTGGCCGCAGGCCCGGCACAGCGTCAACGGGGCGTATCCCCGCCGGTTCAGGAACAGCAGCACCTGCTCGCCCCGACGGATAGTGGCGTCCATGGCGTCCAGCAGGGGCGGCGCCAGAAACGACGGCGCCAGCATTCCTTGGCGCTGCCACTTCTCGGGCGGGTGGGCGCGCAGGTCCAGGGTCTCGATGGCCGGCAGCGCCGCGCCGCCGTGGCGCCGGGGCAGGGGCACAAACGCATAACGCCCGGCGCGCGCGTTCAGCACGGTTTCCAGCGACGGCGTGGCGGAGGCCATAACCACCGCATGCGCGCCGGCGCGGCCCCGCACCACGGCCATGTCCCGGGCGTTGTAGGGCACGCCGTCCTCCTGCTTGAAGGCGCCGTCGTGCTCTTCGTCGATGATGATCAGGCCCAGGTCGGGAAACGGCAGGAACAGGGCGGAGCGCGCACCCACCACCACGCTCACCCGCCCGAAGGCCACCGCCCGCCAGATGTCGCGCCGCTGCGCGCGCGGCATGTCGGAATGCCACGGCGCGGGCGGGGCGCCGAAGCGGTCGCGAAAGCGCTCCGGCCAGCGGGCGGTCAGGGCGATCTCCGGCAGCAGCACGAGGACCTGCCGGCCCCGGGCCAGGGTCTCGGCGACGGCCTCGAAATAGACCTCGGTCTTGCCGGAGCCGGTCACGCCCTCCAGCAGGGTGACGGAAAAGCCGCCGCGCGCCGCCGCGCGCAAGACATCGGCCGCGCGGGCCTGGTCGGGCGACAGGGCGGGGCCGGCGCGGTGCGGGTCGGGCGCCGTGATCTCGGGCTCCTCGACCACCGGGACCGGGGCCAGCGCGCCGCCCTCCGCCAAACCGCGCACCACCGTCGCCCCCACCCCGGCGCGGCGGGCAAGGTCGGCGGCGGCAGGCGGCGGTTCGGACGACGGCCACGCCCGCGCCGCCTCCAACACCTTTCGGCGGGCGTCTGTGGCGCGCAGCGTGGTCTCCGACAGGTCGGCGACCCGCGCGGTATAGCCGGTGCGCGGCTTGGGCGGGTCCAGCGCCTCCGGCACCGACAGCGCCATGCGCAAGACTTGCCCAAGCGGCGCCAGCGTATAGGCCGCGCACCAATCGATCAGGTCGCGCAAGGGCGCCGGCATCGGCGGCACGTCCAGGCGTTCCAGGATCGGGCGCAGTTTGGTTTCGGGGACGTCGGCGGCACCCTCGCCCCACACCACGCCGGTTTCGATCCGCTTGCCCAGCGGCACGCGGACGAGGTCGCCCGGCGCCACCGGCTCCATCTCCGGCGGCACGGCGTAGTCATAGGGGGCGTCCACCGGCACCGGCAGCAGCACCGCCACCCTGCGCGCCGCGCCGAACAGGGTTGCGCCGGGTGCATCGCCGCAGGCTGTGGCGGGCCGTGGGGTCATCCGCTACACTCCCGCCCGCGCGCCGGCCCATCACCCGCCGTTCGCCGGGCCGCGCCCCGGATAGCAGTCAAGGGACCTCCCCACGCCATGAAGTTCTTCGTCGATACGGCCGATGTGGCCGAGATCCAGGACCTCGCCGCCACCGGCCTCGTGGACGGCGTGACCACCAATCCCAGCCTCGCCGCCAAGACCGGCCGCGACTTCATCGAGATCGTCAAGGAGATCTGCGAGATCGTGCCCGGCCCGGTGAGCGCCGAGGTGGTGGCGACCGAAACCGACGGCATGCTGCGCCAGGGCCGCGCGCTGCGCAAGATCGCCCCCAACGTGACCATCAAGCTGCCGCTGACTCCGGACGGCCTGCGCGCCTGCAAGACGCTGTCGGACGAGGGCACCATGGTCAACGTCACCCTGTGCTTCTCCGCCGCCCAGGCCATTCTCGCGGCCAAGGCGGGCGCGGCATTCGTTTCGCCGTTCGTCGGCCGACTGGATGACATCGGCCACGAGGGCATGGACCTGATCAGCGACATCGTGGCGATCTACAGCAACTATCCGGCGTTCAAGACGGAAGTGCTGGTCGCCTCCGTGCGCCACCCCATGCATGTGGTCGAGGCCGGCCGCCTGGGCGCCGACGTGGTCACGCTGCCGCCCAAGGTGTTGCGCCAGTTGTACGCCCACCCGCTGACCGACAAGGGTCTGGCCGCGTTCCTGTCGGATTGGGAGAAGACCGGGCAGACGATCCCGGAAGAGTGACGTCGGCCCCGGGGGCGTGATGTCCGGGACGCGGAACGAGCCCGGCCAGCATCGCCCGGGGCGAACCGCAAGGGGACCGGTGTCATGCGTGGACCCAAGGACATCGCGACGGGCGCGACGCTCGTCGAGGGATACCGCCCCGGCATCTTGGCGGAGGTGGTGGCGCTCCACATGGAATACTACGCCCGCCACTGGAGCTTCGGCCGGTCTTTCGAGGCCAAGGTGGCCGGAGACATGGCCGCGTTCCTGGATCGCCTTGATCCGAATCGCGACCTTCTCCTGAGCGTCCGTGATCGCGAGGGCGCCCTGTTGGGCTCGATCACGATTCAGGCGCCGCGCGCGGGGCCGGGCAGCGACGACGAGGCCGCCCATCTGCGTTGGTTCATCGTCGGCGGCGCGGGGCGGGGCTGCGGGCTTGGCCGGTCGCTGCTGGAACACGCCCTTGAGGCGTGCGACGCGCGCGGTTACGCGCTGACCTACCTGACCACGTTCGAGGGCTTGCACGCCGCCCGGCATCTTTACGAAAGCCTGGGCTTCAGGCTGGTGGCCACGATGTCGGTCGATCAGTGGAACGGCGGCGTCGTGGAGCAACGCTTCGAGAGACAGAAGGGCGCCGGCCCGACGCAGGCGTGAGACGAACACCGCCCGCCTGGGTTGGTCGCGCTTCTGGTGGGGCGGGGGGGGACTCCCCACCCCAGAAGGGGGCACCCCAGGGCGAACACATCATGAAAAGCCCTGCATTGCCTCGCCGGCGTCCAAGGACGTCGCCTCACGATGACGGGTTTTGCGCGGACCTCTGGCCCTGGTGTTGCGTCTCGGCGATGGGAATCCTCGTTCACCCGATTGCCCTGGGGGCGGAACGACCGGCCTTGCGCCGGGTCGCCTGATCAACGTACGCTGCCCGTCCCTGCCGAAAACCTCAGGGTCCGGCTTCCCGTCGGGCCGTTTGCCCCCGCACCCCGGAGGACACCCGATGTTCCGCAAAATGTCCGAAATGCTCGGCGGCGCCCAGAATCTGGTGCGGTCCGTCACCAACCTGACCGGCTCCAATGCCATCGCCGATTCGCTCGACGACACGCTGTCGGACCTTAAGTACAAGTCGGACAGCACCTCCAGCACCATCGAGAGCACCGAAAACGGCGTTCGCGATGTCGGACGATCCGTCGACCAGATGAACGACGCCGCGAAGGACTGAGGCCCCACCGCTGTTGCCAGCACGACACGCGCCCACCGAACCGCGTGCCCTTGATCCTGCGCTATGGCGTTCTTATGTGATTGGTGCTATATTTTGGGCATCGTCGGTGTGCCAGCCTATTTTGGCATCATCGGTGATCCGGGTCGGTTGGCCGGTCGTAAGACGATGCATACGGTACACTGCGACGGTGTCCGCGACGGCGCGGACAGGCCGATCAATCCGCCGGGACCGATTTAGGGACCCGGGCCATGAACAGGAGGCGCCGCCATGTTTGCTGACAAGACGCTAACGCCGCGGGAATCCGTGCGCCTGTGCGCTCTGGGCACCATTGCGGATTCTCCCGATTCGTATGCCAACGTCGCCCGCCGGGTGCGCGATTTCGTCACCCGCATCACCGGCCCGTCCCTGGACCTTCTCGGCAGTTCGATGGAACTGTTGCAGGTGGAGGGTCTGGTGTCCTCGTCCGCCGGGGACATGCTGGACGATTCGGCGCGGCTGGAGATTACCGAGGCCGGGCGCGAGGAACTGCGCCGCCTGTTGACCGCCAACCTGCGGGCGTCGTCCGATCTGTCGAAACTGGTGACCGCGCTGAAGTTCCGCTTCCTGCACCTGCTGCCGCCGGAGGATCAGCGCGCCCAGGCCGACCTGCTGCTGGACGCGCGCGAAACCGAATTGAACCGCCTGCTCGACTTGCGCCGCGCCCACGGCGAGGTCGGCGGCCCCTTCCAGGCTTGGCTGGATCTGGAAATCGCCCAGGCCGAGCGTGGACAGGCTTGGCTGGAAGAGTTCTGCGACAACCTTTCCGACTGATCAGACTACACCGAACGGATTGCAGGGGCCGCGCCTTCGGGTGCGGCCCTGTTTCGTTCGGGGTTGGGTGTTCGGGCGGCGCCGCACGCGGCGGGTTGTGCCGGCGGCGCGAACCCGTCCGACGGATCACGCCAGTTGAACCCTGTAGGGCGGATTCGCCCCGCGAAGCGGGGCAATCCGCCACGAGGAACGCCGCACGCGGCGGGTTGCGCCTGGGGCGCGAACCCGCCCGACGGATCACGCTAGTTGAACCCTGTAGGGCGGATTCGCCCCGCGCAGCGGGGCAACCCGCCGCGAGGAACGCCGCACACGGCGGGTTGAGCCTTCGGCGCGAACCCGTCCGACGTCAGGGTCCCCCGCTGTCGCCCCCCAGCACCAGCACCGGCAGGTCGACGTGCGCGGCCAGATGATCGGCGAGCGCCTCCAGGGCGCCCTCGACCCGGGTCTCGAAGGCCGGACCGGCCGTCCGCCCCGGAGCCAGTCCGGCCAGCAGCGCCGCGCGGGTGGCGTCCCGGTGCAACAGGCCGTGCAGATAGCACCCCAGGACGCGGCCGTCCGGGCTGGCGGCGCCCAGCGCGGCCACCGCCTCCAGATCGGCCATGCCGCCGGGCCAGCGCCGCCCGGCGTCGGGACCGTCGGTCACCCCCATGTGCATCTCGTAGCCCCATGGCCCCTCGCGCAGGGTTTTGCTCGGGCCGATCACGGTCTCGACGTCGAGCAGGCCCAGGCCCGGGGCCTCCCCCGGCGGCCCCTCGATACCGTCGGGATCGCGCACCGCCCGCCCCAGCATCTGATAGCCGGCGCACAGGCCCAGCACCGCCCCGCCGCGCCGGTGATGAGCCAGCACGTCCCCATCCCAGCCCTGGGCACGGACACACGCCAGATCGGCCAGCGTGGCCTTCGATCCGGGCAGGATCAACAAATCCAGGTCTCCCGGCACCGCCTGCCCCGGCTGGATGAACGCCACCGACACGTCGGGCTCGGCGGTCAGTGGGTCGATGTCGTCGAAGTTGGCGATGCGCGACAGCCGCAACACACCCACCCTCAGCGGCGCGTCCGTCCGTGCCGCCGGCGGCGCGTCCAGCGCCACGGCGTCCTCCGCCGGCAGATCGCGAACACGCTCGAACCACGGCACCACGCCCAGACAGGGCAGCCCGCCGGCTCGATCCGCGATGATGTCCGTGGCCGGGGTGAACAAGGTGGGGTCGCCCCGGAACTTGTTGATGAGATAGCCGCGCAGCAAGGCCCGCTCGGCCTCGGGCAACAGCGTCCAGGTGCCGACCAGGGAGGCGATCACCCCGCCCCGGTCGATGTCGCCGACCAGCACCACGGGCGTGTTGGTGGCCACGGCGAAGCCCATGTTGGCGATGTCGCCGGGGCGCAGGTTGACCTCGCTGGCGCTGCCGGCGCCCTCGACGACCACAACATCGGCCTCGGCGCGCAGGCGGGCGAAGCTGTCCAGGACCGCGTCCATCAATCGCGGTTTCAGGGCCGTGTAGTCGCGCGCCGACGCGTTGCCCCACACCTCGCCCCGAACCACCACCTGGCTGCCGACGTCGGTCTGCGGCTTCAGCAGCACCGGATTCATGTGAACCGACGGCGCCACGCCGCAGGCCCGCGCCTGGAGCGCCTGGGCGCGGCCGATCTCGCCGCCCTCCCGGGTGACGGCGGCGTTGTTGGACATGTTCTGCGGCTTGAAGGGACGCACGCTCAGCCCCTGGCGGACCAGCCAGCGGCACAGGCCCGCCGCCAGCACGGACTTGCCGACGTCGGAGCCCGTGCCCTGGAGCATCACCGCCCGCGCCGGCCGCCGGCCGCGCACGGCATGGAGCCGATCAACCTCCCTCACTGGGGCGGCGCGGCGGCGGTCAGGGACTCGATCAGGGGCCGCGATTCCGGATTGGAGACCCGGCGCTCCAGAACGATCTGCGAGGGCGTGATGCCCGGCGTCGTATAAAACGCCGCGTTCCAGTCGTGGCGCGGCTCGAACACCGAGCCTTCCAGCCCGCCGCCCCCGAACAGGCCCTTGCTGTGCGAAAAGGCGATGATGTCATGGTTGACGTCGGTGGTGCTGCCGGTGGACACGCCGCCGCCGATGCCGAAGGTCACGCTGGCCCCGGCCTCCATCTTAAACCCGTCGTCGAGGATGGCCCGCAGTCCGTCGTCCGTCATGATGAGCAGCAGCACCCTGTTGTCCTGGGCCCCGAACTGGAAGCCCAGGCTGCCGGCGGTCAGTGTCAGGAAGGCCGGGTCGGAGAACGCGCCCGCCTCGTCGCGAACCAGGAGCAGGGCGGAGCCGTAGGCCCCGCCGACGAAGAACCCGGCCTTGAAGAAGCTGGGGATCACCACGACGGCCCGCGCCCGCGACAGCAGGTCGTTCAGTCCGTCCGTGAAGCCACTGGTCCAGCGCAGGTCATACACCGCCGTGGTTGCGTCGGCGAGCGCGCCCCGGGCCCGGGCCATCACCTCGGCATCGGCGGGCGCGGTGCTGCCGTGGGAGACGGCACCGGAGCCGGCCTGGGACGTCATGACGGCGGGTCCGGTCTCGGGCATCGGCGGCGCCTCTGGTGGCGGCAGGGCCGGATCGCCGGTCATCGGAACGGTCGAGGCGCCGGGGGGCGGCCCGACCTCGCGCGGTGGTCCCAGATCGGACGCCTGCCCCGACATGGACTCCGCGGTCGACGGGGGCGCATCGAAGCCCGGCGTGCCCGGCCGCACCAACTCTCCCTGGGTCGGATCCAGGGTGCCGCTGTCCACCGACGGCGGCAGCAGTGGCACCGGCTGGCCGGCTCCGGCGCCGCCCGTTCCCTGGGCGACGGCCGGGCTCGCGCCGGCAAGGCACAGGGCGGCGGTCAGCGCGAGGCCCTGGGCCAACGGACGGTGTGAGACAACGCGGCGGGTCACGGGGCTCTCTCCCTCTGGATGCGGATGGGACCGGCTCGGGCGCCTCGGGAGCGTTGCGTTCATTTTGAGTCCCCCATCGTGCCCTGGCCATTTGGTATCACAGCAAATCATCGTCGCGATTCGTTCCGGATCGCTCGGGATTCGCTTCAGAACTCAACCCCCTTCTGCGCCTTCACGCCGGCGCGGAACGGATGCTTGATCAGTTTCATCTCGGTCACCAGGTCAGCGGCCTCGATCAGGGCGTCGTCGGCGTTGCGGCCGGTGACCACCACGTGTTGCAGGGGGGGACGCGCGGCGATGGCCTCCAGCACCGACGCCACCGGCAGGTAGCCATATCGCAGCACGACGTTCAGTTCATCAAGCACCACCATGGCAATTTTCGGGTCGGCCATCATGTCGGCGGCAACCGCCCAGGCCCGTTCGGCCGCCGCCACGTCGCGGGCCCGGTCCTGGGTTTCCCAGGTGAAGCCCTCACCCAGGGCGCGGACGGTCACGAGATCCGGGAATCCTTCCAGGACCGACCGCTCTGCGGTGTCCATGGCCCCCTTGATGAACTGAACGATGCCCACCGGCATGCCGTGGCCGATGCAGCGCAGCACCATGCCCAGGGCGGCCGAGCTTTTGCCCTTGCCGGGGCCGGTGTGAACGATCAGCAGGCCCTTTTCGCCGGCCTTGTCGGCCATCAGGCGATCCCGTGCGGCCTTTTTCTTGCGCATCTTGGCGCTGTGGCGGTCGTTGGTGTCGTCGACGGTGTCGTCGATGGTTTCTGGGGTGGTGGTCGTCATGACGCAGGGGCTCCCTGTTTGCGGGCGGATTACTGGCCGTGGAGCACCGCCGGATCGACGGGCCGGGCGTCCACGAAGCGCCCGCCGCTGACCCGGCCCACCCAGAAGGGCAGCGTCGATTGGCGCGTGTCGGGGTCGAACCGCATCGGCCCGATGGGCGTGGACAGGCTCAGGCCCGCCAGCGCGACGGTGAGGCGATCCGGCTTGACGGACCACGCCTCGTCCAGGGCCGTGGCCAGGGCAGTCATGGCGACATAGCCATACAGCGCGGAGGCCGTCGGCGTCGCCCCATCGGGATGGGCGGCGCGGTAGGCCTCGGCGAAGGCCCGGTGCGGCTGTCCGCCCACCTCGCAGCACGGAGCACCGGTGGTCACCCACCCCTCAGCGATCTCGGCACCCAGGGCGCCCAGCATCTCCGGCGTACCAACGTGGGGGGCCATGACCACCGCGCCGTCCAGGGCGCCGCCCCGCGCCGCCCGCGCGAAGGCCACCAGATCGACGTCCCGCAGCCCCAACAGCAGACCCTCCGGCCGCGCCGCCGTGACCTGCTCGACGGCCGGCGCGACCGACCCCGACAGCGTGGGCACGTACGATTCCAGGGCCAGTTCGATCTCCGGCCGCGCGGCCCGCAGCGCGCGCCAGAAGGCATGGGCGAGGGCGCGGCCGAAATAGTCGTCCTGAGCCACCACACCCCAGCGGGTGGCGCCGGTGCGCGCCGCCTCCGCCGCCAGGGCGCGCCCAAGGGCTTCCGCCGACGGCCCGATCTGGAACAGGTTGGGCTGATCCGCGATCAGAGCCGCCGGCAGGCGGGCATCGACGGCGACAAAGGGCGCCGGCGCGGCTGCCCGGGCCGCCGCCAGGGTGGCGTCCGCCACCAGTCCGCCCATGAAAAGCACGGCACCCTGTTCACGCAGGGACTCGATGGCCCGCGTGGCGCCGTCGGCCGTGCCACCGGAGTCCTGGGCGACGATGCGCACCGGCTTGCTGCCCATCACCCCGCCGGCCATGTCGATGTAGCCGGCAACGAGGTCCCGCCCCCGCCCGTAGGACGTGGCGGGGTCGCCGATGAGCTGTATGGTCGTCGTATCTCCGATCACCACGCCGGGATCCGCGCCGCCATCCTGGGCGAGCGCGTCCGGACGGACGAACAAACCGGCCAGACAGGCAAGGCAGAGGAAGGCGACCGTTCGGCACCGGGCATTGCGCATGAGGGTCGGGGTCCTTGGTTCATGAATCCGCCAGCGGGCTCGGTGCGACCACGCGCCGCGCCGCCGCCCGCGTGTCCACGCCAAGGCTCGGGGCTCAGGGCGCAGGGGTCCGGGCGGGCGATGTCACCCCATGGGTCGGCAGCGCCCATTCCCTGCTATAAGGTATACCTCCCCATGCGGCAGGAAAGAGGCAGACCATGAGCTTCACGCACTTCGATGCACAGGGCAACGCCGTCATGGTGGACGTCTCCGCCAAGGCTGAGACGGCGCGGGAGGCCGTCGCGGCGGGCCGTGTGACGGCGGCGCCCGAGACCATCGCCCTGATCCGCGACAACCGGGTCGGCAAGGGCGATGTGCTGGCGGTGGCGCGGCTGGCGGGCATCATGGCCGCCAAGCGCACCGCCGACCTGATCCCGCTGTGCCACCCGCTGGCGCTGACGTCGGTCGCCGTCGACCTCGCCCTGAACGAGGCCGAACACGCCGTCGAGATCACCGCCACCTGCCGGATCACCGGGCGCACCGGGGTCGAGATGGAGGCCCTGACAGCCGTCTCGGTCGCGGCGCTGACGGTCTACGACATGTGCAAGGCGGTCGACAAGGGCATGCGGATTGAGCATGTCAGGCTTGTGATAAAGACAGGAGGGAAGTCCGGGCCCTATCAGGAGAGGTGAGACGACCCCTTCGAAAGAACGTGCCCCGCCCCACGTGCGAACAGAAAAAGCAGTGCATTTTCAGGCCCTATTATAAACGCGGAGAATTTTAATTGAATAAAGCGCTTCTTTGCTCCCCTTCTTTGGATCAAAAGATTGTATTTCTTACAAATGACCGCGTCTTTTACAATTTTGAATGACATGGGCGCGCGGTCGCGCTATATTATTGTGTAGACTTCGGCGCGGCGCCCCTGTCGGCGCGTCGCGCCGGATCGGAAAGGGTTTCAGGGAGACCGGGCCATGGGTGAGATCCACACCGGTCGGCCCCGGGATGGTGAGGGGGCTCCCGGCCAGCCGATCCAGAAGACGTTCTGGCGCTCGGTCGCGCTACTGTCGGCCGCGCTCGACGCCACCGGCGACATGGTGGCCATCAAGGACGAGTCCCTGGTGGTGCGCTTCGTCAACGCGGCGATGGCGCGAATGATCGGCCGTCCGGTTGATCGCATCCTGGGCCGAACCGACGGCGATCTGTTCACGGCCGAGGTGGCGGAGACGTTCGAGGACGGTGACCGAACCGTTCTGGACACCGGCTGTACCGTTGTCCGCGACCAGTTGCTGACCACCCGCGACGGGCTCGTTTGGGTCAGCGCTCGCAAGGATCCGGTGATGGACGGCGCCCATCGGGTCGGCGTCATTACGGTGATCCACGACATCGGTGGCCGCGTCGAGACCGAACGCAACCTCCGCGAGACCAGCAGCCTTCTGGACCGGTTTTTCCTACAAAGCGTGTTCGCCGTGGCCCACCTGGACCGGTCCCTCCGGATCCTGCGCGTCAACGACACCTTCGCCCGACGCTTCGGGAGCCCCGTGAACACTGCCGTAGGCCGGGAACCGTTCACCGCGCCCCCGGGGCCGGACGCCCTGGCCGTGTTCGGGCGCGTGTTGGCGAGCGGCGCGCCCTATGCCGCCACCGCCACACCGTTTCCGGCCGCCGACACCCAGGATGAAGGAACCTCGTACTGGGATATCAGCGTCCAGCCGGTGTTGGATGCCGCCGGCGTCGTCGACGGACTGATCGTCGGCTTGGTGGACGTTACGGAGCGCGAACACGCGCAGCGAGCGTTGCGAAAGAGCGAACGCGAGAAGGCGCTGATCCTGGGCAGTATCTCCGACATGGTCGCGTACTATGAACAGGACGATCTGCGTGTGACCTGGACCAACGCCGCCGCCGCCCGCTCGGTCGGCGCCCCTCCGGGCGACCTGATCGGACGCGACTGCTTCCGCATCTGGGCGGAGCGCGACGCGCCGTGCCCCGACTGCCCGGTGCTGCAGGTGTTCGAGACCGGCGAACCGGCCGAGGCCGAGCACACCACGCCGGACGGACGGACCTGGTCATTGCGTGCCTCTCCGGGCATCGACGAAGCCGGAGCGATTGTCGGGGTCGTGGAGGTGGGCCGCGACATCTCTCTGCAAAAGCGGTCGGATCAGGCCGTGCGCCGCAGTCTCGCCAACCTGAACGCCTATTTCTCACTGTCGTGCGACCTGCTGGCCGTGGTGGACATGAACGGCTGCATTGTCGAGGTAAACGGCACCCTGCTGGATCGCCTGGGCTGGTCGCGCGAGGATCTGCTGGGCCAATCCATGGTCGTGCTGCATCCCGCCGAACACCGGAAAGAGGCGGACTCGGACCTGGACGACATGCTCGCCGGCATGGTGGATACGCTGACCATGCCCCTTGTCACCCGCGACGGGTGTCGGATTCCGACCGAAACCCGGATCGCGTTGGGCACCTGGAACAACGCGCCCGCGTTCTTCACCGCCAGCCGCGACCTGTCCGAACTGGCGCTGTCCAAGGAGAAGTTCGAGAAGGCCTTCACCAACAACGCCACCCTGATGGCCATCACCGACCCCGAGACCGGGCGCGTGATCGACGCCAATGCGGCCTTCCTGCGCGTTTTTGGACGGGACCGCGCGTCGGTCATCGGCCAGACCACCGTGGATCTCGGCCTGTTTCCGACCCACGCCATCCGCGACGCGACGATCAAGGCTCTTATGGAGTCTCCCAAGCGGAGACCCATCGAACACCGCTTTATCCGGTCAGACGACGGCCTGTTCGTCGGCGAACTGTCTGCGGAGCTGATCGACAGTGGCACGACTCACTACCTTCTGACCATGATCGTCGACGTCACGCACCAACGAGAACTGATGGCGGAACTGGAGCACAAGGCCACCCATGATGTGCTGACCGGCGCCAACAACCGCCAGCAGGCCGACCGGGTCCTGGAGCAGGAGGCGCGCCGCGCCGACCGCATGAACACGCCGGTTTCGGTCATCATGGCCGACGTGGACCACTTCAAGGCCGTCAACGACCGCTTCGGCCATCCGGTCGGGGACCGGGTGCTGCGCGAGGTTGTGGAGCGCCTGGACGCGCGCGTGCGCGAAACCGACCTGCTGGCGCGCTGGGGCGGCGAGGAGTTCCTCGTCATCCTGCCCGGCACCGACAGCGACGGTGCCGGACAACTGGCGGAGACACTGCGGCTGGCGCTCGCCGAAACACCAATGCCCGAGGTCGGGGCCGTCACCATCAGCCTGGGCGCCGCCGAACGCCGCCCGGGCGAGACGGTGGAGGAGTGGGTGTCGCGTGCCGACCAAGCCCTGTACGCGGCCAAGGCCTCCGGCCGCAACGCCGTACGCGTCGCGTCGTGATCAGGGTTCGGCCGCGCCGTCAGCCGTCCGGCGGCGCCAGCGGCAGGGCAACATGGAACGTCGTGCCCTGACCCGGTTCCGAGTCCAGGCAGATGCGGCCGTCGTGGGTCTCGACGATGCTTTGGCAGATGCTCAGGCCGACCCCGGTTCCGGGGTACATATCGCCCGGATGCAGCCGCTGGAAGATCTCGAAAATGCGGTCGTGGAACACGGGATCGATGCCCAGGCCGTTGTCGGCCACCGACACGATGCACTGCCCGGCCTCGACGCGAGCGGAAATGCGCACATGCGGGCGGCGCTCGGGATGCCTGTACTTCAGCGCGTTTTCCAGCAGGTTCTGGAACAGGCGCACCAGAAGGGTTTCCTTGCCGCGCACGCCGCACGTCGTGGGAACCAAATCAACGGTGGCCCCCGTTTCGCGAATGCGCTCGGCGAGGTTGGAGACGGCCTCGTCGATGACCGGGCCGAGCGGCACGGTGGCAAAGGGCAGCCCGACGGTCTTGACCCGCGCGTATTCCAGCAGATCGCCGATCATATCGTGCATACGCCGCGCACCCTGACTGGCGTAGTCGATGAAGGTGTCGGCATCGGCGTCCAGGCGCCCGTGATAGCGGCGTCGCAGCAGGCCGACATAGCTGGAAATGATGCGCAAGGGTTCGCGAAGATCGTGCGAAGCCACGTAGGCGAACCGCTCCAGATCCGCGTTCGACTTCTCCAGGCTGCGGGTCTGGCGTTCCAGTGCGGATTCCGCCGCGTCGCGTCGCGCCGCCATGTCTCGCACGGCCTCCGCGAGCCGGTGAGCCTCGGCCCCATTCATGGCCTCCGGATCCAGGGTCTCCGGATGGCGCCCGTCATCCGCCAGAAACGACAGAAGGCTCTTCATGTCCCGGCCAACAAGGCGGGCCACGCGGACGGAGATGACATAGCTGGCGGTGGCCAGCAGCAGCACGAGCCCGCTGCCCAGCGTGAGGTGTTTGATCACGTTCCGCCGCCTTTCGGCGCGGATGGCGTCGATTGACGCGGCGATATCGTCGATGGACACGCCGGCGCCGATGTACCATTCCCATTCCGGCACCGGCAGCACGTAGCTGAGCTTGTGAACCGCCTCGGTTTCGTCTTCGGCGAAGGGAATCAGGTAGGAGACGAAGCCGCCGCCGGATCGGGAGGCGGACACCAGGTCCTGGACCACATTGACGCCATTTGGATCGGTGACATCCCACACGGTCTCGCCCTCGTGGGGTCCGAGCAGGCTGAGCCCGTCCCAGGTGCCGGCGAAGATGTAGCCATCGTCCCCGAAATGGATGGCGCGCAGTTGCGCGAGTGTCTCCGCCTTGGTGTCGGCGATCATATCCTCGATGTAGTCGCCGCTGGCGATGCCCCAGCCCAGGGGCTCGAAATAACCGACGTACGAGACCTTTTGGTGGGCGTCTCCGGGCTTGTTGGGGTGGTGCCAGGAATAGGCATAGTACCCTTCGCCCTGGTCCCGGATCATCTCGATCATGCTGGGCACGATGGGGCGCCCGTTGGGGTCGCGCACGGTGCGCAGGTCTTTGCCTTCCAATTGGGGCATGGCGGCGTGGAGAATGCCCTCGCCGGTCTCGACATCGAACACATAAAAATAGCCGCGCCCGTCGTCGAAGCGCATCGACCGCAGCGTTTCGCGCAGGGTCGCGGCGACCTCGGCGTCCGTGGTACCGGCGGGGCGCCCCCGCCACAGGTGGTCGGCGATGGCCAACGCCCCTTTGACGCGCTCGCGGATGACCCGGCGCAGCCGCGCCTCGACGGTCAGCCTTTGGTGTTCGGCGGCATGGACGGCGGACTCGACCAGGGCGCGGATGTAGCTGCGCCGCTCTTCCATCAGGGTTTCGGCCCGATACTGGACCTCGTCATTCATGGAGCGGTAAAGGCCCACGCCCCAATAAACGTACAGCGCCAGAAGCGCCAGTGACGAGGCGAGAAACAGCGGCATGGCCACCGAGCGGACAAGCCCGGGCTTCTTCTTTCCAGGGTCGGCGCCTGACTCCTGGCGAGCGGATGTCGGACGGACCTGTCGGGGCGAGGCGGTCATCGAGCATCCCAACCTAAGGAACAAGGTGGTACGGCATCTTAACGAACGCGCGCCCAAATGCACAGGGACCTGCCGCCCAGCAGCAAGTCTCAGGATGGAGGGAGAACACCGGTTGCGGTCGGTGCCGGCCTGTTCTCCTCCCCCCTTCGGGGGCTATCATATTCACTCTTCTTCCCGCCGAAGCGGCGGCTCTTCGCTCGCGCGACACTGTGGCTCGCCATTGCGACCCCCTCATTTCGGAAAAGGGCCGCAAAATCAATGGGTTTCACGACATCGGCCTGCGCGATACCCTGTTGATTGAATTGCATATTCAAGAAACGAGGGGAGTCCTGAGGGCGAACCCTCGTCGCAAGACGAGGGTGAAGCCATCCAGGGCGAAAAGCGCGATATCCGCCCTGGAGTGCCCCATATATTTTAAAGGCTTATCCCCCTGTTTCCGGGATCCCCTTGACGTGGGGGACGTACGAGCTGGACCCACCACCGGCTGCGCCAACCGGACCCAGGGGGATAAGCCGGATATTCTATTTGGGCTTCACTCCTCGCAATGACGAGCATAAGTGAAGATATGTGAATCGGATAGCCTTCGGGGGGAGGAGTCCGAGCGGCGCTGTTCGGTCCGTGGTCGTCCAGCCAAAATGAGAACTGCGGCCGCCCCGCGCTCGGCATTCGAATGAACAGAGCCACGTCTTTGGCGACATGGATCGGCGCTGTGTGTCAAGGGCCGGCCCCTCCGCCGGCCACAGCGGCGGCCAGGGACCGGCTCAGGCCCTCGGCGTCCAGCCCTTTCAACCCGATGACCACCAGTGTTCCGGCCCGGGGCTCGCCGGTCCGCCAGGGCCGGTCGTAGTGCGCCTGGACGCGCGGCCCCACACCCTGCACCAACAGCCGCATGGACTTGCCCGGCACGTCGAGCGCGCCCTTGATGCGCAGCACGCGGCCGTCCCGTACCGCCGGAACCAGCGCGTCGGCCACCGCCTGAGGTCCCTCATGACCCAAATCCACGGGCGGCATGGGCAGGGCATAGCTTTCGAAGTCGTCGTGGTCGTGGCCCTCGGGACCGTCGTGATGAGTCGGCCGCGCCTCCAGGTCCGACTCAACCGCCAAGTTTAGGCCGAGCAGAACGTCCGGATCGACGGTGCCGTTGCGACAGGCCAGCACCGGCACACCGTCGCGCGCGCCGGCCCTCGCGGTTTCCAGCGTTGCCGCCAAGGTGGCCTCGTCCAGCAGATCCGCCTTGTTGACCAGGACCATGTCGGCACACAGCAGTTGGTCGGTGTAGACCTCCTCCAGCGGGTTCTCGTGGTCGACGGCGGCGTCGGCCGCCCGCAACGCCTGGACCGCCGCCGGATCCTCGGCGAACAGGCCGGCCGCCACCGCCGGCCCGTCAATCACCGCCACCACACCGTCCACGGTCACGCGGGAGCGCACCTCCGGCCAAGTGAAGGCCCGGACCAGCGGCTTCGGCAGCGCCAGCCCCGACGTCTCGATCACGATGTGGTCGGGCGGATCGGCGCGGTGGATCAGCGCCTCCATGGTGGGCAGGAACTCGTCGGCCACCGTGCAGCACAGGCAGCCGTTGGCCAGTTCCACGATGTCGTCATCGCCGCAGCCCTGGATGCCGCAGGCCGACAGGATCTCGCGGTCCATGCCCACGTCACCGAACTCGTTGATAACCAGGGCGATGCGACGACCGCCGGCGTTGGCCATCAGGTGGCGGATCAGCGTGGTCTTGCCGGCCCCCAGGAAGCCGGTGATGATGGTGGTGGGAATGGCCCGGGCCAGGGACATGACGGAGTCCTTTGCATCTGATGGGTTTGCGCGCAGATCACTGCCCGCAGCATTTCTTGTACTTCTTGCCGGACCCGCAGGGGCAGGGATCGTTGCGGCCGACCTTGGGACCCGCGCGGACGGGCGTCGTGTCATGATGGGCGGCGTGCCACAGGGTGCGGGCGATGGACAGCACCTGGTCGGGCAGCCCCTTCCTGATCGCGGCCAGTTCCTGGGGTGGGATCTCCGGCGGTGGCGGCATGGTCGGATCGTCAACACCGAGCACGAGCAGTCCCACCGGCTCGGGGGCGCGCCGGACGAGCGGGTCCCATTCCTCCTCGAAGATCTGCATGCCCTCGACGAATCCCCGGACCCAGTCGGTGACATGCCGGTGTCCGTCGTCGTCACTCCAGATGATCGCGCCCAGACCGCGATCCTGCGTATCGAGGCCGGTTCTGATCTGAGTGTACCGTCCGAGAATGGTGTTGAGCGCGTCCCCCATCGCCTCCGGGTCGCTCATCGGGGGCTGATGGCCATCCCAGATCATCGGCAGCCATTCCTGCACGGGCGGGGCGGGCTCGGGAATGGCCACCGAGAACAGATACCCATCAAGACCTGACAGGTTCATGGTGTGCTCGGGTGTGTCCTCGCGCTCCAGGAAATCCTCCAGGCGGTCAATGGCGTCCGTGTCGGGCGGGGGCGCCTGGGCCGCCAGCGCATCCAGATCAAAATCGCCCGGCCCGAGATCCGGGTCGTCGACCGGCGAGCCGTCGGATCGCCCGTCATCAATGATGGCGTCCAGCGTCGCCTCGACGATCCAGTCCATGATGGGAATCTTCTTGAGCGGGCGGCCATCCAGGAGCGCCAGCCCGACCGCCGTGAAGGACTGGGCATGGCGGGGAAGCTCATCGCTGGCCAGGACAAGGGCACCCCGGAAGCACTGCTCGGCCCAGAACGCACGCCGTTCCTCCAGATGGTTGAACACCACGCGCCGCGCCGCCGTCTCCGACGTCGCCTCGATCACGGCGGTCTCCAGATCGCCGCCGGTCTCGAACCAACTGTCGATCATCGCGAACTCGTCCAGCCAGGTTTCGCTTTCGTTGACCAACCGGCCGCGCTTCTGCGCGCTGGCCTGGGCCACCGCGCCGTCCGGATCGACCCGCTCCGCCCAGGCTTCGGGCGTGGCCGGCAGCGGATCGAAACTGTCGAGGGGCAGCAGGTCGAGCACATCCAGCAGGCCCGGCGCGGGCGGGCGGCCCAAGCCCCCCCCCTCGCCCAGCGCGGCGCCCACCGCGACGCCCAGGGCGTCCAGGTTCGTCCGCCTGTCCGCCGCGTCCTGCATCCTTTCGAACATGTCGCGGATCTCCTCCGGGCTCTCCTCGAGCACGAAGGCGTCCTTCACCCCATGGCCGGTCTTCAGCAACACCATCGCCAACCCAACCCGCTCTCCCCGCCGGACCAGGGCGCCGAACTGCTGGGCGCCGGAGCCATCGGGGATCGACGTGGCGATGCCCTCGACGACAGAGACCTCCTCGGGTCCCATGCCGGCATCGACCGTGGTGAGCCCGGCGCGAGCATTCGCAACCGCGCGGTCGAGCGCGTCCCGCGCCGCGTCCGGCGGCATCCAGCGGCGCGCGGTGACCAGAAGGGCCATCAACGACCGCTCGAGCGGGGCGTTGGACAGGCGCTCGGCGAGGGCCTCGGCCGCCGCCAGCCGGATCTCGGCCACCGGATCGAGCAGCCAGTACAGGCACAGCCGGGGAATCATGGCCTCGGATCGCCGGGCGATCAGGCCCGCCATATGTCCCTTGGCCGGGTTGGGCAGGCCGGCCAGCATTTCCTGAAACGCGCAATAGAGCTGATAGGGGTCGTCCAACTCGCTCAGCGCGTCGCCAAGGTCCTGGTCCAGGACTTTCTCCAGGTCCTCCGGATCGCCCAACTCGGCCAGATCGGTCAGGCCGCCAAGATCGCCCGCCACCCCCAGGGCGCTCAGCGCCTCCGGCGCGGTCAGGCCGGCGCGGACGTAGGCCACCGCGAGGCTGTGAACGCCGGCCAAGGTGGCCCTGTCGTTGGCCATGCGGTTCTCAATGGCGCTCTGGAAGGCGGTCAGAAAGGCTTGGCCGCGCGCGCCGTTTCCTTCCGCGTCCATGCGCGCCTCGTCCAGCAGCAGAACGCAGAGGCGTTGCTCGGCCAGGTCCGGGGCGTCGGCGGTCAGGACGCGATGAACGAGGCGGAAGGCCAGGCCCGGATGCGCCACCAGCCCGCGCAGCACGCGCACGGGCAGGGTCCCGGTGTCCGGCGCGTCCCGCAGCGGCACCAGAACACCGTCGATCAGGGCATCGGGGCTGTCATCCGGTTCCCCGGGGGTCTCCATAGGCAGTTCAGGGGCTTTCGCTTTCTTTGTCCGGGGGGATGAGGCGGTCTTGGGGGTCTTGGGCTTGGCCTTGGGCTTGGACGCCGTCTTCTTGCGGCGGGAAGCACGCAGCGGTTCCAGCCGCAGGTTGGCCACGGCCATGTCGAAGGCCGTGTCGTCGAAGTCCTCGGCGTCCACGCCGGCCCACTCCAGCATCTCTTCATGCTCGGGGTGGTCGGGATCGGCGATGACGTCCCGGAACATGTCGTATCCGGGCGGGCCACCGACATCCTCCGGCGGGCAGGCGCCCTTGCCCTTCACCACGCGCGGATAGTCGGCGTCGGGCTCGGCCTCCAGCGCCTTCTCGACCGTGATCTTGTGGAGCCAGTCGTCGCCGAAGTCGTAGGTGTAGGAGAACGACTTGACCCCCTGCTTGAGCAGCGTTTCCAGCCGGTACCGATCCGCATCGTGGACCGTCTCCCCAAAGGTGTCTTCCAGCCTGAAGCTGTTGGCGCTGTAATGCCGGCCGGCGATCTCGAAGTCGTGCAGGTGACAGTCGCTCCACCCCATGGCAGCCTGAATGACATCGTGCAGATCACCCAGCGTACAATCCTTGGGAACCTCAATGCGCCGCCACACCGGGGGGCGCACGTCCCGCAGCGCGACCTTCAGCTGAACGATGCTCGCCATGGCGTATCCCCTGTCCATCTCGCCCGTAAGGAGGCGGAAGTGCATTTCTCGTCTGGCTGCCAGCGTTCGTGTTTAAAGCATCGACGGTGGCGGTCAATGCCGGAGGGCAACGGGTCTGGAGTCGCGGCGGAAATGGCGGCCCCGGCAGACGGGGAGCCGCCGTCACCGGCCCCGGAAGCCCCGTCAAGCGGCCCCGCCGCCGCCCCCTGCGTCGCTTCGCAATGCCTTGTAATTCCATCACACTTCCAGGTCTGCCGAAACGAGGGAACCTGATCGGACGGTCTATACCGGACGGCCAGCTTGCATCGAGGCGCGTTTCGCGCGATGACTCGTAGGTCTAGTCGAGACATCGGATTTTTCGATTTCCGTGGTCGATCAGGCATCTCCTCATGCTGGGCCTTAGCCCCGTCGCTCATGCGGCGGGGCTTTTTTCAGGCGCGGGCCGACGCGGACGCCTGCCGTCCGGGGGTCACGGCGGATCGGGCACTTTGTTCTTGAAGTGTTCCGCGCTTGGCGCATCATGGCGTCATGAGCCCGCCCTCGAACCCGCCGCCGCCCGCCCGCCGGGGCGCGCTGTCCAACCCGGACGGCCGCTATGAGCCCGTGCGCCACGAGGTCGAGGACGACGGCTGGGGCACGCTGGCCCCGCGCGATGACGGCGACCCCGATGGCTGGGGTCCGTTGCCGGCGCCGGAGACGCGGGTGGAGGTGGACGCCAGCCGCTCGGTGATCTCCCGCAACACCTCGCCCGACGTGCCGTTCGACCGCTCGCTCAACCTGTACCGGGGCTGCGAGCACGGCTGCGCCTATTGTTATGCTCGGCCGACACACGCCTATCTGGGGCTGTCGCCGGGCCTGGACTTCGAAACGCGGCTGTTCATGAAGCCCGACGCCGCCGCGCTGCTGGATGCGGAGCTGCGCAAGCCGGGCTATCGTCCCGCGCCCCTGGCCATCGGCACCAACACCGATCCGTATCAGCCGGTCGAACGGCGCTTCGGCTTGATGCGACACGTGCTGGAGGTGCTGTCGGCCTTCCATCATCCGGTCACCATCACCACCAAGTCGGCCATGGTCGAGCGCGACGCGGACATTCTGGCCGACATGGCGGCCCGCGATCTGGCCGCCGTGGCGCTGTCCGTCACCACGCTGGACCGCGACCTTGCGCGCCGACTGGAGCCGCGCGCCAGTCCTCCGGCCGCGCGGGTGCGGGCGGTGCGGACGCTGGCGGCGGCGGGCGTGCCGGTTTCGGTGATGGTGGCGCCGGTCATCCCCGGCCTGACCGACCCGGAAATCGAACGCATCCTGGAGGCCGCCGCCGAGGCCGGGGCCCGGCAGGCGGATTACATCGTCGTGCGCCTGCCGGGCGAGGTCGAGGGCCTGTTCCGGGACTGGCTGGAGGCCCATGCGCCGGGCCGCGCTCGCCGGGTGATGAGCCGGATCGGCGCGGTGCGCGGTGGGCAGGCCTCCTCCGCGCGGTTCCATGAGCGTATGACGGGTACCGGGGCGGAGGCCGCGCTGCTGTCCCGCCGCTTCGCCGTCGCCGCGCGTCGGCTGGGGCTGACGAAGCGGCGCTACGATCTGGATTGCACGCGCTTCGCCCCACCGCCCCGGCCGGGCGATCAGTTGCGGTTGTTGTGATACGAAGTCCGTTTGATCCGTTCGCCAATGCGTAGATTGGGGTGAGCGCGGCGAACCCCAACATCGTCCGAAACGTTGGGGTTCGGTGCGTGGCACCTCACCCCAACCTACGGAAAGCCGGTCGAAGACCGCGAACCAATCAAGCGGTTTTCGTATGATACCGCTCGGGCCGCGTCGGCCGTCCCAAATTCGACAGAATGAGTCGGATACTTAAGGGCGTCCGTCATGTCGACAATGACCGCGGCGGCCCAATGTTCCGGAGGACTCGATCGATCATGCCTGTCCGTCTGCCTGTCCTGTCCGCGCTCGCGCCCGCCGTGGCGTTGGTCCTTCTCGTGACCCCGGCCGAGGCGCAGGGGCCACAGGAGAAGCTTGACGCCCTGATCCGCGACCTGAACAGCCTGATCGACAAGGGCGCGCAGCGGAATCTGGCCGATCCCTGGTATCTGGACGAACTGCGCGGGCTGTCGGGGCGGTACGGCGAGACCTGGCCGCGCGTGCTGATGGACCACACGTTCGATTCCCAAAGCGGCACGCCGGACGCCCCCTGGCGCGTACGGCAGGGGGCGATGCAGGTGGACTGGACGCGCGGTCTGCGGTCGCAGGTCGAGACGGCTGCCGCACGCCCCGCCCAGGACTCGTCGCGGCCGAGTGATGAGGAGGTCGTGCGGGAGATCGTCGGTGGGCTGCTCGGACAGGCCCTGGGAGCGGGGCAAAGCCGGTCGCAACAGCAGGACGCGAACCAGCCCGACCCCACTCAGCCGGCGCTCGCCGTGGCCGATCTGTCGATCACCAACGCCTTCCGCCTCAAGGCGGAGATCAGCGGGCGCGACATGCCCGGCGCCGCAGACGGCGGCCTCGAACTGGGAGTCTACCAGCCCGGCAATGCCGGCTATCGTTTGGTGCTGCAACCGGCCGAAAGCGGTCGGCGCGGCCGGATCGACCTGATCGCCGTGTCAGGCCGGGGCTCGGCGCGCCTCTTGGACAGCGCCGAAATCGACGCACCGTTTCTGAAGGATGAGGCCATCTCTCTGGTGTGGGCGCGGCATCCCGGCGGGCGCACGTCGGTCTCGGTCAACGACACCCGCGTCATGAACGTCGAGGACCGCAGCTTCAACGATCCGTTTGCCGGCGTGATGATCGTCAACACCGGCGGCGACTGGGCGGTGAAGTGGATGACGATCCACGGGACCTGATCGGCATCACCCGATCAGTGCCCTCGCACCGCCGGCCGGCGCAGCCGACGCCGATCCCGGCCGCCCGGATGCAGCGTCCTGGCCTTGTCGTACAACTCGGCCAGTTGCGCAGCATACAGCAAATCGCCCTGGGCGCCGGCCCGGCAGTATTCATCCAGGATCATCTGCCGGATGGCCGGCGCACCCCAGGCTTTCGTCAGCGTGCTGTAAGTCTTGCCGGCCGCCAGCACCGGCGGCAGGTGTTCATGGCTGGCAACAACGACGACTTCCTCGTCTCCCGCGTCGCTCAGACCACAGCAATCGCGAAGCGTGATCATGTCACCCTCCCGTTGATTGTGCTCTCGGTCGGGAGGCCCGCAGTCCATGCGCGGGGCCATGCGCCGGCCGGGAGGGACGGCCGGGCCGGACGGCTCGGACACCGCCGGCCCAGCCCACCTTGACCCTTAATTGTCGCGCCGATCCGCCATGCACTCCAGTGGTGACTCGGCATGTCTGTCATGCACAGCTGCGAGGCGTCCGGCAGCGTGGCCGGGGCCGCTTGAGGCCCTGTTGTCTTGGGGCCGACATCAGGCATAGTGGCCCCCTCCATCCCGTCGCGAGATCGACACCCGCATGTCCCAATCGCCGTCCCATGGTCCAGGCCCAGATCTGGCGAACGCCGTCCTGGGCGAGGATTCCACGGCGGGCCGCGCCCTGCCGCTGTTGCTGTTGGGCGCGGTACTGATCGGCTTTTCGCCGGTGTTCGCCAAGCTCTCGGTGCTGGAGCCGACGGCCACGGCGTTCTACCGGGCCGGGCTGGCGTGGCCGATCCTGATGGCGGTGGCGCTGGCGACGGGGCGGCGCGGTTCGGAGGGACGTCGCAAGACCAAACCCGAAACGGTGCGCGATCACCTGATGCTGGCGGTGCCGGGGGTGGCCTTCTCGGGCGATTTGGCCTGCTGGCACTGGGCCTTGCAGTACACGTCCGTGGCCAACTCCACCGTGCTGGCCAATCTGGCGCCGGTGTTCGTGACCGCCGGCGCCTGGGCACTGTTCGGCCAGCGACCCACCTGGGTGTTCGTCGGCGGACTGCTGACGGCGGTGGCCGGTGTGGCCCTGCTGGTCGCCGACAGCCTGAGCGTCGGCGCGCCGGATCAGATTGTGGGCGATGGCCTGGGCGTGATGACGGCCGTGTTTTACGGCGCCTACATCCTGGGCATCGGCTGGTGCCGGTCGTGCTTTCCGACCGCCGTCGTCATGGCCTGGAGCACGCTGCACACCGCCTGGGTGCTGCTGCTGTTCAGCCTGCTGAACGGCGAGGGGCTGGGCATTCCGTCGCTGTCCGCGCTGGCCATCCTGCTCGGGCTGGCTTGGCTGTCCCATGCCGGCGGACAGGGCGCCATCGCCTTCGCCCTGGCCCATCTGCCGCCCGCGTTCGGCAGTGTCAGCCTGCTGCTTCAGCCCGCCGTCGCCGCGTTTCTCGGATGGCTGGTGCTGTCCGAGCCATTGACCCCCTTGCAGGCGGCCGGCGGCGTGGTCATTCTATTCGGAATCGTGGTCGCCCGTCGGGGGAGCGCCCACCAAGCCGGCATCGTCGCCCGCCCCCCCGAGCGTCCGACCAGAGAGCCGTCATCGTCCGCCTGATCGGGGTGTTGCCGCATGACCTGTTGCCGCTGTGCCAAGATCATCGCCACCCTGGGGCCGGCGACCACCACGGACGGGACCATCGAGGCCTTGGCCCACGCCGGGGCCAGCGTGTTCCGTCTCAACTTCAGCCACGGCACCCACGCCGAGCACGAGCGCCGCTTTCACGCCGTGCGCCGGGTTGAGGAGACCCTGGGCCGCCCGCTGGCCGTGCTGGCCGACCTGCAGGGACCGAAGTTGCGCGTCGGCGGGTTTCTGGGCGGCGGCACGCGCCTGACCACGGGGCAGACCTTCCGGCTCGATCTGGCGACGGACCTGGGAGACGCCAGCCGGGTCCGCCTGCCACATCCCGAGATCTTCGCTGCCCTCGAACCCGGAACCGATCTGCTGCTGGATGACGGCAAGCTGCGCCTGCGGGTCGAGAGCATCGGCGCGGAAGCCATCGAAACCCGGGTTCTGACCGGCGGTGCGCTGTCCGACCACAAGGGCGTGAACGTACCCAACGTGATGCTGCCGATCTCCGCCCTGACCGAGAAGGATCGGGCCGACCTCGCCTTTGCGCTGGATCTGGGCGTGGATTGGGTGGCGCTGTCGTTCGTGCAGCGCCCGGAGGATGTCGCCGAAATCCGCAAGCTGGTGGCCGGTCGCGCCGCCGTCGTCAGCAAACTGGAGAAACCCAGCGCGCTCGACGACTTGACCCGGATCATCGAACTGTCCGACGCCGTCATGGTGGCGCGCGGCGACCTGGGGGTGGAGATTCCGCCGGAACGGGTGCCCATCGTCCAGAAGCGCATCATCCAGGCCTGCCGAGCCGCCGGAACACCGGTGGTCGTGGCCACGCAGATGCTGGAGAGCATGATCAAGGCCCCGACCCCGACTCGCGCCGAGGCCTCCGACGTGGCCAGCGCGATCTATGAGGGGGCGGACGCGGTCATGCTGTCCGCCGAAACCTCTGTCGGCGAATACCCGGTGGCGGCCGTGGGCCTCATGGACCGCATCATCACCCAGGTGGAGGGGGACGAGCACTTCCGCGATCTGGTCGATGCCGGCCGCCACGAACCGGAAAACAGCGCCGCCGATGCCATCTGTGCTGCCGCCCGGCAGGTGGCCCGGACCCTCTCCGCCGCCCTCATCGTCAGCTTCACGACGTCGGGATCCACGGCGCTGCGGGCGGCGCGCGAACGCCCGTCGGTGCCCATCCTGTGCCTGACGCCCAGCTCGGCCGTGGCTCGGCGTATGGCCCTGGTCTGGGGCGTCATGGCCCTGGAGATGGAGGAGCCGGAGGGCTTTACCGAAATGACCGAACGCGCCACGCGGATCGCCCGCGAGCGCGGCTTGGCGCGGAGCGGCCAGCGTCTGGTGCTGATCGCCGGTGTGCCGTTCGGCCGCCCGGGCACCACCAACAGCCTGCGCGTGGCCTGGGTGGAGTGAGCCGGGGCGGCGAAACGCCTGTCCAGAACGCGACAACGCCCCGCCGAAGCCGGCAGGGCGTTGTTTTTTTGCCAAAATTGGAGCGGGTGATCGGAATTGAACCGACGACATACAGCTTGGGAAGCTGTCGTTCTACCACTGAACTACACCCGCGCGATCACGCCCGAAGGCGCTCCCTCGTTTATACGCGCGCCCTACCGGGCCGGCAAGAGGGCCGTGACCAAACCAGCAAGTCTCAGGATGGAGGGAGAACACCGGTTGCGGCCAGTGCCGGCCTGTTCTCCTCCCCCTTCGGAGGCCGCGCGGCCAAAATGAGAACTGCTGTGACCAAACGCACGGACCCCGATCCTGTTTCGGTTTCGTGAATTCCAGATCCGCCGTCGCATTGGTGGCTGGAGTCGTCGGGCCGACTGCTCTAGTTTGGCGTTTTTTGAGGTGGCGCGCGGCGGCGTTGCGGTCGCGCCCGATCCACCTTAATGCAGGAGGATAGCCGAACCCATGGCCAACATCACCTATGTGGCCCAGATGATGGACGCCGCCGACGGTCCGGACGCCAGTTACGAGTTCGAGGCCGACGAAACCCTGTTCGACCGGCCCCGCATGGAACTGATCGCGCGCTTCATGGAGCACGTTGATCATGTGGAACTACCCAAGGAAGACATCGGCTACGAAATCTACTCGGCGTTCAAGAACCGCGACCTGAAGGTGGTGACCGCCATGGGCGCGCTGCGGCTGGCGCACGGCGAGATCCCGTTCATGGTGATGATCTCCCCGAAGACCTAGAGCTGATTCCGGGCGATCCGGACCGGATCGCGACGACGATGGGCTTGAAGATCAATCATGGGCGCGCGTCGCGGGATGCGGGGGAAGGGGCGCGGACGCCGTCGCCCCCGCGCCACTCATCATACGCCCGTCGCGACCGGATCAGACCTCCCGGCTCTCGAAGTCGATGCGCGGGTCGATGACGTGATAGGTCAGGTCGGAGATCAGGTTCAGCACCAGCCCCAGCAGCCCGAACACATACAGCGTGCCGAACATCACCGGATAGTCGCGGTTGATGACCGCCTCGAAGCCCAGCAGGCCGAGCCCGTCCAGGCTGAAGATCACCTCGATCAGCAGGGAACCGGTGAACAGCATCGACACCAGCGCCGCCGGGAACCCCGCGACCACCAGCAGCATGGCGTTGCGGAAGACGTGACCGTACAGCACCCGGCGTTCCGTCAGGCCCTTGGCCCGCGCGGTGATGACGTACTGCTTGTTGATCTCCTCCAGGAACGAGTTCTTGGTCAGCATGGTCAGGCTGGCGAAGCCGCCGATCACCATGGCCGTGACCGGCAGGGTCAGGTGCCAGGCGTAGTCGGCGATCTGCTGGCCCCACGTCAGGTCCTCCCAGTTATCGGAGACCAGCCCGCGCAGGGGGAACAGATCGAAATACCGCCCGCCGGCGAACAGCACGATCAGCAGAATGGCGAACAGGAACCCGGGCACGGCATAGCCGATGATGACCGCCCAGCTTGTCACCATGTCGAAGCGGCTGCCGTCGCGCACCGCCTTGGCGATGCCCAGCGGGATGGAGACGAGGTAGATGATGAGCGTGGACCAGACACCGAGCGACACCGACACCGGCATCTTCTCGAAGATCAGCGCCAGAACCCCGGTGCTGCGGTAGTAGCTCTCGCCCAGGTCGAAGCTGGCGTAGTCCACCAGCATGGTCAGGTAGCGCTCGTGGATCGGCTTGTCGAAGCCGAACTGCTTTTCGAGGTCGGCGATGAAGGCGGGATCCAGTCCCCGTGCCCCCTGGTATTTGCTGCTGCCGCCGCCTCCGGTCGCGCCGGACCCGCCTCCCCCGCCTCCCCCGCCGACATCGCCGCCGGAACTGCTGGAAAACCGGGCGGTGGCGTCCACGTCCGTGCCCTGGATCTGGGCCAGCATCTGCTCGACCGGACCGCCGGGCGCGATCTGGACGATGAAGAAGTTGATGGTGATGATCCCCAGCAGGGTGAGCGGGATCAGAAAAAGGCGCCGGACAATGTAGGACAGCATGGTGGGTGCTCCCGGTCAGCGGTCGGTCAGCACGCCGGCCGCCCGCAGGGCGGCATCCTTCTCCGGGTCGATCCACCAGGTCATGACCGCGGCGCCGCTGTCCGGCGTCACCTCGGGAATGCCGAAGCGGTTCCAGAACACCACCCGGTCGTTTTCCTCGTGATAGTGGGGGACCAGATAGAAGGTCCATTGCAGCACGCGGTCCAGCGCGTGGACGGCGGTCACCAGATCCTCCCGGCTATCGGCGCGGATCACCTCCTCGACCAGGGCGTCGACCACCGGACTGGTCACGCCGGGCAGGTTGCGGCTGCCCTCGACGTTGGCGGTCTCGCTGCTCCAGAAGTCGCGCTGCTCGTTGCCAGGGCTGTCCGACTGCGCCCAGATGGCCGAGATCATATCGAAGTCGAACGTATTGACGCGGTTGACGAACTGCGCGGTGTCGACGATCCGGACCGTGGCCTCAACGCCCATGCGCTTCAGGTTCTGGACATACGGCAAGGTAAGGCGTTCCATCGAGGGCTGCCTGAGCAGGATCTCAAACGCCAGCGTCTGCCCCGTTTCGGCGTTCGTCATCACACCGTCCTGGACCGTCCAGCCGGCCTCGCGCAGGATCTCCAGGCCACGACGCAGGTTGGAACGGATGTTGCCGGCCTCCTCGACGGACGGCGGATTGTATTCCTCTGTGAACAGGCGCGGCGGCAACTGGTCGCGGAACGGCTCCAGCAGGGCCAGTTCGTCGCCCTCCGGCACCCCGGTGGCGGCCAGTTCGCTATTGTCGAAGTTGCTGCGGGTGCGGGTGTACGACCCGTAGAACAGGTTCTGGTTGGCCCAGGCGAAGTCGAAGGCATAGGCCATCGCCTCACGCACCGCCGGGTCGTCGAACGGCGGCCGGCGCATGTTCATGACGTATCCCTGCGTGGGTGCGACCTGACTGGTTTCGAAGACGCGTTTGACCAGTCGCCCCGCTTCGAGGTCCTCGCCGTCGAAGGCGGTGGCCCAGGTCTTGGCGACATATTCGGACCGGAAATCGTAGTCGCCGGCCTTCAGGGCTTCCACCATGACGGTTTCGTCGCGGTAGTAGTCGTACACGATCGCGTCGAAGTTATAGGTCCCGGCCGTCACCGGGAGATCGTTGCCCCAGTAGTCCTTCACCCGCTCGTAGCGGATGAAACGGCCGGGCTCGAAGTCGGCGATCCGGTAGGGGCCGCTGGTGACCGGTGGCTCCAGGGTGGTCTCGGCGAAGTCCCGGCCCTCCCAGTAATGCTTGGGCAGCAGCGGCACCTGTCCCAGCACCAGCGGCAGTTCCCGGTTCATGTCGGTGGAGAACGTGAACTTGATGGTGTGGTCGTCCAGCGCCTCGGCCCCATCCACGTCCTTGTAGTAAAAGCGGTAAAGGGGTGCCCCGTGCTCGCGCAGCACGTCGAAGCTGAACAGCACGTCCTCGGCCGTGATGGGATGACCGTCGTGGAAGCGGGCGTCCGGGTTGAGGCGGAAGATCACCCAGGAACGGTCGTCCGGCGTCTCGATGCTCTCGGCGACGAGGCCGTAGTGCGAGAATGGCTCGTCGGCCGAGGCGGTCATCAGCGTGTCATAGGTCAGACCGATGCCGATCGGCGGCCGCCCCTTGATGATGTAGGGGTTCAGGCTGTCGAAGCCACCGCGCCACGCGAGGCGAAGCGTCCCGCCCTTGGGCGCGTCCGGGTTGACGTAGTCGAAATGGGTGAAGTCCGGCGGGTACTTCGGGTCGCCGTGCATGGCGATGGCGTGGGTCGGCTCGGCCCGGGCCAGGGGCGCGACGACGACGAACAGCACGAGAACGAAGACAGCGGCGAGGCCGGCACGGACCATGGGAGCCCTCCAGTCGGGACGATTGAACGGTTCGACGCCCCCGATACTGAGGGCGCGGCGTGGCGCGATCAAGGCATCACGACACCGGCCACCGTTCCAACCTCGAAACCACGCACCGTCTTCCCTCCGGCGTCCGCCTGTGCCACAACGGCGACATCAGGACGGTCGCCGCGCGGCCCTCTGCCATCGCCCGGAGTCCAGCGCCATCGCCCCCCTTTCCCGTTCCGCCCCGCCCCTGATCGTGCTGCCCGCGCGCATGGGCTCCACCCGTCTGCCCGGCAAGCCGATGGCCGACATCGGCGGTCAGCCGATGATCGCGCATGTGGTGGCCCGCGCGCTGGAGGCGCACCTGGGACCCGTGGTGGTGGCCTGCTGCGAACAGGAGGTGGCCCGCGCCGCCACGCGCGCCGGGGCCCGGGCGGTAATGACGGACCCCGACCTGCCGTCCGGCTCGGATCGGGCCTGGGCCGCCGTCGAGGCGGTCGATCCGGAGGGCCATCATGATCTGATCATCAACCTTCAGGCCGACCTGCCGACGCTCGACCCGGTGCTGATTCGCGACGTTCTGGCGCCGCTGGCCGATCCGTCGGTGGACATCGCCACCCCGGTGGCCCGCATCGTCGATCCGGACGAGATCACCGACGCCGGCGTCGTCAAGGCGGTGGTCGCCTTTCCGCCCGGGCGGAAGGCCAGTCGCGCGCTGTACTTCAGCCGCCAGCCGGTCCCCGGCGGAGACGGTCCGCACTATCATCACATCGGCCTGTATGCTTTCCGCCGCGCCGCGTTGGCGCAGTTCGTCCGACTGCCGCCATCGATCCTGGAGCAGCGGGAACGGCTGGAACAACTGCGAGCCCTGGAGAACAACATGCGCATCGACGCCGTGTTGGTGGACACCGTCCCCCTGGGCGTGGATACCCTGGAAGACCTTGAGAAAGCGCGCCGCCTGCTGGCCGGCGGAGGGGCGTGATGGCAGAGATGGAGCACCGCCCCCTGGGAAGGACCGGGCGGACCGTTTCGGTCCTGGGACTCGGCTGCGCGAGCTACTGGGCCAAGCCCCGGTTCTCGGAGGCCCGGGCGCGGGCCGTGCTGGCGGCGGCGCTGGAAGCCGGCATCACGGTGCTGGACACCGGCGCGTCCTACGCCAATGGTCATGCGGAACAGCGGCTGGCGCGGCTTCTGCGGGAGTTGGGCGCCGATCCGAACGCGCTGCTGATCGGGACCAAGGCCGGTTCGATCCGAAATTCCCAGGGCCGTCTGGTGAAGGATTTCAGCCCCCGGACGGTGACCGCCCAGGTGCGGGAGAGCCTGGACCGCCTGGGGCTGGAGCGGCTGCCCCTGCTGCAACTTCACGGCCCGACCACGGCCGACTTGACCGACGATCTGTTGACGGCGCTGGAGCGCCTGCGCACCGACGGCTTGGTGGACCTGCTGGGCATCAACGGCGATCCCGCGGTGATCCGCCATGCCACCGGACGGGCGCCGTTCGACGTGTTCATGCCCTTCGTGTCGGTGATGCGGCCGGACAACGTGCCCTTGATGCAGGCCGCCGCCGACGCCGGACAGGGCGTGCTGGTCGGCGAACCGCTGGGCCGCATGGCCTTCGCCCCACCGCTGGCGCACTGGCTCACCCGGCCCAGCGGGATGTGGTATCTCGCGCGCGCCTTGCGCCACGGGCCGGCGCCGCTTTTGCGCGCGCGCGCCCTGCGACCGGCGTTGCAGGCGCCCGGCTGGACTCCGGCGGAACTGGCGTTGGCCTGGGTGCTGGAAAAGCCCGGCGTCTCCTCGGCGGTGTTCGGCACCACCTCACCGGATCATGTGACGGGACTGGCCAAGGCCGCCGCCCGACCGCTGCCAGACACCGCGCGGACGGCCATCGCCCGGGTGCTGAAGTCGTGACGCCATAACGAAGGGCGCCATGCGCCCCGGGACGAAGGGCGCCATGCGCCCCGGGCTCAATGCGGCGGCAACCGCACCATCTTGCTCCAGAAGCTGTCGATGCCCTTGACCACATCAATGAAGCGGTCGAAGTCCACCGGCTTGACGATATAACAGTTGGCGTACTGCTCGTACCCATAGCGAATGTCGGATTCGGCCTGGGAGGTGGTGAGGACGATCACCGGGGTGCTTCTCAAGGCCTCGTCCCGCTTGATCTCGGCCAGCACCTCGCGGCCATCCTTGCGCGGAAGATTGAGGTCCAGAAGAACAAGGTCCGGCCTGGGCTCAGCCCCATACCGGCCCTCGCCGCGCAGGAAGGCCAGGGCCTCGATCCCATCCTGAACCACATGGAGGCGGGTCTGCGATCCGCCCTCCTTGAACGCTTCCGAGGCGAGCCGGGCATCACCCGGATTATCCTCGACCAACAGAATGTCCATGAATTCCTCTTGCCCCGAACGAGGACCTGTTCTTGGGGCGGGACGGCGCCAAGCCGACCTCGCCCATACGAATCATGTTGCCATACAAATTAATCGGTTTCTAGCATGCGGCGGCTTCGCCTGAAAAGAAACTGATCCCGTTCTTCCCCGTTCTCTTGGCCCTATACATGGCTGTATCGGCGGCGCGCAACAGGCTTTCATAGGTCACGCCGTCATCCGGAACCATGGCGACGCCGATGCTCGCGGTCAGGGAGGCCGCGTCGAGGTCCGGCGTGAACGGCCGTGAGACCTCCTGCAACAGCTTTTCGGCCACGCTGGAAGCCACCTCGCGGTCACGAACCTCCGGCAGGATAACCACGAACTCGTCTCCGCCCAGGCGCGCCACCTCGTCGGAAATGCGAACCGCGCCCCGCAGTCGCGTCGCGATCTCACGCAGCACGGCATCACCGACGGCATGACCGGCTGTATCGTTGACCTGCTTGAAGCCGTCAAGGTCGATGAACAGCAGGGCCGCGCTGCGGTGATAGCGGGTCGCCTGCTCGATGGTGCTGGTCAGGAGGCGGGCAAAAAGCTGGCGGTTGGCCAGCCCCGTCAGCGGGTCGGTGGTGGCTTGGCGCAACAACTCCTGTTCGGCCCGGCGCCGGAAGGTGATGTCGCTGAAGATGGCCACATACCCGGCGATACCGCCGCCTTCGTCCCGGACCACATTGATCCGCAGCCATTCGGGATACACCTTGCCGTCCTTGCGGCGGTTCCAGATCTCGCCTTCCCACGCTCCGGTCTCGCGCAACTCCCGCCACAGCTCTTCGTAGAACGCCGGGTCGTGGACACCGGATTTCAGGATGTTGGGCTGCCCCCCAACAACGTCGGCGCTGTCGTATCCGGTGGCCCGGCAGAAGGCGGCGTTGACGCGTACGACCTTGCCGGCCGCGTCGGTCACCATGAGGCCGGTATCGATGTTGCGAAACGCGGCTTCGGCCAGCAGCAGGCGCTGGTTGGCCCGGTGGCGCTCGACCGCGTACAGAATCGAGCGTTTGACGAGTTGTCCGTCGCCGTGCCCCTTGACCAAATAGTCCTGGGCGCCGCGCTGCACCGCGCCGATGGCGACGTCGGTGGCATCCATGCCCGTCAGCACGACGATGGCGATATCGGCCCGCGCCCGATGCACGCTGTCCAGGGTCTTGAGGCCGCTAGAGTCGGGCAGGGAAAGATCGAGCAGGATGACGTCGTAGGAGTCACGGGACAGCAGGTCGAGGGCCTCGGACAGAGCGAACGCCTGGGTAAATGTCAGGCGCGCGCCGTCGGCGTCGTCCAGCATGTACTGGATCAGACGCGCGTCCGCGACGTTGTCCTCAATCAAGAGGCACGAAAGGGTGTCATGCTCATCCATGGTCCCACTTCGATGCCACCAACCTTATTCCCCACCCGTGGGCTCACGATCGCCGGATGCTCACGTCACGGAACCCCACACCCTTACCGGAAAGCACACCCTGGAGTAGATTGGAACATGCCAAGTCTCCGCAGTGTCGTTCCGCACCGTTACCGTACTGAACGCTATTCCGGCGCACGTGGTCAAGGCGAAAGCGCGAACGGCGCAATTGTAACAACCCGCGCCATGCATCCCCGATCATGCGGACCGGGGCTCGCGCCCCAGCGACTCGCCGGCATCGTCTGCCAGATTGAGTTGCGCCGCCTCCAGGGCCGCCGCCTGTCGCGCGGCCAGGGCATCGACATCGAAATCGTCGATCAGGTCGCGGAACATCTGGTGCCAGTTGATTTCCGCCTTCAGATGCGTGAACACCGATCCCAGGCCGATGGCCGCGCGGTGCATCAGCACGAACTCACGCGGCACCTTGACGCCGCCGGCCTCCCGCAGCTTCACGTGCACGTCCTCGGCGAGTTCGCGGCTGACCGGGCCGCCCAGCTTCTCGTCCTGGATATGCCTTGCGCGGTCGTCCATGAGCGGCCCATACAGGAACCGCGCCCAGATATTGAGGACCTTGATCAACTCCTTGTCGACGTTCTCGAAGCCCCAGTCCGTGTAGGCCTCCACCGCGCGGTCGGTGTCGTCGTCGCGCAGCGCGAAGAACAGGTCGATGACCCCCTTGACGAAGCGCGGCCGGAACACCCGGATGCCGCCGAAGTCCATGAGATTGATGCTGTTGTCCTCGCGCACCGTGTAGTTGCCCAAGTGCGGGTCGCCGTGAATCACGCCGTACCAGTAGAACGGCACGTACCACGCGTGGAACATGTTCATGGCGATCTGATTGCGCACCTCGGCCGGCGCGTCCACGAACGACAGCATCCGCTTGCCGTCGAGCCACGTCATGGTAAGCAGGCGACGGGTGGACAACTCCGGGATCGGGCGGGGCACCTGCACGGCGGGCACGTCGCTCAGCATGTGCGCGTAAAGCGCCATGTTGCGGGCCTCGCGCGCATAGTCCAGCTCCTCGCGCAGGCGTTCGCTCAACTCGGCGTGAACCTCGCTGGGATCGATTCCGGTCTTGTAGCGCCGGGCCAGGGTGATGATCCATTTGAGCTGACTGAGGTCGGCCTCGACCACCGACGCCATGTCCGGGTACTGCAGCTTGCAAGCCAACGGCGTGCCGTCGTGCAGCGTCGCTCGGTGGACCTGCCCCAGCGAGGCGGCGGCCGCCGCCGTCGGCTCGAACGAGCCGAACCGGGCCTGCCAGTCCGCGCCCAGTTCCGTGCGCATGCGCCGGCGCACGAACGGGCCGCCCATATGCGGCGCGTCGGACTGAAGCTGCGAGAGTTCCCGCGTGAACTCCTCCGGCAGCGCCTCCGGAATAGAAGATAGAAGCTGCGCCACCTTCATCAGCGGCCCCTTCAGACCGCCCAGGGCCGCGCGCAACTCCTCCGCCTGCCGGTTCTTGTCGAACTTCATGCCCAGATAGCGTTCGCCGGCGGCCTTCGCGGCGAACCCGCCCATGCTTGTGGAGACCTGGGCATAGCGGCGCACGCGGCCGCCCAGGTTGTTCGATTCCCGTCTGCTGTTCTCCGCCATGACTCAGGCCACCTGTTCCAGTTCGTCGATGAAACCCTTCAGAACGTCCAGGCCCCGGCGCCAGAAGCCGGGGTCACCGGCATCCAGCCCGAACGGCGCCAGCAAGTCGCGATGCCGCAGCGTGCCGCCAGCGGCCAGCATCTCCAGGTACGCGTCCTGAAAGTTCGGCACCGTTCCAGACTGATGAACCGCGTACAGGCTGTTCACCAGGCAATCGCCAAAGGCGTACGCGTAGACGTAAAAGGGCGTGTGCACGAAATGCGGAATGTATGCCCAGAAGACCCTGTATCCGTCATCGAAGTCGAAGGCCGGTCCCAAGCTCTCCCGCTGCACGTCCATCCACAGGGTGTTCAGGCGCTCCTCCGACAGGGCGCCGTCGCGGCGTTCCGTATGCACGCGGCGCTCGAACTCGTGGAAGGCGATCTGGCGCACCACGGTGTTGAGCATGTCCTCGACCTTGCCGACCAGCATGGTACGGCGCCGGCGCGGGTCGGTTTCCGCGTCCAGCATCGCCCGGAAGGTCAGCATTTCGCCGAACACGGAGGCGGTCTCGGCCAGCGTCAACGGCGTATCCGCCATCAGCACGCCCTTCGGCGCGGCCAGAAGCTGATGCACGCCATGGCCCAACTCGTGGGCGAGCGTCATCACATCGCGCGTGCGCCCCATGAAGTTGAGCAGCAGATAGGGATGTGCCGACGGCACCGTGGGATGGGCGAACGCCCCCGACGCCTTGCCGGGGCGCGGCGGGACATCGATCCACGCATTGTCGAAGAACCGCCGCCCCAGGTCGGCCAGACGCGGGCTGAAGGCGCCGTAAGCGTCCAGAACCACCCCGCGCGCCTCGTCCCAGGAAAAGCGCCGGTCCTCAGCGTCGGGCAGCGGCGCGTTGCGGTCCCAGGTGGCCAGTGTGTCGAGGCCGAACCACTTGGCCTTCATCGTGTAATAGCGGTGGGAGGTTTCGGCATAGGACTCCCGCACCGCCGTCACCAGCGCGTCCACGACCGCGTCCTCGACCTGGTTGGCCAGATTGCGCGGGGCCATGGGGTGCGCGTAGTTGCGCCACTGGTCCTCGATCTGCTTGTCCTTGGCCAGGGTGTTGGTGATGTGGGCGAACAGACGGCTGTTGGCGTTCAGGCCGGCGCCGATGGCGCGGGCGGCGGTCTCGCGGCGCGACCGGTCGCGGTCGGAGAGCTGGTCCAGCGCCTCCGTCATGGTGTGGGGGCGGCCATCGATGTCGAAGCGCAGGTGGGCCAGCGTCTCGTCGAACAACCGCACCCAGGCGGATCGCCCGGCCACGTCCTTCTCGTGCAACAGGCGCTCCATCGCCTCCGGAAGCTGGTGGTCGCGGAACACCCGCAGGTCGCGGATCCACGAGGCGTAATGCCCCGCCTCCGGCGCCTCCATCCGCCCGGCCAGCGCGTCGTCGTCGAGCTGGTTGAGTTCCAGGGTGAAGAACAGCATCCGCGCCGAGATGTCGGTCACGCGCTCCTGCACACCCTGATAGAAGCGCCCGATGTCCGCGTCCGTCTGATCGCCGGCATGCAGCAGCTGGGCGTAGGACATCACCCGGTACAGGGTCTCGCTGATGCGCTCGAATTCGGCGACGGCCTTGCCCAGGTCCGCACCCGACAGCGCGCCGACACGCTCCACATGGCCTTCGCGGAAGGCGTCGGCAGCGCGCGCCGCCGCGTCCAGATCGTCCGTCAGGCGCGGGTCATCGGGTCCCGTGTACAGGTCACCCAGGTCCCAGGTGGGCAGGTCGCCGGGGGCCGGGGCCTCGGCGGCCGGCGGCACCGACGCGCCGCCCTCGGGCAGGCGCGCGGACAACGGGGACAGGGGCGGAACGGAAACGAACTGGGCCATGGGGTCACTCCTTTGCACGCTGGCCATATGGGGATGGGCCGGTCCGGGATCCACTCCCCGAGCCCGTCCCCGGGCAAGCACGCCCGTGCCTGTCATCCAACGTTCACTTCACCCTTGCCTTCATGCCGTCACCCGGAGAAGAAAGGGCATGGGACACAGAAAAACACAAAGCAACGTCAATACAATCCGCCGGCGCCCGATCCGCCGCGCGGGCCATGGCAAAGACCAACCGGGGGAGATCCGTCCGTGCCAGCCGACAGCCGCCGCGCCGTCGATTTCGAGGCCGCCACCGACCTCGTCGACGTCTTTCTGACCCAAGCCGCCCGATTCAGGAACGAACCGCTGCTGCGCGGCAAGGTGGACGGGCGCTATCTGCCCGTCACCTGGCGCGGCGTGGAACGCTCCGCCCTGGCCATCGCCAACGCCCTGATCAACCAGGGGATCGAACCCGGCGACCGCGTGGCGCTGATCTCCGAGAACCGCCCCGAATGGTTTATTGCCGACCTCGCCATCCTGATGGCCGGCGCGGTCGTCGTGCCCTGTTACGTCACCAACACCGTGGCCGATCACCTGCATGTGCTGGACGATTCCGGGGCACGGGCCATGATCATCTCGACACCCAAGCTGGCGAAGCGGGCGCTGGAGGCCGCCGGTCAGGCGCGGGTGACACCGTGGGCCATCGCCATCGAGGACCCGGCGCTGCATCAGAACACGGGCATCGACGTGTTGGTGGCCTGGGATGCCCTGATCGCTCGCCACGCCGACCGCCCGCGCCCCGCCACCCTGGCGGCCATCGAGCCCGACGATCTGGCCGCCCTGATCTACACCAGCGGCACCGGCGGCGCGCCCAAGGGGGTGATGCTCAGCCACCGCAACATCCTGCACAACTGCCGGGGCGCTTACACGGTGCTGAAGGGGATCGGCCTGGGCCGCGAGGTGTTTCTGTCCTTCCTGCCGCTGTCGCATTCCTACGAACACACGGCGGGCATGCACTTCCCGATCTCGATCGGCGCCGAGGTCTGGTTCGCCGAGAGCATAGAACGCCTCGCCACCAATATGGCGGAGGCGCGCCCGACCATCATGACCGCCGTGCCGCGCCTGTACGAAACCATGCGAACACGGGTGCTGCGCGGCCTGGAGAGCCAGAGCGAGGGCAAGCGTAAGCTGTTCCGCCGCACGCTCGACCTGGGCTTGAAGAAGTACCACACCCCGGAGGCGATGAGCCTGGGCGAGCGCATCACGGACGGGGTGCTGAGCCTGCTGGTGCGCCGCAAGGTAGCCAAGCGCTTCGGCGGCCGCCTGAAGGCCATGGTCTCGGGCGGCGGACCGCTCAACGTCGAGGTCGGCCTGTTCTTCCACGCGCTCGGCGTCCCGATCCTCCAGGGCTACGGCCAGACCGAATCCGCCCCGGTCATCAGTTGCAACGTGCCGGGCCGGGTGCGCATGCACACCGTCGGCCCGCCGCTGCGGGACACCGCCGTGCGCATCGCCCAGGACGGGGAGATCCTGGTCAAGGGCGAACTGGTCATGAAGGGCTATTGGAACAACGAGGCCGCGACGCGAGAGACCATCGACGCCGACGGCTGGCTGCACACCGGCGATGTCGGCGTGATCGACGAGCGCGGCTGCATCCAGATCACCGACCGCAAGAAGGACATCATCGTCAACTCGGGCGGCGACAACATCTCGCCGCAGCGGGTCGAGGGCCTGCTGTGCCTGGAACCGGAGATCGGTCAGGCCATGGTGTACGGTGACCGCCGGCCGCATCTGGTGGGCCTGCTGGTGCCGGACGACGACTGGCTGCGGTCCTGGTCCGCCAAGACCGGCAAGCAGAGCGGCCTTGACGAACTGGCCGAGGACCCTGACCTGCGCAAGGCCATGGCCGAGGCCGTCGGCCGCGTCAACGCCAAACTCGGCCAAATCGAGAAGGTGCGCAAGTTCATGGTCGCGCCCGAGCCGTTCACCGTGGACAACGACCAAATGACACCCACCATGAAGGTGCGCCGGCACATCCTGAAGGCGGTGTACGGCCAGTGCCTGGAGGCCCTGTACCGAGGGTGAGGGGCGGCCTGTGCCATTTCCGCTCCCGCAACGCGGAAAACGTGTTATGGTGTTTCCGGGACCAGAATGGTCCGCTCCGGTCGGCGACCGGGTGGAGGCACCGTGGCCGAAGACATCAAACAGCCAGCGCCGGTCCGCCCCGTGATGTGGCGGCAAGGCCAACGCCAGGACCAGCATGGCGAGGCGCGCTCCCGCGCGGACTTCGCGCATGCCGCCAGCGTCTATGAACTTCTGGCGTCCGATGACAGAGCCGATCCGGAGGATCCGGTGTCGGTCCAGGGCATTCCGGCGCGCGACCTGACGCCGGCCGTGCGACGCGCGCTCAATCGCCTCATGGGGGAGGTCGACCGCCTGCGCCAGATGGTCGCGGAGCAGGGCGGCCCCACCTTAGTGGAGCCGCATCCGTTCGATGGCGAAGGCCCCTTCGATGAAAGGCCGGCGCTGCTGGACGCGGAAACGTTCGATGAACTGATGCGGGATCGCCTGCGCGACATGGACCACGGCGCCTCCACCCTCGCCTTGGCCTTCCTGTATATGACCAATCACGAGGAGATTCGATCCCGTCACGGACTGGCCGCCGCCGAGGCCGCCCGGGCCGCCATGACCGACGCGGTCCTGGCCGTGGGGGAGGCGGGAGAGATCATGAGCACCGCCGGCGGCGCCAGCGTCCTGGTGCTGATCCCCTATGACGGGAACGTTGACAGACTGCGGGCCCGGGCGCGCGCCCTTGGCCATGCCGCCGATATCGCCATCCCCTGGCGCGGCTTGACGGTGCCGGCGCATGCGCTGATCGGCTTGCATGTGATCCGCGCCGGCGAATCGCCGGGCGACGTGATCTGGCAGGCCGAACGCGCGGCGCGGCGAATCATGTAGCCGCTCGTGCAGCCGGGGCCACGGACGCAAAAAAGCCCGGCAGTCCCAGAGACTGTCGGGCTTTTTTTGTGCGCTTGGTCGGAGTGAGAGGATTCGAACCTCCGGCCCCTGCCTCCCGAAGACAGTGCTCTACCAGGCTGAGCTACACTCCGGCCGTCGCTGACCCGTCGGGAACGGGAGGGACTGTATAGTGCCTCCGATCCTGCCGCGCAAGACGCGATCACGGCCAAGTCAGGGCAATCGGGTGAAAGGGTGTGTGGTCGCAAAGACGCGGGGGATCGTGTGGCTTGGGGCGGAACGCCCCACTATCTTTTATGCAGGTAGGGCGGGGTCGACCCGCGAAGCGGGGCAATCCGCCGCGTGGCTGTGATGCGGCGGGTTGCGCCTTCGGCGCGAACCCGCCCTACGACGCTTCGCTTTTCGTCAACCGTGCATTCACCCGATTGCCCTGACGGCCAAGTTCGATCCGTTTGACCGGAACATTTGCCGCGCCCGCTCTTGACCCCGGCGGCGGGGAAGCGTACACACCCCCTTTCCTTCCCGGACAGGCGGAGCCCGAAAGGGTTGGCCGACGCGCACGCGTCCGGCCCGTGCCGCTCGATCCCGCCCGATAGGGACGGGATCGCGCCCTCCGGCCTTTTCGACGAAAAGGCCCGGCCCCCGGGACACGAACTGGCCGCCCGACAAGAAACCCCGGCGGCCCCCAGACAACAACCTCGACGAAGGTGTTCCGACCGATGAGCAAGCGTCATTCCGCCAAGTATAAAATCGACCGCCGCCTGGGCGTCAATCTCTGGGGCCGGCCGAAGAGCCCCATCAACCGCCGTGAATACGGCCCCGGCCAGCATGGCCAGCGCCGCCGCAAGCCCTCGGACTTCGGCGTGCAGCTGATGGCCAAGCAGAAGCTGAAGAACTACTACGGCGAAATCAGCGAGAAGCAGTTCCGCCGCACCTACGAAGAGGCCACGCGCCGCAAGGGTGACACCTCCGAGAACCTGATCGGCCTGCTGGAACGCCGCCTGCTCGCCGTGGTCTACCGCATGAAGGTCGTGCCCACGGTGTTCGCCGCGCGCCAGTTCATCAACCACGGCCATATCAAGGTCAATGGCCGCACGGTGACCATCCCCTCCTATCAAGTGCGCGAGGGCGACGTCATCGAGGTCAAGGAAAAGTCCCGCGAGCTGCCCCTGGTGCTGGAGGCCATCGGCTCGCCCGAGCGAGACGTGCCGGACTACATCCAGATGGACGACAAAGGCACCGTCGGCACCTTCCTGCGCCAGCCGAAGCTGGCCGACGTGCCCTATCCGGTGCAGATGGAGCCGAACCTGGTGATCGAGTACTACTCGCGCTGAGGCGCGGGACTCTCACGGGAACGAATGGAAGACGGGGCGTGTCCAAGAGGGCGCGCCCCGTTTTTTATGGGGCGAATGCCGCGCGATCCGGCACGGGTCGCGACGCTGGGCTGCGACAGCGTCAAGCAATTCGAACGTGTTTGCAGGAGGCAGAACGCACGCAACGCGCCCTAGCGTGCCGCCACGGTCCAGCCGGTCGGCACCACCACCAGACACGAGCGCTGGCGCGCGCGTAGGTCGCGGCAGGCGGCGCGGGCCTCGGCCTCGTTGGCCATGCCGACAACGCGCGCCCGGAACAACTGCCCCTGCGCCACGGCGTGGGGAATGATGTGGACGCGCACCGCGTCGAACTCGCCGGCCAGCAGGCGCGCGGCGTCGTGCGCCGCCTCGCGGGCCGGTTCGAGAGCACTGAAGGCGCCCACCTGCACCCCCCAGGTTCCGTCGGACGCGGGCTGGCCGCCGCCCGTGGCGCCGCCGCTGGCCCCGGGGGTGGGAGCGGATGCGGATGCGGCGGCATCGTCCGGTTTCGGCGCCATCAGAAGCCGCTCGACGACCTGCGGCAGCACAGTGACCACGCTGGCCACCTGGGGCGTGCGGGCTTTCCCCGGCGGCAGCTGCGGCGGGATGGGGGGGGCACCGGAGGGCAGATCCGGGCGCGCGACCACACGGATGCGGTCGCCCCCCGCGAACGGGGAATAGCCGGCCTGGATGACGGTGCGGAAGCCCGTGTCCATCAGTTCGGCCATGTGGTCGTCGCGGCTGCGCGCGGTGCGCCCGCCGAACACCACGCCGATCAGGCGGCGGCCGTGCCGGGTCGCCGAGAAGGCGAGGTTGAAGCCGGAGGCGCGGATATAGCCGGTCTTGAGGCCGTCGGCGCCGGCATAACGCCCCATCAGGTGATTGTGGCCGGTGTAGGTGCGGCCGTTGTATCGGAACGAGCGCGTGGAGAAGAAATGGTAGTGATGGGGGAAATGCCTCATCAACGACAACGAGAGGGTGGCCATGTCGCGCGCCGTGCTCTTCTGGCCGGAATTCGGCAGGCCGGAGGCATTGCGGAACGTGGTGTTGTTCATCCCGAGTTGATGCGCCTTTTGCGTCATCAGGCGAGCAAAGCCGATTTCGGTCGACCCCAGCGCCTCGGCCACCACCGTGGCGACGTCGTTGGCCGACTTGGTGACCAGGGCGCGGATGGCATCGCGCACCGTGATGCTGGAGCCGGCCCGCAGGCCGAGCTTCGAGGCCGGCTGCCCGGCGGCACGGGTCGAAACCCGCAGACTCGAGGTCATCGACAGCCTGCCGGTATCCACGGCCTCGAACAGCAGGTAGAGCGTCATCATCTTGGTCAGTGACGCCGGATACCGCTGGGCATCGATGTGCCGGGCATGCACGATGCGGCCCGATGTGGCGTCCACCACAATCGAGGCGTAGCGCGCCATGGCTTCGGCGGGCATGATGAGGCCCAGAACCATCACCAGTCCGAGCACCACGCCAAGGCGGGCCAGGGGGCGGGCCAACACGGGACGGAACACACGCGTGGACACGAATCCTCTCCTGTCGGACTGAGGCTGGACCCGTGGGATGGTCCCTGGGGTTTCACCCCGGCGCGGCCCATTCCGAACCGGCCGGCGGGCCGTCCCACCATCCCCGGAACCCCTTCTGACACCGGCCGCCACAGTCGCCGCAGGTTTCAGAAACGATTCAAGGGGCAATGAATAACAGCATAGAAAATCGGTGAGTGGTTGTCCATAGCCGTTTCGTTTTAAAGAAAGAATCGGCCGGGCGAGGGGGGCGCGGGCCGATCCATCGGGAAAGGAAAAAGAACGCGATGAGACGCATTTTCCGTGTCAGCGAAAGGGTGTTGGGGCGGCGTCCGGCGCGCCCCGGTCTTGGGCCTCGGCGCGCATCGCGGACCCTGGCGATCCTGTTGCTTGGGCCGCTGGGGCTGGCCGCCTGTACCTCGACCACCGACGTATCCGATCCGCCGGTCGAGGCCATGGCCAATCCCCTGCTGCGCAAAGCCGCTTGGTTTTCCTTCCTCAACGGGGATGACATCCGCGCCCGGTGCCACGCCGCCGCGCCCGACCATCTTCGGCTCGTCCACAACGCCAACTACAGCCGGCAGGTGCGGATATACGACATCATGGCCGCCAGCCCGGACCGGCCCGATGGGCCGGCGCCCGGCACGCTGAGCCTGACCACCCGGGTCATCGGCGGCCCCACCGACCGTTGGCTTGTGGACGCCGGCGATCCCTCCAGCCTGTTCGCGCCCTGGGCGGGGCAGGCCAGCCAAACCGTCCTCGCCCAGAGGGTGATGTCGGTGCTGCGGATCTCGCTGGCCCGGGACGGCCTGAGCCGGCCGGCGCCGGCGGGAACGGAGGTGTTTTCCCAGAACTACTGGTGGCTGGCGGTCGGCTGCCTTGATGGAGAAATGCGGTTCCAGGTCTGGGCGCGACCGTTCCGGGGGTATCCGGACCGGGGCTACGACGACCTGACGTTTCCGGCCGTGCTTCTGGCGCGCGACGGCAGCGGCGTGCCGTTTCGCACACCGGCGGACGAGCCCGCGCACGCCAATCCGGCGGTCATGGACCGCGATGCCGCGAGTCGTGAGGTGCGGTTCCGGCTGTCCGTGGGACCGGACGGGCTTAATCCCTGACCTTGGCCCTGACCCGGTCCCGGGCCGGCGGCCTCCGCGCCGCCAGCCACAGGCCGGCCAGGATGAGCACCAGGCCCGCCCCGTGCGCCCACAAGAGCCGCTCGCCGAGGAAGACCACGGCCATCAGGCCCCCGATCAGCGGCATCAGGTACAGGAACTGCCCGGCCACGGTGGCCCCGACCAGGGCCACACCCCGGTTGAAGCAGGCGAAGGCGGCGATCGACGCGAACAGCGCGACGTAGCCCACCGCCGCCACCGTACCCAGGTCCAGGGGCATGACGCGGCCTTGCGCCAGCAGTTCCCACAGATACGCCGGCAGCAGCAGGGTTGTGCCGGCCAGGAAGGTTACGGCCAGAAACACGCGCGCCGAAAGCGCCGGCTTCAGGCGCAGCAGGGCCGTGTAGCCGGCGTAACAGGTCACGGCGGCGAGCGTCCACGCATCGCCCACGTTCAGATCCAGGGCCAGGAGCAGCGACGGGTCGCCGCGCGTGATGACGACCGCCGCGCCGGCCATGGAGATCAGAACCCCCAGACCCTGCCGCGCCGTCACCCGCTCGCCGAACAGAAAGAAGGTCCACAGGATGATGAGGATCGGCATGGCCGTCTGGATCAGCAGCGCGTTGACGGCCTGGGTGTACTGCAGCCCGATGTAAAGTAGCGTGTTGAAGGTGCTGACACCGAGGAAGCCCAGGAGAGCCAGGATCCGCCAGTGGGCGAGAACGACCGGCCATTCCCGCCGCAGCCGGGGCCAGGCGAACACCAGCATGATCAGACCGGCCGCCGTCCAGCGCCAGAACGCGAGGCCAATCGGAGGCACGTGACCGCTGGCCGCCCGGCCGACGATCGAGTTGGCGGACCAGAAGATGACGGTCAGCAGCAGCAGCAGATAGGGCCAGTCAGCCACGCGCGCCAGCGGTCCCCGTCGGTCGGCCCCACCTGCGTTGGCCATTCTCCGCCCCCGCCCTACGCCCGCGCGGGCTGTTCGGCGAGGATGGTCGATCCGTTCAGCAACGACAGCGCGGTGGCGGCGATGCCAGCGGCGGCGATGCCCGCGTCCACCGCCTGCTGTTCCGGCTTGCCCTGCTCGACGAAGCAGTCGGGCATGCACAGGGTACGGACCTTCAGCCCGTGATCGAGCAGGCCCTCGGCGGCCAGCGTCTGCACCACATGGGCGCCGAAGCCGCCGACCGAGCCCTCCTCGACCACCACCAGGGCTTCGTGCTCCGTGGCGAGGCGGCGCAACAGGTCCATATCCAGCGGCTTGGCGAAACGGGCGTCGGCCACGGTCGGGCTCAGGCCGCGCTGCGCCAGATCCTCGGCCGCCTCCAGGCAGGGATACAACCGCGTGCCCAGGGACAGCAGCGCCACCACCTTGCCCTCGCGCACCACGCGGCCCTTGCCGATGGGCACCGGCGTGCCGCGCTCGGGCAGGTCGACGCCCTCGCCCTCGCCGCGCGGGTAGCGGATGGCGCTCGGGCCGTCGTCGTACGCGGCCAGGGTGGCCATCATGTGCATCATCTCGCCCTCGTCGGAGGGCGCCATGACCACCATCCCCGGCAGGCACAGCAGCATCGGCAGGTCGAACGCGCCGTGGTGGGTGGCGCCGTCGGCCCCGACATAGCCGGCGCGGTCCATGCACAGGCGCACCGGCAGACCCTGCAGGGCTACGTCATGCACGATCTGGTCGTAGGCCCGTTGCATGAACGATGAATAAATGGCGACGAACGGCTTGAAGCCCTCGCACGCCAGACCGGCGGCGAAGGTCACCGCGTGCTGCTCGGCGATGCCGACGTCGAAGCAGCGCTCCGGGAAGTGGTCGCCGAACTTGTCGATGCCGGTGCCGGCCGGCATGGCGGCGGTGATGCCGACGACGCGGTCGTCGTCCTCGGCCTCCGCGATCAGGCCCTTGGCAAACACGCTGGTATAGCTGGGCGCCTGGGGTGCCGGCTTGTGCAGGGCACCGGTCACCACGTTGAAGCGCCCCACCCCGTGATACTTGTCCGGGGCCGTCTCCGCCGGCGGATAGCCGTGGCCCTTCTTGGTCACCACGTGCACCAGCACCGGGCCGTCCTGCTTGGTGTCGCGCACATTGCGCAGCACCGGCACCAGATGGTCGAGCCGATGGCCGTCGATGGGGCCGACGTAATAGAAGCCGAGTTCCTCGAACAGCGTGCCGCCGGTGACGAAGCCGCGCGCGAACTCGTCCAACTGCGCCGCCGCGCGCTCCATCGGGCGGGGCAGATGGGCCACCAGGTCCTTGGCCATGTTGCGCACCGACAGCCACGGCTTGGAGGACAGCAGGCGCGACAGGTGGGCGCTCAGGGCGCCCACCGGCGGGGCGATCGACATGTCGTTGTCGTTGAGGATGACGATCAGCCGCGTGTTGGTGTCGCCGGCGTTGTTCATGGCCTCGTAGGCCATGCCGGCACTCATCGACCCGTCGCCGATCACGGCGACGACGCTGCGCGTCTCCTCCGCCAGATCCCGGGCGATGGCCATGCCCAGGCCGGCCGAGATCGACGTGGAACTGTGGCCGGCGCCGAAGGGATCGTATTCGCTCTCGGCCCGGCGGGTGAACCCCGACAGGCCCCCGGGCTGGCGCAGGGTGCGGATGCGGTCGCGCCGTCCGGTCAGGATCTTGTGCGGATAGCACTGGTGCCCGACGTCCCAGATCAGCCGGTCGTGGGGTGTCTCAAACACGTGATGCAGGGCCACCGTCAGTTCCACCACGCCCAACCCGGCGCCCAGATGGCCGCCGGTACAGGAGACGGCGTCGATGACCTCGCCGCGCACCTCATCGGCCAGCCGGGTCAGATCATCGAGCGAGAGGTGCCTGATGTCCTGGGGAAAGGTCACGGTGTCCAGCACCGGCGTCTCGGGGCGTCCTGGCAACGCTCTGGTCCTTCTGTCTGTCTTCGGGCGGTCGCGGAAACCAACCGCCGTTGATCCTCAACGATCCCGTTCCACCACGAAGCGCGCCACGGCGCGCAGGAGATCGGCCTCGGGGCCGAACACGTCCAGATGCGCCACCGCTTGGTCGGAGAGCAGCTTGGCGCGGGAGCGCGCCTCCTCCAGGCCCAGCAGGGTGACGAAGGTGCTCTTGCCGGCGGCGGCATCCTTGCCCGGGGTCTTGCCCAGGTCCTGGGCGCTGCCGGTTTCGTCCAGCACATCGTCGGCGATCTGGAAGGCCAGCCCCAGGTCGCGGGCATAGGCGTGCAGGCTGGCGCGCATGCGGCTGGAGGCCTTGCCCATGATCGGTCCGGCGATGCCAGCGAACAGAATCAGGCGGCCGGTCTTCATCTGATGCATGCGGGTGATGCCGGCGACGTCGATCTCGGGCGAGCCGATTCCGCGCTCGACCATCAGGTCCACCATCTGGCCACCGACCATGCCGTGCGCCCCGGCGGCCTCGGCCAGTTCGCGCACCAGTTCGCAGCGCACCGACGGATCGGCGTGGCTGACCGGATCGGCCAGCACCTCGAAGGCCCGGGTCAGCAGGCCGTCGCCGGCGAGAATAGCGGTGGCCTCGTCGAACTGCCTGTGGCAGGTGGGACGGCCGCGCCGCAGGTCGTCGTCGTCCATCGCCGGCAGATCGTCGTGAATCAGCGAATAGGTGTGGATCATCTCCAGCGCCGCCGCGACGGTCAGGGCGGCATGGGGCGAGACGTTGAACAGCGCCGCCGAGCGCACCACCAGGAACGGCCGCAACCGCTTGCCGCCGGCCAGCGCCGAATACCGCATGGCCGCCGCGACACGGCCCTCGGGCGCGTCCACCTCGGGCAGCAACTCGGACAGGCGGGCACTGACGGCCTCGCTGGTTTCGGCCATGGCGGCGTTCAGGGCGGGGCCGGGGCGGTCGTTGGCGACTTCTGTCAGGGTCCCGGGATCGGGCATCGGATCATCCTTGAGCGTACGGGGGCATCACGGAAGACGAAAGGGACGCGGCGCTCGGATCGGCCGCGCGGCGAGTGTTACTCCACATCCAGGGGTGCGGTCGAGGGGGCGCCGTCGGCGCCGACCCCGATGCGCTCGACCTTGGCCCGGGCTTCGGCCAGCCGGGCCTCACAGTGCTTGCGCAGCCACACCCCCCGTTCATAGGCGGCGACGGCGGTCTCCAGATCGACCCGGCCGGCCTCCAGCTGTTGCACGATCTCCTCAAGGGCCCTCATCGCGTCCTCGAACGACAGCCGGGCGATGTCCGCCGGGGGACCCGAGGACTGGGGATCCGGGTTGCCGTCGGCGGCGGGCTGGGAGGTCTTAGAGGCCATGCGGAACCGTGGAAAGCCGTGCGGGAAACGGAGGCGCGAACAGGCGGGGCGGCGCGGCGGCGGAGGCGGTGCCGATCCGCCACCGTCACGCCCCTTTAACAGGAAAGACGGGTGACGGGAAACGCCCAGCCGGCGGATAATACTCCGCCGTCACTGATTCGCAACACCGGCGACCCGACGTCGCAGGGCAATCGGGTGAAAGCACGCCCCACCATTTTTTATGATGGCATGGCGGATTCGACCCGCGAAGCGGGCGCTCCGCCGCGTGGCGGTGATGCGGCGGGGTGCGCCTTCGGCGCGAACCCACCCGACGACGTTTCGCATGTCGTCAACAGGGCGTTCACCCGATTGCCCTGCCCGATGTCGAGACGCGTGCCCGCCGCCGCCCGTCCTGGTATTGTAGGCCACTTCCGAGCTTCTCAAGGCAGACACACATGTCAGACTACGTTCTCGTCATTGGCAACAAGACGTACTCCTCCTGGTCGCTGCGGCCCTGGCTGGCGCTGCGCGTGGCCGGCATTCCGTTCCGGGAGGAGGTCATCCCCCTGGATCAGGACGACACGCGCGCGCGCATCCTGTCGCACTCCGGGGCCGGGATGGTTCCGGTGCTGCGTCACGGCGCGCTGACCGTCTGGGATTCGCTCGCCATTCTGGAATACGTCGCCGAACGCCATCCCGACGCCGGGTTGTGGCCCGACAGCGAGGCCTCGCGGGCGGTGGCCCGATCCGTCGCGGCGGAAATGCACGCCGGATTCGCCGCCCTGCGGCGGGACCTGCCGATGAACACGCGACGGGACCGGCCGCCCCTGGACATCGCGCCCCAGGTCCAGGCCGACATCGACCGGATCACCACCCTGTGGCGGGATTGCCGCGCCAACCACCGGGCCGGCGGCCCGTTCCTGTTCGGGCGTTTCACCATCGCCGACGCCATGTTCGCCCCAGTGGCCAGCCGCTTCCGCAGCTATGGGGTCGCGCTGGACGAGGTGTGCGCGGGCTACGTCGAGGCGGTCCACGTCCTGCCGGCGATGGTCGAGTGGTGTGCCGACGCGGCGCGGGAAGACTGGGTTCTGGACCGCAGCGAGATCTAGACAGGCCCGCGGGCCATATCGAGGAGAGAGGGACAAGGCGATGGCGATTTTCGCGAAATACGGAAACGTGAAGGGCAACGCGACTGATGCGAGGCACAAGGACTGGATGGACATCCAGGCCTTCGATTGGGGCCTTGAGCGGTCGGTGAACACGCCCACCGGTTCCATCGCGAGCCGGGTGGCCTCGGAAACCACGGTCTGGGACCTGACGCTGTCAAAGACTTTGGACGAGGCCTCGGCATCCCTGCTCATGGAGGCCTTCACCCGCAAGTCCCAGGCGGATTTGAAGGTGCATCAATTGTCGACGGCGGTGCAGGGCCTGAACGTGGTGGAATATGTTTTTTCCAATGCCTTGATCACGAAGTACGTGACGACATCGACCGGCGACCGCCCCCTGGAAACGATCTCGTTCAATTTCACCAAGATCGCCTTCAACTTCACCGTCGTTGACGAGGCCGGTAAGACGCGGCCGGTCACCGGCGAATACGATCTGGCGACGGCCAGGATGGCCGGGATGTGATGGGCCGGGCGGCATCCGTCACAATCCTGCCCCACCTTGTCCGTCATGATGTCGGAGTCCATGTCGGCGCGGCCCCGGCCGCCCACGGTGCCCAGGGGTGACAACAGGCCGTTTGTTCCGCACTATGGGACTATGGATTGGCGGCGTGTCGGCGACCCGCGGGCGTCCGCGCTCACACCCGATCAAAGGAGTGCAACCATGAAGCCGCGTGCCATGACCCTGGCCCTGATCATCGGTCTGGGAACCGCGATCGGTGCCGGGCCCGTTCCCGCGCTGGCCGACGACGATCTGATCGACGTTCCCGACGTGTCCGGCGCCGAGATGAACTCGGACGAAATCATCCAGATGCTGTCGCCGCAGACCCGGGGACTGCGGGTGCGCACGACCGAGGAGGAAAAACCCTCGCAGGAAGAGAATCTCAGCCAGTTGTCGGCCTCGTTCGACAGTATCCTGTTCGAGTTCGACTCGGCCCAGATCTTGTCCCAGTCGCTTCCGATCCTGAATCAGATCGGCCGCGCGCTGACGTCGGAGGAACTCAAGCCCTACCGGTTCGGCGTCTACGGCCACACCGATGCTTCCGGCGCCGAGACCTACAACGCCAGTCTCTCGCAGCAGCGCGCCGAAGCGGTGCGGCGTTACCTGATGGACAACTTTGGGATCGAATCCTCCCGCCTCCAGGCCCGGGGCTTCGGCGAGCAGCGGCTGAAGAATCCCGCGATGCCCGACTCGCCGGTGAACCGGCGCGTCGAACTGGTGAACCTCGATTCCTGACGGCTTCACAACGGCACGCCCTGTCTCGCCGATGCCGCGTTGAAGCCGCGCGGTTCGACGGATGCAGGGCGTGAAGATTGCGCGTACCAAGCCACACCGGAGGACTCGCCATGAGACGGGATATGCCGCGCGCGCTTGCCTGCCTTGCCGTCATCCTGATGGCAACAGCCGGAACGGCCGTTCCGGAATCGGCGGACGCACAGACCAGCGTTCTGCGCAACAGCACCCGGACGCTGGGCCGGACGATCCAGAGCCAAACCCGCACCATCTTCCGTCCGACGCTTCAGGTGCGCGGCAATCTCGGGCCGGTGCGGGGCCTGGATATCAATCCCGAGTGGACGCACGGCGCCACCGTGCTGGGCAACGGCGACCTCGCCCTGTGGGACCTGCGCGAGGGGGCGGAGGCGCAGCGGCTGCCGGCCAGCGCGGTCGGTCCCGTCCGCGACATCCACGTCGGCCCCAACGGCCGCTTCGTCCTGGTCGGCTCGACCAGCGGACAGGCGCGCTTGGTCCCGGCGCCGGGCAGCGGCGCCATCGCCGCCCTGCCGGCGGCGGCGGCGTCCGGCGTTGGCGCCGTCAACATCTCGCCGGATGGACGTCAGGCGGTCATCGGGCGCTCGGACGGCACCGTGCTGGGCGTGACCATCGCCAGCGGCCAGATGCAGACCTTGCACCGGGGCACGGGCGCCGTCACCCATGTGGCCAGCGCGAACGGCCCGTTGTTCGCGGCCGCGTTCGCTGATGGCTCGCTTGTTCTGGGTCAGGCCGGCGCTGCCCGCGCCGTTCGACCCGCCGCGACGGTCAGCGCCCTGGCCATGGCCTCCGACGGTCGCGTCGTGGTGGGAACCGCCAACGGAACCGTCGAAATCTGGGACGCCGCCGGTGGACAGCGGCTCTCTTCGTCGCGGCCGCATTCGGCACGCGTGACGGCGGTGGCCGCCGCCCCGGGTGGGCTCGCGGTTTCCGGTGACGAGGCCGGCGGCCTTGCCCGTCATCGCGGCGGACAGGCGACGAGCGCGCCGTCCCCGGTCCCCGGCCCGATCAACGACGTGGCCATCCGCTCCGGCCCGGACCGCATCATGGCGGCCAGCGCCGACGGCACCGTGCATGTGCTGGACGGCCAGAGCTTTCGCCAGCTTGCCCGCATGATCTCGAACGCCGGCGGCTGGGTCGTGGTTTCGCCGGAGGGGCGCTATGACGGCGCCATCGACACCTACAAGGACATCGTCTGGAGCACACCGGTCGCCGATCTGCCGGTTGATCGCCTCGCCAGCACCCACTACGAGCCGGGCCTTCTCACCAAATCCGTGCAGCCGAACATGACCCTGTCGACGCGGCCGGCGGGCTCGATCAGTGAAGAAATTCGACTGCCGCCGGAGGTGACCATGTCCGTGTCGCCGTCCCAGGGAGTCTCGCCCGGCCAGACCCTGACCGTGACCGTGACCGCCGTGAACCGCAGCGACAGCACCCGCCCGGACATCCGGCTGTTCAACAACGACAAGCGCGTGCGGCCGGAGGCCGTGGTCGGGGACATCAGCGAGTCGTCCGACGGCGTCAGCCGCACCATGACGTTCGCGGTGCCGGCGACGGCCGGCGCCAATGCCCTGTCCGCCGTGGCGGCGGGCTGGCAGGGCATCACCAGCGACCCGGCCACCGCGTCGGTGCAGGCGGCCGGCGCCACGTCCGGCGGCCAGCTCTACCTGACGTCGGTGGGCGTCAACGCCTACCGGGCCAGCGGCCTTCAGCCCCTCACGTTCGCCGTCGCCGATGCCCGGTCGGTGTCGCGGTTGTTCCAGGGCGGCGTGCGGACGCCCTACGCCGGTGTGCGCCAGACCCTCCTGACCGACGGTCAGGCGACCAAGGGCGGGATCCGCGCCCATCTGCAAAGCCTGCAGACCCTGACCGGCAATGACGTCCTGATTCTCTACCTTGCGGGGCACGGCAAGGCGTTGGGCAGTGACTGGTATTTCCTGCCCGCCGATCTTTCGAGCGCGACGGAATCCGGGGTGCGCAGCCAGGGCGTCTCGGCACGGGAGTTGGCCGACCTGTTGCGCCGCATCCCGGCGCAGAAGATGCTTCTTCTCGTCGATGCCTGCGGCGCCGGCGCCGCGCTGGCGCAATTCGATGGGTTCGAGCAACGCCGCTTCCTCGACTCGCTGAGCCGCGAAACCGGGGTGCATGTGCTGACCGCGACACGCGCCGGACAGGAAGCCCCGGAATATGAGATCCTGGGGCACGGGCTGTTCACCTACGCGTTCCTTCAGGGCCTCGGGGAGGGAGGCAGCGCGCAACGCGCCGACCGCGCCCCTCGCGATGGACAGGTGACCGTGGCGGAGATCAAGAGTTATGTTGAGGACGCGGTGCCGGTGGTGGTGCAGAAGCTGGAAGACCAGTTGCTCGCCCATGCCGCCACGCGTGGCGGCATTTCCGGACGCACCATGGTGACGCCGGTCGGGATCAGCCAGGGAGCGGACTTCGTGCTCGCGCGCTGATATGGTATCCATGGTCCGCGAAACTGATCGCGGGCAGCCGTGGCCGGCGGCGAGACGAGGGAGGCGACGACGGCGAACACGACAGGCGGGCCGGGGGGTCGCGGCGAGGCCGGCGACGACGGCGACGACGAAACGATCGTCTCGATACCGAGCGGGAGCGGCGCGGCCGCTCCCCTCCGGCCATCAGGTGGCACCATTCCCACCGGGACCATCATCTCTCACACCTATGTCATCAAGAGCCTCGTGGCCGCCGGCGGCATGGGGGAGGTGTATCGTGCCGAGCACCTCTTCAACAGCCGTCCTTACGCCATTAAAAAAATCCGGCCGGAGTTCGCCAGCGACGCCGACATCGTCGAGCTGTTCCGGCGCGAAGCCGGTATTCTGGAGTCGATCGAGAACCCGGTGATCGTCAGTTACCGGGGCCTGTTGCTGGACGAAAATCAGCATCCGTTCATCATCATGGAGTATGTGGACGGCCCGTCGCTCGGCGATCTGATCGGCAAGCGCGAGTTCTCGGTGGACGAGATCCGTCTGATGCGCGACCTGCTCGCCAAGGCGCTCGACGAGGTCCACCAGCGCGGCGTCGTCCATCGGGACATCTCGCCCGACAACATCTTGTTCCAGGACGGCCGGGTCGATCAGCCTCGCATCATCGATTTCGGCATCGCCCGCCAGGAGGCCGTCGCCACCGTGATCGGTGGCAGCTTCGCCGGGAAGTATCGATACGCCTCGCCGGAACAGATGGGCGAGTACGGCGGTCAGGTCGATGGCCGCTCGGATATCTACAGTCTCGGCCTCGTGCTGGCGACGGCGGCCCAGGGTGAGCTGATGGACATCGGCGGCAGCCTGACCGAAATCCTGGACCTGCGCCGCCGGGTGCCTGACCTGAGCAAGGTGCCCCAGGCACTGCGGGCCGAACTGACCTGGATGCTGCAACCCAAGCCGGACGACCGCCCGGACCGGGCCAACGATCTGGTCGGCGCCGAGATCCGCCTGGGGACCGAAACCAGCAGCCATCGGCGCCAGCGGGAGCGGGACGCCCGGAGCGCGGCGGCCCGGGGCGGTCAGAACAAACAGCGGGGCCGGGGCAGCGGTGGTGGTATCGTGGTCCTGGTCCTCGTGCTGATGGTCCTGCTCGCCGGCGGCGGCGCCGGATGGTGGATGTGGAGCACGGGATCCCTGCCGGAGCCGGCCACGCGGATTCTGGCCATGATGGGCCTGTCCGACGCGCCGGATCCGGGCGGCACGGACGGGCCGGAGCAACCGGCCGGCGGAAGCGGCGCCATTCCCTCCTTCCCGGGCGGCTCACCGGACGACGTCGATGGAACCGCGCCGGTGGCCAGTACGACCACCGCGGTCCCGGATGATCGACCGGAGCCCGATCCGCCCGAACCGCCCGCCGCATCACCCGCCGCATCACCCGCCGCATCGTCTTCCGCTTCGTCCTCCGCGCCGTCACCCTCCACGGGCACCGATCCGGGCACCGATCCGGGCGCCGCGCCGGACACGGGCTCCCAGGTCGCGGTGCGCCCTCCCCTGCCCGACTTGAACCGTCTGGCCGAGCAGGTTCCGTGCAGTTCGCTGTCGATCGCGCGGGAGGCCGGTGGAACCGCGCGGGTGACCGGGTTCGTCGGATCCGCCAATGATCTCGACCGCCTACGCATGCGCATTGCGGAATCACCGGGCGTCGAGGCCATCGACAGCACGGCGGTGGAGATCGCGCCACGCCCGCTGTGCGCCACCCTGGCGACGCTGGAGATCTGGAACCAGACAGACGGCCCGCGCATCGACCTCAGTCAGGCGGGCGGCGAATACAGACCGGGCGACTATCTGCGCATGGAGATTGTGCCCCGCCAGCCGCGCGGTCACCTGCACGTCGTCTTCATCGATTCGGACAAGGGGCTGGTGATCCATCTGCTGCCCAATCCCGCGCGTCCCGAGACCGCCGCCGTCGCCGGACGGGCGGTCAGCATCGGGTCCAGGGGCGGCGACGGCGGGCGGGTCTACGAGCTGACCGAGCCCTACGGGCGCAACATGATCCTGGCCATCGAGGCGCCCCAGCCGACGTTCACGGAGTTGCGCCCGGAAATCGAACCGCTCCAGGCCTTCCTGGAGGCCCTGTTGCGACGCAAGGCGCAGTTCGGGGAGCAGATGCATCTGTCCCATGCCTTCGTCGATATCGTGCGGTGAGGGCACGCGTGTCTCGGCACGAAACGCCCCGCTGGCGAGGTGTGCTGGTGGGCGCCACCCTCGCCGCGCTGTGGGCCTGCGCCGGCCCCACCGCGCCGTCGCGCGCCGACCTGGAACACCAAGCCGGAGAGGCCTCGTTTTCCCGCCTGCGCCTCGACGCGGCCGATCTGACCGTTGTCGGCTGGCTGGGGCCGAACCGCGCGCCGGCCGGCGACCGAACCCAGCCACTGACCGTGTTCGTGGAAGGCGACGGCGCCGCCTGGCCGCGCCGCGACCGTCCGCCCGCCGATCCCACCCCGCGCCGGCCGCAGGCGCTGGGGCTGGCGCTTGCCTCCGGTCTGCCCCACGTCGCCGCCCTGGCCCGGCCCTGCCAGTTCGAGCGCCCGGCGGCCTGCCGGATCGAGGACTGGACCACGGAGCGCTTTTCCGACACCGCCGTGCGCCGGATGAACGCGGCCCTGGAGGATCTCAAACGCCGCGCGGGTGCCGATCACCTCGTTCTGGTGGGGTACTCCGGAGGCGCCTTCCTCGCGGCTCGGCTGGCGGTCATCCGCGACGATGTGCGCGGACTGGTCACCGTGGCCGGGGTCCTGGATCCGGCCGACTGGGCACGCCACCACCGGGTCAGCGCGCTGCCGGCCATGGACCGCCACACGGCGGAGCGGCTGGCCGCGCTGCCCCAGGTCCATGTCCTGGGCGCGGACGACGACATCGTGCCGGCCGGTTGGGCAGACGACGTGCTGGATCGCCTGGGGCTGGGCCCGCCGGCGCATGCGGTGCGGGTCATGGAGACCGCCGATCACGGCTGTTGCTGGGTCACGCTCTGGCCGACGTTGGAGCCATGGGTGTGGAACGCCCTGCGTCTGATGTCCCGGACGTCTTCCGTTTCATAGCAAGGCTTTTCCATCATCCCGAAGCAGCCGTCAGGCCGCGAGGGATCTCCCGCCGCAGTGTGTTCCCTGTTCCGACCGGACGGGTGTCTGCGGAGGCCGGCCGATATCACACCGAAACCGCTTGATGGGGTCGCGCAGATCGGCCGACGGTGGGGTTCGCCCCGCTCACCCCAACCGTGTCCACGGGTCTTCACCCACGACTGGGGAAGGACCCAAGCGGGTTCCGGACTACTCCGCCCCGCCCTCGGGGACGCGGTAGCCCGGACGCGGCAACGACCGGCCGAACGGCGCCTTGAACAGGCCGACCAGGATCAACAAGGTCAGCGCCACGACGTAGATTCCGGTCATCATCTCCAGGCCCGTCAGGTTCAGCGCCACGCCTGTGGTGTAGGTCACGCTGGCGACCGCCAGGGCCAGGGCGGTCGGGAAGATGATCGAGAAGGTCATCCAGGCATACGAGTGGGTCTGCACCCGGATCATGATGGTGGTGGCCAGACACGGCGGATACAGCGCGAAGAACAGCATCAGCGCCACCGCCGTCAGCGCGGTATAGCCGGCGGCCTTCTGCTCGGCGCCCATGCGTTCCTCAAGGGTCTGGTTGTCGCCCTCGGGCTGGTCGAACAGCACGCCCAGGGTGGCCACGGAGCTTTCGCGCGCGGCAAAGGAACTCAGCAGCGCGACGTTGATCTTCCAGTCGAAGTTGGCGAACTGCGTGACCGGCTCCAGGGCGCGGCCCAACTGACCGAGCGCGCTGTTGACGATGCGCTCGTCCTTCATCTGGCGCCGGATTTCCTTGCGCGTGCTCGCCAGATCCCGTAGCGCTCCCTGCGCCGCGCGGGCGTTCGGATCGCGCGAGCGCACCAAGAAGGGCGCCAGATCCGGGTGGTTGTCCTGAAGGCGGGCGTCCAGCGCCTCGGCGGCCTCGCGGCTGCCGACCATCATGCGGTCGGATCGGTAGTCCGTGTAGAGGTTCACCAGACGGGTCAGGCTGTCCTGGTCCGGCACCGCCGCCAGCAGCGGATTGCCGGCCAACGTGGCGCGGAAATCCACAATCGCCGCCTCGGCGCGGTCATGATAGTGCGCCTGCCGCTCCGGTGTCAGGCCCGGGAACTGCAACAGCACGTAGACGATGGTCGCCACCGCCACCACGACCGTGCCCACCTTCTTGATGTACATCCAGGTCCGGTCCACCGAGCGGCGCACCACCCCCGTCACAGTGGGCAGATGGTAGTGCGGCAGTTCCATCACGAACGGCGCCGTCTCCATGTGGCGTAGCACCGAGACGCTCAGCAGCTTGGCCACCAACAGGGCGAAGATCACCGTGATGGTGGACAGGTAGAACAGGATCAGCCCCTTGGTGTCGGGGAAATAGATCGAGATCAGCAGGGTATACAGCGGCACCTTGGCCAGACAGTTCATGAACGGCACGGTCAGGATGGTCGCCATGCGCGCGCGCTGGTCCGGGATGCCCTTGGTGGCCATGACCCCGGGCACGGCGCAACCGCCGGCAAATACGCCGCCCAGGATGTAGGGCAGCGTGGACTGCCCGTGCAGGCCGAAGCGGTGCAGAATACGGTCCAGAATGAAGGCGATGCGGGCCATGTAGCCCGAATCCTCCAGGATCGCGATCAGCGCGAACAGGATCAGGAACACCGGCACATAGTTCAGCAGCGCGTTGGCCGAATCCACCATCCACAGCCCCATGGAGCGGACGGTGGGATCGTGCAGGAAGCCGGCCGACGGCAACAGGTCGCCCGCCAGATCGCGGAACCCGGCCAGCAGGGGCCACGTCACCTTGGTCAGTTCGTAGCCCTGGACGATGGACAACTCGTAGATCACCCAAACCGTCAGCACCAGAAACGCCGGCGCCAGCCACCGGTGCAGCAGAAAACGGTCGATTCGCTCGGTCAGCGGCACACGGTCGCGGTGGGCGTGGTGAACGCTTGTGGCCAGGATCTCGCCGGCCAGATGGTCGCGACAGGCGGCGATATGATCCCCGGGCGTGATCCCCTTGCGCGCCTGGAAGGCGGTCGCCGCCGCCTGGGCCTGATCGAGAATGCCGTGGGCGTTGTTGACGTTCTGGCGCAGCAGGCGTTCGGCCTCGCTGTCCTGTTCGAGCAGGCGGGCCGCCATCCACCGCGCCGAGACCACCTCGGACAGCCCCGGCAGTGCGGCGATGCGCGCCTGAAGCTCGGCCACCGCCTCCTCCAGGTCTCCGTAATTGAGGGTCGCAGGCACCTGCGTGGGAGCCTCCGCCGCGCGCGAGATCGCCTCGCGCAACTCTTCCCGGCCGACCCCCTTGTGGCCGACCACCGGCACCACCGGCACGCACAGGCGCTGGGACAGGGTCTCCAGGTCCAGGGTGAGGCCGCGGCTCTTGGCCACGTCCATCATCGACAACGCGATCACCACCGGGAAGCCCAGTTCCAAGAGCTGGAACGTCAGATACAGGCCGCGCCGCAGATTGCTGGCGTCGACGACGTTGACCACGACATCGGGCTGGGCGTTGAGCAGGTACTCGCGCGCCACCCGTTCCTCCAACGAGAACGAGGTCAGGCTGTAGGTCCCGGGCAGATCGACGATCTCCACCGTGCGGTCGTTATGCCGGTAGCCGCCGCTCTTCTTGTCCACCGTCACGCCGGGATAGTTGGCGATGTGCTGGCTCAGACCCGTCAGGGCGTTGAACAGGGTGGACTTGCCGCAATTGGGCTGGCCCGCCAGCGCGACGCGAAGGCGGGCGGGCGCGGCCGGGGCTGGGGCTGAAGCGACGGTCGGGTCTGACATCAGAAGACCTCTCGGAACCGGAAGAACAAGCCCGCCAACGAACAGACGGGCCGAAACGGGCGGGACTGTGGAAACCGGCACCACGGAACGGGCAACCCCCTGCGGGGTCACCCGTCCCGAGACCACCGGACTGAAGCGATCTTACTCCATATCGTAGGCGCGGACCCAGAGGACCGCGTCCTGACTCAATTCCTTGCCCTCGAACTCGGTGGCGGGGCCGGACCCGAGCGCGGCGAAGCCCCAGAACCCGGCCTTGGGAATGCCAAACGTGAACGCGCCGTCGGCGTCGGTGATGGCCACCACGGTGCCGCCCGGCATCGGCCCGGCGGTGGGCTCGGTGGGCCGGTTGGTTTCCATGTCCGGCGGCGCGGCCATGTACTCGATCTCGATCTCGGCGCCGGCGACCGGTTCGCCGTCGGAGAGCAGCACCCCGGAGAACGTCGATCCGGCGATCACGTTGGTCGGCTTGTTCAGGGGCACAATCTCGGTCGGCAGGCCGACGGGCTCGTTCCAGCCGGTCGGCGCGCCGCCCTTGTTGAGATAGCTCTTGGTGATCTGCTGAATGTAGATGTCCTCGCTTTCCTCGTAGTAGGGCGCAGGGGTGAACGCGACGATGTAATCGCCGTTGCGCTTCACCGGGATCGTCGCCTCATAGCCTTGGGCCTCGTTGTGGGCGGCGTGGAAGGTCACCGGAGCGAGCCTGTCGGTCAGATCGGTCTTCTCGCCCTTGAAGTAAAGGGCCAGTTCCGACGGCGCGCCCATGTCCATGGCGTGGCCGTTCTCCATCGGATGCCAGAAGAAGAACTTCATGGACACCTCGCCGGGCTTCTCCAGGTTGACTTCTGGCGTGTAGGCAAGCTGGAAGTGGGCGAGCGCGGGCGCGGCCGACAGGATCAGGGCGGCCGCTGCCATGGTCAGGGTCCGGGTCATGCGGGGATCTCCTCTTCTCTCTTGTTTTTTCGAGCACGCCGAGTCGCAATGGGTTCAGTAAATCTCGGCGGCGGGGACCTTGATGCGATGGCCTTCCCCGGCGTCGAACTGCACGCTGTAGTCGCCCTCGGGCATCTCGAAGATGAACTCGCTATTGGCGTCCATCTTGCTTTCCTCAATGACGGCGCCGGTGCCGTCGAGCACTTGAACGGGCACGCCGGAGGCGGAGGATCCGTCGGAGAACCCGGCCTCGCACAACACGGTGCCATCGCCGTTGTCGTAGCAGGAGAACAGCGGCGTATGGGCCAGGGCGGCGCCGGCCGGGGCCAGCATCAGGGCGGCACCCAGGGTCAGGGCGGACAGTCGGCGGAACGGTGTCATGGTAATCTCCTGTCTTCACGGAGGGGGTCGGGATGGCACGGCGGGGACTCGCCCCGCTCATCGCGCTCGTCGCGCAGGGCGCTGAGAACCGGGTCGTCGGGCGCCGCCATCAGACGTTGGGTCATGGACCAAGCGGTCTTGTAGCTGACCGCGCAGGCGCGCTGGATGCGCGCCGGCAGGCCGCGCCCGGGGTCGTCCAGAAACAGCGCCATGGCCCGCAACCAAGCGGCGGTGTGGATGTTCGAGCGTTCCAGCACCGTCCCGCGCCGCGCCGAAAACGGTTTGCGGCAGCATGCGCATTTGAAGCGCACCCCACCCGAGCGCGTGCAGATCATCCGGTAGACGTGCCGCGCGCCGCAGTGGGGGCATACCGGCCCGCGCCGGGGCCAGCGCAAGGCTTCAAGGCGGGCTTCAGCGGCGGCGCGATTGTCCGGCGCCGTGCGACCGGTTTGGGATTCGAGGGCTAGAGCGGCGGCGGGCATGGCGATCCGGGTGGGGTGCAGGGAGATGCGGGTCGGACGGGCGCGCCGCCCGACAGCTGATGCCCCGCACCGTATTAAAAATAAGAACCAATCGCAATAATTTCCCGTATCGACCCAATGGATACTGCCTGTGCCACTATCTTCTGAAATTTCAGCGCGGTAGGCGGTACGACGCAGCCCGCGCCGCGAAGCCCGAGCAGAAAAATGGGGTACCAGAAGTGATATACACCGGGCCCGGCGGCCTCCGATGACGCCCGGGTCCAATTCCGCCGCATGTGGCGCGCTTACGACGCGGCGGCGCGGGCCTGCGCCTCCAGGGCGCGGCGCAGGCTCACGGCCTCATCCGCCTCGTCGATGGCCACATCGGACCAACGCACCACCTGTCCCTTGGTCACCGGCGCCGTCAGCCGCACCCCGTGCGCCAGCCCGATCGGTAGCGCGCCATCGGCCAGGGAGCGCGCCGCCGTGGTCAGGCGCCCCCACACCGTAAAGCCGCCCTCGCCGTCGAGTTCGGTGCCCGCCGTCAGGTCGCGCTTGGCCACGGCCACCACGTCGGCCGTAAAGGACCGGGGCGTTCCCGTCGCCTCACCGCGCAGCGCCGCCGACAGAATCGAGACGTTCAGTTCCAAACCGATGAGATGAAATGGCTTGTACATGGCGGCGAAGCGGCCGGTCGCGTCCGTGGTCAGGCCGTACTGCCGGAAGCACGCGGCGGCGTAGTTGGTCGGAGCCTCGATGGTCACGTACACGCCCCAGCGCAGATCCCGATACACGGGCCGACCGTCACGCTCCAGGGACGAGACCACCTCGACCATGCCGGGCCCCTCAAGCTGGCCGCCCAGGGCGCGCGGGCGCAGGGCGTGGGGCAGGTCGTCGCGGCCGCACGGGGGAAAGACAAGGCCGCCTTCCGGCGCCCCCAGCCCGGTGGCATTGGCCACCGCCGCCATCTCGATGGCCGACTTGGTGCCGTCGAGGAACGAGTTGAACATGCGCGCGTTCATCCCCGCCGCCGCCGCCTGCTCCGCGTCCAGCCCGTAGTGCGCCCAAACCGTGTCCGGGGTCGAGTCGTGATAGGCCGGCAGGTACTTGGTGCCCTTGCCCGCCGCCGTGACCGCGAATCCACAGGCGCGCGCCCAGTCCACCAGTTCGCAGATCAACGCCGGCTGGTCGCCGTAGGCCATGGAGTGCACGACGCCGGCCGCCTCGGCCTCGCGGGCCAGCATCGGCCCGGCGAGGGTATCGGCGCCTCGACGTTGACCATGACCACGTGCTTGCCGGCCCGATGGGCGGCCCGGGCATGCCGGATGCCGGCCGACGGATCACCGGTCGCCTCCACCACCACATCGACGTCATCGGCGCAGATCGCCGCCATCGGGTCGTCGCCGATGCGCGTGGCGGCGATGTGCTCGGCGCTCCAGCCCACGCTCTCGCAGTTGGCGCGGGCCCGTGCCGGGTCCAGGTCCGCGATGGCGGCGACCACCACCCCGGGACTGCTGGGAACCTGGGCGAGGAACATGGCGCCGAATTTGCCGGCCCCGATCAGGGCGACCCGAACCGGCCCGTCCCCGGCCGCGAGCCTGCGCGTGGTCAGACCGGTGAGCCCCATGACGTCCCCTCCCCCTCTCCTGTGTCCGCCGAAGCCCGCAGTTTCGGGCACGGAGAGGGCTGTGACAAGACCGTGCCGTCGGCTGTCCTTCACTCTTACCGCGCCCGATACAGCCGTGCTATAAGCGGGGCCGTAACGGTAACGTTGGCCCAGCGCCACCCCAAGTTCCGGCCGGAATCAACCGCGCCGGCCAGAAGAGACGGAGGACACCTGATGACGCCGCGCACCATCCTGGTTCACGTGGACGATACCGACGCCTGGCACACGCGCCTGGACGTTGCACGGACGATCCTGGGCGACGGTGCCGATTCAGGATACGTCATGGGGATCTACGGGGTGGTGGATCAGACCGAGCGGCATCCCTACAGCCGTCAGGTCTCCGGGGATTTCCTGGCCAAGGTCGACGCCGCCGAGGCGCCGTTCCGCGCCGCCTGCGAGGAGCGCGGCCTGCGTTGCGGCTGGCACGGCATCCACGGCGCCGATACCAACCTGATCGCGGCGCAGATCTCCGCCAACCTCCAGACCGCCGATCTGGGCATCGTGGCCCAGCCGCGTCAGGACGACATGGGCCACACCCTCACCCACGAGGTCGTGGAGCAGGTGGCGGTGAACGCCGGCCGTCCGTTGCTGGTGCTGCCGTACATCACGCGCGAGTTCCCAAAGCCCCGCCGGGCCGTGATCGCCCTCAACGAAGACGGCGCCAGCGCCCGCGCGCTGCATGACTCGCTGCCGTTCCTGACCGGATGCGAGTCCGTCACCCTGCTCGCCGTCAGCCGCGATCCCGTGGCCCAGCAATGGCGGTGGGAGGCCCACCGCGACACCCTGGGCCGCCACGGCATCCGCGCCGAGATCGAGCACGAGGTGCCGAACGACATTCCGGTTTCCGACCTGATCCTGTCGCGGTGCGCCGATCTGGCGGCCGACATGCTGGCCATGGGCGCGCACGGCGGCTATGACGCGCCGCGCCTGCTGCGCGGGGGTGTCATCAAGTCGCTGCTGCCCGAACTGACCCTGCCCCTGCTGCTGTCGCGGTAGACGGTTGATCCGCTCGGACACGGATCAACCGGGCTGAGGCGCGGACGACGGCGGGGACCCTTCGGTCACCCGCCCGACTCAACCCCGGCCAGACTCCACGACTCCAGGATCAGGCGGGCGGTCGGCAAGTACACGTCGAACAGACTGTCCTCCGCCGTGTAGGTCCACAGGTGGACCACCGCCGCCCGGGGCCGGGGCCGCGCGACGGCCCACTGGCGCATGATCCCGTCCGCGCCGGTCCATTCCGCCACCATCTGCCGCCCGCGCGGCAGATCCGCGCGGCCGCCGTCGGTTGCCCCCGCGCCCGGTCGAAACATGGTCTCGCGCAGCATCAGAAACGACTCGTGGCGTGCCTCCAGGTCGCGGCGATAGGCCTGCATCAGCAGGCGCGCGGCGTCCGCCGGAGTCTCCGCCTCCGGCGCCCTGAGGTTCCGCACCGCGACGGGCGTGTAGTAGGCGTCGGTGCCCTCCGGCCCCGAGACCACCACCGTATAGGGCGCCGGCGTGGCCACGATCCAATCCCCCGGCAGGTCAAAGCGGTAGCCCCAGGTCTCCGGCGCGAACCGCTTGAAGGCACCCGTGGGGCGCGATGGCGGCGCGGGCTTTGATCCCGGCGGGCGGGGATCGGTCGCAGCCAGGGCCAGACCGGGCGCCGCCAGCGCCAGCGCGCCGGCCATCACCAGCCGGCGACGGTTAATCCCGATCAACAGGGAAATTGATGACAAATCCGGATCATCCGGCCCGGGAGGTGCTCGCCGCCCGAACTCCCTCCCCTGGATGCGGCTCTTCGCTCGCGCGACAATATGACTCGTCATTGCGAACCCTCGTCGCAAGACGAAGGTGAAGCCATCCAGGGCGTAGGACACCAGTATTCGCCCGGGATTGCCCCATATATTTTATTTGGGCTGCGCTCCTCGCAATGACGAGCAGGAGTAAAGTTGTGTGAATCGGATAGCCCCGAAGGAGGGAGGAGAAAAGAGCGCGCCTTCGCTGGACGGTCGCGGTCTTCTGAAAGGCCGACCTTGTCGGCCGGTCTTAGTAGTCCCTGCGCCACAGCACCCCCACCTCGCCCGCGCCGGAGCGCCGGGCCTTGCTTTCCACGCGGAATCCCGCGCCCAGATCAACCTCGACACTGACGCCGCCGTCGCCGGCGTCAATGCCCTGTTCCACGCCGACATAGATGTCATCGCCCAGGTAGGTGCCGGCCTCGACACCCGGCCCCCCGCCCTCGCCGCCCTGCCCGAAGCGCAGCACGTCCAGCCCGGTGGCCTGACGGACGGTGTCCAGAATCCCCGTCTGCGTCCCACCGCCCACGCCGGTCAGCGCGGCCAGGGCCCGCGCCAGCTGGACCGTTTCCAGGGTGGTCAGTTCGCCGGTGCGCTTGTCGAACAGGATCAGCGACAGCACCTCGTCCCGAGGCCGGGGCGGCGTGGATTCCAGCACGAACTGGGGATCGTCCGCCGGACCGCGCAGCCCGATCCGGGCCTCCGCATCCGATGTCTCATAGGCCGCCAGGATGTCGATCAGGGGATTGATGCGCCGGCCCCCGGCAAAGCGGATCTGGCCCGTGCGGATGGTCAGCGTACGCCCGATCACCTCGATGGTGCCGCGCCGGATGTCGATGGTGCCATTGATGCGTGGCGCCGCCGCCGTGCCGCCCACCTGGAGATCCCCGCCCCATTCCGAGTCCAGGCCCTGTCCGGTCACGTAGACCCGGTTCGGCATCCGCACCGCGATGTCCAGCGCCACGTCGGGCCCGGTGGCCGCCGCCTCGTCGCTCCCGCGCTCCGCCGCCGCGCGCTCCAGCGCCGCCATGGCGGTTCCGGTCTCGTCGCGGATTTCGACGGTCTCCAGATCCGGCACCGCCGCCGCGCCGCCCCCGACCAGACGCACGCGCACCTCTCCGGTCTGGACCCAGCCGGACAGACGGGACCCCGCCGCCCCCGCCAGATCCAGCGTCAGGTCGGCGTCGGCCGAGGCCGTCACGTCGTCGCGCCGGACCACCATGGCCTTGTCGAGACGTACGGACACCGTGCCCTCCGGACCCTCCGCGCCAAGACGCACGTCGCCCTCGCCGCTGAGACGCCCGGTGCCGCCGTCGGTGCCCGACAGCGAGACCGTCAGCCGATCCGTTCCGGCGGCCGATGCGGTGACGCTGAGATCGTCGATCAGGGTGCCCGCCGTCAGGTGCTCGTATTCGCCGCCGGTCAGACGCACGTCGGCCGCGATGCCGGGCGCCGCCAGCGTGCCGTCCACGGTGGCGGTCAGCACCAGATTGCCGGACAGCCGGTGGTCGATGAGCGGAAGCATCTCCCAGACGCGCCCCACCGGGCCGTCCCAGTCCACGCTGGCCGACAGCGGCGCGTCGGGGGGGATCGGCCCGTCCGCGCCCAGCACCAGAGGCAGGTCGGCCGTGGCCCGCGTCGGCCGCTCGGCGAAGCCCGAGAGGGTGGCCTCCGCCGTCAGACGCCCGCCGCGGAGTCGTCCCGAGACGTCGGCGGCCAGCGGAGGAGCATCCTGGGCGTCGGCGAAAGACACGTCGCGCACGCCCACCCGCAGTGTTCCCTCCGGCGTGGGCAGGCGCCCCGACAGCGTGAGCGTGGCGTCGAGTCGCCCGGACAGCCCCAGGTCCGGCGCCGCCAGCTCAGCCAAGGTCAGCGGCACTGCCTCCGCCGAAACCGAGACATCCAGCGCATCGCCGGTCATCCCGCCCTGGACGGTCACCACGCCGTCTTCCACATCCACGGCCAGCCGATCCACCCGGACGCCATCGACCCACGTCACGGCGGCCGGCTCCCGCGCCGCCAGGGTGCGGCCGGCATTGTCCAGCGTCAGGCGGGTGAGGGTCGCCCGGCTTTCGCCGGGCTGGACCCGCGTCGCCACCGCCAGCGTCAACGGCCCGGTCGGTCCCGTGCCGGACAGATCCACGGTCGCCGTCAGATCGTCCGCCGTTCCGTTCAGGTCCGCCGCCAGAGTGTCCCATTGCACCGCGCCGGCGCCGCCGGTCTGGGATCGAACCTTGGCCGTGATCGCCGCGCCGCCGAAGGCGTCGTCCACCGTGGCGTCCACCGTCAGCGCACCGAGAGAGACCGCGCCGTCGGACAAGGAGACATCGGTGCCCCGCGCCGTCGCGGTCACATGCTGGCGATCCCCCGACGGGTCCAGGGTCACGTCCGCGCTCAGGGACCCCGCCAGCCCCGGCGCGCCCCAGGCCGCCAGTGTTCTCGCGTTCGTGATGGACAGCCGCGCCGATCCCTCGGTCAACAGCGTGGCCAGATCGGCCCGCGCGGTCCCATCCAGGCGCAACCCCGGGGCCTCGACGCTCAGATCAGACACCTCCGCTACCGCGAACCCCGGCAGCGCATAGGCGGCGGACACCGACACCGGCCCGGCCGGACCCGTCGCCGTCGCCTCCAGGGTGCCGGACGGGCCGCTGGCCACGCCCGCGGCCGTGGCCGAGACGTTCAGGGTATGCCAGACCTGTCCGGCCAGTTGGGTCGTCGGAACCTGGACCGTGGCCGACACATCGGGATTGCCCAGCGCACCGGACGCGCGCGCCCGCACTGTCGCCGCGCCCACCAGCGCACCCCCGGTCAGGGGGTCGAGCGTCGCCAGATGGGCCGAAAGGTCGGCATCCAGAGTCTCGAAATCCGCCGGGATAGAGACTGCCCCAGCCAGGGACACAAGCGCACCGGATAGGGTCAGATCGGCCACCGAAAGACCGGCTGCCGGATCGAACGTGACCCCGGCGGTCAGGTCCGGACGAGAACCCAACAGGGCCTCCACCTGGGGCAGACCCAGCGCCGCGTCCGTCAGGGTCAGCCGGGCGTTCGCCGACACCATCAACGTCTCGTCGAGCGTGATGTCGTCCAGGGTCAGCGTGCCGGATCCGGCAGGCGACAGCGATCCTAGAATCGGGGTCAGCCGGTCCAGGCGCGTCAGATTCAGGCCCGCCTCCGCCCGCGCGGTCAGGGGTGACAGCGCGGCGTCGGCCTTGGCGGTCAGGGTCACGCCGTGATCGTCCGTGATCCGCAGGGCGTTCACCGCGATGGTGGAATCGGACAGTCCGTAGCGAACTCGTCCGGAGACCGTGACCGGATGCGGCATCAGCGCCTGAACCACATCCGGCGCCCGGCGACTGTCGGCGCGGGCCTCCAGGTCCACGTTGACGTGGTCGAACGACGGACCCTCTAGTCGGACCTTGGCGTCAAGCTCCGCCAGGTCACCGTCGATCCGCCGCGCCTGAAGCGCGGCCGTGATCGCGGTCGGGTCCAGGGCCTCGCCCTCGCTGCCGAGATGGCCCGCCAGATCCAGCAGTACCGGTTCACCGATGATGGACGACCCCACGAAGACGCCGTCGAGCCGCAGGTCCGCCACCGTCAGCAGCCCCAGCAGCCCGAAATCGAACCCGCCGGAGGTCTCTTCCGCCGGCTCGGAGGCCGGAAAGACGGGCAGCCGGTTCAACAAAACGCCCTCGGCATGCACGCTGTCGATATGGAAGCGCGGATCCAGGAGGTGGGCCGGATCCCAGGCCAGTGCGACCCGGTCGACGGCCAGCCACATCCCTTCGGCGTCGGAGACGGTCAGGCCGACCAGCTCCAGGGAGAAGGGCAGATCGCCGTTCAGAGCCTCAAGCTCGACGGACACGACCCCGGTTCCGTTGACCAGATCGACGATGGTTCCGCGGAGCCAGTCCCGTCCCGATTCGGTGCGGAATATCCATCCTCCGCTGCCAGCCACCCCGGCGCCCACGAGGACGACGATCAGCGTCAGAACAGGAATCAGCCGCTTGCGCCGCCGCCCCCGCGAACGCGGGGCGGGCGGTCCAGACTCCGGTGCATATCCTGGTCGGTCGGCGGCCTCGGCCATGCCAGCGATTCATCTCCGCGATCCGGGCACGCGCCGAGACGCCGGACGGCGCGCCGGCTCAGAAGGGTTTGACAATCACCATGGGCACGATGATGAGCATCATCAAGGTCGGCGCCTCGTTCCACACCCGATAGAAGCGGTGTCCCCGGGTGTTGCGGTCCTCCAGGAAGTCCTTGCGCCAACGAGCGTAGAGCCCGTGGCAGACCAGCAGGCCGACCACCGCCAACAGCTTCACATGAAACCAACCGTCGGTGAGGAACTGACCCCACAACAACATACCGGTGATCACGGCAACGATCAGGGATGGATTCATGATCGCCTTGAGAAGACGGCGCTCCATGACCTTGAACCGTTCAGATGTGGCGGAACCGGGTTCCTCCATGGCATGATAAACATAGAGACGCGGGAGATAGAAAAGGCCCGCCATCCAGGTAATAATACTAATAACATGCAGGGCTTTGATCCAAAGCATGTAGCCCCAGAGGTTGAACAAAGTCATAAAGTCGAGGAATTCCATCCGTCGCGCCTCTCGTTCCGACTGTCGTTATCTTATCCCAGCGTGCTCATTGTCCCTGTTTGTCGGAGTTCTGATCCGGGACATGCGGGCACATCGACCATTCTCCGCCACACACGCGAGCCCCAACCTGGGAACACAACCGGCCCCCGGCTGGCCCTGCCTCGATTAAACAGCCGTCGCCCGCTTCCGCCGTCATCGCCCGGGTCACCAGATCGGCCAGCCCGTCGATGAAGGTGTCGTGTGCCTGCACGGTGGGCACCCGAACATACGCCGGCACACCTCGTTCCTCGGCCAGTTCGCCGTATTCCAGGTCCAGTTCGACCAGGGTTTCCGAGTGTTCCGAGACGAACGCCAGCGGAACCACGACCACCGGCACCCCGTCGCGACCCGCGCGTTCGATTTCCGAATCCGTGTCCGGGCCGATCCACTCCAGCGGGCCAACGCGGCTTTGATAGCACACCACCCAGTCCAGATCTGGAATCCCCATCGTTTCGACGATGGCCGCCGCCGTCATCTCCACCTGGCTCTGATAGGGATCACCCTTTTCGATGTTGGCCTTGGGCAGACCGTGCGCCGAGAACAGCACGCGGGGCGGACCGTGCGGTCGGGCCTGCTCCACGCCGGCCTTGGTCAGATCCGCCAGCGCAGCCACGAACCCGGTTTCCGTGGGATAGCAACAGATGGTGTGGGTTTCTGCCGACAACCCCCGGGCCTGTGCCGTGCGCACCCAGGTGTTGAGGGACGATCCACTGGTGGAGGTGGAATACTGCGGATACAGCGGCAGGAGAATCACCGTGTCGGGCCGGAAGGCCTTGACCCGATCCACGGCAGCCCGAGTCATCGGATGCCAATAGCGCATGGCCATGAAGACGCCAACCTCTCCAGCGATGCCGCGCCGGTCCAGGGCCGTCTTCAGGGCCGTCATTTGGGTTTCGGTCTGCTCGACCAGGGGCGATCGTCCCCCGATCTTCTCATAGATCGCCCGGGCAATGGGCGCGCGTCGGGCGGACACGACCTTGGCGATCAGCCATCGCGGTATGGTCGGCAATCCGATGATCGCCGGATCATTGAAAAGATTGAACAAAAAGGGTTTGACCGACTTCAGGCTGTCCGGTCCACCCAGATTGAAGACGACAACCGCCAGACGGCTCATAACCTCTCCCGCACTTTTTGGTCCCACGCAACCTGGACCGTTCCCGCGTCCGTTGCCTTAGGTGTGCCCCGGACGGGGCGCGTTGCGAATGCGTTCCATCATGCGGGCCACGTTTTCCGGCGGCGTCTTCGGAACGATGCCATGACCCAGGTTGAAGATATGGGGCCGCTGCCCGCACAGCGTTCCCAGAACGTGGTCCGTGGCCGCATCCAGGGACTCGCCACCGACCACCAGATGAATGGGATCCAGATTGCCCTGGGTCACCGCAAGCGGCTGGATGTTCTCCGCCGCCCAGGCACACGGCAACGCCGTATCCAGACCAACCGCCGTGACACCGGTTTCCGTCACGAACCGAGGATACATCACCCCGGCCCCACGGGGGAACCCGATCACCGGAACACCCGGACGCTCGGCCTGAATCCGCCGGGTCAGACTGCCGATGGGCTCCACCACCCAGCGCATGAACTCGGCCTCGGGCAGGGCCCCCGCCCAGGTATCGAAGATCTGCACCGCCTCGGCGCCGGCATCGATCTGTGCGATCAGATAATCTCCGGTCGCCGTGACGAGCGTCTCCATCAGACGGGCGAACAGATCCGGCCGTCCGTAAGCCCACGCCTTGGTGGTCGCGAAGTCCTTCGACCCTCCGCCCTCGATCATGTACGTGGCAACGGTCCAGGGGGCTCCGGCGAAGCCGATCAGCGCCGTCGTCTCTGGAATCGCTCGCGACAGCCCGGCAACCGTGTCCAGCACCGGCCGCATGTGATCCAGCACCCGGCCGACATCCAGCCGCGCCAGATCGGCTTCCGACTTCAACGCATCCAGGACCGGTCCCTCGCCTTCCTTGAAGGCCACGTCCTGCCCCAGGGCGTGCGGCACCACCAGGATGTCGGAAAACAGGATGGCGGCATCGAACCCGTAACGCCGCAACGGCTGCAAGGTGACCTCAACGGCCAGATCGGGCGTATAGCAGAGATCGAGGAAGCCGCCGGCGGTCTGTCGGGTCTCCCGGTACTCCGGCAGGTAGCGGCCGGCCTGGCGCATCAGCCACACCGGCGGCGGCCAAACCGCCTCACCGGCCAACGTGCGCAGAAACGGCTTGGAGGAGGACGAGACAGAGGACTGGGACACGGGCCGGCTCCGAAATACGGGATCGAACGATTGGCTTGGGCACGGGCTCCGGGCATCGGGCCCGATCCGCGCGAGGTCCCTCCTTCTAAACAGGAAGAAGATGAAAAGAAAGGGATGGAGAGGTTGTTGGGGGGTGGAAAAACGGGGATTCATGGGGATCCCGACTCTTATCCCGAGTCAGCGGCTTGCGGTCCATCGGTGGTCCGTGGGTGGGGACAAAGCCCGGAACAACAGGCGCGGTTGCCCGAGTCGATCCGCCGGTGATCGGGTCTTTGTCGGCGCGGGGGAAAAGCGGGGATATCGGGGACAGGTCGGTTCGGGGATGCGGTGATCCCCAGGATCCCGGTGTTTCGAGTCCGGATATCCACGCAAGGATATCCAGGGGGTGACCGGGACTCTCAAACCCGTTAAAAGAACGAGGGGTCCACAGGTCCCCGGTTTGCCCACAGAGTTCACCGTTTGCCCACAGGGTTTCCCTCAGGATTGATCCACAGGGGGCAGTGGTGGGTGCCGTCGCCATCGTCCGCCGAACTGTTGCCGATCGAATCGGGACAGAGCGGTCCGGTCGTGTCGCGCGAAAGAGGCGCCCCGTCGAATCTGCCAGCGTGAGTCGGATGTCGCCGTGACCGATTTTCATCTCCATCTGGTCTCGGATGCCACGGGCGAGACGGTGAGCAGCGCCGTGCGTGCCTGTCTGGTGCAGTTCGACACGGTGCCGCATGTTCATCAGCATTTGTGGTGGTTGGTGCGGACACCCGGGCAGATTCGCCGTTTGATCGAGGGTATCGAGAACAATCCCGGCGTGGTGTTGTTCACGCTTGTGGATCCCGAGGTGCGGGCCGTCCTTGAGGATGCCTGCCGGGAGTTGAACGTGCCGTGCGTGTCCATCCTCGATCCGGTGATGGACACGTTGAAGCATTACTTCCAGGTGGAGGTCCGGTCCGATCCGGGGCGCCAGCATACGCTCGATGATGCCTATTTCCGGCGCATCGATGCGATTCACTATACCCTGGCGCATGATGACGGGCAGCTTCTGGAGGGACTGAACGACGCCGATGTCGTGATTCTGGGGGTGTCGCGGACATCCAAGACGCCGACCTGCATGTATCTGGCCAATAAGGGCTACAAGGCGGTCAACATTCCTCTTGTCCCCGAGATTCCGGTGCCGGACGAGGTCTTGGCACTCAAGGGAGTTCAGCCGCTGGTGGTCGGTCTGACGCGGGAGGCCAAGAGCCTGTCCGATCTGCGGCGCAATCGCCTGCGGGTGATGAACGAACCGACCGACAGTGACTACGCCAACGAGGAAATGGTGCGGGCCGAGGTCGCCCGGGCGCGCCGGTTGTTTGCCCGGCGGGGCTGGACCGTGATCGACGTGACGCGGAAGTCCATCGAGGAGGTTGCGGCCGGCATCATTCAGCGAATTCAGCGCAACAGGAGCACGTTCTGGTGACGGGCATCGGGCTGATTTTGGCATCCGGCAGCGCGGCCCGACGAGCCATGCTGGCGAACGCGGGGGTACCGGTCATCAAGTCCGAAACGCCGACGGTGGATGAGGCGGCCCTGCGTCGCCAGATGACGACGAAGGGTGGCACGGCCGAGGAGGTCGCGCTCGCCCTGGCGGAAGCCAAGGCCAAGGAGATCGCGCCCCGCCATCCGGGAGACCTCATTCTGGGTGGCGATCAGATCCTCGTGAGCGCCGAGGGGGATTGGCTGGAAAAGCCGGCGGATCGCGACACCGCCCGACGTCATCTTCAGGGCTTGCGCGGCACCACCCATCGACTGGTGTCGGCCGGTGTTCTGGTGCGGAACGGCACCGTGGTATGGCAGGGTGTGGATGAGGCTCGCCTGACCATGCGCGTGTTCTCCGATGCGTTCCTTGACGCCTACCTGGAGACAGTCGGTGCGGGCGTGACCGAAACTGTGGGCGGCTACCGGCTGGAGGGGCCGGGCGTGCAATTGTTTTCCCGGGTGGAGGGCGATGTGTTCACCATTCTCGGCCTGCCGCTTCTGCCGTTGCTGGACGAATTGCGTGACCAGGGTGTGATCACGGCATGACGGAAGCCAACGACAACATGCCTCTGACCGCTCTTGGCGGTCTTCCCCTGTTGAGCGGACAGGCGCGGGTCGCTGCCGTGATCGGCTGGCCGATCTCCCATTCGCGGTCGCCGCGCCTGCATGGGTACTGGCTGCGGGAATACGCCATTGACGGCGCTTATGTGCCGCTCGCGGTGCCGCCAGAGGCCGTTGAACAGGCCCTGCGGGCTCTGCCGGCGCTGGGGTTCGTGGGGGCGAATGTGACGCTGCCGCACAAGGAGGCGGCGGCACGGGTCTGCGAGACGCTGACCGACCGCGCCCGCCGGATCGGGGCCGTCAATACCCTGGTGGTGCGGGATGGTGTCCTGCATGGCGACAACACGGACGGATACGGCTTCATCGAGAACCTGCGGCAACAGGTGCCGAACTGGCGCGCGGCAAACGGTCCCGCCTTCGTCCTGGGATCCGGAGGATCGGCCCGCGCGGTCTGTGCCGCGCTTCTGGAGGCGGGCGCGCGGGAGGTTCGGTTGCTGAACCGAACCCTGTCACGAGCGGAGGCGATCGCGGAGGCTCTGGGGCCGGCCATCCGCTGTGCGCCGCTCTCGGAATGCTCCCGGGCCATGGCCGACGCGGCGTTGCTGGTCAACACGACCAGTCTTGGCATGACGGGCCAGCCGCCGCTGGATCTGGACCTGGAACCGCTTCCCAACGATGCGGTGGTGACGGATTTGGTGTATGCGCCTTTGGAGACGACCCTTCTCGCCATGGCCCGCGATCGTGGCAACCCGGTGGTAGACGGGCTGGGCATGCTGCTGCATCAGGCGCGTCCGGGATTCAAGGCGTGGTTCGGTCAGGATCCGGAGGTGACGGACACGCTCCGGCAGGTGGTTCTTAATGACTGAGACCAGAGGACCGAACGGCGCGGATCAGCGTCGACGTCGGCACGGGCCGCGCATCGGCGGTCGGCGTATGACGGTGCTGGGCCTGACCGGATCCATCGGCATGGGCAAGAGCACGGCCGCGCGGATGATGCGGCGTTTGCATGTGCCCTGCCACGACGCCGACGCGGTGGTTCATCGCCTGCTGGGATCCGGCGGTGCGGCGGTGGCCGAAGTCGCGGCGGCCTTCCCCGATGTGGTGCGGGACGGTGCGGTGGATCGGGCCGCCCTAGGGGCGCGGGTGTTCGGCGACGGCGCGGCCTTGCGCCGGCTTGAGGCCATTCTTCACCCCCGGGTCCGGGCGGCGGAGCACCGGTTCCTGCGTCGTCATGCCCTGAACGGGCGGCGGCTGGTGGTTCTGGATGTGCCGCTTCTGTTCGAAACCGGCGGTGAACGACGCTGTGATGTCGTCATGCTGGTGACGGCCCCGGCCTTCCTACAGGCCCAGCGGGTGCTGGAACGGGCCGGCATGACCCGGGCGCGCTTTGAGGGCATCCGGGCCAAGCAGATGGCGGAACCAGACAAACGGCGCCGCGCGGATATCGTCGTCAACACGGGACTCGGCATGGCGCCGGCCTACCGCCGGGTGCGTCGTCTGGTGCGCCGGTTGCGCGCCCGGGGAGGCGGATCATGACCCGCGAAGTCGTTCTCGATACGGAAACCACCGGGTTCAAGCACGCCGACGGTGATCGGGTCGTGGAAATCGGAGCCCTGGAACTGGTCAACCATCTGCCGACCGGAAACACGTTCCACGTCTATCTCAATCCGGAACGCGACATGCCGGCGGAGGCGGCGCGCGTTCACGGTCTGACGGAAGAGTTTCTGGCCGACAAGCCACTGTTCGCCGAGGTGGCCGAGGACATGCTGGCCTTCTTCGCCGATTCTCCGTTGGTGATCCACAACGCCAGCTTCGATATGGGGTTCCTGAACGCCGAACTGGCTCGCATCGGGCGCGACCCCCTGCTCATGGACCGAGCCATCGATACCGTTCAAATGGCGCGGCGGAAGTATCCCGGCGCACCGGCTTCGCTGGATGCCCTGTGCAGGCGGTTCGGGGTCGAGAACGCGCACCGCACGCTGCACGGCGCGTTGCTGGACAGCGAAATCCTGGCCGAAGTCTACCTGCACCTGATCGGTGGCCGGCAACCCGGCCTGGGCCTGGCGGGCGCGGGATCGACCGACACCGAGGACGAAAACGCCGCCGCCGATATGGCCTCACCCGAACGGCCGGTGCGGTCGCCGCGCCCTCATGCTCCCACGCCGGAGGAAGCCGCCGCCCACGCGGCGTTTGTCGCTCGTCTAAAAAATCCGCTCTGGACACGGGATAATCATGCCTGAGCCGACCGTCTTTCCGGGTCTCGCCGACCTTGGCGAACGGCCTGCGCCGTTCTCGGTGAGTTCGGCCCGCGTTCTATGGACCGATCCCCACATTTCCGGGCAATTGCTGACCTATCATTTGGATCCGGAAGGGCAGCTCGCCTCCCGACCCGTCGCGGTGATCGATGCCAGCGTGGCTTGGTTGGGCAAGCGCCTGGATATCGACCCTGAAACCCGGCTGTGCGATTTCGGCTGCGGGCCGGGCCTGTATACCGAACGGTTCGCCGCCCGGTTCGGCGCCCGGGTGACGGGCGTCGATTTCTCGCCGCGGTCCCTCGCTCATGCTCGCGCGACGGCGGAGCGGGCCGGGCTGTCGATCACCTATCACGAGGCCGACTACCTGACCTTTTCGACAGAGGACCGATTCGACGTTATCACCTTGATCTTCCTGGATGTGTGTGCGCTGTCGCCGGCCCAGCGCCGGGCGTTGTACGGGGTCTGGCGTCGGCATCTGAAATCCGGTGGCCGGATCGCCCTGGACGTGGTCTCCCGCGCGCGGTTCGAGACGCTGTCGGAGGACATGACCGCCGGCCGGCGTTTCATGGACGGGTTCTGGTCGCCGGGCGATTACGTCGGCATCCAGGAGACTTTTCTGTATGACGCCGAGAGCCTCAGTCTGGAGCGTTACACCATCGTCGAGGCCGACGATCAGGTCTGGACCGTGCACAACTGGCTGCAGCATTTCACACCGGCGCAGATTACCGCCGAACTGGAAGCCGCCGGCTTCGCCATCGAGGATCTGTACGGCGATCTGACCGGGGCCCCGCTCCAGCCGGACAGTCCGGTGATCGGTGTCATCGCCCGATACGACGGGACATGACGGGCACGCGGACGGAACGCCCGCGCCTCGACCAACTTTTGGTGGATCGGGGCCTGGTGGAAAGCCGCACCCGCGCCCAGGCGCTGGTGATGGCCGGGCTTGTGTTCTCCGACACCCGCCGTCTGGACAAGCCGGGCCAGCGTGTTTCTCCGGATCTGCCGCTGACGCTGAAGGGTCAGGACCATCCCTGGGTCTCGCGCGGTGGCCTGAAGCTGGTGAAGGGGCTCGATCACTTCGGGCTGGAGCCGGGCGGGTGGGTCTGCGTGGACGTTGGCGCCTCCACCGGCGGCTTCACCGACGTGCTGTTGAGCCGGGGCGCGGCGCGGGTCTACGCGGTGGACGTTGGCTATGGGCAGCTGGCGCATAAACTGCGGGTCGATGGCCGCGCGGTGGTGCTGGAGCGCACAAACGCCCGCCACCTGACCGCCGAAGAGGTGCCGGAGCCGGTGGATCTGGTGGTCTGCGACGCCAGTTTCATCGGCCTGCGCACGGTGCTGCCGGCGGCATTGGCGCTGGTGCGGCCCGGGGGCGCGCTGGTGGCGCTCATCAAGCCGCAGTTCGAGGTCGGCCGGGACCGCGTCGGCAAGGGCGGCGTGGTGCGCGATCCCGCCCTGCACGCCGAGGTGTGCGGGACCATCCGGGACTGGTTGGCCGGGCTGCCGGGTTGGACCGTGCTGGGGGTGACCGACAGCCCCATCCACGGCCCGGAGGGCAACGCGGAATTCCTCATCGGCGGCCGGCGGGACGACCCGTCGTTTTGAGACGGACCCATAGTTGTTGAAACAAAAGGGTGTGAAACCCGGGGATCCGTAGGTTGGGGTGAGGTGCGGGGCACCGAACCCCAACGGATCCTGACAGTGTTGGGGTTCGCTCCGCTTACCCCAACCTACAGGATTCGCCAACACGGGGCGTTGAAACAGGTGGCCCCAGGACCGTAGGGCGGATTCGGCCCGCGCAGCGGGGCAATCCGCCGCGACGCGGCGGTCGAGTGCGCCCACCGGCGTTGTTTCGAGCTAACGCATCGACCGTCGCAGCCGGGTGGCCGCCTGCATCATGCCCCGAAGCATCTGCGGACTGCGGACCAGACAATACTGGCCGCCGGCCTGGTGCGCGCGACAGAGCGTCTGCGCCTGTCCTTGGGACAGGCCGGTGACGAGGGCATGGTGGCGGACCATGCCGCCCCTGCCCATCGGCGCGGTCATGGCCCGACCGCCGCCCCGGCGGGCGGCGTTGACCGCCAGATTGCGCGCGTGTCCTCGGCTGGCGAACGCGCCTAGGGTGACGCCCCAGCCGCCCGCGTAGACGCCGCTGCTGCCGCAGCCTGCGGTGTCGGGCGGCGGCATCGCGCGCAGTGGGCGCGGGGTGGTCAGTCCCGCCAGAGTGAGCGGCGGCAGCGCGGCGAGGTCCGCCGACGCCTCGTCGTCGCCGCCGTCTCCGGACAGGCGGTCGAAACCGTCGTTCATCAGCCCGGTGATGGTGGACAGGCGCTCGGCGCTGGAGCCCGCGCCCATCACCACGGCGATCACGCGGCGTCTGTCGCGCATCGCCGTCCCGGCCAGATTGTACCCGGCGGCGCAGGTGAAGCCGGTCTTGATCCCGTCGGCGCCAGGGTAGCTGCTCATCATCGGGTTGTACGTGGGCAGGTTCTGCCCTCTGAAGCTGAAGGCGGTGGTCGCGAACACCGGAAACCGGGCGGCATGATCGCGCCACAGCGCCTGGGCCAGCCGGGCCATGTCCCGCGCCGTCGACAGATGCTCGTCATTGGGCAGGCCGGAGGCATTGCGGAACGTCGTCCGCGTCATGTCCAGCTCCTCGCGGGCGACGCGGGTCATCTCCAGCGCGAACAGTTCCTCCGTGCCGGCCAGGGCTTCGGCCACGGCCACGGCCACATCGTTGGCCGAGCGGGCGATCAGGGCCGGAATCGCCTCGGCGACGGTGATCGAATCGCCCGGCGTCAGCCCCAGCTTGACCGGATTGGCCGCTGCGGCGGTTTCGGAAAACGGGATCTCGGTGTCCATGGTGATGGTGTCGGCGTCCAGCGCCCGGAACAGCATCAACACCGTCATCATCTTGGTCAACGAGGCCGGATAGCGCAGGTGGTTCGGCTTGCGCGCCGACAGAATCTCACCGGTGGCGGCGTCAATGACCACATGCGCCGAGCGGTCCTCGAACGCCAACGCGGGCGGTGCGGCCAGCCCTCCACCCAGCAGGGCGGCCACCAGCGCCAACCAGAGAATTGGACGCGCGGCGCGGCGTCGAAAGGGAGGTGTCATGACGGGTCCTGCCCGGTTCCAGGGCCGGCGTCGGCCAGCGGGTGGTGATCGGCGACCAGGGCGCGCAGACGCGCGTCGAGGACATGTGTATAAATTTGCGTCGTGGAGATGTCGGCGTGTCCCAACATGGCTTGCACGCCGCGCAGGTCGGCGCCGTGCGCCAAAAGGTGGGTGGCGAAGGAATGGCGCAGCACATGCGGACTGATCCGGCCCGGCGGCAGGCCGGCCCGCACCGCCAGCTCGGTCAGCATCTTGGCGAAGCCGTCGCGGGTCAGGTGGCCGGCGGTCGCGCGGGAGGGGAACAGGTAGCGTTGTCCGGCCCGGTGCGCCGGGCCTTTCGGCGCCAGGAACGTCTCGCGCGCCGGCAGATAGGCCCGCACCGCCTCCCGCGCGGGCTGGCCGATGGGCACCACGCGGTCCTTGTCGCCCTTGCCGTGGATCAGCAGCACGTCCGGATCGCGCGCCACCGCCGCCAGCGGCAGCGCCACCAGTTCCGAGACCCGCAGGCCGGCGGCGTACACCAGTTCCAGCAGCGCGCTCGCGCGCAGGCCGTGGGCGCCCTCCCAGGCGCGGGCGGCACCCAACAGCCGGTCGATTTCGGTCTCGTCCAGCAGTTTCGGCAGCGGCCGGTCCAGGCGCGGCGCGTCCAGCACGTCGGCGGGATCGTCGGGCCGGCGGCCCTCTGCCGCCAGAAAGGCGTAGAATCGGCGCAGCGCGGCGCGGCGCCGGGCCGCCGTGCGCGGCGCCATGCCGCGCGCCGCCTGATCCTGGAGGAAGGCCCGCAGGTCGTCGGTGGAGGCGCGCTCAAGCGGCGTCGTGCCCAGGAATTCGTCCAGAAGGGTCAGATCGCGGCGATAGGCGTCCAGGGTGTGCGGTGACGCCCCCCGGTCCACCGCCATCATCTCCAGGAAGGTCTCGACATGCCGTGACATCGCGCGTCCGCCTTCGTTGGGTGGGCCGCTCCGCCCGCTTCCCCCACAAGACAGGATCCGCGCCCGGTCTGTCCAGTGTGGCCGCGCGGGCGGTCGCGGTGGTTTCGCGGCCGGGCCGGTCGTGCTAGACGCGATCAGAGAGCCCGAAGGGAGAACGCACCATGACCGAACAGTTTCTCGAAGGGAAAACCGCGCTGGTCACCGGATCGGTGCAGGGCATCGGGCTGGCCATCGCCAAGGCCCTGGGGGCGGCCGGTGCCCGGGTCGCGGTCCATGGGTTGGCCGACTCCGCCACCGCCGAGGCGGCCATGGATGCGGTGACCGCCGCCGGCGCGCCCGAGGTCTGCTTCTTCAGGCAGGATCTGGCCGACGAGGCCGCCGTCGACGACCTGATGACCGCCGTGGAGCGCTGGGGCGGCGCCGATGTGCTGGTCAACAACGCCGGCATCCAGAAGACCGTTTCGCTGGCCGAGGCCGACGCCGCGACGTGGAACGCCATTCTGGCCGTCAACCTGTCCGCCGCCTTCCACACCATGCGCCGCGCCCTGCCGGGCATGGCCGCGCGGGGCTATGGCCGGGTGGTGAACATCGCTTCCGTGCATGGTCTGGTGGCCTCCAAGAACAAGGCGCCCTATGTCTCGGCCAAGTTCGGGCTGGTCGGGCTGAGCAAGGTGGCCGCGCTGGAATACGCCGACGTGGGATCGCGCGACAGCGGCGGAGTGACGGTCAACTGCATCGCCCCCGGCTGGACCGAAACCGCCATCATCGAGCCCCAGATCCAGGCCCGCGCCGCCGAACAGGGGGGCGACCGCGCCGCCGGGGTGCGCAGCCTGCTGGCGGAGAAACAACCGTCGCTGCGCACCTCCGACACGTCGGAAATGGGCGCCGTGGTGACGTGGCTGTGCCACCCCATCGCCCACAACATCACCGGGATCGTGCTGCCCGTGGACGGCGGCTGGACGGCGCAGTAGGCTGCGGATCGGTTCAGGTTCAGGCTGCGGAGGCGCGGCATGGCACGCGGAACGGGACGATCCACGACGGCCCTGAACGATCCGGAGGCGGTGGACGCCGCGTTGCGGGCCGCCGTGGCCCAGATCGACACGGTCCTGGCCGAGCAGGAGCGCGCGGCGACGCGTATTCTGGGGCTGGCCGAGCTTCTCATGGAGCGCGCCCCCGATGCCGCCACGCGGCTGCGCATTGAGGCGGTCATGGAGTCGTGCGCCTTCCAGGACACGACCGGCCAGCGCCTGCGTCGGGTGCGCGGCCTGCTCTCGCGCCTGAGCGCCCGTCCCGCCGATGGATTGCGCCTGAACGCGCGTCCGGTGCCGAGGCCCGAGTCTCCGCCGCCCCCCGACAACACCATCAGCTCGGGCGACCGGGGCCTGACCCAGAAGCAGGTGGACCGGCTGCTGGGGAAACGCTGAAGCCACGGCCGGCGCGATGGGCGGGCAAGGCGTGGCAATGAAGATGTGGGGATCGTGTGCCTTGTGGCGGTACGCCCCACCACTTTTTTGGGTAGGGCGGATTCGCCCCGCGCAGCGGGGCAATCCGCCGCGTGTCGGCCATGCGGCGGGTTGCGCCTTCGGCGCGAACCCGCCCTACGAAGTCTCGCGTTTTGCCAACGGTGTATTCACCCGATTGCCCTGAAGGAGCCCGGCGCCGCCCTTTACGCCCCGCGCCGGGGCGACTATGGTCCTTCGCCCTGACCCAACCCGCCCGCCAGCCAGAGGGAGGCGCTTGCATGCGTGCCGAGGCCCAGGCCCTTGTCGATCAGATCCAGCAGTCGATGGCACTGCTGAGGAGGCATCTTTGACTGGGACAATGCCGTCCGCCGTCTCGATGAACTGAACGCCCTGGTCGAGGACCCCACCCTGTGGGACAAGCCCGACGCCGCGCAGAAGCTGATGCGCGAGCGCACCCGCCTTGATGGCGCCATCGCCGGCTTCCGCGACCTGGAGGCCAAAATGGACGACGCCCGTACGCTGATCGAGCTGGGCGAGGCCGAGGAGGACGAGGACTCCATCGCCGAGGGCGAGGAGCAGTTGCGCGGCCTGCGCGACGAGGCCGCCCGCCGTGAGCTGGAAAGCCTGCTCTCCGGCGAGGCCGACGGCAACGACTGTTACCTGGAGATCAACGCCGGCGCCGGCGGCACCGAGGCCCAGGACTGGGCGCGGATGATGCAGCGCATGTACGTGCGCTGGGCCGAGGGCCAGGGCTACAGCGTCGATTACGTGGAAGAGAGTGAGGGCGAGGAAGCCGGCATCAAGTCCTGCACCCTGCAAGTCAAGGGGCTCAACGCCTATGGCTGGCTAAAGACGGAAAGCGGTGTGCATCGTCTGGTGCGCATCTCGCCGTTCGACAGTTCGGCGCGGCGCCACACCAGCTTCGCCTCCGTCTGGGTCTTTCCGGTGATCGACGACAGCATCGACATCGACATCCAGGACAAGGACTGCCGCATCGACACCTACCGGGCCTCCGGCGCGGGCGGCCAGCACGTCAACCGCACCGACAGCGCCGTGCGCATCACCCATATGCCGTCCGGCATCGTCGTCCAGTGCCAGTCGGAACGCTCGCAGCACCAGAACCGGCACCATGCCTGGAACATGCTGCGCGCCCGTCTGTACGAGGCCGAGTTGCAGCGCCGCGAGGCCGAGGCCCAGGCGCTCGCTGATTCCAAGACCGACATCGGGTGGGGCCACCAGATCCGGTCCTACGTCCTGCAACCCTATCAGATGGTCAAGGACCTGCGGACCAACATTGAGACGTCGGACACCCAGGGGGTTCTGGACGGCGACCTCGACCGCTTTATGGCCGCCGCCCTGGCCGCGCGCATTGAGGCGATGGGCGGCGACACGGCCGCCGGGTAGGCGCCGGCATCGGAAAGGGACGCGGTCATGCCGCACTGGATCGCCGGACTGCTGGGCGCCGTTCTGACCGTCTATCTGGCCGGCGGGGCCTATCTGTGGGCGTTTCAGGAGCAGTTTCTGTTCGCGCCCGGCCCGCCGCCGCCACCCCCGGCGGAGACCGAGGCGCCCGACATGGCGCCGCTGACCCTGACCACCGCCGACGGGCTTGATCTCGTCTCCTGGTACGCGCCGCCGCCCGACGACGATGCTCCGGTGGTGGTGTACTTCCACGGCAACGCCGGCAACGTCGCGGGCCGCGCCTACAAGGCCCGGGACCTGATCGACGTCGGCTATGGCGTGCTGCTGGTGGGGTATCGGGGCTACAACGGCAACCCCGGATCACCCGGGCAGGCGGGGTTTCGCAAGGACGGAGAGGCGGCGCTGGACTTCCTGGACGGCGAGGGCATCGGTCCGGCGCGGCGGGTTCTGTACGGCGAGTCCATCGGCTCCGGCACCGCGTTGCCGCTGGCGGTGGACCGGGGTGCGGCCGCCGTGGTGCTGGAGGGCGCGTTCACCTCCATGGTCGCCATGGCACTGCACCAGTACCCCATCTATCCGGCGGGGTGGCTGTTGCGCCATCCGTTCGACAATCTGGCCGCCGTGCGGTCCCTGCGGGTGCCGCTGCTGGTGATGCACGGCGCCCGGGACGATCTGGTGCCGCCGGAGATGGCCGCCGCGCTGGTCGAGACCGCGCGGGACGCGGGCGTGCCGCGCGTGGACCTCGCCCTGTTCCCCGAGGGCGGCCATGTCGACCTGTTCGAGCATGGCGCCGCCGCCCGGGTCCGGGCTTTCCTCGACGGGCCGTCATGACCTTCGGCCACGCGGCGTCGTTGCCGGGAGTGTTCGTTCTCAGCGGGTCCGGATGAGGGACGTCGGAAGTTTGCCAGCGCACTCTTCCCCCGGCATCGTCGGGTGTCTTCCCCATCCCGCCCGGAGACGCCCATGCCCGCCGAACGCCGCGCCCGTCATGTGCCCCGGCCCTTGAGCCAACGCGCCACCCGGCCTTTCGATTCGGCCGAGGAAGCGTGGTTCTGGTTCCAGCGCGCCCGTCTCAACCGCGCCGAGGGCGCCCGTCTGGCCGCCGACCCGCTGGCCACCGCCCGCCCCTGCGATCCCGACGACATCGTTCGCGCGGTGCGCCGTCTGGCCCACGCCAACGTGCTGGAGCGCCGTCACCTGCGTGTCCTGGACCGGCATGGCCGCCGCCTGACTCCGCCGGACGCCCGCCTGCCCGAGGAGAAGGCCGACGCCGCCCTGTGGGACGAGGCGCTGGACCGCCTGACGATGCCGCTGCGTACGAAGGGGATCGTGGCATGATCCTGCCCGGTGACCACGACGACCCGCCGCCGGCCCCGGCCCTGGTGATCTTCACCGACGGGACCCGGCCGTGGTGGCTGCGCTTGCTGCGCCCCGGCTTTCGTCATGTGCTGATCGCGCTCGCCCGGCCGGGCCATTGGGTGGTGATTAACCCGCTGTCGCACCGGGCCACGGTCGATCTGGTGCCCGGGGTGGACGGCCCGGCGCTGGCGGCGTGGTTCCGCGCCCAGGGGCATACGGTGGTGGAGACCGTCACCCGGCGCCCGCCCCGGCGCGAGGCTCCCTGGGCGCCCTTCACCTGTGTCGAGGTGGTCAAGCGCCTGCTCGGCCTGCACGCCCGCTGGGTCCTGACGCCCCATGCGTTGTATCAGGCGGTGCAGCCGGCGCGGCGCTCCTCCGGCGGGGCGGCCCCGCCCGCGATGTCACCGGCTCCCGACCCGGACCATCGGTGTCAAACCCAGAACATCAGCACCAGGATTTGCGGCGCCAGGATGCGCAGCACCATCACCAGCGGGTAAACGGTGGCGTAGGCCAGCGCCGGTGCCTCGGACGCGCGGATGGCGTTGGCGAAGGCCAGGGCCGGCGGATCGGTCATGCCGCCGGCCAGCAGACCGCACAGCGTCAGGTAGTTCATGCGCAGCGCCAGCCGGGCGACGAAGCCGACGATCAGCAGCGGCACGGCGGTGATGACCGCGCCGTAGAGCAGCCACGACAGCCCGTCGCCGTCCGTGAGGATGGATACGAAGCTCTCGCCGGCCTTGAGCCCAACGATGCCCAGGAACAGGACGATGCCGATCTCGCGCAGGGCATGGTTGGCGGCGGGCGGCATGAACCACACGAACGGCCCCAGGTGGCCCAGGCGCGCCAGCAGAATGGCCGCCAGCAGCGGCCCGCCGGCCAGCCCCAGTTTCACCGGGGCCGGCATGCCGGGCACCATCAGCGGGATCGACCCCAGCACCACCCCCAACGCGATGCCCAGGAAGATCGGCAGGATCTGCGCCTGTGCCAGCGCCTGTTCGCGGTCGCCCAGGACCTTGGCGACCGTGTCCAGGTTGCTCGGGTGGCCGATGACCGTGCAGATGTCACCGAACTGCAGCCGCAGCTTGGCGCTCGGCGTCAGCTCGATGCCGGCGCGGGTCACCCGGCTGATAACCGCGTCGTAGCGGTGCAGCACGTCCAGATCGCCGATGGTCTTGCCCAGCACGGCCGAGTGGGTGACGACCAGACGCCGCCACTTGACCTCCGACGGCACCGTCTTCAGGTCGGTTTCGACCTGGTGGCCGATGATCCGCACCATGTCGCGCAGGTGATCCGGCCGTCCCACCAGCAGCAGCACGTCGTTGACCTTCACCGGCGTCTCGCCGTGCGCCACCTCGACGGCGCCGTCCCGCATCAGGCGGCTGACGACGATGCCCAACGCCTGCAAACCGGGCAGGTCCTTGAGCGGCACGCCGTCCAGGTTGGGATTGTTGATCTCGACGGTGACGGTCTCCAGGCTCTGGCGCTCGGCGGCGCGTTCGGTCTCGAAAGCCTCCTGCTCGCGATCGACCTTGATGCGCAGCACCGCCCGCACCACCACCATCGTCATCAGAATGCCGACGATCCCGAAGGGGTAAGCGACGGCGTAGCCCAGGCCGGGCAGCGCCAGGGCGTCCGGGCCGGCGCCGACGCTGGTCAGCATCTGCGTGCCCGCGCCCAGCGACGGCGTGTTGGTGGTGGCGCCCGACATCAGGCCCAGCATCACCGGCACCGGCAGGTCGACCGCCAGATGCAGCCCGGCCGCCACCAGCACCGACAGCGCCACCAGCGCCGCCGCCATGCCGTTGAGCGCCAGCCCGGCCCGCCGCAGCGCGGCAAAGAAGCCTGGGCCGACCTGGATGCCGATGGTGTAGACGAACAGGATCAGGCCGAATTCGCGCAGGAAATGGCCGACCTCGGGGTCCACGTGCAGACCGAAATGGCCCCAGAAGATGCCCGCGAACAGCACCCCGCCGATGCCCAGCGAAACCGTGCCGGCCTTCAGCCGGCCGATCAGCAGACCGGTCACGGCGACCAGACAGAGCACGAGGATGCCCCGGGTGATGGGATCCAGTCCGGTGAAAATGAAAGCAACGTCCATGCGGTGAACCGAGATTGGGCGACGGGGCGAGATTGCGGCGGGACCGTAGAGGTTTGGCGGCGGCGGTGCCAGCCTCGCGGAGGGCCTGGACCATGATTGTTTTGTTGGGGGTGGTCCGCCGGGGTTCGGTGGAGTCGTCTGCGCCACCGCCTTTCGTATAGGGTGCGCCGCACAAAAGGATACGTTCGAACGGTACCATATCATCCCACAGTCGGACGAATCGACCGTAGGATTCTTGCGTCAAATATATTAATGGTGTGCGTTCCTTTCGCATCGCAGCATGCACTTTGCGCATGCGAGAGGCGGCCGGCTCAGTGTACACTCGTTTCGGCCACCGAATGAACCGGGCGCCCCGGACGATTCGGCCGCGCCAAACAGCGGTCCGAATCGTCCGGCGTTCGGGTGCGGCCATGCGATAGGGCCGCCGGACTCACACCACGGAGCGTTCAGGCAGGGCCAAAGACCGCGCCCTGAATCCTGGATGATGAAAGACGGGATGGATCGGATGAGCACGACGTTTGAAGGGATTTCCACGGTCATGAACGGCAACGGCGCCGTTGCTCACGTGATGTCGCATGTCTGTGGCGGCGTTATCGGCTACCCCATCACGCCCTCCACCGAGATTTCGGAGATCTACGAGGATTTCCGGGCCAAGGGCGGCTGCAACGTGTGGGGCCACCATCCCTTCTTCTTCGAGCCCGAGGGCGAACACTCGGCCCAGTCGGGCGCGCTCGGCGCGTCGCTGACCGGCGGCAAGTACATCTCCAACGCCTCGTCCAGCCAGGGCATTCTGTACGGCCTGGAATCGCACTTCGTCACCGTCGGCAAGAAGGTGGGCGGCTTCGTGCTGCACATCGCCGCGCGCGTGGTCTCGCGCCATTCGCTGAACGTCATGGCCGGGCATGACGACGTCTATGCCCTGTTGCCGTCGGGCTACACCATCCTGTTCGGCTCCACCCCGCAGGAGGCCGCCGACCTCGCCGCCATCTCCTACAAGATCGCCGCCGATTCGCTCATCCCGGTGGCCAACGCCATGGACGGCTTCGCCACCAGCCACATGATGAGCGAGACCGTGCTGCCGGCGCCGGAGCTCTTGAAGGAGTATCTGGGGGATCCGGCCGGGCGCATGCCGGCGCCGACCGTGGCCCAGGCCCTGCTGCTGGGCGCCAAGGGCCGCGTGCATCAGCTGCGTGGCTGGGTCGAGCGGCATGAGGAAACGTTGGGTGAGGCGGCGGTGGCCGCCCTGACCCTCTTCCTCACCAACAACGAGGACGCCATCGAAACCGACAGCGAAGGCGCCCTGATCGGCCAGACGCTGGCCCACATCCCGGCCGGCCTGCAAGCGCGCTGGCGCCGTCTGTGGCTGAACGCCTGGGAGAAGGGCACGCGCCAGCGCGTTCCCGCCCTGGTGGACGTCAACAACCCGGGCCTGACCGGACCGGTGCAGAACCAGCCGGACTTCCAGGCCGGCGCCGCCGACCACTTCACCCACTTCGCCTCCGAGGTGCCGCGTCTGGCCCGCGCCGCCATGGCCGCCTACAACGAGATGACCGGGCACCAGTACGCGCCCGTCATGACCTATCAATGCGAGGACGCCGAAACCGTGCTGATCGGCCTGGGTTCCGTCACCCAGGACGTCGAGGCGGTGGTCGATCACCTGCGCAAGCAGGGCCGCAAGGTCGGCTCCGTCTCCATCAAGCTGTTGCAGCCGTTCCCGGAGGCCGAGTTCATCGACGCCGTGGCCGGCAAGACGGCCATGACGGTGCTGGAGCGCTCCGACATCACGGCGCTGACCGGTTTGGTGAGCCGGGCGCTGAACAAGGCGCGCGAGAACGCGGCCGGAGAGCGCTACCCGGGCATCCGGGCGATGACCGAGACGCCGCGCCTGACCACCGCCATCTTCGGCCTGGGCGGGCATGATTTGCAGCCGCGCCATCTGGTGGCCGCGTTCGATGCCATGGATGCCGGCAGCCCGTCGCCGCTGGTCTACCTGGGCTCGCAGTTCTTCTACGCCGATCCGCCGGAGCGGTTGGCGGAGGCGCAGGCCAAGCTCAAGGCCGCCTATCCGGAAACCGAGCTGATGGCGCTGAAGACCGGCGCCAACCCGCACCTGCTGCCGGACGGCGCCTTCCGCATCCGCTTCCACTCGGTGGGCGGCTACGGCACCGTGGCCACCGGCAAGCTGCTGACAGACGTGCTCTCCGGCGTGCTGGGTCTGTACTCCAAGGCGGCGCCCAAGTACGGCTCGGAAAAGAGCGGGGCCCCCACCAACTACTACATCACCCTCAGCCCCGACCCGGTGAAGATCACCAACGCCGAGATCGAGGACGTTGAGATCGTGCTGTCGCCGGACCATAAGGTCTTCGCGCACTCCAACCCGCTGCGCGGGCTGACGCCGGGCGGCACCTTCGTGGTGCAGTCCAACCGCTCCCCGCTGGAGGTGTGGCGCGAACTGCCGGCCGTCGCACGACGCGACATCCGCGACAAGAAGATCAACTTCTACGTGATCGATGCCTTCGCCGTGGCCCGCCGTCACGCGCCGTCGGCCGAGTTCGAGACCCGCATGATGGGCATCGCCTTCATCGGCGCCCTGTGCGGCCACGAGGAACGGGCCAAGGCCGGCGGCGATGAGGCCAGCCTGCTGGAACGCGTCCGCCAGCAGATCACCAAGAAGTTCGGCTCCAAGGGCGAGGCCGTGGTCGAGGGCAACATGGCCGTCATCCGCGACGGCATGACCAGCACGGTCGCCGTGCCCTATGACGAGCCCGCCTTCGTCGATGCCGAGCGCGCCAACGTCGCCGCCGCCACGCGCGGGGTGGAAATCTCGGCCTCGCCGTGCGGCCTGGGCGCGTCCTGCGCGCCCACGGCGATGTTCGATCCCGGCTACTTCGACGACATGATCGGTCGCGCCTTCCGCGACGGGACCATTGGCGAGGCGCCCGTCATGCCCGGCGCCGGCCTGTTCATGCCGCCGGGCAGCGGCGCCATGAAGGACAAGGGCCTGTTCCGCCGTCAGGTGCCGGCCATCGACTTCGACAAGTGCACCGGCTGCCTGGAATGCTCGCTGATCTGCCCGGACGCCGCCATGCCGGCGACCCTGCACGAGGTCGGCGATCTGGTGCGCTGGGGGATCAGTGAACTCGACTCGGCCGAGGCGCGCGCCGCCCTGGAGGCCCACGCCGAGGCCATCACCGCCGGCGTTCACGCCGCCTTCAAGGCGGTCGGTAAGGCACCCAAGCCGTTCCACGAGGCGTTCGCCGAGTCCGCCACCGAGGCGGCCGGCGCCGCCCTGTCCGCCGAGATCCAGCAGGTCACGGGCATCCTGGCCGGCTTCCCGGTGGCCCGCACGGCGCCGTTCTATACCCAGCCGGAGCGCAAGGAGCCCGGCACCGGCGCCCTGTTCTCCATCGCCATCGATCCGTGGAAGTGCAGCGGCTGCATGGAGTGCGTCACCGTCTGCGCCCCCGGCGCCATCACCAAGCGCGAGCAGGATGACGAGGTGCTGGAGACCCTGCGCGACCGCTTCGAGATCATGACCCGTCAGCCCAACACTCCGACGCGGTTCACCGAGAACGTGTCCGGCGGGCAGGCCAAGCGTATGATCCTGGACCACGACACCTACTACTCCACCACCGGCGGTCACGGTGCCTGCCGCGGTTGCGGCGAGGCCACGGCGGTGCGTCTGTTCGTCGCCGCCAGCCACGCCAAATTCCAGAAGGCGCGCGAAGCCCAGATGGCCGAGATCGAGCGCCGGCTGGCGGACCTGACCGACAAGCTGGCGGCGCTGCCGGCCGGCGAGAGCGAGCGGCGCGCCCGCGTCGAGGGTCTGATCGAGACCCTGGAGGCTTACCTGTTCCGTTTGGAAAGCGGCCCCACCGGGTCCGGCCCGGCGGCCAACATCGTGGCCAACGCCACCGGTTGTTCCAGCGTGTACTCGTCCACGTTCCCCTTCACCCAGTACAAGGATCCGTGGGTCAACAGCCTGTTCCAGGACACCCCGGCGGTGGCCAAGGGCCTGTTCGAGGGTGTGGCCGCCGACGCGGCGGCCGAGTTCAAGGCCATGCGGCTGGCCGAGATGGAACTGGCCGACGCCTACGACCCCGCCAAGCACGGCACGATGTTCACCCACTTCTCCTGGGATGACTTCACCCCGGCGGAGCGGGCGCAGATGCCGACCGTCATCAGCATGGGCGGCGACGGCGCCACCTATGACATCGGCTTCGGGGCGCTGTCGCGCATCCTGGCCACCGGGACCCCGGTCAAGATGGTGGTGCTGAACACCGGCGCCTATTCCAACACCGGCGGGCAGGCCTCCACGGCCAGCCTGACGGCGCAGGATTCCGACCTCGCCCGCGTCGGCGCGGCCCACGCCGGCAAGGCCGACGGCCGGAAGGAACTCGGTCTCATCGCCATGATGCACCCTCGCGTCATGGTTGTGCAGACCGCCGTCGGCATGCAGGCCCATTTCCTGAAGGGCACGCTGGCGGCGCTGGCCCACACCTCGTCCCCGGCGCTGATCGACATCTACACGCCGTGTCAGGGCGAGCAGGGCCTGGGCGACGACATGGCCGGCGAGCACGCCAAGGTTGCGGTGCGCAGCCGCATCTGCCCGGTGTTCATCCACGATCCGGAGGCCGGCGACAGCATGGCCGAGCGCCTGTCGCTGATCGGCAACCCGGACGTGGACAAGGACTGGACCACGCACGAACTGGTGTACACCGACGACGCGGGCCAGACCCAGAAGATGGAAGTGCCGCTGACCCCGGCCGACTTCGCGCTGATCGAGGGGCGTTTCCGCCGCCAGCTTGTCGGCAAGCCGCTGGCCGCCGACGTCGCCGGCGTGCCGGTGCACGAGTACATCGACCTGCCGGAGGCCGAGCGCGCGGGCGTGATTCCGTTCGTCTGGGCAGTCAAGGGCGAGGCGCTGGTGCGGCTGCCGATTTCGGCGCCGATCATCGCCCTGGTCGAGGAGCGCCGCCGCTACTGGCGCCTGCTGCGGGCCCTGGCCGGGCAGGACCTGGAGCGGCTGGAAAAGGCCCACAAGGCCGAGATCGAGGCCCTGAAGGCCGAGGTCGAAAGCGGCAAAACCCTCGAACCGGCGGAGTAGTACGAAGCCCGTTTGATCCGTTCGCAAATGCGTAGGTTGGGGTGAGCGCAGCGAACCCCAACGCCATTCGGTTCTGGGGGCCGAAACGTTGGGGTTCGGTGCGTGGCACCTCACCCCAACCTACGGAATGACGGTCGAAGACCGCGAACCAATCAAGCGGTTTTCGTATCATCCACCGGGCCGGACGCGTCGGGGTCGCTCATGGTCGGACGGGGGCTCAATCCCCGTCCGGAATCAGTTCATCCCACTGATCTTGTGCGCCAGACAGGCGGTTCGAGGCTCGCAGCCGTTGGGACTTGTGTGAATACGATAGCCGAAGGGGGGAGGGGAACAGGCCGGCACCGGCCGCGACCGGTGGTCCGCGTCCACCCCGAGAATTGCCAATCCATCCCGCCCGGGCTTGCCATCACGGCCCGTTTGCGCCAGATCCGGCACCAGAGTTTCCGCGACAGGAAAGGCCGGACGCATGGCGACCTATGACTACGACCTCATCACCCTGGGCGCCGGCTCGGGCGGCGTGCGCGCCAGCCGCGTCGCCGCCAGCCAGTACGGCGCCCGCGTGGCCATCGTCGAATCGACCCGCGTCGGCGGCACCTGCGTCATGCGCGGCTGCGTACCCAAGAAGCTGCTGATCTACGGCGCCCATGTCTCCGAGGAGTTGGAGGACGCCACCGGTTACGGCTGGACCATCGACGGCGCCCGGCACGACTGGTCCGCCCTGATCGCCAACAAGAACACCGAACTGGAACGCCTGGAGAGCGTCTATCACCGCCTGCTGCGGGACGCCGGGGTGACCCTGCTGGAGGGCCGGGGGCGTATCGTCGATCCGCACACGGTGGAGGTGGACGGCAAGACGGTCACCGCCGGCCACATCCTCATCGCCGTCGGCGGCTGGCCCACCCTGCCCGACATTCCGGGCATCGAGCACGCCATCACCTCCAACGAGGCGCTGGACCTGCCGGCCCGGCCGGATCGCATCGTCGTGGTCGGCGGCGGTTACATCGCCGTGGAGTTCGCCGGCATCTTCAACGCGCTGGGCTCGCGGGTGACCGAGGTGATCCGCGCCGGCCAGATCCTGCGCGGCTTTGACGAGGACGTGCGCGCCACCCTGGCCACCGAAATGGAGAAGAAGGGCATCCGCATCCGCCGCGAATGCCAGATCCGCTCCATCGAGAAGCGCCCCGACGGCTCCCTGTCCCTGCTCAGCGACTGCGATGAGGAGATGGAGGCCGACGCGGTGATGTACGCCACAGGGCGCGCGCCCAACACGGCGAACCTGGGCCTCGAAGAGGTGGGCGTCGAGACCGCGCCGGGCGGCGCCGTCGTCGTGGACCCGTACAGCCGGACGTCGGTGGAGTCGATCTCCGCCATCGGCGACGTCACCGACCGCGTCAACCTGACCCCGGTGGCCATCAAGGAGGGCATGGCCTTTGCTGCCTCGGTGTTCGGCGGCACCCCGACGCCGGTGGATTACGGCGCCATTCCGTCGGCCGTGTTCAGCCAGCCGCCAATCGGCACCGTCGGCCTGACGGAGGGCCAGGCGCGCGACAAGGAGCCCGTAGACGTCTACATCTCCCGCTTCCGGCCGATGAAGGTGACGCTGTCGGGCCGCGACGAGCGCACCATGATGAAGCTGATCGTCTCGCGCGGGACCGACCGCGTGCTCGGCGCCCACATGGTCGGCGCCGATGCGCCGGAGATCATCCAGGGCCTCGGCATCGCCATCAAGGCCGGGGCGACCAAGGCGCACTTCGACGCCACCGTGGGCATTCACCCGACGGCGGCCGAGGAGTTCGTGACCATGCGCGAGCCGGTGCCCGATCCCTCGTTCGAGCATACGGAATAGCTCCGCGCCGGGGTTCCGCCCTCAGTGATGATGGTGATGATGACCGTGGCCATGGTGATGGTGGCCATGGTCACCGTCGGTGCCGGCGCCGCGCACATGGTGATGGTGGCCGGCCTGGACGGCGCCGACATCGCCCTCGAAGCCGATCACCTGCTCGCGGTACTTGCAGAGCTGGCAGTTCATCGCCGTGTTGCCGGCCAGAATGTCGGTGACCCGCTCGACGAAGCTGTCGATGACCAGCGGGTGGTCGCTCAGGTAGGGCGCCTTGAGGATTTCGATCTCCGGGTGGGCGGCGGCGGCCGCGTCGGCCCAGTCGTAGATGCGCCGAACCAGGATCCCGGTGAACAGGAAATAGGGGAACACGATGATGCGCCGATAGCCCAGCTTCGCCGCGTGTGACAATCCGGCGTCCACCAGCGGGCTTGTGACGCCGGAATACGACACCTCCGCCCAGCCGAAGCCCATGCCCTCCCACAGCATGCGGGCGACCTTGCTGATGTTGGAATTGGCGTCGGAGTCGTTGGTGCCGCGCCCGACCGCCATCAACAGCGTGTCCTTGCGCTCGACCGGGGTGGAGGCGGCGGCCTCGGCCTCCTCGATGCGGGCGCGGGCGGCCTTCAGAAGCTTGGGGTCGATGCCCAGCTCGCGGCCGAATTCGACCCGCAGATCCGGGTTCTCGGCGGCGAAGCTGTTGATCTCCCACGGCAGGTCGTTCTTGACGTGACCGGCGGCGAACAGCATGCCCGGCACCGCCAGGATGCGGGACACCCCGGCGGCCTTCAGCGTGTCCAGGCCGGTGCGAATGATGGGCCGGGCGAACTCCAGGAATCCGCTTTCCACCATGAAGTCCGGCAGGCGCTCGCGCAGATGAACGGCGAGGCGGTTGAACTCCTCGACCGCTGCGTCGTCGCGGCTGCCATGGCCGCAGATCATGACGCCGATGCGGTCGTTGGAGGACGTGGGAGCGGGAGCGGACGAAACGGATGCCTGGGTCATGGTTGCCTGGTCCTTGCCTTCGAGCGTTCGGGCCGCCTGGTCTCTGCCTCCGGGCGGGCTGGGTCACGGCGCGGACTATAGGCGCGGTGGAGAGGGAGAGGAAGGGTGGTGTCTCACGGGTGCCCGAATTCGTCACCCGGAGGGGGCAGGATGGCCATTGTCTCCTGTGCTTCGCCGGAGGATCCCATGCGTCCGCGCCTGTCACGTCGCCGCCTGTTCGGCTGGGTCGCCCTCGGGCTATCCTGCCCGAACCCCCGTGATCTCGCGGTGTTGCTGCCGAGACGGCCTCGTCCGGCCTCGGCGCGTCCGCTCACCCTCATGGAGACCTTCGTCGCCGGCACCGCCTACTACGAGGCCGAGATGGTGGCGCCGACTCTGCGGCCGGGTGATCGCCTGACCCTGCGGCGGGAGCCCGACAATCGGTTTGACGCGCTGGCCATCGAGGTCTTCACCGCGCGGGGCGAGAAACTGGGGTACGTCCCCCGGGCCGATAATCCGCCGTTCACCGCGCTGATGGACGACGGCCACACGCTCGTCGCGACGGTCCTGCGGGTGCGGGAGGGCTGGCGCCCGGACATATCGTTCCGGATTGCGGTGACGCTGCCGGCGGGGGGGCGGACCTCCTGACGGCCCGTTCCGGACGATTTGGACGCAGGCGCGCGCGGCCCCAGGCTGATGACAGGCCGGAAGGGGTCGGGACCTCGTGGCGGGCGTGCGTTTGACGAAAAGAGGGCATAGCGGTTGCAGGCTCGTTTAAATCGCATCGCGCAATCCCCCTGCCCGGCCGGCCCCTATCCCCCCGTCACACTCATATGCCGGGCAACGGCGGGGCGGTTGTCGTGGTCGAGGGCGAAGTCGTGGCCCTTGGGCTTGCGGGCGATGGCGGCGTCGATGGCGTCCAGCAGCGGGCCGTCGTCGTCCGGGTGGGCGCGGAGCGGCGCGCGCAGGTCGGCGGCGTCCTCCTGGCCCAGGCACAGGAAGAGTGTGCCCGTGCAGGTCAGACGCACCCGGTTGCAGCCCTCGCAGAAATTGTGCGTGAGCGGCGTGATGAAGCCGATGCGCCGGCCGGTCTCGGCCACCTCGACATAGCGCGCCGGGCCCCCGGTGCGGTGGGCGCTGTCGCTCAGGGTCCAGGTCTCGCCCAGGCGCTCGCGCACCACGGACAGCGGCAGGTAGTGGTCCACGCGGCCGGCGCCGATGTCGCCCATGGGCATGGTCTCGATGAAACACAGGTCGAGGCCGCGCTCGCCGCACCAGCCGACCAGCCGGCTCAACTCGTCGTCGTTGATCCCGCGCAGGGCCACGGTGTTGATCTTGATGTCCAGCCCGGCGGCGCGGGCGGCGGCGATGCCCTCCATCACGCGGTCGAAGTCGCCGCGCCGGGTGATGTGCCGGAAGCGTTCGGGGTCCAGGGTGTCCAGGGAGATGTTGAGGCGCCGCACCCCGCAGGCCGCCAGTTCGGGCGCGAAGCGGGCCAACTGGGTGGCGTTGGTGGTCAGGGTCAGCTCGTCCAGGCCGCCGCCGTCGAGCAGACCGCCTAGGCCGCGAAACAGCACCATGATGTCCTTGCGCACCAAAGGTTCGCCGCCGGTGATGCGCAGCTTGCGCACCCCCTTGGCCACGAACGCGCGGCAGACGCGGTCCAGTTCCTCCAGCGTCAGCAGGTCGCGCTTGGGCAGGAAGGTCATTTCCTCGGCCATGCAGTACTGACAGCGCAGATCGCAGCGGTCGGTGACGGAGACGCGCAGATAGGTGATGTGGCGGCCGAAGGGGTCGATCATCCCGGACATGTCCCTGTGTCGATGTGTTTGTTTGTGTTTTGTGACCGGAACATAGCGATCCGGATCCGCATCGACCAGGGGAGACGGCATCACGGATCGCTTGCCCGCCGCAGCACCACATCACGCCCGAACCGCCGCAGGGCGCGGGCGCCGCAGCCCTCCGCCACCGCGCGGGCCAGCCCGTCGGGATCGGTGGCCACCAGCCCGGCCAGCGCGGTCAGGCCGTGGTCGAACAGCAGTGGCGACAGCGGGGTTCCGGGGCCGACCATCATCACCTCCGCCCCCGGACGGGTCTGCGCCAGCAGTCCCGGAAGGGTGCCGTTGCCGAAGGTCGAGGCGGTCAGCAGCACGGCGTCGGCCGCCGGGATCAGCGATGCGGCGGCGTGCTCGGGGAAGCGGTCGGGGCCGGGCGCGCGCTCGATGACGCGGACGTGCGGCACGCGCTCGCGCACGTTCGGGAAGGCCCCGACCATCACCGGGGACTCGGCCGTGGCGGCGCCCTCGGCGAACAGATCGAGGCCGTTGGCGGCCTCGCCCGTGCGGTCGACCCGGTTGATGGCCGCGTTGAGGGCGGCGGCGCCAATGGCGCGCGCCATGGGATCGAGTCCACGCGCGAATCCGGCCAGCTCCCGCAGCGGCCGCCCGGCCAGGGACCCCGCCCCCGGGGGCGGCCGGCAGCCGGCGCCGTCTCGCGTCGGCGTCTGCGCCAGCCCGACGCCGTCGGGTCCCTCGACCATCGTCCAGTTGAGGCCCACGACCACGCGCCGCGCCGGGACCTCCGGCGGGACCGTATTCAGAAGCTCATCGTACAGGCCGTGCGGCCCCCACCAGCGCCAGCAGGCCTCCGGGGTGGGGGCCAGCAGCCGGCCGACGGGCGCCGTGGCGGTCAGCCAGTCCAGCGCCCGGGACTCCGGCACCAAGGTCAGCACCGGCACGCCCGCCGCCATGGCCGTGAACATCTCCTGGGCCAACCCCTGCCCCTCCGCTTCCAGGTGCGAGAAGCGGGAGGCCACCAGCAGATCCACGCCCCGGTCCAGGGCCGCGCGCAGAACGGTGCTGGCCTCCGCCAGCGCCTGGGTGTCGATGGCGCAGGCGGTCGAGGCCGCGCCCAGCTTCTGCAGGATGTCGTGCGGGGCCCCGGCGGCCACGTCGATGACATCCATGCGCACCTTGCGCCCGGCGGCATCGCGGTCGGTGCGCTGCGCCAGCCCGCCGACGCGGACACCGCGCGCCCGCAACGCGGCGGCGAAGGCGATCAGGTGGGTCTCGGCCAAGCCCTCGCCGGAGCGGTAGAGCATCGCCGCCGGCCCGGGGCGGGGCCGGGGCAGAGGCGCGGGATCGGACGGGGCAAGGGTCGCGGGCGTGGCGGTCATCGGGGGGGTCCGTGGGATGGGAGCAGCTTCGGGGGGCTTCCGAGGTCCCTGGCATACCATATCGGCGAGCCCGGACCAGAGCCGGGGTGACGTCGGAGCGGAATCGCACCGGCGCCGGAGGCGGACGGTCACCACGGAGACACAGAGACCACAGAGCGAGAGGTGTTCGGCCGGGCGGACCTCATGCTGGTCCGGGCAAGGCGGAACCAGACTCTTTCATCGCTCAAGCGGACCTGCGCCGCGCGTGGGCCAGCAGCGCGGTGACCGCCGCCGGCGTCATGCCCGGCAGGCGCGCCGCCGCCCCCACCGTGGCCGGCCGGGCGCGGGCCAGAACCTGACGCACCTCCGTCGACAGGCCGCCGACGGCGCCGAAGTCGAGATCATCGGGTAGGACTAGGGCCTCGTCGCGGCGGTGGGCGGCGATGTCGCGGTCCATACGCGCCAGATAGCGGTCGTAGCGGGCGGCGATCTCGATGTGCGGCGCGATGTCCGCGTCGATGGCCGCGAGGTCCGGCCACAGCGCCGACAGGCGCTCCACGGTGACGTCCGGTGCCGCCAGCAGGTCGAGGGCGGAGCGGCGCTGGCCGTCCTGCTTCACCGGCCAGCCGGCGCGGGCCAGTTCGGCCGGGGTCAGGGACAGGGATCGGGCCAGGGCCTCGGCGGCGGCGAGCCGGTGCTTCTTGTCCGCCCAGGCGCGGGCGCGCGCCGCGCCGACGACGCCGACCGCCAGCCCCCGATCCGTCAGCCGCTGGTCGGCGTTGTCGGCGCGCAGACGCAGGCGGTACTCGGCCCGGCTGGTGAACATGCGGTAGGGCTCGGGGGTCCCCCGCGTCACCAGGTCGTCGATCATGACGCCCAGGTAGCCCTCGGCGCGGTCCACGGTGAAGGTGGGCGCCGGCGCGTCCGGCGCGGCGCCGCCGCCCCCCTGCCCCGCCCTGAGCGCGGCGTTGACACCGGCCAGCAGGCCGAGCGCGCCGGCCTCCTCGTAGCCGGTGGTGCCGTTGATCTGTCCGGCCAGGAACAGGCCGGGCACGGCGGCGACCTCCAGGGTGGGGCGCAGCACCCGGGGATCGACGGCGTCGTATTCGATGGCGTAGCCGGGCTGGAGGATGGCGGCGCGGTCCAGGCCGGGGATGGTGGCCAGAAAGGCGGCCTGCACGTCGGCCGGCAGGCTGGTGGACAGGCCGTTGGGGTAGACGGTGGGATCGTCCAGGCCCTCGGGCTCCAGGAAGATCTGGTGCCGGTCACGGTCGGCGAAGCGGACGATCTTGTCCTCGATGCTGGGGCAGTAGCGCGGGCCGACACCCTCGATGGCGCCGCCGAACAAGGCCGACCGGTGCAGATTGTCGCGGATGATCGCGTGCGTCGCCGGCGTGGTCGCGGTGATGTGGCACGGGACCTGCGGCACGGTGATACGGTCGGTCAGGGTGGAGAACGGCTCCGGCGGGTCGTCCCCAGGCTGTTCGTCGAGGATGGCCCAGTCGATGGTGCGGCCGTCCAGGCGGGCCGGCGTGCCGGTCTTCAGGCGGGCGAGCGGCAGACCGAGGCGGGTCAGCGCGGCCGACAGGCCGTTGGCGGCGGGATCGCCGAGGCGGCCGCCGGGGGTGCGCTCCGTCCCCCGGTGCATCACGCCGCGCAGGAAGGTGCCCGTCGTCAGGACCACGGCGCCGGCCCGCAGCGCGGTGCCGTCGGCGAGCACGACCCCGGCGGCGCGCGGGCGGCCGTCGGGATCAGCCCCGGGGTCGGTGATGAGGTCCTCTACCGCGCCCTCGACCACGGACAGATTGGGGGTCTCGGCCAGCAGCGTCTGCACGGCCAGACGGTACAGCCACCGGTCGGCCTGGGCGCGCGGGCCGCGCACCGCCGGCCCCTTGGACCTGTTGAGCACGCGAAATTGGATGCCGGCGCGGTCGATGGCCCGGGCCATCAGGCCGTCCAGGGCATCGATCTCGCGCGCGAGGTGACCCTTGCCCAGTCCGCCGATGGCCGGGTTGCAGGACAGGGCGCCGATGGAGGTCCGGGCGTGGGTGACCAGAACCGTGCGCGCGCCGAGACGGGCGGCGGCGGCGGCGGCCTCGGTCCCGGCATGGCCGCCACCGACGACGAGGACGTCCGTCCGGCGAGTGGGGGCCTCGGCGGGCGGGATCAGGCGTTCGGCCAGCGGGTCTTCGGAGCGCGGGGCGATCATGGCAGGCGGGCGGCAGGGATGCAGGAGAGAGTGGGCCGAACATCGGCCCGGCCCCTCCCGGCGTCAAGGTCCGTTAGCGTCGGGCGTTTCACGTGAAACAGCGAACGGACACCGGATCGACGTTTCACGTGAAACAGACATCGCCGCGGCCCGTGCGTTTCACGTGAAACACGGATCGGAACGGCGGGCGCGTTTCACGTGAAACACGGACGCCCCCCCCTCCCCTACGGCAGCAGCACCGTCGAGCCTGTCGTCTTCCGACCCTCCAGATCGCGGTGCGCCTGGGCCGCGTCCTTCAGGGCGTAGGTCTGGTTCACCGCGATCCGCACCGCGCCGGAGGCCACCACCCCGAACACGTCGTCCGCCATGGCCACCAACTCCGCGCGGGTCGCGGCATAGTCCATCAGCTTCGGCCGGGTCAGGAACAGCGAGCCCTTGGTGTTCAGGATCAGCGGCGAGATGTCCGGCACCGGCCCGGAGGCATTGCCGTAGGTCGCCATCATGCCCAGGCGCTGCAGGCAGTCCAGCGAGCCGTCGAAGACATCCTTGCCGACGCCGTCGTAGACCACCGGCACGCCCTTGCCGTCCGTGATCTCCTTCACCCGGGCGACGAAATCCTCCTCGCGGTAGAGGATGGTGTGATCGCACCCGTGCGCCCGGGCCAGTTCGGCTTTCTCCGGCGAGCCCACCGTGCCGATGACCGTCGCCCCCAGGTGCTTCAGCCACTGGCAGGCGATCAGCCCGACCCCGCCAGCGGCGGCATGGAACAGCACCGTCATGCCCGGCTCCACCCGGAACAGACGGCGGATCAGGTACTGCACCGTCAGGCCCTGCAGCATCATGGCGGCGGCGGTGCGGTCGTCGATGGCGTCCGGCAGACGCAGCAGGGTCTCCGGCGTCATCACCCGGGCCTCGGCGTAGGCACCGAGCGGGCCCGTGCCGTAGGCCACCCGGTCGCCCGGCGCCAAGCCGCCGACCCCCTCCCCCACGGCCTCGATCACCCCGGCCGCCTCCAGGCCCAGGCCCGACGGCAGCGTCACCGGATACAGGCCGGAGCGGTGATAGGTGTCGATGTAGTTCAGCCCCACGGCCGTGTGCCGCACCCGCACCTCGCCGGGGCCGGGATCGCCGACCTCGACACTGTCCCATGACAGGACCTCGGGGCCGCCGGTCTGATGGAAACGGATGGCATGAACGGTGGACATGGTCGGTCATCTCCCTCGGAATCGGAATCGGACGGACGCCATTTAACCCGTCCGACAGAAGAAGGGACTTCTTTTGTCGGACGGCCGGCGCGACCGCGCCGGCGCCGCGAAGCGGCGGTGGCCCTGAAACGGACGTGTCTGTTTCAGGGCCGATCAGCATTATATAGGGGCGCCGGACAGGCGGATCCCACGGCCCCATTCCGGGCCTCCTCCTATCACATCCGGCCCGTTATGACTCCCGCCCGATCCTGCCATGGTCCGCCACCGGCGCCGGGCATCACCACCAAGGCCCCAAGGCGACGGTCGGCCATGACGATCGGGACAGGCGGGCCGGCGGTGAAGGAGCACGCTTGGTCTTCCGGCGTCGTCGTGGTTTGATCCGCGGTCCCTGGTCCCACCACACCCGGACGCCACGGCCGATGCCCCGCCCTCCTTCCGTCACGAAACCCGCCGGCCGCCCGCGCCGGCCCGCCCCGACCCTCGCCCTGCCGCCCCGCGCCGTCCGCCGCGACACCCTGGCGACCGCGCTCGGGCAATCACCGGAGTCGATCCCCGACGCCCTGATCGACCGCCTCACCACCCTGCTGGAACGCCTCGACACCTGGACCCGGCGTATCAATCTGGTGGGCGGCTCCACCCTGCCCGACGCCTGGGCGCGCCATGTGCTCGATTCGGCCGCGCTGATGCCGCTGATCCCGCCCGGCGCCCGCCGCCTCGCCGACCTCGGCTCCGGCGCCGGCTTTCCCGGACTGGTGCTGGCCATCCTGGGCGCACCGGATGTCCACCTTGTCGAGTCGGACCAGCGCAAGGCCGTTTTCCTGCGCGAGGCCGCCCGCGCCACCGCCGCGCCGGTCACCGTCCACGCCGCCCGCATCGAGGCCCTGGCCTCCCTCGACGCCGACGTGGTCACCGCCCGGGCCTTGGCCCCGTTACCGGATCTGCTGCCGTTGGTGACCCGACACCTCACCGACGACGGTGTCGCGCTGCTGCCCAAGGGCCGGGACGTCGCGAGCGAATTGACCGCCTGCGCCAATCAATGGATCATGCGCGTCGAGCATCACCCCGCGTCCGCCCCCGTTCGGGACCCGGGCTCGGCCGCCGCCTCCGCGCCGGCCGATCCGGGCGGTCGCGTCCTCATCCTCCGGGAGATCCGCCGTGTCCCCTCCGACGCCTGAGGCCCGCCCGCACATCATCGCCATCGCCAACCAGAAGGGCGGCGTCGGCAAGACCACCACGGCCATCAATCTGGCCACCGCCCTGGCCGCCACGCGCCAGCGGGTTCTGGTGATCGACCTCGATCCGCAGGGCAACGCCTCGACCGGGTTCGGCGTCGCCCGCGAGGCCCGCCGCGCCGGCACCTACCGTCTGCTGTCGGGCGACCTGCCGCTGACCCGCGCCGCGACCGAAACCGAGATCCCGCACCTGTCCGTCGTGCCCGCCGGGGCCGATCTGGCCGGCGCCGAGGTCGAACTGGTCGGCGCCGAGCGGCGTGAGCACCGCCTCGCCGATGCCCTGACGGGTGCCGAGGGCGCGGCGGGGGCCGGCGTGGACTACATCCTCATCGACTGTCCGCCGGCGCTGGGTCTGCTCACCATCAACGCCCTGGTCGCGGCGCACGCGGTGCTGATCCCGCTGCAATGCGAGTTCTTCGCCCTGGAGGGCATCAGCCACCTGATGCGCACCATCGAACGCGTGCGTGCCCGCTTCAACCCCGCCCTGGCCATCCAGGGCATCGTTCTGACCATGTTCGACAAGCGCAACAACCTCTCCGACAGCGTCGCCGCCGACGTGCGCGGCTATTTCGGCGACAAGGTCTACCAGACCGTCATCCCCCGCAACGTGCGCGTCTCGGAGGCGCCGTCCCATGGCAAGCCGGTGCTGCTCTATGACGTCTCCTGCGCCGGGTCCAAGGCCTACATCCAACTGGCCGGCGAACTGATGCGCCAGCCCCGGCCGATGGCGGCATGACGGCCATGGTCAAGCGACAGACGTTGGGGCGCGGTCTGTCCGCGCTGTTCGGCGAGGACGAGGCGGCGGCGGACGACGGCAACGAGGCGACCGAGGCCGGCGCGGGCACCGGCGGTGGCGGCGGCGGTGGTGGTGGGCGCGGCGTGCGCCTGATCCCCATCGACCGCCTGGCCCCCTCCCCCCTGCAGCCGCGCCGGGTGTTCGACGAGGCCGGGCTGGATGAACTGGCCGAGAGCCTGCGGGCACGCGGCGTGCTCCAACCCCTTCTGGCCCGGCCCAGTCCGACCCACGAGGGCCACTTCGAGATCGTCGCCGGCGAACGCCGCTGGCGCGCCGCCCAGCGCGCCGGACTGCACGAGGTCCCGGTGCTGGCCCGCGATTTCGACGACCGCGAGACCCTGGAGGTCGCCCTCGTCGAGAACCTGCAACGGCAGGATCTCAACCCGATGGAAGAGGCCGAGGGCTACCGCCGCCTGCTCGACGAGTTCGGGCACGGACAGGAGGCCCTGGCCGGGGTCGTCGGCAAGAGCCGCAGCCACGTCGCCAACACCCTGCGCCTGCTCCAGTTGCCGGAGCGGGTGCGCGACATGGTCTCCGGCGGTGACCTGTCGGCCGGCCACGCCCGCGCCCTGCTGGCGCTGGAGAATCCAACCGTGTTCGCCGAGGAGGTGGCGCGCAAGGGCCTCAGCGTGCGTCAGACCGAAACCCTGGTGCGGGAGGCCCAGCAGCGCCCGGCGCAGACGCGGCCCCGGCGCGGCTCGTCCGGCGGCGGTCGCGCGGCCGACAAGGATACCGACACCCTGGCGCTGGAACGCGACCTTGCCGCGCGGCTGGGCATGGCGGTGTCCATCGACATGAAGGCCAACGGCGGCGGCACGGTCACGGTCACATGGCGCTCGCTGGAACAGCTCGACGAGGTTCTGGCCCGCCTGTCGGCCGGCCCGTCGGCGGAGGGTGATCTGACCTGACGGTCCCTCCCGTGCCGGCACGGGCCTCGGTGAGGAGTGGCACCGTCGTTCGGCGTTACTCCCCGGTTCCCGGTGTCGGCGCTGCCGCGCCTTGATCGTCTCCCCCATCGGGCAGGCCGTCGAAAACGCCGCGCAGGAACCCCGGCGTCACCACGGACAACGGATTGACGCTGACCGACGGGTCGCCCAGGGCGCCCTCGGCGCTGTAGTTGACGGCGAAGACGCCACCGCCCTTCTCGCCGACCAGCAGATCGCCCAGCAGCGGAATGCCGCCCAGCAAAGAGTTGATGAGATAGAGCGGCACCACCACACCGTTCAGGTCCAGCGTCGAGCGACGCAGGTTGATCACACCGTTGGCGGTCAGGCCCAGCGAGGCCCCGTTGGCGCGCGCCTCGCTCAACGTCAGGACGCCGTCGGCATAGCGGAATGGCGCGATCAGCTTGGACAGGCTCAAGCCCTCGCCCTGAAGCTCGTCCAGGATCCCGGTCAGCGAGGCCACCGCGAGAATGCGGGCGAGCACAGGTGTCTTGTAAAGGTTGAAATTATCAATGCGCAGAACACCTTCGGCGGTGTTGTCCGGGTCCAGGGTACCGCTCAGGGACAGGCGCCCCCCGTTGATTCGGCCGGTCACGCCCAGGTCGCTGGCGAACGCCCCGGCGTCCTCCGCCTCGACCGAAAAGCGGCGCACGCCGCCGTCCGGCGCCATGGCGATGCGGGCCGGACGGCCGTCTCCGGCGCGGGTTTGCAGGTCGGCCCGGCTCCACAGCCCGGCGGCGTCACTGCTCAGGGTGCCGCGCAGGGTCCGGAACGTCATGGACTCCGTCACGCGCGCTTGCCCGACATCCAGACTCAGGGCCAGCGGCGGCCCGGGCCGCCCGGGCGGCCCGCCCGTCTCGGACGCCGGGCCGTCGCCGGACTCGTCGTGCTTGAAGACTGCCCGCACATCGAGGCTGGGGCCGCCGAGAGCGATGTCGTAGGGGTCGCCGGCGCGGTCGGGCGCGACGATGCGGGCACTGACATCGGTCTCGCCCAGGCGCACCCGCTCCATGGAGACGTCCAGCATGTCGCCGGTGCCGGTCAGGCGCGCGCGCCCGCCCTGAACACTTCCGTCGGCGGCGGTGGTCACGTCGAAGTCCACGGTCATGGCCTCGTCGGTGAAGCGGGCCTCCACATCGGCCCGCCCCGGAATGTCGGCCGGCTTCGTCCACCCCAGCGCGTCCATGGCCAGCGTGGCGGGCGCAAGGTCGATCTGGGCCGTCAGCGTGGCCGGTGCGCCGGCGGTGTCGGTGTAGGTCAGGTCGCCGTCCACCGGACCATCCATCCACGGCGGCTGGAACGGCGGGCCGCTGAGCCGGAAGCGCGCGCGGGCGGCGTTGTCCAGGCGCCCGCGCACATGATAGCGGCGGTCGAACGCCGCCCCGTCGGTGAAGTTTTCCCGCCACTCCAAGGTGATGGGCACGTCGCCCAGGCGGGCGGTGCCGGCCACGTCCATGCCGGTCCCGTCCAGGGACAGGCTCAGGTCGCCGTCGCTGAGGTCCTGCCCCAGGGTCACGTCCGGCAGCCCGACCCCGGTGGCATCGGCGGTCACCCCGACCTCCAGTTCATCAAGCGCCACATCGTCCCTTAGGGGCAGGCCCAGCGTGAGCGTCACCCGCGCGTCGCCCCGGGCCACGCCCGGGTCAACGCCCAGCCGGGAGGCGTATCCGAGCGGCTGATGGTCGATCAGGGCGAGCGCATCGGACAGCGGGGTGTCGATCTCGAACAGCATGTCGCCGCGTTCGCTGTCGGTGTCCAGCGCGGTCAGGGCGACGGTTCCCTCGCGGATTCGCACGTCGCCGACGCCGCCGCCATCAACGGCGATGGTCACGGCATCCAGGCCGACCTGCACGGTCCCGCTGGCTTCCGTGGCGGCCGGCAATCCCTCCAGATAGGTCACCGTCGCGCCCTCGACGCGGGCGCCGCCGAACAGCCCGATGACCGACACGTCGCTCAGGCCGGCGCCGCCCAGATGCAGCATGAAACGGCCTTCATGAAGATCGCCGGTGGCGATGTTTTTCGCGATCCAATCGCGGGCGCCGTCGGCCAGGGCGGGCGGCCAATGGCGCACAAGGGTCTCGACCGTCAGGGACGACAGGCGAATGTCGACGGCCCCGGAGGTGGGGCTGTTCGGACCGCCGGTCAGGCGCCCGGCGGCGGCCAGGGACACGCCGGGCAGGCCGAGGGTCATGCTCTCGACCGTCAGATCGAGGGCGTTCCGCCCGGCGCGGGTCAGGCGGGCCTCGACCTCCAGGCTCCGGGGCGCCCATGTGTGGTCGATCGGTTCGGGCAGCGACACCTTGCCGGGGCCGCCGCTGATCGACAGGGTGGCCTGCCGGATCATCTCGGCGGACGGCTCCGCGCCCAGGTCCAGGTCGGCCGTCAGGGTCGCGTCCAGGGACTGGCTCCACCCGGCCAGGACCGGCCAGCCGAGGCGATCCGCGAGATCCCGAGCCGGATTGAGACCCTGCGCGGCGACCACAGCCGAGGCGGTGTCGTCGCCGGGCGCATAGCGCACCGCCACGTCCAGAACGGGGGCGGGCGGTTCGGCGTCGAGAACCACCGAGGCTTCCAGTCGCAGAGCCGTACGATCCCGGATGACCTGAAGGTCCGGAACCGCGAGCCGCCATGCCCGGCCGGTCACACGGTCCTCGACCACCAATCGGGCCTCGCGCAGGGCGAGGCCCAGATCGGCCAGGGTCTCCCACACGACCGTCAGATTGTCCTGAGCCATTGATGGAGAGGTTGGCGGTCGCGCGCCCCCCGTCCCGGTTCCGGCGCCACCGTCCAGGCTGGCTTCCAGGTCGAGCGTGAAATGGCCGTCCTCGTGTCGTCGCGCGTGCAGGACGGGACCGACCAGCGCCAGATTGGATGCCCGCGGTTGGCCAGACAGCAGGGTGTCCAGGTCCAGGGTGACGCGGATCGCGCCGACGCGGGCCAGCGGACGCGCGTCCGGGCCGACCAGCCGGACCCGATCCAGGTCGATGTCGAACCCCCAGGCCGCCCTGTTCCAGGACACCGCCGCGCCGCCGACCCGCACATCGGCGGCCATGCCGGCGTCGCGGACGGCCCGGGTCAGTTCCATTTCAATGCGGGGCGTCAGGAACGCGACGTCGAGCGGTCCTCGCCCCGCCGTCCAGGCGAGAGCGACCATCCCCAGGATGAGGAGTCCCAGCAGCCGACCGAGCCGTTTCGCAACCTTGTGAGCCGCCCGTTGCGCCACTGAACCTCCCCTTGGTCCACCAATACCGGCGGCCGACCCACCTTGACCGGACGTGGCGCTTCGCGCAGTGTGCCCCGTGATCCGGGGGCGTCCCCCGACGCTGAATCCGCCGGAGCCCGACAGTGGACTCCTCATCAACCAGCGGCCCGCCAATCTGACCGCTGGAATAAGGTGAAGGTATGACGAACGCCAGCGTTCTCGCGCCTGCCGTGCCGGCGCCGCGTCCCTCGGACCCGGAGCGCGCCGCGCGCGGGCTGGAGCGCTGGACGGATCAGGCCGGGCGGGAGGACGACCCCGCGCTGGCCGCCTTCATGCGGGACCTCGCCGAACCTGACACGCCGGGCCGCGCCGTTCTGGACGCGGTGTTCGGCAACAGTCCGTTCCTGACCGCCTGCGTGCTGCGCGAGCCGGCCTGGATGCGCCGGCTCGTCACCGACGGCCCGGACGCGGCTCGCGACGACGCGTTCCGGGCGATGGCCGCCGACGCGAGGGCGGCCGGCGACGATCAGGCCCGCGTCATGCGCGCGCTGCGCGTGGCCAAGCGGCGCACGGCGCTGACCGCGGCCGTCGCCGACATTCTCGGGCTGTGGTCGCTGGAGGCCGTCACCGGGGCGCTGTCCCTGATGGCGGAACAGGCGCTTGACCACTGTTGTGCCCACCTGCTCACCCGCCTGCACGACAAGGGCGATCTGGTGCTGCCCCGGGCGGATCGCCCGACCTTTGAAAGCGGCCTGTTCGTGCTCGGCATGGGCAAGCTGGGCGCGCGGGAACTGAACTATTCCTCCGACATCGATCTCATCGTCCTGTTCGACGAGGACCGTATCGACTACCGGGGCCGGCTGAGCGCTCGCGAGGCCATGGTGCGCCTGACCCGCGATGTGGTTCGCATGATGGAGGAACGCACCGGGGACGGTTACGTTTTCCGCTGCGATCTGCGGCTGCGACCGGATCCGGGCGCGACCCACCTCGCCCTGTCCACCGAGGCGGCGGAGCAATACTACGAGAGCTTCGGCCAGAACTGGGAACGCGCCGCGATGATCAAGGCGTGCCCGGTGGCGGGCGACAGGGACGCCGGCGTGCGCTTTCTGGATCACATCCGGCCCTTCGTGTGGCGTCGCTCCCTCGACTTCAACGCCATCCGGGACATCCATTCGATCAAACGCCAGATCCACGCCCAGCGCGGTCACGCCGTGGTCGCGGTCGAAGGCCACAACGTCAAGCTGGGGCGGGGCGGCATCCGGGAGATCGAGTTCTTCGTGCAGACCCAGCAGTTGATCTGGGGTGGCCGCGAGCCGCGTCTGCGCGCGCGGGCAACCCTCCCGGCCCTGAACGCCTTGACCGAGCGCGGCCTGGTGGAGCCCGCCGTGCGGGACGATCTGGCCGTCGCCTATGAACATCTGCGCCGGGTCGAGCACCGCCTGCAGATGATCGACGACGAACAGACCCAGACCCTGCCCAGCGACAAGGAGAAGCTGCGCGCCTTCGCGACCTTCATGGGGTATGACGGCATCAAGCCGTTCGCGCTTGACCTCAAGGCCACCCTGATGCGGGTGCAGGACCACTACGCCGATCTGTTCGAGGATCAGCCGACGCTGTCCGGCGGCGAGGGCAATCTGGTTTTTACCGGCGGCGAGGACGACCCCGAGACCCTGCGCACCCTCACGGATCTGGGATATGCCAATCCGCATGCGGTGGCCGCGACCATTCGGGGCTGGCACCATGGCCGGTACCGCTGTCTGCGCAGCACGACGGCGCGGGAGCGGCTCACCGAATTGATGCCGACCCTGGTGCGCACGTTGGCGGATACGGCGCATCCGGACGGCGCGCTGCTGCGCTTCGACAGTGTCCTGGCCCACCTGCCCGCCGGGGTGCAGTTGTTCGCCCTGTTCGCGGAAAATCCCCAACTTCTGGTCCTGGTCGCGGACATCATGGGTGACGCACCCCGTCTGGCCGAGCGTCTGGCCCGCAACCCGTCCCTGCTGGACGGTGTTCTGGATCCGGAGTCCATGGGGCAGCCGCTTCGGACAGAGGACCTGCGCGCCGGACTGCGGATGGCGCTGCGCGATGCGCGCGTGTTCGAGGATGTGCTCGACATCTGTCGGCGCTGGGCCAACGATCATCGGTTCCTGGTCGGGGTTCGGACCCTGCGCGGCCAGTGCGCGCCGGTGGATGCCGGCCGGTTCCTGTCGGACATCGCCGATGTGGTGCTCGACGTCCTGCTGCAACACGTCTGGGTTCAGTTCGCCGAGGCCCACGGGGCCATGCCGGCCGGCGCCGTCGTGGTGGTGGCCCTGGGCAAGCTGGGCGGGCAGGAGATGACGCCGACCTCCGATCTCGATCTGATCATGGTGTACGACGTGCCCGAGGGCGTCGACCAGTCCGACGGACCCAAACCGCTGGCGCCGACGGTGTACTACACTCGGCTGGTGCAGCGGTTCATCAATGCCATCACCGCCAGCACCGCCCAGGGGCGGTTGTACGAGGTGGACATGCGGCTGCGTCCGTCCGGCAACAAGGGGCCGCTGGCGACCAGTCTGGATTCCTTCCGGCGCTATCAGGGTGAGGCGGCGTGGACCTGGGAACATCAGGCCCTGACGCGGGCGCGGGTCGTCGCCGGCCCGGCGATGGTGGCCGACCGGGTGGCCGAGGTCATCCGGGACACGATCTGCCGTTCTCGTGATCCCGGTGGTCTGGCCCGGGCGGTCGCCGACATGAGGGCCCGCATCGATGCCGAGCACGGGGACGAAAACCCCTGGAACATCAAGCATGTGCGCGGGGGCTTGGTCGATGTCGAGTTCATCGCGCAGTATCTCCAGTTGCGATACGCCCACGACCATCCGGACATCGTGGTCCCGAACACGGCGCAGGGGCTGCGCCGGGCCGGCGCGGCCGGCGTGCTGACGGCGGAGGACGCGGGTTTCCTGAGTCTGGCCTATGACCGCTGGCTCGGCCTTCAGGGGATGATCCGCCATTCGCTGGACGGGGTGCCGGACGACGAAACTCTGCCTCCCGGCCTGAAGGCGCGCCTGGTCGCCAACTGGGACGGCGCCGGCGATTTCGAGGGCCTGAAGGCCGCGATGGCGGACACGGCGGCGCGGGTCCTGGCGCTGTACGAGCGCCTTGTCCTGGCGCCGGCGGAAGAAGGGGGACGCGGCGGCTCCTGACCTCAACGAGTCCGCCTGACCGGGGCCGCCGTGGGGCCGACGCAGCCGGTGGCATTGGCCTCTTTTGCTTGCGAACGCGTATGTTTTCGCGGTGCCGAGACGGCGACGCCCGTGCCGGAACGAGGGAGATCCGGTTCGCTCCGACATCACCCGACCGCGCGCCACACTGGTGGCCAGCCGTTGCGACAGGGTGCCCTGGCGCTGACCGACGGTGCCGCCCCGCTGTTGCCCCGCTGTTGCCCCGGGGGCGCTCCTATTATAAGCAGGAGCATCGTATCAGCAGCGGAGGCTGTGTTGCCCGTCCGCCGCGCCAAAAAAGCCGGACGCCGTGGGGCGATGAAAGGGAGACCATGAAAGTCGTTGGCATGGCCGTGGCGGCGGCCCTACTGCTCACCGCCTGCCAGTACGCGGATCCCATCTATCCGGATCGACCGCCCGGCGAGGACCGGACGGTGCGGCGCGATCTTAGCAAACCCTATCAGCGCGACACGGTGTTCGGTCCCGGCGGCATTGATCTGTTCGGCTCGGGCGAGGAAGAGCGACCGGCCGACGGCAGCGGCGGAATTGGCGTCAACAGTTTCTTGTGGCGGGCGTCGCTGGACACCATCGCCTTCATGCCGCTGACGTCGGCGGATCCCTTCGGGGGCGTCATCATCACGGACTGGTACACACCGCCGGAAACGCCCAACGAGCGCTTCAAGGTCAATGTCTACATCCTGGCCAAGGCGTTGCGCGCGGATGGGATTGAGGTTTCGGTGTTCAAGCAGGCGCGGGCCGCCGGCCTGAACGCCCTGGCCGATCCGGGCGGCAGCCAGGCCGCGGACGTTGACGGAGCCGGGGCCGTCGGCGGCTGGGCGGATATTCCCGTGGAGGAAACGGTCGCCACCGATCTGGAAAACGCCATCCTGACCCGCGCCCGGCAATTGCGCATGGCGGCACTGCGGGAGCGGTAGGATCCAAGGTCTCCGCCGTCTCCATGCTTCGTGATCGAATCATCGAAAAAGGACCCCAGGCCCATGGCCGCCGCCGACCGTTACAATGTCAAGGAAACCGAGGCCCACTGGCAGACGGTGTGGGCCGAGCGCGACTGCTTCCGCGCCGTCGAGGATCCGGCCCGCAAGAAGTACTACGTGCTGGAGATGTTCCCGTATCCCTCCGGCCGCATCCACATGGGGCACCTGCGCAACTACACCATGGGCGATCTGGTGGCGCGGTACCGCCGGGCGCGCGGGTTCAACGTGCTGCATCCCATGGGCTGGGACGCCTTCGGCCTGCCGGCGGAGAACGCGGCCATTCAGCGCGGCGCCCACCCGGCGCAATGGACGCGCCAGAACATTGACGCCATGCGCGAACAGTTCAAGCCGATGGGCCTGTCCATCGACTGGACGCGCGAGGTCTCGACGTGCGAGCCGGACTACTACCGCCACGAACAGAAGATGTTCCTGGACTTCTATAAGGCGGATCTGGCCTACCGCACCGAGGCCTGGGTGAACTGGGATCCGGTCGAGCATACCGTGCTAGCCAACGAGCAGGTCATCGACGGCAAGGGCTGGCGCTCCGGCGCGCCGGTCGAGCGGCGCAAGCTGGCGCAATGGTCGTTCCGCATCACCCGCTACGCCGACGACCTGCTGGCCGCCATCAAGGACCTGGAGCGTTGGCCCGACAAGGTCCGCCTGATGCAGACCAACTGGATCGGCCGGTCGGAGGGGGCCTTCCTGCGCTGGGACATCCAGGGCCGCGACGACCCCCTGGACGTCTTCACCACGCGGCCCGATACGCTCTACGGCGCCTCGTTCTGCGCACTGTCGCCCAACCATCCGCTGACCGCCGAACTGGCCGAGACCAATCCGGCGCTGAAAGAGTTCGTGGCCGAGTGCGCCCGCATCGGCACCAGCGAGGAGGCCATCGAGACCGCCGAGAAAAAGGGGTTCGATACCGGCCTGCGCGCCGTCCACCCGTTCGACCCGGACTGGACCGTGCCGATCTACGTGGCCAACTTCGTGCTGATGGAATACGGCACCGGCGCCATCTTCGGCTGCCCGGCGCACGACCAGCGCGACTTCGATTTCGCCAAGAAGTACGACCTGCCGATCCTGACCGTCGTGGCGCCGCGGGACGTCGACGTGGCGGCCTTCTCCACGGACCTTGTGGCCGGGGACGAGGCGTTCGTCGGTGACGGCGTGGCGGTAAACTCCGATTTCCTGAACGGCCTGTCGGTCACCGACGCCAAGCGCGCCGCCATCGAGAGGGTGGACAGCCTGGGCAAGGGCGAGGGTACCGTCCAGTTCCGCCTGCGCGACTGGGGCGTCTCCCGCCAGCGCTATTGGGGCTGTCCGATCCCGGTGATCCACTGTGAGTCCTGCGGCATCGTGCCGGTGCCGGAGGACCAGCTGCCGGTGACGCTGCCGGAAGACGTGGACTTTTCCGCCCCCGGCAATCCGCTGGACCGGCATCCGACGTGGAAGCATGTGGACTGCCCGACCTGCGGCAAGCCCGCGCGGCGCGAGACCGACACCTTCGATACCTTCATGGAATCGTCGTGGTACTTCGCCCGTTTCTGTTCGCCCTGGAGCGAGACCGAGGCGTTCGAGCGCAAGGCCGTCGATTACTGGCTGCCGGTCGATCAGTACATCGGCGGTGTCGAACACGCCGTGCTGCACCTGCTGTACTCGCGGTTCTTCATCCGGGCGCTGCGGGACTGCGGCTATCTGGGGCTCGCCGAACCGTTCGCGGGCCTGTTCACCCAGGGCATGGTGCTGCACGAGGTCTATATGGGGCCCGACGGCGCGTGGCTGGAGCCGGCCGAGGTCGAGGTGTTGCCGGACGGCACCGCCCGGCGGCTGTCGGACGGCGCGCCGGTCACCGTCGGCCGGGCCGAGAAGATGTCGAAGTCGAAGCGCAACACGGTCGATCCGGAACGGATCCTGGAAACCTACGGCGCCGATGCGGCGCGGCTGTTCATTGTCTCCGACAACCCGCCGGACGGCGACATGGAATGGTCCGACGCCGGGCTGGAGGGCGCATGGCGCTACGTCAACCGCGTCTGGCGGCTGGTGGCGGAGCCGCCGGTGGCGCCGGCCCCCGTCGGCACGGCGGTGTCGGCGGCCGACCTGGACCGCCCGGCGCTGGATCTGTACAAGCGCGCCCACAAGACCATCGCCGGTGTCACCGAAGACCTGGAGCGGTTCCGCTTCAACACGGCGGTCGCGCGCATCCGCGAGCTGACAAACGCCATCCCGGCGCTGAAGGGCGACGTGAAGGGCGCGGACGCGGTGGTCCGCTTCGCGCTGGAGACGGCCGTGCGGCTGCTCAATCCGATGGTCCCGCACGTCACCGAGCAGTGTTGGACCCTGCTCGGCCACGATCGCATTCTGGCGGAAAGCGACTGGCCCGAGGCCGACCCGGCAATGTGCGTCGATGACACCGTGACCCTGGCCGTTCAGGTCAACGGAAAGCTGCGCGGCAACATCGAGGTGCCCAAGGACTGCCCCAAGGAGGACGCCGAGGCCGCCGCGCTGGCGGTGGAGAACGTGCGCGCCCATACCGACGGCAAAACCATCCGGAAGGTGGTCGTGGTGCCCAATCGCATCGTCAACATCGTCGTGGGTTGAGGCAGGAGGAGGACAGCCTTTGCGAGCAGGGACGCGCGGACTCAGCCCAGGGCATGTCTCCGGGTCACCACACCGGATGGCGTTGCTGTCCCGGCGCGGCCTTGGCTGTGCTTTGGTCGCCGGCCTGCTGACCGGCTGCGGCTTCCGGCCGATGTATGGCCGGTCCGGCGGCGGGGCCGCGTTGTCCTCCGTCGATGTCGAGCCGATTCCGGAGCGGGAAGGGCAGTTGCTGCGCAACGCCCTGCTTGACCGGTTTCGTCCGACCGGCAAGACCCGGCATGTTCTTTCGGCGACGGTGAGGGTGTCGGACGCCAGTCTGGGGATCCAGAGCAACGATGAGGCGACGCTCGGTAGATTGACGGCAACGGCCCAGTGGCGCTTGTTGACGCCCACGGGAGACGGGCGGCGGCGCCTCGATCTGCAAGGGACGGCGCGCAACTCGGTTGTCTACAATATCCTGGACAACCAGTATGCCACGGAACGCAACCGGCGGGCCGCGCGGGCCGATATCGCGGATCAGCTCGCCTCGGAGATCGAAACGCGACTGGGCGCCTATTTCGCCCGACCGGACTACCGCATGCCGGGATTCTGAGGCCGACGGTCATTGAAAACCGCCGTTGGCACGATATGTCATCGGCCATGGTGTGGGCACGTTCGGGCGCCTCGATCCGGGGGGGCGGACACCCACACCGCGACCGGGCCCGAGGGAGCGTCGCCGCCATGTTCCTCAACCTGTTCTACGAACTGCGCCAGGCCAAGGTGCCGGTCTCGCTCAACGAGTATCTGACCCTCCTGGAGGCCATGGTCGCCCGCGTGCCGCAGTACGACGCGGACGACTTCTACTATCTGGCCCGCGCCACCCTGGTGAAGGACGAGCGCAACCTGGACAAGTTCGACCGGGTGTTCGCCCAGGTCTTCAAGGGCCTGGAGAAGCCCGAAGGCCAGGAGGGCGTGACCGCCGAAATCCCCGAGGAGTGGCTGCGCGCCCTGGGCGAGCGGTTCCTCACCGAGGAGGAAAAGAAACAGGTCGAGGCGCTGGGCGGCTGGGAAAAACTCATGGAGACCCTGCGCCAGCGCCTGGAGGAGCAGAAGGAACGCCACGAGGGCGGTAGCAAGTGGATCGGCACCCGGGGTACCTCGCCCTTCGGCGCCTACGGCTACAACCCCGAGGGTATCCGCATCGGCCAGGACCGCTCGCGCCACCGCCGCGCCGTCAAGGTCTGGGACAAACGGGAGTTCAAGGACCTCGACGATTCGGTCGAGATCGGCACGCGCAACATCAAGGTCGCCCTGCGCCGCCTGCGCCGCTTCGCGCGCCAGGGCGCGGCCACGGAACTGGACCTGGACGACACCATCCGCTCGACCGCGCACCAGGGCGGCATGCTGGACCTGAAGATGGTGCCGGAACGCCACAACACCGTGAAAGTGCTGCTGTTGTTGGACGTCGGCGGCTCGATGGACGACCACGTCAGGGTGTGCGAGGAGCTCTTCTCGGCCGTGCGCAGCGAGTTCAAGCACCTGGAGCACTACTACTTCCACAACTGTCCCTATGAGGGCCTGTGGCGCGACAACGCGCGGCGCTGGCAGGAACAGATCCCCACCTGGGACGTGCTGCACACCTACCCGTCCGACTACAAGCTGGTGATCGTCGGCGACGCCTCCATGAGCCCCTATGAGATCGCCTACGCCGGCGGCGCGGTCGAGCACTGGAACGAGGAACCGGGGCACGTCTGGATGTCCCGCCTGTTGGACCAGTTCCCCCACGCCGCGTGGCTGAACCCGGTGCCGGAGGCCCACTGGCGCTATACCCAGTCCGTCCAGATGCTCGAAAAACTGATGGGCGGGCGTATGTTTCCCCTCACCCTGGACGGTCTCGACCGGGCGATGGGAGAGTTGAATCGGTAGGCTCGGCGCGTGACCGCCCCGCACCCGTCGGGGTTCATCGTGCGGCCCGGTTGTTCCACCTCGGTCTGTCCGCAACCGCTGTAATGCCAGCCCCAAAATGGTATATTGTGTTCGGGCTGGTGGCGCGCGCGCCGCCGGGGTGCGGGGTGGCATGATCGACACGGTTCGGAGCATCGTCGGGGATTTCGGCCTACTGGCGTTGCTGAGCCTGGGGGTTGTGGCGGTCCAGCCGCTGACGGAGTCGCTCGACCTCCGGACTCTGCGCGTCATCCTGCTGGGGGTCATGTTCGGGGTCCTGGCGTCGGTGGTGATGCTGGACCCGATCCCCCTGCCGTACGGTGCGGTGACTGATTCGCGGGGCGGGGCGGCCATCTTGGCTGGCGTGTTCGGCGGGCCGGTCGCGGCGGTGGTGGCCAACGCCATCGGCGCGGCGGTGCGCTACTGGGTCGTGGGCGGCCCGGTGGCCCTGGGCGGCGCGGTGGGATTCCTGCTGTACGGGCTGGCCGGACTGCTCGCCGGGCTGGCGTTGCGCCGCCTGGGTCGCGACCCCGGCCCGGTGACCCTGGCCGTGATCGGCGCCTTCGGCACCGCGCTGGTCCTGCCCTCGTTCTTCGTCAGTGCCGACTGGGCCACCGGCTGGGCCATCCTGGCCGAGGCTTGGCCCATCCTTCTGACCGCCAACGTGGTGAGCACCATCCTGATCGGACTGGTGCTGCGCTTTGCGGAGGCCCGCGCCGTGCGCTGGGCCTACCAGGGGCGGCGGGCGCTGGAGGCCGACCGGCTGGCGTTGGCCATGGAACACGCCACCAACGGCGTGCTGATGGCCGACGCCGCTGGCCGGGTGACATGGTCCAACCCCGGATTCCTGCGCCTGACCGGCGCCTCCGAGGCGGCGGTCGTGGGCCAGCCGCTGCCGGCGGTGCTGGCCGGGTTCGACTCGACCGAGGACAAACCTGACGACGGGTCGGACCTGAGCGCGCGCCTCATGACCGGAGCCCCCTTTCACGGTACGCTGGCCTGGCAAACGCCGGACGGGCGACCCTATTGGGCCACCGTGGACGGCCAGCCAGTGTGGGAGGGCGGACGGCTGCGCCACTTCGTCGCCGTTCTGACCGACATCACGGAGAGCAAGCAGCTTGAACAGCGCCTCACGCGGGCCGAAAAGGTGGCGCACGTCGGGCACTGGCATCTGGTTACGGCCACCCGGAGGGTCATGTGGTCCGACGAGGTCTTCCGAATCTTCGGCCTGGACCCCGAAGGCGCGGGGAACCCCTTGGATTTGGCGATGTCGCTGGCCTGTTACCATCCGGAGGACCGGCAACGTGTCTCCGATCTTGTCGTGTCGAGCACCGAGACCGGCGAGCCGTTCCAGTTCCGCGCCCGTGCCGCAGTGGGCGACGAGACCAAGTGGGTGGACGCCCGGGGCGAGGCGGAACGGGACCCGAGCGGACGGATCGTGTCCCTGTTCGGAGTCGTCCAGGATGTGACCGAACTGGCGCGCCGGGAAATCGAGGCGCAGCAGGCCCGCGAGGCCGCCGACGCCGCCAATCGCTCCAAGAGCGAGTTCCTAGCCACCATGAGCCACGAACTGCGCACACCGCTGAACGCCGTCATCGGCTTCGCGGAAATCATCCAGGGGCAGCATTTCGGCCCGCTTCAGGGGCCTTCGCGATACCTGGAATACGCCGCCGACATCCGCGACAGCGGTCAGGTGCTGCTCGATCTGGTCAACGATGTCCTCGACCTGTCCAAGATCGAGGCTGGTCGCTTCGACATGAACGAGGAGACCATCGCCGTCGCGGCCGTGGTCGGGCGGGCCGCGCGGTTGGTCCGCGAACGGGCGATCAGCCACGGCCTGGATCTCGATGTGAGGGATCTGGGCGATGCCCCGCCGCTGCGGGCCGACGAGCGCCTCTTCTCGCAGATGCTGTTCAACCTGATGACCAACGCGGTGAAGTTCACGCCGGCCGGCGGCCGGATCGCCTTGTTCGCCGAGCGCCTCCCGGACGGCGAACTGGCCCTGGTGGTGGAGGACAACGGCGTCGGCATCGCCCCCGAGGATCTGGCGCGAATCAGCGAACCTTACTTCCAGGCTCGCCCGGCCGGACTGCGCAACGGGCATCAGGGCGGCGTTGGGGGCACGGGACTGGGGTTGTCGCTGGTGACCCGCATGATGGACATGCACGGTGGCCGCCTGACCCTGGACAGCACGCCCGGCGAGGGCACCACGGCGCGGCTCGTCTTCCCGCCCGACCGGGTGCTGGATCGCGACTGATCCGGAACCGCCGACGCCAGGGCAATCGGGTGAATGCACCTTTGGCGAAACAACGCGAGGCTTCATAGGGCGGGTTCGCGCCGAAGGCGCACCCCGCCGCATCGCCGCCACGCGGCGGATTGCCCCGCTGCGCGGGGCGAATCCGCCCTACCAAAAAAAACGGTCGGGCGTTCCGCCCCAAGGCACATGATCCCCACGTCTTCATTGCCGTGTCTTTGCGACCACACACCCTTTCACCCGATTGCCCTGCGCCGACACCCTCAAGCGATGACATCCGGCGTCGGCATGCGGTATAGGCAAGGGGTTTCCTGCCAAATGAGGACCCTTGCCATGCCCCCGACCCCTCCCCTTTCCAATTGGGATGACATCCTCGATCTGGACGGCCAGCTTTCCGAGGATGAGCGCCTGATCCGCGACAGTGCCCGCGCCTACTGTCAGGACAAGCTGATGCCGCGCGTGCTCTCCGCCTTCCGCGAGGAACGCTTCGACCGCGAGATCATGACCGAGATGGGGGCGCTCGGGTTGCTTGGCCCCACGGTGCCGGAGGTCTACGGCGGCGCCGGCGTCAACCATGTGGCCTATGGTCTCATCACGCGGGAGATCGAGCGCGTGGACAGCGGCTACCGCTCGGCCATGAGCGTGCAGTCCTCGCTGGTCATGCATCCCATCCACGCCTACGGCACCGAAGAGCAGAAGCGACGGTGGCTGCCGAGGCTGGCTACCGGCGAGGCCGTCGGTTGCTTCGGCCTGACCGAGCCCGATCACGGCTCCGATCCCGGCGGCATGAAGACCCGCGCCGAGAAGATCGACGGCGGCTACCGCCTGACCGGAACCAAGATGTGGATCACCAACAGCCCCATCGCCGATGTCGCCGTGGTCTGGGCCAAATCCGATGCGCACGACGGCCGCGTCAAGGGCTTCCTGGTCGAGCGTGGCGCGACCGGCTTCAGCACGCCGGTCATCGAGGGCAAGTTCAGCTTGCGCGCGTCCATCACCGGGGAAATCGTGCTCGACGGCGTGGAGGTGCCGGACGACGCGCTGCTGCCCGGCGCCGCCGGGCTGGCCGGGCCGTTCGGCTGCTTGAACAAGGCCCGGTACGGCATCGCCTGGGGCTCGTTGGGCGCCGCCGAGGCCTGCTGGCACGCCGCCCGCTCCTATACGATGGACCGCACCCAGTTCGGCCGCCCCCTCGCCGCGACCCAGCTCGTGCAGAAAAAGCTCGCCGACATGCAGACGGAGATCACGCTGGGCCTGCACGCGGTGCTGCGGGTGGGCCGGCTGATCGACGAGGGACGGGCGGCACCCGAGGCCATCTCCCTGGTCAAGCGCAACAACTGCGGCAAGTCCCTGGACATCGCGCGGGCCGCCCGCGACATGCACGGCGGCAACGGCATCATGGACGAGTACCACGTCATCCGCCACGCCCTGAACCTGGAGACGGTCAACACCTACGAGGGCACGCACGACATCCACGCCCTGATCCTGGGTCGCGCGCAGACGGGCCTGCAGGCGTTCGTGGGGTAGGGGCGCCGGCCGCCCGTCCCCTGCCCCCTTGCTCAAGGATCATCCGATGCCCGACCCCGCCGCCCTGTCCGCCGTGATCGAGACCCTGCGGCCCCTTCTGGGGGATCGCCTGACCACCAGCGCCGCCGTGCGCGAGCAGCACGGTCGCGACGAGAGCTACCACGATCCCATGCCGCCGGACGCGGTGGCCTTCGTTCAGAGCACCGAGGAGGTGGCGGCCATCGTCAAGGCTTGCGCCGCGCACAGGGTGCCGGTCGTCCCCTTCGGCACCGGGACATCCCTGGAAGGCCACGTTGCCGCCCTGCAAGGCGGGATCTGCCTGGACGTCTCGCGCATGAACGAGATCGTCGCGGTGCGGCCGGAGGACATGGACTGCACCGTCCAGGCCGGCGTGACCCGCAAGCAGCTCAACGAGTACCTGCGCGACACCGGGCTGTTCTTCCCCATCGACCCGGGCGCCGATGCCTCCATCGGCGGCATGGCGGCAACGCGGGCCTCCGGCACCAACGCGGTGCGCTACGGCACCATGCGCGAGGCGGTGCTGGCCCTGACCGTGGTCACGGCGGACGGCCGCATCGTGCGCACCGCGCGGCGCGCCCGCAAATCCGCCGCCGGCTATGACCTGACCCGGCTGTTCATCGGCAGCGAGGGCACGCTGGGCGTCATCACCGAGGTCACCCTGCGCCTGCACGGCATTCCGGAGTGCATTCTCTCCGCCGTCTGTCCCTTCCCCAGCCTGAAGGCCGCCGTGGATACGGTGATCGAGACCATCCAGTCTGGGGTGCCCATCGCCCGCATTGAGGTTCTGGACCCCAACCAGATGCGCGCCGTCAACGCCTATTCCGGCACCGACTATGCCGTGGCGCCGACCCTGTTCCTGGAGTTCCATGGCACCGAGGCGTTCGCCCGCGAGCAGGTGGAGACGGTCGAGGCGCTGGCCACCGGCCACGGCGCGAAGGGCTTCGAGTGGGCGGACACGCTGGAGGAGCGCAACCGGCTGTGGACGGCGCGCCATAATGCCTATTACGCCGGACTGGCCCTGAAGCCGGGGGCAAAGGCGTTCTCGTCCGATGTGTGCGTGCCGATCTCGCGGCTGGCCGAGTGCCTCGCCGCCACCGAGGCCGACTGCGCCGCCTCTCCGGTGACGACGACGATTGTCGGCCATGTCGGCGACGGCAACTTCCATGTGCTGTTCATCGTCGATCCGGACAACCCCGGGGAGATGGAGGCCGCCAAGACCCTGAACGATCGCATCGTCCGCCGGGCGCTGGAGATGGAAGGCACCTGCACCGGCGAGCACGGCGTCGGCTACGGCAAGATGGCCTTCCTGGAGGCCGAGCACGGCCCGGATGCCCTGAACCTGATGCGCGCCGTCAAGCAGGCCCTGGATCCCGACGGGATCATGAACCCGGGCAAGATCGTACGGGTGTGATGGCGGTGCCCGGTTGAACGCGCGCCGCGCCCGTGCTTCCGTCTATGCCATCCCCTTGCTGCTGGGTGCCGTCAGGGCGGCCACGCTCAGGGTTTCGACCTTGACCTGATCGCTCTTGTCCTTCAGCCGGCTCTTGAGCTTGCGATAGTCGCGGTACAGGAACATCAGCTCGGTCCACAGCCACGGCAGATCGGACAACAGCGTATCCTCGCGGAAACACCGGTTGTAGGTGACGCGCCGGCCGGTCGCGCCCATCGCCGTCAGGACCTCGTTGGCGATCTTGCCGTAGCCGACGACGCTGGGGTGCATGCCGTCCAGGCCGCAAAACCCGCCCCACTTGAACGCGTTGCCAAGTCCCTCCTCCAGCATCATGTTGGTGATGTAAGAGGTATCCGGGAAGATGCCCCAGCGTCGGCGCACCACCTTGATGGCGTTGGTCTTGGTCAGGCCCTGGTGCTTTCTGTCGAGGTGCGCCATCTGTTCGGCGAGGTCGACGAACACGGCTCGGTCGCCCAACTCGCGGCGCATGACCTCGATCATGGTGGCGTTCAGCGCCCGGACGAGTTTGTCCTGTTGCTTCATCTGGGCACCGGTCAGGGTTCCGTAGCCAAAGCCCATGCGGTTCTCGTACAGGTCGAAGTAACCGTCCGGCCCGGGTGGGATGCCGTCATAGGTAACCGACTCCGGGGCCGGCATCAGGTTCGGAACCTGACTGGGCAGCACCAGGGTGTTGAACACCATCCGGCGGGTTCCGGGGCCGACTTCCCGCAGATGACCGGCGAGCTTTTCATATTTCTTGGTGATCTCGCGCACGCTGTCTTCGGTCAGGGCGGCCTGGGCCTCGAAGCCGGCATGGAACAGCCCCTCGTTGCTGCCGATGTTGACCAGCAGGGTCTCGGGTTCACGGATCTTGACCAGATCCACCGGCTGGATGCCCTCCAGGTCGGACCGCCCGGCGGGATTCAGCGTGTAGCGCGCGTTCAGCCCGAGGATGGCATCGCCGATGCTTCCGTCCGGGATCTTCGCCGTCGCCAGCGCCCGCAGACTGGAGGCCGTGGCGACCGTCAGCGCGTCGGCCTGCCGCATCCGCAGGTCCCAGTCGAAATCGTACAAGTCCGTGATGTCCATCGAGGCCACGGCGGCGTTTTCGAACGTCAGCCGGCCCGACGGAGACAGCGGTGTGCGGGTCCAGTAGGCGGCGTTCTTCGCCACTTGATCGTTGATCGCGCTCAGGTCGGGCAGCAGGCGGATGAAGGCCTCCATGTCGATGAGGATCGGCCGTTCCGGGTCGGGACCGGCGAACACGGCCGGGCCGAGCCCCAGGGCGCGCGCCACCTGGGCCGGCGGCGACTGGCGGAACAAGGGCGCGCTCATGGTCAGCGAGCGCACGCCCTGATACATGCTGTCTCCGATGGCCATCAGCGGGGGATTTTTGTAGTCGGACGGAAGTTGATAGGCGGGCATGACGGCGTTCCTTTCCTGTCGGGACCGACGGGTGGGCACCTCCCCTTAAACACGCCAAAGTGTCCAAATGCAGCTTCTTTTTTCCGACTCCGCGATCTCGGGTTGGCTGGCATCCTCCATCGCTTTCCGGTATGTCTGGGTTGTGCTGATGTCATGTCAGGCGCCGCATTGCCACTGTGACCGAACGGGGGGAGATGACCCGATGACCATGTCCGTCACCCGCGCCGCGCTTGCCGCCGCGCTGTCCCTGCCGCTGGCGCTGGCCGCGCCGGGTGTCCACGCTGCCGACGACGTCGAGCCGGTCCGCATCGGCATGGTGACCACGCTGTCCACCAAGGCCGGCTATCTGGGCGCCGACGTGCGCGATGGCTTCATGCTGGCCATCAAGCAGAACGGCGGCATGCTGGGGGGGGGGCCGGTCGACCTGCTCGTCGAGGATGACGACCGCGATCCCGGCAAGGGCCGAGAGATCGCCGAACGCTTCATCCAGCGCGACGGCGTGAAGATCATGACCGGCATCATCTTTTCCAACGTTGGTCTTGCCGTCATTCCCAAGGTATTGAACGACGGTGTGGTCTACGTCAGCCCGAATTCGGGGCCGTCGCAGCTGGCCGGCGCGGGCTGCCATCCGCATCACTTCAATGTCGCTTGGCAGAACGACAATCTGCACGAGGCCATGGGCCAGTACGCCACCGACGCCGGGCTGGGCAAGGTCTACATCCTGGCCCCCAACTACCCGGGCGGCAAGGACGGTCTGGCCGGCTTCAAGCGCTACTACAGCGGCGGCGAGATCGTCGGCGAGGTCTATACCACGCTGGGTCAGTCGGACTACGCCGCCGAGATCGCCGCCATCCGGGACGCGGCCCCCGACGCCGTGTTCTTCTTCCTGCCCGGCGGCATGGGCATCAACTTCATGAAGCAGTTCCACCAGTCCGGCCTGGGCGAGACCGTGCAGCTCATCGGCTCCGGCTTCTCGGCCGACCACAAGCTGCTGAACGCGACCGGCGCGGCGGCCGAGGGCATGCTGAACTCGGCGCAGTGGAGCCCCGACCTGGACACCCCGACCAACACGGCGTTCGTCGAGGCCTACATGGCCGAATACGAGGCGGTGCCGACCATCTACTCCCAGCAGGGCTATGACGCCGCGCTGGCCATCGGCGCCGCGCTGGAGGCGGTGGGCGGCGACCTGTCCGACCTGGACGCCTTCGCCGCCGCGCTGAAAGAGGCGAACTTCGTCAGCCCGCGCGGCGATTTCCGTTTCGGCACCAACAACTTCCCGGTCCAGGACATCTATCTGCGCAAGGCGGTGATGGACGAGGACGGCACCCTGCACAACGAGGTTCAGGGCGTTATCTTTGAGGACCATGTGGACGCCTACGCGGCCGAATGCCCGATGGAATAGGGGCGGGCTCCGAAACGGTTCCCCTTTTCGTCGGCCGGGGTCTGCCACACGGCGCACGGCCCGCCGCATGGCGGCGGTCGAGTGCGCCCTGATATTTCAGCAGATCGTCGTCGCGACCCGGATCGGTTCGCTCGGGGTTTCCCCTAGGTGCTCGGGGGGCAGACCATCTTGACCTTGCACGGCCCGTCCGAGCAGTCGCGCACCCACTGGCAGCCGTCGGCGGCGCCCGGTTCGGCAGACGACGGCTCTTGCTCCATCGGCGACGCGGGTCCGTCGGCGGAGATCGCATCCTCCGGCGGTTCGCCGTCAACGGGGGTCGGCGCGGGCGCGGCCCGGTTCATCTCGCTCACCAGCCAGGGGCGACCGGGGAAATCCTCGGGCCCGACGATCTCGCGGGCGGGCCGGCCGGGGATGAACTCGTTCGGCGCGGGGCGCACGACGACGGGGCCCTCTGGCGAGACCTCAAGGATATACAGGCCGCGCTCGTTCAGGCCCGAGCGCAGCAGCCGGAACACACCGGAGAACCCCCGAAATCCCGCCGGATCGGTGAGGAACGAGACGGGATCGGTGCCACCGGCGCCGGACCGTGCGTCGCGCGCCCAGGCCCCGGCCAGCGCGACGCCGTCCATCACCAGGCGGTCCAGCGGACTCGGGCCGACCGAAATCGGGGCCGGGCGCCGGTCCGGTTGGGGGTCCAGCGCCGCGTTCGTGTCGGCCGGCGCGTCCGACAGTGAACCCTGCTCGTCCGCCGCAGCCTCTGCGGCGGCAACCTCTTCGGGGTCCTTTTCGGAGTCCATCTCCGACCGTGTCTCTGGGGCGGGAGCGGTTGCCGGGTCTTCGGCGGTCGCCGCCTCCCCCGGCGCCTCGGGGCCGTCGCGGGACGGGGGCCGAATGGCGCTGACGTACCAGGCCCCTCGCAGCGAGGTTTCCTTGAACGTATCCGGCCGGTGCCATAGGTCGGTGCCCATCAGGCGGACGCGGGGCGCCCTCTTGTCGTAGTAGTCGAACAGCGCGGCCAGTCCAGCCAGCGGCAGGCCGGCCGTAGGCATCAGAACGCCGGTCGGGTCGAGGCGGGCCATGCCTCGGACCATCTCGACCTGACTGTTGTAGTCCGTTTCGGGCGGGAACAGGCGGACCTCCGCCAACTGGACGGCGCCCCGCGCCGCGCGCTCGCGCGCGACATCGGCGACCAGACGGGCATAGCCGGAATCCGGCGCCACCAGAACGAGTCGCCCGTGACCCTGCGATGCCGCATGATCGAGCAGCGCGCCCGCCTGATTGCCCGGCAGGTGCCCCAGCAGGAACAGGCCGTCGCCAGCGACCGCTCGGTTGTTGGAAAGGGCCACCACGGGGATTCCGGCCGCCGACAGAATCGGCCGCGCGGCCTGGGCCGTGACCGAGTACACGGGCCCCAGAACGAGCCGCGCGCCTTCGGCAACGGCGGCCTGGGCGGCCGCGCGGGCGCCGTCCGGCGTGCTCCCGGTGTCATGCACGGTCAGGCGCATCGTCGCCGCGCGCGCGGGTGTCAGGGCGCTGTAGGCAGCGGACTGCAACCGCGCTCCCGTGACCGCCTGGGGGCCGCTCATCGGCAGCAGCAGGGCAACCGGAACGACGGCAGGGGCGGGCGGCGGTGTGAGAACCTGCCGGTCGGGCTCGGTGGTCGCCGGCCCGCTCACCTCCGGCCCGGATGGGGCCGTGCCGTCCTGGGACAGCGTCTGACATCCGGACAGCAGCCCGGCCGCCAGCATCACGCCGATCAGACCACCCCACGCCGTTTGGCCTCGACGCGGGGCCGGCCCCGTCCCCAAGGCATGGCGTCCGCCACTGGGTTGCCTCATGGTCTTGCCTCCCCTGTCCGCCGTCGATCCGGCCTTGGTCGTTCCGGAACAATACCCGCACGCACGCCGTCGGACCACCTTCGACAGTTCGGCCCCGCTGGTTTGGGACCGTGTTCATGGAATACGGGAGTCACGCCGCGTTGGGCCGCGCCGCCGCGCACCGGGCCAGGGCCTCGCGGATGACCTCGGCCCCGGCGCCGGGCCGGTGCGCGGTTTCGCTCAGGTGGCGCCGCCAGGCGCGCGCGCCCGGCACGCCGTGGAACAGCGGCAGGATGTGGCGGGTGATGGCCTGGAGCGGCACGCCGCGCGCGGTCATCCGCGCGGTGTAGTCGGCCATGGCCAGGGCCACCCGCGCGCGATCCGGAACGGCGGCGTCGGCCTGTCCGAACACCTCGCGGTCGGCGCCGGCCAGGATCCACGGGGTTTCATAGGCGGCGCGGCCGATCATCACGCCATCCAGGCCGTCAAGCCGGGCGCGGGCGGTGGCGAGATCCCGGACGCCGCCGTTGTGAACCACGGTCAGATTTGGAAAAGCCGCTTTCAGGCCCCGCACCCGTTCCGGCTGCAAGGGCGGGATTTCCCGGTTTTCCTTGGGGCTGAGGCCGCTCAGCCACGCCTTGCGGGCGTGGACGATGAACACCCGGCAGCCGACGGCGGCCACCCGGTCCACGAAGCCCTGCAAATGGTCGTCGTTGTCCAGGTCGTCGATGCCCAGGCGGTGTTTGACGGTGACCGGCCGGTCGGTGGCCTCGGCCATGGCGGCCACGCAGTCGGCCACCAGCCCCGGCTCGGCCATCAGGCTGGCGCCGAACCGCCCGCTGGAGACCCGATCCGACGGGCAGCCGACGTTGAGGTTGATCTCGTCGAAGCCCCAGGGTTCGGCGAGTCGCACGCACGCGGCCAGGGCCTTCGGATCGCTGCCGCCCAGTTGCAGCGCCAGCGGATGCTCGGCCGGATCGTGGTCCAGGTGCCGCGCCGCGTCGCCGTGCAGCAGCGCGCCGGTGGTGACCATCTCGGTATACAGCAGGGTGCGCCGCGTCAGCAGCCGCAGGAAATAGCGGTCGTGGCGGTCGGTCCAGTCCATCATCGGGGCGACGGACAGGCGCCGGTTGAGCGGCGGGATCTCCGGTTTCATGGCCTTATGGTAGGCCAGACGGCGCCGGATTGCACGCGTCGGCGCGGGCGCGCGGCGTGAGGGGTCGAAAGGCATATTGACAAGGCGTTCCCCGTATGTTCACATCCCCTCATGGAGAACAGAAAACGAACATAAGTCGATGGAGGGTCCCGTGACCATGACCGACATCCTGCGCGAGGGCTTGGCACTCGCCACCCTGTTCCTGGTGCTGATCCTGTGGTCGGTGGTCGGGCACGCCATGATCGGGTGACCGCCGCCCCGCCCTCGTCACGATCCAGCCAGCCGGCGCAGGGCATGCCGATCCGGCTTGCCGTTGGCCAGCAGCGGCAAGGCCCCGATTTTGACCGCCGCGCGCGGCCGCAGGGTGGAGGGCATTTCCGCCCGGCACCAGTCCAGTACGGCGTCGGGCGTCCCCGCCCCGGTGAAGACCGCGACGACGAGTTCGCCCCACACCGGATCCGGCCGGCCGGCGACGGCCACCGCGTCGACCATCGGGCAGCGGGCGAGCAGATCCTCGACCATCCCCGGCAACACTTTCTTGCCGGCGCTGATGATGACATCGTCGGCGCGGCCAAGGATGGTGATCTCGCCGTCCGGTCTGATCTCGGCGAGATCGGCGGTCACGAACCAACCGTCGGAGAGACCGTCGCCGGGTCTCAGGTCGGGGTTGGCATAGCCGGCCATGACCATCGGTCCCCTGACCCTCAGCCGCCCATCGCCATTGAGCCCCACCTCGGCCCCCTGCAGCGGCGCCCCCACATGGCCCGCGCGCCAGGGATGCGGCAACGCCGGTAGCGTCGCCACCTGGGAGGCTGTCTCGCTCATGCCGTAGGTGGGCCGGATCGGCCAGCCCAGCCCGGCGGCCCGCTCCGCCAGATCGGTTGCCAACGCCGCCCCGCCGATCAGAACATGGCGCAGCGTCGCGGGCGGCGGGCCGAAATCGCACAACCGCGCCAGCATCGCCGGCACCAGGGACAGATGGGTGACCCCCGCGTCGGTCAGCGCGGCCATGACCCGGGTGACGTCGAAGCGCTCGTGGATCAGGGCGTTTGCGCCGGCCAGGGCACACCGGGTCAGGATGGAAAAGCCGCCGATGTGGAACAGCGGCAGACAGGCCAGCCATGCGTCTCCCGGACCGAGCGGGGTGCGGGCGGCACTCGCCCGGGCGGCGGCGGCCAGGGCCGCGCCGGTCAGCATGACGGCCTTGGGCCGGCCCGAACTGCCGCTGGTGGCGATCAGCAGGGCCACGCCCTCCGGTGCCCGCCACGAGGCTTCTTGGCCCACGGCACAGGCCAGCACCTCCGTCGCGGGCACATGCGGTTGGCCGGCGAACGCACGGTCTGACACCACCAAGGACACCCCGGCCTGACCCAGAAGGTCGGTGATCGCGGGGTCCGGCAATCCGGGATCAAGCGGAAACAAGGGCACCGGCAGCAGCGGCGCCGCGTGGGCCAGAACGGCCACCACGGTCGCCGATCCACTGACCACGGCCACGGGCCGCCCGGGGGCCGCGCCGTTTGACCGCAGCAGCGCGGCGGCCGCGTCGGCCCGCCGCGCGAGGTCACGCGCCCACACGCCCGGCTCGATCCCGCCAGACCGCCCGTCTTGCCCCGTCGCCTCCGGCATCTCGGCCCCGTGTCCTGTCCGTGCCCCCGTTCCGCAACGGTGAGGGTACGACCCGCGCCCATCGCCGTCCAGTCAAGGGACCAGATCATAGGCCGTCTTCTCCCGCGCCGCGCCGTCCAACCTTGGCCCGAGGCATCATCCCCGCCGTCGAATAACCTGACTTCATTCGACGGCCGGCCGGCGCGCCTCTGTCATCACTTCGCGATGCCCATTTAAGGATGGCCGCCCTTTGGGCGGCCGGGGCGGTGGAGCCGCGCGCCCCGAAGGGGCGCTGCGGCGAGAAAAAACAACGACTCAACACCGCCGGCTGGGCGTCGTGAAGGTCGGACGAGCCACGTCTATCGTCGGCCGGCATCACCCCTGACGGCCCCCTTCGTCCGATCCCGCCCAACAAAAAACACCACTTTTGCCGTCGGGCGGTAGGGAAGCCCGTCCAAGGACAAAAGGGATGTCGCGACCGTCCACCGGGACTCAATATTACGGTTTTTCCACGTCCATATCGCGCGGTTGACAGGGGCTAATGGGTGCATAGGTTTTATGGTCATGGCCCCTCGGCCGTGGCGGTCGCGTCGCGTGCCTCCGGCCGAGGACCGTTTCAACCACGCGCGGCCCCACGGCCGCACCAGCAGCAAACACGGGGAGATATCACTCATGCGCAAGACTTTGACCGCCGCCGCCGCCCTGGTGGCCGCCGGCCTGACCGTTCAGCCCGCCCTCGCCGATGACGGCGAGGCCGCGATCGAGCACCGCAATGACGTCATGAATGTCGCGGGCGCCGCGATGGGGGCCATCGGCTGCTTCATGAAGGGGGACTGCGCTCTGCCGAACGAGGTTCTTGTGCGCAACGCCAAGGCCATCGCTTTTGCCGGCGAAGCGTCCGTCGCGGCGTTCGAGACCGACACCACCGACTCAATGGCCGAGACCACGGCCCTGCCCGCCATCTGGGAGAAGTGGGACATGTTCGAGGGTGGTCTGACCGCCATGACCGAGGCCGCGAATGAACTGGCCGTGGCCTCCGCCGAGGGGGATCGGTCGGCCATGGGGCCGGCGGTTCAGAAGCTCGGTGGCACCTGCAAGGAGTGCCACGACGCCTTCCGCGAATAGGCTGTCGGGACGTGGGCCGGCCGGTGTCGCGGGGCGATGCCGGCCGGGGCCGCGACGGTCTCATTCCATGTCAAACGTTTACCCGCCGGTGTATGACGTGGTCGGTATGACGTGGTCACGGCCTTGGCACCGTCTTGCGGATGGCAGGGGGTGACGGTGATCGCGTGACAGCACTTTGCGTGCGCTCTGACCCGCGCAACGCGCTTTAGTCATTTGATGTTTGGACCAAACGCCTTCACGTCCGGTCGGGTTGCTCCGGATTTGCTGCCATGCTGAAGGGTCCCGGGCCCGCGACGACTGGGCGTTTCTGGGGCGATGCTGAGAAAATAGCGTAAATTATTGGTAATTGCGTTGAAATCTTGAGTAAATAAAAAAGTGTTGCACAGGGCCCGGGAGGCTTGGTATTTTTGGGGTATGGTGAGGAATTGGGGGCGCCACCAAGTATTCGATACCTTTGCTCCCCAACCTTGCTCGAGACTCGATCATCGCCCGCTGTTCTGCGGTCGCCCCTCCCGGCCCGGAGCGAGATGTGGAGGACAGCGGCGTCCGAATCCGACGGGAGGCACCCCCCCCGACTGCCCCCCAGCCTCTCGTTGGAGGGACCCCCCCGGACCCTGTCCGGGGGGGTCTTTCGGTTTGGGGGACGGACCCGCCGCAGAGCCCCCCCCGACCAATGGCGCGGCGCCGTCCCGTCCCACCGGGCCGGCCGGCGCGCCTCTGGCGTCGCTTCGGCGAACAAGCAAAGATTCAACAACGCCGGCTGGGCGTCGCGAAGGCCGGACGAGTCAATTCTATCGTCGGCCGGTCTGACTCAAAGGATCTCCCAAGCCCGGGCAGGATCACCCTGATCGTTGACCAGAAGAGTCGGATTGTCCTGAACGCGGCGCCGTCTCCTCGCCCGCACCGATGGCCCGCTGCATGTACAGCGTGCCCAGCCAGCGGCCGAACTTGCGGCCCACGGCGGGCAGGTGTCCGACCTCCTCGAACCCCAGCTTGCGGTGCAGGGCCACCGACGCCTCCGCCCCCGGGGTGGTGATGACGGCGACCATCTGGCGCACATCGGTCGCCGCGCATCGGTCGATCACAGCGCCTAGCAGCGCGGTTCCCACCCCCCGTCCCATGGCGGACGGATCAAGATAGATGCTGTCCTCGACCGTGTGCCGATAGGCCGGCCGGGTGCGGAAGGGGCCGGCATAGGCATAGCCAAGCAGCCGCCCGTCCGCCGGGTCCCGCGCCAGCAGAAAGGGCAGACCGGCCGCGCGCACGGCGGCGATGCGCCCGGCCATGTCCTCCACCGACGGTGGCTCCAGCTCGAACGTGGCGATGCCGGTGCGCACATGATGGGCGTACAGGTCGCGGACGGCGGTGGCATCGCCCAGGTCGTTGCCGGCCCCCTCGATCAGGGGCGGGCGGATCGCGATGGACTCCATGGGCGGAATCATCCGTCCTTCGGCTTGACGACGCACACCGCGCTTTCGTCCTGCATGCGCAGAACGAGGCTTTCGTTGATGAACAACTCGCAGTGGATGCCGTCGTTGCCGATGTAGCCGCACATCAGGTCCTGACCGATCTCCAGGCTGCCGACGCGCGGGTCGATGACGGCCGCGCCGTCGATGCTGGTCTTGAAGATGCCCCGCGTGCACAGCCGGCGCAGGTGATTGATCAGCACCATGTCGCTGTCCGGATAGCGGCGGAACAACGCGTTGTAGTACTTCGGCGCCAGAACCAGGGCATGCGGCCCCCGGAAGCCGGCGTCATCGAGCTTCGTGACCGCCGCCAGCACGTCCTCGAGCGCATCCTCCGGCTTGGTCCAGTCGCCCCCGTCCATGCGGCAGCTTCCCTTGTTGTCGAGCAGCCCAGGCAACCCGAACTCGGGCCGGCCGTAGTACACGATCTGCTCTTCCAGGCGGGCGACGGCCTCGGCGGCGTCCTCGGCCGGCGACAGGTCCAGCGGCTGGCCGTTGGACAGATAGGCGGCGATGCGGCGCAGCGACAGCTTGAACGTCTTGCGCAGCATGGGCACGGAGACGGCGCGGCTCATCACCGCCCCGGCCTCGCCCGGCTCCGGCTGGCGGCAATAGTCGTCGTTGGACAGTTCAATGGACGTCAGGCCGGGCCCATAGGGACCGCCGACCTCCAGATAGCGGCGCGCGGTCATCAACTCCTGCGCGGCGGCGCCGGCGGCCTCGTCGATCAGCGACCAGATGCCGTCCTCGAACGGCGCTTGGGTGCGATTGAGGAAATCCATGGCTCAGCCCTCCCCGCCGTCGCGAATGGCCCCGATGGTGAAGTGTCCGCCGCGCCCGGGCGCGGCCGGCGCGGCGGCCGGCGCCGCCTCGGACCCACCACCGGTGTCTTCTTCCTCGATCTCGGTGATCGACGCCTCGGTGAACAGGTAGGTCTGCAAGTACTCGGCCCAGTCCGCGTTGTTGCGCCGCATCCACTCCAGGGCCATGCAGGCGTGCTCCATCTCCTCGCGCATGTTGTGCAGCAGGATGTCGCGCAGGGCGCTATCCTCGCAATCGTCGGCGCGCTGGCGGTACCAGTCCACCGCATGCAATTCCTCGATCACGGAGATGATGGCATGGTGCAGGGAAAGCGTTTCGCGGGAAAGACGCTCGCGGGGCGCGTGGAGTCCCTCGCTGGACATGAGTCATGGCCTCCGGTGTTGTGGGACGGTCAGTCTGGCGTGGCGGCAATCCGCCGAATCGTCTTGTGGGTCGCGAAGCCCTACGGAACTTGGGGGCGGGCGCCCACGCTGTCCAGGGAAAACGCGGGGCCGGGTCGTTGGTTCCAGCCGTGGGAAGGATCACTCCCCGATGCTGAGCAGCAGGCCGCGCACCCGCGCCACGCGGAACACATGCAGGAAGAACAGCGTGGCGAGCCCCAGATACAGCCCGTTCAGGGCCACGGCGGCGGCCAGATGACCCCAGTGCAGGGTGCCCTCGAACAGCACTTGGCGCATGCCCTCGAACACATGGGCGGGCGGGAAGCTGTAGCCCACGACCTGGAGCCAGCCGGGCAGCACGTCCATCGGGTAATAGATGCCGCTGATCGGCCAAAAGGCGAAGATCAGGATCCACGGCAGGCTTTCCGCCCCTAGACCCAGGCGCAGCACCAGGGCGCTGACCAAGAGGCCGATGACCCACCCCATGGCCAGCATGTTGATGAAGAACGCCAGCAGCGGCAGCCCCATCTCGTAGATGTTGTAGGCATAGAACAGGTACGCGAGAAGCGTCGCCGGCAGGATGCCGATCAGGGTGCGGATCACACTCATGGCCATCAGCGCGGCCACCAGTTCCAAGGGCCGCAACGGGCTGACGAACAGGTGGCCCAGGTTGCGCGCCCACATCTCTTCCATGAACGACAGACACAGGCCCAGGTTGCCCCGGAACATCACGTCCCACAGCAGCACGGCGGCGATGAAGATGCCGGCGGCCTGGGCGATCAGGCTCGATTCCGTGGCCAGAAACTGCGTGATGAAGCCCCAGGTGACCATCTGCATGATCGGCCAGTAGGCGAGCTCCAGCAGCCGCGGGATGGACCCGCGCATCAGGAACCAGTGCCGCAGCATCAGGGCGTAAACCCGGCGCGGCGCGAAGGACCGTGCCGCGTGGCGCTCGCGGTCGGCCGGGGCGGCCTCAATCCGGGCCATCGCCCACCTTGCGCAGCACGAAGAAGACGTAGCCGAAGCTGTCGCCGAAGCGCCGCCACATGTCGATTTCGTGATCGTTGGCGTCCAGGACCTGGGTCAGCGCCGGCCCGGCGCCGCTGCGCAACGCGGCGCCGCGCGCCTCCAGCGGCGCGTAGTACTCGTCCCACCAAGCCTGTTTCGGCAGCATGTGGGTGCCGAGCACCTCGAACCCCTCGGCGGCGGCCTGGGCGCATTTCTCCTCCACCCTGCACACCTGGGCGCCGTCCTCCTGCCAGAAGTCGCGCGCCTCCTCCGGCGGCTCGTCGGTCAACCAGACCACGTCGCTGGCCACCAGCAGGCCGTCCGGCACCAGCAGCGGCCGCCACATCCGCAGGCCATCCACGAATCCGGGGATGTAGATGCAGCATTCGGCCCAGATCAGGGCCACGCCCCCGGGCTCGTCGGCCAGATTGAAGAACGATTGCTGGCGGGTCTCGATCAGCGTGGACAGACCGGCGTAGTCGGCGGCCATGGCCAGCCGCTCCAGATAGGGCCGGTGGGTATCGACCGCCACCACGGAATGTCGGAGCACACGGGCCAGAACCAGAGTCTGGCGCCCGGGGCCGCAGCCCAGGTCGAGAATCGCCCCGTCGGGCAGCGGCGGCAGGGCGCGCGCCACCTGTTCCGTCATGGCGTCGCTGCCGGGTCCCTCGCGGGGCATTTCGTGATGCAGGGTGAAGAAGGCGTCCCAGTCGATGGTGCAGTCGGCCACGGTCGTGGTCCCGCGTGGTTGCGTCTGACTGTCACTGTGCCACGTTCGGCGCCGCTTGGCATCCCCCGAAGCACAGCCGCTGTCGGTTGGTCAGGTCTCTGATGCGCTCGGCACGGACGAAATTGCCTAGGCCGGGTCCCTTTCTGCCGGGGCGCTGTCCGCCGGGCAGGCTAAGCCCCATCCCGCTCGCGTGTCGTCCGATCCCCGGACTCGGGGCGGTCGCCGACCTCCTGAACGGCGAGTAGCGTGTCCCGACCGACCCCGGCACCCGCGCCGGTGTCGAGCCCGCCGGGCAGGGTGCCGGCGCCGAACACGGTCTGCATCAGCAAAGAACGGCCGGCCGCTTGAGGGCCTTTCTTGTCCTGGTCGTTGACGAGCGACGCGGCGGCAAGACGTTTCTGAATCTCGGACTCGATGCGCTTTTCGATGGCGGCCCGCGCCTCGGGTGTCATCTCCTCCAGATCCTCTTCGGTCAGACCCATGGTCCGAAGGAGTTCCTCGCGCATCTTCTCGATCTTTTCCTTTTCAAGCTCCTCCACGTAGGTGCGGAACCCTTTTTCCTTGATCGCCGCGACCTCGGCGGCGCGTTCCGCCTCCCGCGCGGCGTGACGCCGGGCCGCGGCCGCGGCGGGATCTTCGGGTCCTCCGCCGACGGGCGCGAGGGGGGTAGAGATGGGTTCGGTGACGCTCACGGCACGCTCTCCTGGCTGGACAAGACCGCAACTCATGACCACCGATAAGCAAATCCGGCGCCAACGGCGGAGGCCGCTGTTCCACGGCAACGAGTCCAGGTTAATGAACCGGGTCTGCAATGAGCTGGGCAATGACGGCGGGGTCCCAGCCTGCGACCTTGCGGGTAGTCTTGATGGATCGCTTGCCGCGTCCGGCGCGGATGATATTGAAGGCGAAGCGGCGCACGAGGGCCATGTTCTGGGCGCCGTGCCCCCGTCGCAGTCGCGACTGATCCTCC
>NZ_FNAP01000005.1 GCF_900101965.1 Rhodospira trueperi | reverse complement strand
TGATGGCGGCATTCTTGTCATGGCCACCTTGTTCGGGTTGTATCCGTTTCTGGTGAAACTCTTTGCCGATGGCGGCTACCAGGGTGAACAGTTCCAAACCGGTCTCAAGAAGGCCGTCTCCGCTGTCAACGTGGAGATCGTCAAACGCTCGGACCGGGCCAAGGGGTTCGTCGTCCTTCCGAAACGCTGGGTTGTCGAGCGCACATTCGCCTGGCTCGGACGATGCCGCCGGCTGGCGAAGGATTGGGAGTGTCGTAACGCCAAAGGCCTCGCCTTCCTCCGGCTCGCATCAATCCGGCTCATGATGCGTCGGCTTTGTAAAATATCGTAAAGTCTCCGGACAGACTCTAAGCCATCGGGAGCACGCCAACCCGCCCGGCACGATCACTTCATGAAACCAAAAGAAACCACCATCGACGCTACACCGGCAACATCGGACGTCGCAACGACGCACACGAATACCCGCCGAAGGATGGCGCCCGTCGTTCTTGTGGGGCAGGTGTGGGCACGATGTCCGGTTATGCCCGTGCCGCACGTGCCGATCCGGCCGACGCTTGGCCGGGCCTCTTGACCGATCCGCGAATCGGGTTCATGTCATGGCCGCCCCAATCAACGGATCAAGGACACGGCATGGCCAAGGAAGACGCCATCGAGTTCAACGGCACCGTCACCGAACTGCTGCCCAACGCGATGTTCCGCGTCAAGCTCGACAATGACCACGAGGTTCTCGCCCACACCAGCGGCAAGATGCGCAAGAACCGCATCCGCGTGCTGGCCGGTGACCGGGTCAACGTCGAGATGACTCCCTACGACCTGACCAAGGGTCGCATCACGTTCCGCTACAAGTAGGCGGCCCGTTCATGGGCGCCGCGCCCGAACACGACGACCCGCCCCTGGTGCTGGCCTCGGCCTCGCCGCGCCGCCTGGATCTGCTGGCGCAGATCGGCGTGACGCCGGCCCGGGTCGACCCCGCCGATCTCGACGAAACCCCGCTGCCCCGCGAACTGCCGCGCGACCACGCCCGCCGTCTGGCGCGCGCCAAGGCGGAGGCCGTGGCGGCGCGCCATCCGGGTGCCTTCGTGCTGGCGGCGGATACGGTGGTCGCGCGCGGCCGGCGCATCCTGCCCAAGCCGGAGGACGCCGCGACCGCTCGGCGCTGCCTGGATCTGCTGTCGGGCGAAGCGCATCACGTCTGGGGTGGCGTCGCTCTGATCGCGCCGGACGGCCGCGTCGCCGAGCGGCTGGTGGACACCCGCGTCATCTTCAAGCATCTGGATGCCGGCGAACGGGCCGGATATCTCGATTGCGGGGAGTGGCACGGCAAGGCCGGCGGCTATGCCATCCAGGGCCGCGCCGCCGGGTTCGCGCGCGCGCTGTCGGGATCGTATTCCAACGTCGTCGGCCTGCCCCTGTACGAGACCCGGGCGCTGTTGCGCGGCCTGGGCTACCCGGCGCCGTGACGGCGACGACCGCCCTGGTGGTCTCCGTCGGACCCGGCGAGACCCGCGCGGCGCGCCTGGATCACGGCCGCCTGACCGCCATCACCCACCACCGGGTCTGGGCCGCCGACCCCGGCGCCGTTTTGCTCGGCCGCATGGGACCGCGCGCGGGCGGCGGGGCGATGGTCGATCTGGGGCTGTGGGGCGAGGGATTCCTGGATGGCCGCGAGGTGAAGGGAGACGCGCCGACGGAGGGCGCTCCCCTCCTGCTCCAGGTGCGTCAGACGACCCGAACGGAGCCCCATGGCGGCGCCAAGGCAGCGCGGCTGACGCGGGCCGTGGCGCTGACCTCGCCCCGGCTGGCCCTGGGGGGGCGCCGCCCCGGGGTGGCGGTGTCGTCGCGCATCACCGACGCCGCAGAGAGATCGCGGCTGCTCGGCCTGCTCAAGAGCATGGCCGCCAAGGGTGACTCCCTGGTGGCCCGGACGGCGGCGGCCGGGGCGACGGCGGATGTCCTGGCGGCGGACCTGGAACGCCTGCGCACGCACTGGACGGAGATGACCGCGCGCGCCGACGCCGCGACCGCGCCGGCCCTGGTGTGGCCGGCGCCGGTGGATTGGGGGGGGCTGCTCGGCCCAGCGGATCCGGTGCCGGAGACGGTGATCCTGGACGACGCGGTGGCCCGTCCCGCCCTGGACCGGGACCTCGCGCAGTGGCTCGACCCGCCGCCACCGGTCCGGATGCACCCCGACCCCGACGACCTGTTCGAGGCGACCGGCGTCGCCGACGCGCTGGACGCCGCGCTGTCGCCGGTCGTGCCGCTGCCCTCCGGCGGGCGCTTGGTGATCGAGCCGACGGCGGCCCTGATCGCCGTGGATGTGGACGCCGGGTCCGGATCGGCCCGCGCGGCCAACCCCGAAGCCCTGGCCGCCCTGCCCCGCGAACTTCGCCTGCGCGGTCTGTCGGGCTCCATCCTGGTGGACCTGATCCCGGACGGCCCGCGTCTGCCCGGTCCCGCGCGCCGCGCGCTTGAGGACGCGCTGGCCGCCGATCCGGCGTCGACCCGTCTGGCTGGGGTGTCGCGTCTCGGCCTGCTGGAGATCACCCGCGAACGGCGCGCGCCCGCGCTGGCGGAGCGTCTGACCGGCCCGGCGGCCCAGGCGCTGGCGGCCCTGCGCATGGTCCGGCGCGAGGCACGGGCGGCCCCCACGAACGCGCTGGCCGTCACCGTGGCGCCTTCGGCGGCGGCCTTGATGCGCGGCCCGCTGGCGGAGAGCGTCGCCACCCTGACGCACCGGCACGGCCTGTGCTTGACCGTGCGAGACGATGTGACGCTGGCGGTTGACGCTCCGCCCCGCGTCGCTCCACCCTGACCGAGACCAAGGACCGCACGGCAGCCCCCATGACCGACCCCGACGAGACCCCCAGAACCGAAACGCCCGTGCCCGCCCGTCTGTCCGCCGCGCGCTGTCCGGTCTGCGGCAAGGAGACGGCGGCCCGCTACCGGCCCTTCTGCTCGCGCCGCTGCGCCGACGTCGATCTGTCGCGCTGGTTTGGCGGTGGGTACGTGGTCGCGGGGCACGAGCAGGTCGACCCCGAGGAGATCGCCGACGCCATCGCCGCCGGCGAAGCCACGGACCCGGAGCGCCCATGACCGCGCCGCCAATGCCGAACGCACAAGCGGACCCCGACTCGCGCCGCGCGGCGCTGGCCGTGCAGGCCAATCCCGCCGAGCGCCTGGATTACCGCATCACGCTGTCGCGGCCGGTGCGCGTTGTCGGCGCGGGGGCGTTGAGCGCCACGGTGGATTATGTCCCGGATCGCGTCGTTCTTGTGCCGGCCAGCCTGACGCGCTATCTGACCGGTCTGGAGGGGTTGCCCTGGCCGGGACCGGAGGCCCTGGGCGCGGCCATCCTGGACGACATCAACAACGAGGCGGTGCCGCGCTGGCTGCGGGTGACGGTCTCGACCCGATCCGGACCGGCGGACAGCGACGAGGCAGTGGCGCTCTGGCACGCCGTGGTCCTGGAGGACCGGCAACCGCACTGGCATCCGCCCGCCGGCTCCGCCATCGCCGCGCCGGCCGGCCCCGCGCCGGCGCCCTGGGGATAGTCCAGCCATGTCACACGTGGTCCGCGATCCCAAGGGCTACTACATCATGCTCGGGATCCCGCCGACGGCCGATCTGGCCAGCATCAAGCGGGCCTATCGGGCGCGGTCCAAGCTGCTGCACCCCGACCGCAACCCGTCGCCGCATGCCTCCGCCGAGTTCCACGCCCTGAACGAGGCCTACCGGGTCCTCGCCGACCCTGCCGCCCGTCACGCCTATGACACCGGACGGACGGGGCACGAGACCACGCGGCCGGCGCCCCGACCGGCGCCCGGCGCCGACGGCGCGGCCCTGACGCCCCGCACCTGCCGCGTCTGCGGGCGCGCCACGGCCGATCTGCGCTATCTGGTGCTGCACCGGGTGCGCGGCGCCGGGCTGCGGGTGCGGCGCCAGCCGATCACCGGCGTCTTCTGCCGTGCCCACGGCGACCGCATGGCGGTGGCGGCCAGTCTGTATTGCTGGGCGCTGGGCTGGTGGGCCCTGCCCTGGGGGCCCGTCGCCACACTGGCCGCGCTGTGGCGGAACCTTGGCGGCGGCGAGGCCCCGCCGCGCGAGAACTTCGAGCTGCTGGCCTTCCAGGCCCGGGCCTTCCTGGCCCGGGGCAACCTGCCCATGGCCCGGACGCTGACCGAGCAGGCGCGCCCGTTCGCCCGCACCGACGCCGAGCGCCACCATATCACCCAGTTGCTGGAGGTCCTGGCCGACCAGCCGGCCAAACGCGCGCGAGGACGTGGATTCCGGTTCGGTTCGGCCCAGATCGCTCAACTGGCGCCGCTCCTGCTGATCGCCGCCGTGGCGCTGTACATCGCCGGCCCGAGCAAGGTGATCGGCCAGCTTCTGTCCGCCGTGCCCGAGACGACGACGGGTGCGCCGCCCCCGCCCGCGCCGGAGCCCTCCCGGAAGGAGCCCGTTTCCGGCCCCTTTATCGGGCGCACGACCCCGGCCGATCCGGCACCGACACCGCCACCGCCGCCCGAGGCCGCGCCCATGGAAGGCCTTTACGTGATCGGCCCGGACAGCGTGGAGGTACGCCGCCTGCCCGCGCCGGACGCAGGCGTCGCCGGAACGCTGTCCCGGGGCACCGTGGTCATGGTCACCGAGGTCAGCCGCGACGGCGCCTGGAGCCGGGTTCTCTCCGCGCGCGGGATCAGCGGGTTCGTTCCGTCGGCGGCCCTGACCACGGACGATATGCTGCGCTAACCGAGGCGGCTACGGGGCCGCGTCCGCGTCGAACGCCGCGTCCACCGGAATGTGCAGGCCGTTCAGCAGGGCGTTCAAGCGTGACGCGGTGCCGATGACGCGCAGCAAGTCGGCGTGCTCGGCCTCCGTCATGCCCTTGGCCCGCGCGGCGGCGGTGTGCGAGTGCGTACAGTAGTCGCAGCCATTGGCGATGGAGACGGCGACGTACACCATCTCCTTGGTTTTCGGGTCGAGGGCGGAGGGCGTGGCCATCACCGCCTTAATGTCGGCCCATACGGACTCCAGCAGCGCCGGGTCGAACGCCAGATAACGCCAGACGTTGTTGATGAAATCCGTGCCCCGCGTGGCGCGGATGTCGTCGAACACGGCCTTCACGCGCGGGTCCTGTTCGGGGTCTTGAGGGGGGCGGACGGTGGCCATGGTGGCGGTCTCCTGAAAACAACGGACGGGACCGAACCGTAGCGCGGGGCTGTTCGGGCCGCCAGGGTCTCTCGACCCTTTGCATCTCCGGCGTGGACGGGTAAAACGGGCCGCCGGATCGGACTTTGCGATCCGTTGATTTTGCGCCCAGGGGGAGCCCGCCGCGATGAGCGACACGACCAAGTATTTCCTGACCGAAGACCGCATGCCCAAGGCTTGGTACAACCTCGCCGCCGACCTGCCCGGGCCGGTGGCGCCGCCGGTGCATCCGGGCACCGGCCAGCCGATGGGGCCGGAAGACCTTGCACCGCTGTTCCCCATGGGGGTGCTGGAGCAGGAGGTCAGTCAGGAACGCTGGATCGACATCCCCGAACCGGTGCGCGAGGTCTACCGCCTGTGGCGGCCGTCGCCGTTGATCCGCGCACGGCGGCTGGAAAAGGCGCTGGGGACCCCGGCGAAGATCTTCTTCAAGTACGAGGGCGTCAGCCCCGCCGGCAGCCACAAGCCCAACACGGCGGTGGCCCAGGCGTTCTATAACCAGCAGGAAGGCATCACCAAGCTGTCGACCGAGACCGGCGCCGGCCAGTGGGGCAGCTCGCTCGCCTTTGCCGGGGACATCTTCGGTCTGGAGGTCGAGGTCTACATGGTCCGCATCTCCTACAACCAGAAGCCCTACCGCCGGGCGTTGATGGAAACCTACGGCGCCACCTGCATCCCCAGCCCGTCGCCTAACACCGCCGCCGGCCGCGCCATCCTGGAGAAGGACCCTGACTCCAACGGCTCGCTGGGCATTGCCATCTCCGAGGCTGTCGAGATCGCCGCCAGCCGCGACGATACCAAGTACGCGCTCGGCAGCGTGCTCAATCACGTCTGCCTGCACCAGACGGTGATCGGCGAGGAGGCCATGCTGCAGATGGAGATGGCCGATTCCGAGCCGGACATCGTTATCGGCTGTTGCGGTGGTGGCTCCAACTTCGCCGGGCTGGCCTTCCCTTATATGCGCGAGAAACTGAAGGGCAAGGCGATCCGCTTCATCGGCGTCGAGCCGACCTCGTGCCCGACGCTGACCAAGGGACCGATGGCCTACGACTTCGGTGACACGGGCAAGCTCACCCCGCTGATGAAGATGTACACCCTGGGCTCCGGTTTTATGCCCCCGGGCACGCACGCCGGCGGCCTGCGCTATCACGGCATGGCGCCGATGGTCAGTTCCGCCCTGGAGTACGGCCTGATGGAGGCGCGGTCCTACCAGCAGACCGAATGCTTCACCGCCGCCGTCCAGTTCGCCCGCAACGAAGGCATCGTGCCGGCGCCCGAGTCCTCTCACGCCATCAAGGCGGTGATGGACGAGGCGTTGCGCTGCAAGGCCGAGGGCAAGGCGGAGACCATCCTGTTCAACCTGTCCGGCCACGGCCATTTCGACATGCAGGCCTACACCGACTACTTCGCCGGCAAGATGACCGACGTGCCGTTCGACGACGCGGCGTTGCAGGCCTCGCTGGCCGACCTGCCGAAGGTGGCGGTGTAGGCTCGGCCTCTGAGGGAGAATCGGTAGGTTGGGGTGAGGGCCAACGGCCCGACCCCCAACATCGCCTTCGGATGGGGGCGCTCCGCTCACCCCAACCGAAGGGCTGCGACCCTCCGCAAAGGCGGGCTTGGTGTCCTGGTGGCTCTCATCTCTGGGGGCTCGGAGGTGTCACGCGAAGTTCGTTTGATCCGCTCCGGTTCGGTCAGCGTTGGCCCTCTCCTTCTCCCCGTTGCCGAGACCAATGTCTCATGCGCTTGGTCACGCCGTTCCGCCGCGAAGCCGACACCCGATCCGGATCCTACTACGCTGACGGGGCGGCTTCGCGACCGCGTCGCCCCGCTCTGACCGGGGATGCCGCCACCGATGTCTGCGTGATCGGCGCCGGCATGACTGGCCTGACGGCTGCCCTGACCCTCGCCGAGCGCGGATACGCGGTTCGGGTTCTGGACGAACGGGAGGTGGGGTTCGGCGCCTCCGGACGCAATGGTGGGCAGCTCATCGCCGGCTTCGCGGCTGGGATGGACGCCGTCCGGGGCCAACTGTCCGGCGCCGAGGTCCAGGCCTACTGGGACATGGGAACGGAGGCCGTGAGCCTGACCAGCGGGCTGATCGAGCGGCACGGCATCGCCTGCGACTATGCTCCGGGGCACATCGACGCGGCGCTGAAACGGCGCCATGTGACGGAACTGGAGGCGACCGCGGAGGAGTGGGATCGTCTGGGCTATCGGGGGCTGGAACTTTGGGACGCGCCGACCATGCGGTCGCGGGTGGCGAGTGACTGCTATGTCGGGGGCCTGTACGATCCGTTCGGCGGTCATCTTCATCCGCTGAACTACACGCTAGGGCTAGCGGCGGCGGCGGAGCAAGCCGGCGCGGTGATCCATGAGCACACCCCCCTGGAGGCGTTCGAGGAACGGCCGGACGGCGTGGAGATCCGAACGCCGCAGGGCCGCGTGCGGACGCGGTGGCTGATCCTGGGCGGCAATGCCTACCTGTGGCGCGCGGTCCCCGCCATCGGCCGGCGCATCATGCCGGTGGGGACCTACATCATCGGCACCGCGCCTTTGGGTGAGTCGCGGGCGCGCGCCCTGATCCCGGGCAACGAGGCGGTCTCGGATCTCAATTTCGTGCTCAACTACTTCCGCCTGTCCGCCGATCACCGCCTCCTATTCGGCGGACGCGTCAGCTATTCGCGCGTTCAACCGCGCAGCGTCGCCGGGGCCATGCGACGGACGATGCTGCGGGTGTTTCCGGACCTGAACGATGTCGCGATCGACTACGCGTGGGGCGGGTACGCGGCCATCACGGCGAACCGGCTGCCGCACTTCGGCCGGCTGGGGACGAGGACGCTGTTTGCGCAGGGGTTCTCCGGCCATGGCGTCGGACTGGCCGGGCTGGCCGGGCGACTGATGGCGGAGGTCGTGGCCGGGCAGGAGGAACGCTTCGACCTGTTCGCCCGCATCCGCCACCTGCCGTTTCCCGGGGGCCACCTGTTGCGGACGCCGATGCTGGTGCTGGCCATGGCGGTACAGAGGATGCGCGACTGGCTGTGAGAGTCGGGCCTCATCCGATAACCAAGGCGACGCTGTCCTCGTAGTCGTCCTCAAGGGGGCGGCGATCCGGGATGCCCCGCAGGGCCTCCAGCGTGACCGAGAGCGCCAGCGACATGGACTCATCGTCCGCCAAGTCCTCGTCCGTGTCTTCCATCGCGTCGACGGAGACCATGGCCCCCCGGGTGCGGATCACGCCGTCGAGGCATCCCAGCCAGTCGGGCGGCGCCGCCCGCCACGGTGTCACGCCGGGGTCGGGCACCTCCGGCGGCAGGCCGAGAAACGCCTCGACGTTCTGGGCCGCCTCGCGCAGGGCGGGCACATAGACCTCGGGGCGGGGATCATCGACCGACCCCATTTCATCGTCCAGCCGGCGCATGGCCGCCGTCAGCGGGCTGGCGGACTCGCTGTCCATCACGACCAGACGGGGCAACCGCGTCAGGCCGCCGACCAGATAAGCCTCGGACAGTCCGGTGATGATGGCGGTCGGCAACGCGCCGCCGTGCGCGGGGACCATGACGAGGCCGATCTTTTCGTTGCGGGCGTCGGCCGCCTCGGCGATGTCGTACGCCAGCGTGGCCAGGCCGTCGCGGGCCGGCAGCGCATGGGCGCCGTAGGCGGTGAAGGGCAGCGAGCCCCCGCGCACCACCTGATGAAACCGGGCGCGGCAGGCCGCTCCGGACTCGCCGTCGGCCGGGATGATCTCGATGCGCGCGGCGGTCAGGAACGCCAGAAGTTCGCGGGGACACGGCTCCGGGACCACCACCTGAAGCGGCCTGTCCGCGAGCTGTGCGAGGACCACGGCGGTCCGGATCATGTCCGGCTCGCCGGCGGTGACCAGCGGGGCCTTGCGCGCCGCGGCGCTTGTCAGGGCGCGATGCCCAGCAGCCTCCAACACTGCCAGATGAATCAGGATCGACAGCAGGCCCCGCGTCGGCCAGGGCAGGACGGGACCGGTGGCCTCCAGACGGCGCACGGGCAGGGTCAGGTCCGCGCTGTCGACGGGAACATCGGCCATGTCCGCCATCAGGACGGGTTCGCCCAGGAGATCGGCCGCCGCCCGCGTCATCGCCGTCACCACGGGCACGTATTGATCATCGGTCAGGCCAAGGCGCCGGGCGACATGATAGGACGTCATCAGGGTCCGGTAGCGCAGGAACGGATTGCTGTCGGTGCTGTCGGGAAAGCCCAGGCGCGGACCGTCCAGGAACCGATGCAGGACATGATCGACATTGTCGTCGGCCATGGCGCCGGGACAGCGCAGGCCGAGCGAGCGTTCCGAATCGATGGGCGTTCCGCATCCCGCGCAGGCGATTTCGGCCACCACGCCGGTGGGGCCGTAGTCGGTGGGCAGGCTCATATCCGGTCGGTCTCCAAGGTCATTGGGTCAGGTGCTCGATCAGCCGGCGCATGAAGGCCGTTCCGGCCCGGACCTGATCCAGCGTGATGAACTCGTTGGGTTGATGGGCCTGGGCCATGGACCCGGGGCCGCACATGATGGTCGGGAAGCCGGCCTGCTGGAACTGGCCGGCCTCGGCGGCGAAGGCGACGGCGCCCAGGCCGTTGTCGCCGGTCAGCGTCCGCACCAGGCGCTCTGCCTCCGAGCCGGGCTCATGGCGGAAAGCGGGCACGGAGGCCAGAACGGTGGTGGTTACTCGGGCTTCCTCGGCGATCCGTTGCATGTCAGCCTCGATCCGCGCGGCTTCGGCCAGGAAGGCCGCTCGCAGCAAGGCGGGATCGTCGTCCGGCATGGCGCGGACGGTCCAGATGAAGGAACAGGTCTTGGCGATGATGTTGTGCGCCGTTCCGCCCTCAATGACATCGCACGTGATCGTGCTCCAGGGCGGATCAAAGGGCAGGCCGGCCACCGGCATGGCGGCGCGCTCGCCCGCTCGTTCGGACAGCCAGTGAACCAGTGCGGCCGCATTCATGACGGCGCTGGCGCCCAGGTGGGGCTGGCTGGAATGAACCTCGCGCCCGGTGATCGTGGTGCGGACGACGTCGATTCCCTTGGTCATGCCGACGATGCGCATTTCGGTGGGCTCGCCGACGATGACCGCGCTGGGCGGCGGAACATCCGCGCGGATATGGTCGATCAGCGCGGGTGCGCCGAAGCATCCCACCTCTTCGTCGTAGGACAGCGCCAGATGGATCGGTCGACGCAGCGCTGCGCCCAGCATCTCCGGCACCAGGGCCAGGGCGATGGCCGGAAAGCTCTTCATGTCGGCCGTGCCCCGGCCGAACAGGCGGTCGTCGCGTTCGGTGAGCGTGAAGGGATCGCTGTCCCAGTCCTGTCCGTCCACGGGCACGACATCCGTATGCCCGCTAAGCACCACGCCGCCGGGCACGTTCGGGCCGATGGTGGCGAACAGGTTGGCCTTGGTGCCGTCGGTGCTGGGAATCACGGTCGCCGGGACGCCGTGGGCGGCCAGGTGATCGCGCACGAAGTGGATCAGGCCCAGGTTGGACCCGCGCGACGTGGTGTCGAAGCCGACCAGATGGCCGATCATCTCGACGCAGGATTGGATGTCAGCGGAAGCGGTGCTTGGTGGCACAGGACCCTCGGTCATGCGGAGACTCTCCGAGAAAGGGACAACGCGCTGCAAACCTGGGACCTGGGCGGAGCGGGCGCAAGCCGTGTTTCGGATCGGATCGATCTCCGCCAAAGCTCTCAGGGCACGGTTGCTCCCCTCGGGGCCGGCTGGCTATAACACGCATCGGCCGTGCCGGCCGTGTCGGAAGCGAGGAGTCGCGCGTGAGCATCGCCAGCATGACCGGGTTCGCCCGGGCACAGGGATATATCGAGGGGCCGCTGGGGGGAACGTGGACGTGGGAACTGCGCGCCGTCAACGGGCGTGGGCTCGACCTGCGAGTCCGTCTGCCTCAAGGGTGCGACTCGCTGGACGGACCAGCGCGGGCGATGGCCGGCCGGGTGCTGACGCGCGGAAACGTGACGCTGGGGCTGGCGCTGGAGGCCTCGCGCGAGGCATCGGCGCCGACGGTCAATCGCGAATACCTCGACATGCTGGCCAGCATGGCCAGCGACATGACCGCGCACTGGCCCGGCCTCGCCCCGGCCAGGATCGATGGCCTGTTGGCATTGCGCGGTGTTCTCGAAACCGGGGATCGGGCGCCCGTCGGGCCGGACGCAGAGGCCCTGCGCGCCGAGCGGGACGCCGTTCTGTTGCGCGGCCTGGAGGAGGCGCTGGCGGGGTTGGTGGCGGCGCGGGCGGCGGAGGGCGCACGGCTCGATCCGGTGCTGCGCTCGCTTCTGACGCGCATCGATGACCTGCGGGGGCAGGCGGCGTCGCTGGCGTCGGCGCAGCCGGAGGCGCTGCGCGCGCGCCTGCGCGGTCAGGTCGAAGCGTTGCTGGAGGCATGGCCGAGCCAGCCCGGCGCGGCCTTCGAAGAGCGGTTGGTGCAGGAGGCCGCCGTTCTGGCCACCAAAGCCGACGTGCGCGAGGAACTGGACCGTCTGGCCGTCCACGTCCGGGCGGCTCACGATCTTCTGGACGGCGCCGGGGCGGCGGGCCGCCGACTGGACTTCCTGTGCCAGGAATTCAACCGCGAGGCCAACACCCTGTGTTCCAAGGCGGCCGATACCGACATGACCGCCATCGGCCTGGAGTTGAAGGCGACCATCGACCAGTTGCGCGAGCAGGTCCAGAACATCGAGTAGCCCCCATGACCGACGCCGTCACCCTTCATGCCCTGAATGTCGATCACACCGGCCGGCCGATCCATCGGCGCGGCGTGATGCTGGTCCTGTCCTCGCCGTCGGGCGCCGGCAAGTCCACCATCTGCCGGGCGCTGTTGGCCGAGGACCCGGCCTTGCGGTTGTCGGTGTCCGTGACCACGCGCCCACCCCGCGCCGGTGAGGTGGACGGGCGCGACTACCATTTCGTCTCCCTTGAGCGCTATCGGAAGATGGTGGAGGGCGACGAACTCTTGGAACATGCCCGCGTTTTCGACAACTTTTACGGAACGCCCCGCCAACAGGTCGAAGACGAACTGAGCGCCGGACGGGACGTGCTATTCGACATCGACTGGCAGGGCACGCAGCAACTGACGGACAAGGTGCCGCAGGATCTGGTGCGGGTGTTCATCCTGCCGCCCTCGACGGAGGAACTGGAGCGCCGGTTGCGCACCCGCGCCCAGGACCCGGACGACGTGGTGCAACGGCGCATGGCCAAGGCCGCCGACGAAATGAGCCACTGGGCCGAGTACGACTACATCGTCGTCAACACCGACTTGGACGTGGCCATTGCCAGGGTCCGTTCCATCCTGACCGCCGAGCGGCTACGGCGCCGACGGCAACTCGGCATGGTCGATTTCGTCAACGCCATGCGGGGGGAGGAGTAACCCGCCCCTCACCCGCTCACATGCCGAGCCACCCTCAGGATCGCCTCGACCGGCAACTGCTCGGCGCGGTGGGTCGGATCGATGCCGCAGGCAGCGCAGATCGTCTCGGGATCGCCCAGCGCCTTCAGGGGGGCGCGCACCATCTTTCGGCGCTGACCGAACAGGGTGGCGGTGACGCGCTCGACGGCGCCGATGGGTACGTCCAGCAACGGCTCGGGTCGGGGTGTGAGGCGCACGACGGCCGAGTTCACCTTCGGCGGCGGCGTGAAGGCGCGCGGGTTGACGTCAAACAGCGGTTTGACCTCGCACAGCCATTGGGTGATGACCGACAGGCGGCTGTATCCCCGCAGACCGGGGCGCGCCCACAGCCGATCCGCCACTTCCTTTTGGAACATCAGCACCAGGACATCGAACGCCTGAATGGTGTGCAGCCACTGGATCAGCAGGCCGGTGGAGACGTTGTAGGGCAGGTTGGCCACCACCCGGCGTGGCCGCTCGCCCAGGCTGGCCATGTCCTGCTTCAAGGCGTCGCCCTCAATGACGGACAACTGGCCGGGAAAGGCGGCGCCCAACTCTTCCAGCGCGGCGACGCAGCGGCTGTCCTTCTCGATGGCGATGACATGCGCGCCCTGTTCCAGCAGCGCCCGTGTCAGCCCGCCCGGGCCGGGGCCGACTTCGATCACCGTGCCTGTGGTGAGGTCGCCGGCGGCGCGGGCGATGCGCCGGGTCAGGTTCAGGTCGAACAGGAAGTGCTGCCCTAACGCCTTGCGGGCGTCGAGGCCGTGGCGGGCGATCACCTCGCGTAGCGGCGGCAGGTCCGGGAGGGACGTGGGTTCGGTCATGGCGGGGCGGTGGCGGCGCGGCGGGCGGCCATCTCGGCGGCCATGCGCAGGGCGGCGATCAGGCTGGTCGGGTCGGCCCTGCCCTGCCCGGCGATGTCGAACGCGGTGCCGTGGTCGGGCGACGTGCGCACGAAGGGCAGGCCCAGCGTGACGTTCACGCCGCCGGCGAAGTCGATGGTCTTCAGCGGGATCAGCGCCTGATCGTGGTACATGCACAAAACGGCGTCGTATCGGGCGCGGGCGCCGGCATGAAACAGCGTGTCCGCCGGGGCCGGGTCCGACACGGTGACGCCCTCGGCCCGGAGGACATCGACCGCCGGCTGAATGACGCGGCCTTCCTCGTCCCCCATGCGCCCGTGCTCCCCGGCGTGCGGGTTTAGGGCGGCCACCGCGAGACGCGGCGCCGCGATCCCGAAATCCCGGGCCAGCGCCCGCGCCGTGATCCGGCCGGCGGTAGCGATGGCCTCGGTGGTCAGCGCGGACGGCACCCGGGCCAGCGGAATGTGGATGGTGACCGGGACAACCCGCAGGGCATCGCAGGCCAGCATCATGACCGCCGGTAAGCCCTCTCCCGCCAGATCGGCCAGAAACTCGGTATGCCCCGGAAAGGGAAAGCCGGCGCCTTGCAGCACGCCCTTGTTGATCGGGTTGGTCACGACGGCGGCGCAATCCCCGCCCGTGACGAGTGCCACGGCCTCGGCGATGGCGTCGCGCACGGCTCCGGCGTTGACGGGGTCGGGATGTCCCGGGCGGACCCGCGAGGGCAGCGGTCGGTGCAGAACCGGCAGGGCGTCCGCAAATCGGTCGGGGGCCTGGGAGGATCGTTCAACGCGCGCGATAGGAACGGTCCAGCCCAGGTCGGCCGCCAACGCCTCGACCCGGTCGGCATCATCCAGCAATACGAACGGCGGCACCGCAGGCTCCAGCCGTCGACGCCACGCGGCGAGCGCGATCTCGGCGCCGATGCCGGCCGGTTCTCCCATGGTCAGGGCGAGGGGCGGAGCGCCGCCGGTCGGCGCGGGGGCGAAAGGCCGAGACATCAGGTGGGCGGCTCAAATACGGATATCGATCAGCGCCTGTTGGCGCAGAGTGCGTAGATGCCCGTTGGCAAGGGCTTCAAGGCGTTCCTGTCGGAGTTGCTCACGGATGTCCTCACGCGTCGGCATGCCGCCCGGCACTTCGCGTTTGCATACCATGAGGATCAACTCTCCGTTCGGCGTGCGCAGCGGTTCCGACACCTGATTTTCGCCAAGCCCGAGGAGGACATCGCGCATCGGTCCCCGCAGGCTCGACACTGGCACCGATCCGACGGCGCCAGAGTTGGGAACGTCCATTTCCTCGGCCAACGCGTTCAGGTCCTCACACGTCTGCACGTTCTGACGCACCACGGTCTTGACCTCCTCCCGCGTTGCGCTGGAAAGAGCCTTCGGCCCGGATGAAGGCAGGGCAAGCTGGCTGATGCTCAGGCGGGCCTTGTCGGGATCGGGCTCGGCCGTCAACCGGCGATCCACCAATTGGAGGATATGGAAGCCTCCCACGGTGCGGATCGGTTCGGAAATGGCGCCTTCCGGCATGGCCTGAAGGGCCTGCTCCAGGGTGGTCTCCAACTCCCCCTGACGCACCCATCCAAGCCGTCCGCCCTTGGCTGCCGATGGGCTTTGCGAGAACTGCCGGGCCAGGGGTGCGAAGGATGCGCCGGCCCGCAGTTCGGCGAGGAGGCGTTGTGCGTTTTCCAGGACCCGCCCCTCTTCGGACGGATTGTCCACGGGCAGGTAAATTTCGTTGACGAGGTGTTCGGGCTTGCCGCGTGCCGCCTGAAGGCGGTTCACGACGATGTCGACCTGTTCCTCGGTGATGTTCACCTCACCGGCAAACAGAACGCGGATACTCTTGATCCAGGCGACTTCGGCGCGGATCTGGCGCATGGTTGTCTCGCGGTCCACGCCGGTGGCTTGGATGAAATCTTCGAACCCACCCGGCGGGATGCGATTCTGCTGCTCGACCTGACGCACGGCCCGCGCCAGTTCCTCATCCGTCACGCCCAGTTCAAGCCGTTCGGCCTCCTGGAGTTTCAGGGTCTCATCGATCAGGGCACGCAGCACCTGATCACGGATGCGGCCGCGCATCTCGGGCGTGTTCGGCATGCCTGAGGAGGCCACCAGGAGATCGGTGCGGGCCTCAATGTCATAGACCGAGATGATGTCATCGTTCACCACGGCCGCGATACGCAGCACCATGTCGGCGGAAGGTTGGGCGCGCGCGCCATCAACCGATCCCGGGCCGACAAAAAACAGCGCCGCAGCCATGGCGGCAAGAAGAGGCACGCGGATTTTCCGGATTGGACCGGTCGTGGTAAACGCTTCAAGCAAACGCATCGGGGCGTTTCTCCTCGGTGCTAGTATCTGATCTCGCCCAGGGTCTTGAGGAGCACTTGTAGGACGAGACTGGTCTCATCGTCGTCGCTGCCTACCCCGTTGTACGATTCGGTGTATGCCAGCCCGACCGTAAGGCACTCGTCATTATACGACACTCCGCTTGATGTACTCACCATGCGGGTGGTCGCAATGTTATAGCGACCGCCGACATAGGCGTTCCAATACCGGCTGAAAGCCGTGCTTGCACGCAGGGTCAGTTCCTCGCGGTCGTCCAGGCCCTGGCCGGTTCCCGCTTCCGCATTCCCGACCGCGAGGTAGGTACCGGTCAGGCGTAAAATCGGTGGGCCCAGACTGAACCCGAGCATGGACCTGTTGGGCATCAGGTCCTTCGTGTCCAGACGGTAATTGTAGTAAAGGTCGATGTACGGGTTCGGCCGAAAGTTGATGTTGCCCACGATGTCCGACAGCCCCTCGCCATAACCGGCGCTGGAGGGGAAGAAGTCCGATCCGTAGGGTCGCCAAGCCTGCCCCACGCTGGCGCTGATCTTGCCTCCGTCGGGTTCGATATAGGTCCACTGCACGCCGTAGTTCACGGAAACGCCGTCGTCCACCCGATCACGACCCGCCGTGCGGTCGCCTGTCAGCAGGTTCGCGTGGTTCAACTGCGGGTCTTGACTGTCCTCATTGGGGATATGACGGCTGTTCAGGTGCGGCGGCGACAACGCCACGGTGACGAACGGCTCCAGAACCTGTCTATGGCTGGTCGCGACGCGGACCATCGGATAGCGCGCCCGGACCCGGGCCGAGGGATAGGCCCGGGACAGGGTTCCGTCAAAGCCGGACCCGGGAACGCCGGCGACGGTATTGGCGCCCTCAATCAGGTAAACGTCTGCATTGACGCGGGCATCCAGGTCATAAGCGAGGCCCCAGTCCAGGGTCCCGGGGCGTGTCCAACCCAGGGAACCGGACATGCGAGCACTTCTTGCGCCGGTCTCACGGTCGATGTGCTGAACGCCGCCGTTCAGAACGGCATGACCGCCCAAAAACACGGGCTCGCTGATGTAGTCGTAGGTGGCAAGCGGCAGCACGACCGGATTGGCGCGGTCGCTGAAGCCAACCGCAGTTCTATCATATGCAAACGCCTCCACGGACGCATAGCTTCGGTCCGAGAAGGCCTCCACCCAACCGTGGTTGGTCAGCCAATTGGGCTCGGAGTATCCGTACTTGTCCAGGTAGCCGTCATGGCTGGCGATCTCGCTGTCGAACCCCGCCCGCCAGACATCGTTGATATGCCAGCGCCCGCGGCTCTCCAGGTGGCCGGAGAGACCTTCCCGGCTGTCGTCGGTCAGGCTGCCGCGCACCGCCAACTCACCCTCGGCAAAGCGAAGCCGGTATTCGGGGTCGAGCAGCCACGCTTCCTCGGACATGCCGCGGACGCGGATGGTGGCATCCTGTTGATCGTCGATGACCATGTAGTACGGGATCTCAACCCAGTACCCCATGGTCGCGGTCTGATTCTGGTCTCCGGAGCCATTCATGCCCCATGTCGGCATGAGCACACCGCTGCGGCGATACACCGTGGGATCGGGTTGGGTCAGATAGGGGGTGTAAGCGACAGGAATGCCGAACAGTTCCAACGTGGCGTCACGGTAGATGAGATCCCGGGCCACCTCGTCATGCGTGACGTGGGCGGCCCGGATCTGCCAGGTCGGGCGTTGGCGCTCTCGGGTGCCGGCCCGGTTGCCGCTCAGGGTCGGCCAGGGCGATCCCTCCGCAGTCGGGCAGGTATCACACGCCGTGTAGACGCCTCTCCAGAAATCCTTACGTTCGCCGGCGGTTCGTGTCGCATGGACGGCCGCGATGCGCGAGCGATCCGCCAGCAGAACCGACATGTCGCGCACGAAGCCGTCCTTGAAATCAGCCGACAATTCGATATAGTTCGCGAAGTAAACGGTGCCGTCCGTTTCGACGACCCGCACGTTTCCATTCGCGGTCAGTATGTCGGTTTTTTCGTTGTAAGACACCGTATCAGCCATGACGACACGGCCATCACTGGTCAACTCCACGTTGCCGCGCGCCCGGTACAGATTGATGTCGCGATCGTAGCGCAGCTCATCAGCGCGGATCAGGGTCGGCTCGGGCTGATCCGCCGTGGTGGCCTCAGGGGGTGACGATGGCGTGGTCGACGGTGCGGACACGGGCGCAGGCCCGCTCAACGGAGACCCGGTTCCCGCAGGGACGGACGGTGGCGCGGCGGAGCGTGCGTTCAGGGCTGGCAGGGAGTCCGGGACCGGTCGCAGGCGGGGCGTTGGCACGGCGATGGGTGTCACCGGCTGCAGACGGGGTGTGTTGGGCAGGGTTCCGGTCACGCCGGGGGCCTCAGGGACCGGGTTGAGGCGGATGTCGGGAGCGTTGCCCGACGGCGGCGCCAGTCCACCCAAGATCCCGCCACTGGTGGGGCCTATCGCCGGTGCGCTGTCTCTGCCGAGATCGAAATCGCGAAAGCCGTCTCCGGTGCCCGCCAGATCCCGGGCACTGAGAACGTCGGCCGAACCGGGCGTCGGAGGGACGACCAGCAGGGTCGCCATCAGGGCCAACGCCAGCCGTCCCGGCAACTGGGGTCCGTCTCCTCCTCGCACCACGCCGACCACGCTCCCTGAGTCGTCACCTTGATGGCCGGGAGTATAGGCGCGAACCCCCCGCCCGGCCCAAGACTTTTCGCGGGGACATGGCGGGTCGGCCGGTGCGGATCGACAAGGGGCGCGATTGGCGGGCTATCCGGCCGGCCACACCAGAGACATCGGGGCCCACCGCCCCATGGCCGGAGGCATGCAGGGCTCCGTGGACCGGACCATGGTGGCCTGAAAAGACCGGTACCGGTCCACCAGATCCATCAGCGCGAGGTTCGTCTGGTCGCGGTAGAGTTCATCGCAGGCAACCCGGATGGTCTTCTGCAGCTTCCGTTTTGTTGCCATCCCGTCTGGAAGGCTCAGAATTGTGCCGAGGATGCGCTGATGAACATCGGGTTCCAGTCGGTAGCGATCTCTGCTCTCGAACAAAATCCACAACAACGCCGCGTGACCGGTGTCCTTGGTTGTTGGCCGCATTGACAAAACCTTGTTGAACAAGTGAAATGTTGAATCTTATGCGTATGCTCGATTACGTTTCAATATAGCACCAGAGACTGACGTCAGGAAGGCACTCGCAGGTATGTGCTTCCAAAGAGTGCCCTTATGACTTTTGGCGTGGTGCAATGTCGCGCACGCAACGCCTGTTCAAAAAAGACCCCGGGGCACACGGCCCCGGGGCAAGCGGAGGAAGGAACGCGCGCCTGGAGAGGGTCGCAACCCGCTCCAGGTGCGGGTGTGGCGGCCCGGCCGGCCCGGGTCGAGGGCAAGCCGGACCACCGGTCTCGGGTGCGCTTAGATGGACTGGGACCCGCGGCCGAACTCGGGATAGGCCTCCATGCCCAGTTCCGCCTTGTCCAGGCCGATGGCCTCTTCCTCTTCGGACACCCGGATGCCCATTGTCATCTTCAGGATGAACCAGATCACCATGCTGACGGCGAAGACGAAGATACCGATCGAGACGATGCCCAGGATCTGAGAGCCGAAGTTGGTGCCGTCGTTGGTCAGCGGAACCGCCAGCGTGCCCCAGATGCCGCACACCAAGTGGACCGGAATGGCGCCGACCACGTCGTCGACTTTCAGCTTGTCCAGCAGCGGCACCGCCATGACCACCAGCACGCCGCCGATGCCACCGATCATGACCGCCATCATGGGCGACGGCGTCAGGGGTTCGGCGGTGATGGAGACGAGACCGCCCAGGGCGCCGTTCAGAGCCATGGTCAGGTCAACCTTGCCGTAGATAGCCTGGGTGACGATCAGGGCGATGACCACGCCGGCGGCGGCGGCCAGGTTGGTGTTCATGTAGATGGTGGCGATGGCGATGGCGTCGGCGGCGCTGCCCAGGGCGAGCTGAGAGCCCCCGTTGAAGCCGAACCAGCCCAGCCACAGGATGAAGGTGCCCAGGGTGGCCAGCGGCAGGTTGGCGCCCGGCATCGGGTGCACCTTGCCGTCGGGGCCGAACTTGCCGGCGCGCGCGCCCAGCAGAATGGCACCGGCCAGCGCGGCCCAGCCGCCCACGGAGTGCACCAGCGTCGACCCGGCGAAGTCGCTGAAGCCAGCCTCGGCCAGCCAGCCGCCGCCCCACTGCCACGCACCCTGAATCGGATAGATGAAGCCGGTCAAGCAGACGATGAAGATCAGGAACGGCCACAGCTTGATGCGCTCGGCCAGGGTGCCGGAGACGATCGAGGCGGCGGTGGCCACGAACACCATCTGGAAGAACCAGTCGGAGGCCGCCGCGTACCCGGAGGCATCGCCCGTGAAAGCGCCGTCGGTGATGGGATCGCTGGCGCTCCAGGGGCCGGGAATCCCGAAGTAACCGCCGTCAACGCCGTTGTACATCAGGTTGTAGCCGACCACCCAGTACATCAAGCCGCTGATCGAATACAGCGCGATGTTCTTGGTCATCTGCATGGTGGTGTTCTTGGAGCGCACCAGGCCGCCTTCCAGCATGGCGAAGCCGGCGGCCATCCACATCACCAGAAAGCCGTGAACAAGAAACGAGAACGAGTTGAAAATGAACGAGGTTTCGGGGGCCACCGGCAAGGCGGCCGCGACCGCCTCGGTCGCGTCCTGGGCCATTGCCGGAGCAGCGACCGCCATGGCGGCCGCGCCGGCGACGGCCGCGAGCGCGAGCTGCGTCGTGTTGCGAGTCATCATGCGGTCCTCCTACAGGGCGTCAGCGTCGGTTTCACCGGTGCGGATGCGCACCGACTTCTCCACGTCCAGGACGAAGATCTTGCCGTCACCGATCTTGTCGGTGCGGGCGGCACTCTGGATGGCCTCAATCGCGCGTTCGACCATGTCGGACGCAACGACGATCTCGATCTTCACCTTGGGAAGGAAGTTCACTTGGTATTCGGCACCCCGATAGATCTCGGTCTGGCCCTTCTGTCGTCCGAAGCCCTTGACCTCGGAGACCGTCAGCCCCTGGATCTCCAACGCGCCGAGAGCCTCACGGACCTCGTCGAGCTTGAAGGGCTTGATGATCGCCATGATCAATTTCATAGCCTGTACCCCCAATCAAACGTCTGGTGTCGCGCCGCCCGGGTCCCCGCCCGTCACGGGATCGGGGCGGTTTGGCGTCGTGGGCTATGCTGTTCAAGTGCCGTGCCAACTCGCGTTGACCGGAGAAATATCCATGAGACTCAATAGAATACAGGACCTCACCGGAAACGGCTCCGGGGAGACCCGTTCCACAATCGGCAATCCATGATAAAAATGTGGGCGACACTGGACCGGACTGCACAATGATTGGGCAGAATGGGCGACGCCGCGCGAAACCGGGCGCTCCGCCCGCTGGGACCGGCGTTACTTGAACACCACCGTCTTGTGGTCATTCATGAACACCCGGCGCTCGCAGTGCCAGCGCACGGCCCGGGCCAGCACGACGGTCTCCACGTCGCGGCCCATGCGCACCAGTTCCTCGCCGGTGTGAGTGTGGTCCACCCGCACCACTTCCTGCTCGACGATCGGCCCCTCGTCCAGGTTCGCGGTCACATAATGCGCGGTCGCCCCGATCAGCTTCACGCCCCGGGCGTGAGCCTGCTGGTAAGGCCGGGCGCCCTTGAAGCTGGGCAGGAAGGAGTGGTGAATATTGATGCAGCGCCCGCTCAGGGCGGCGCTCATCTCCGGCGACAGCACCTGCATGTATCGGGCGAGCACGACCAGATCGATCTCGTGCTTGTCCATCAGATCGAGGATGTGCCGTTCCTGCTCGGGCTTGGTGTCCGGCGTGACCGGCAGGTGGTGATACGGAATCCCGTGCCACTCGGCGAAGCCGCGCAACTCGGTGTGGTTGGAGACGATGGCCGGGATGCGGATCTGCAGCTGCCCTGATTGCCAGCGATGCAGCAGGTCGTTCATGCAGTGGCCGAAGCGGGACACCGCGATCAGCACGCGGGGCGGGTCGGTGGCGTCGTGCAGGCCCCAGTCCATGCCGAAGTTGGTGGCCACCGTCTGGAAGTGCATCCGCAGGGTCTCCAGATCGGGCATGTTGGGATGCCCGGCGCGGAACACCACCCGCATGAAGAACCGGCCCGTCAGCGGGTCACCGTAACTGTGGGATTCGGTGATGAACGCCTGATGGCCGGCGAGGAAGCCCATGACCGCCGCCTGGACGCCCAGACCGTCGGGACATTGAATGGTCAGGATAAAGGGGGTATTCGGGTCGGCGTTCATGGCGGTGGATCCCGGTCGTGTCGGCGGCGGAAAGGGCACAAAGCGGAGGGCCGGACATCGGATCGGGAAACGCCTTCCCTCGCGCCGCGTCACGGCGTATGGTCCGGCCGCCCGCCGTTCTCCCGACCCTTGCTTCCGGAGCCACCATGCCTGCCCACATCATTGATGGCAAAGCCTTTTCCGCCGGTCTGCGCGCGCGCCTCGCTGATGAGGTCAAGGGGCTGGCCGGGCGTGGTCTGGTGCCGGGGTTGGCGGTCATCCTGGTGGGAGAGGACCCGGCCAGTCAGGTCTATGTCCGCAGCAAGGAGCGCATGGCCCGCGAGGCCGGCATGGCCTCCACCACCTATCGCTTGCCGGCCGAGACCACCCAGGCGGAGCTTGATGCCCTGATCGGCCGCCTGAACGCGGACGAGGCCGTGCATGGCATTCTGGTGCAGTTGCCGCTGCCGGCCGGGCTGGACCCGCACCGGGTGGTCGAGGCCATCGACCCCGCCAAGGACGTGGACGGGTTGCATCCGGTGAGCGTCGGCAATCTGGCGTCGGGCGCGCCGGCCCTGGTGCCCTGCACGCCCAAGGGCTGCATGATGCTGCTGCGGGATGTGCTGGGGGACCTGACCGGCGCCCGGGCGCTGGTGGTGGGCCGCTCCAACCTGATGGGCAAGCCGATGGGGCAGTTGCTGCTGGCCGCCAACTGCACGGTGACCGTGGCCCATTCGCGCACCCGCGATCTGGCCGAGGAATGCCGCCGCGCCGACATCCTGGTCGCCGCCGCCGGCCGGCCGCTGATGGTCAAGGGCGATTGGATCAAGCCGGGGGCCACGGTCATCGACGTCGGCATCAACCGCCTGCCGCCGGAGCCGGGCCAGGAGAAGGGCCGGCTGGTCGGCGACGTGGACTTCGACGCGGCGAAAGAGGTAGCGGGCGCCATCACCCCGGTGCCGGGCGGCGTGGGGCCGATGACCATCGCCTGCCTGCTCGACAACACGGTGGAGGCCGCGTGTCGGATGGCGGGGGTGGAGCGGGGTCGGGACGCGTAGGGTGGATTCGGCCCGCGTAGCGGGCCAATCCGCCGGAAAATAAACGCTCATGGCGGGTTGCGCCAAAAGCGCGAACCCGCCCTACGAACACCCGTCTCGGTCCCACCGCTTGGCCGCGTCATCATCGCTGGCGCGGGCCGCGACCCAGTGATCGCCGTCCGGAGTTTCCTCACGCTTCCAGAACGGTGCCCTGGTCTTCAGCCAGTCGATGAGGAAGGCGCAACTGTCCAGAGCCGCCCCCCGGTGCGCCGCCGCCGTGCACACCAGCACGATGGGCTCGCCCGGCTCCATGCGGCCGACGCGGTGAATCACCAGCACATCGGCCAGCTCCCAGCGGCGCCGCGCCTCGGCCTCGATCCGCTCCAATTGGCGTTCGGTCATGCCGGGGTAGTGCTCCAGGGTCAAGGCACGCACCGGCGGAGCCCCTTCCGGCCGCTCCCCCAGGGAGTCGCGCACCAGCCCGGCGAAGGTCGCCACGCCGCCGATGCGCCCGGTGCCGCGCGAAAAAGCCCCGACCTCCGCGCCGATGTCGAACGGCTCCGTCTGCACCCGAATCACGGCCTAACCCCCGGTCACCGGGGGGAAGAAGGCGACCTCCGCCGCACCGTCCAGCGGTGCGTTCACGTCGGCGAAGTCCTGATCCACGGCGCAGCGCACGATGGCGGGATCGCTGAACGCCCGGGCGTGGCGGTCGCTGCGGCTGGTGAGCCAAGCCATCAGGTCGCCGACGGTGCGGACCTCCGGCGGTGGGTCCACCGTCTCCTCGCCGGTGCCGACGCGGTCGCGCAGCCAAGCGAAATACAGCACCTTCATGTCAGCACCTCGGCCAGGGGGATGTACGACACGGGATCGCCGGGAGCGATGGCCGGGCTGTTCGCCGGGATGTCCAGCAGGCCGCCGGCCGCGCTCATGGAGGCGATCATGGCGCTGTCCTGGGAGCGATACAACCGTGCGCGGGGTCCGTCCGGGGTGTTTTCCACCCAACCGCGCGGGAATTCGCGCCGCGCGCCCGTGGCCGGCAGCGAAAACCCGGCCGCCACCGGGTACCGGGCCGGGGCGACCACGGTCTGCCCACCCAGGCGCTGGATCATGGAGCGCGCCACCAGCAGGAAGGTGACCAGGGCCGAGATCGGGTTTCCGGGCAACCCGATGAAGGACGCGGCCCGCACGCGGCCCAGCGCCACCGGCTTGCCCGGCTTGATGGCCAGCCGCCAGAAATGCAGCGCGCCGACATCGCTCACCGCGTCGCGCACATGGTCCTCCCCGCCCACCGAGACCCCGCCGGAGGTCAATAGGACGTCGTGGTCATCGGCGGCGCCGTCGAGGGCATCGCGGATGGCCGCGCGGTCGTCGGGCAGGTGACCCAGGTCGCTGACCGCCGCGCCCAGCGTCTCGGCCAGGGCCATCAGGCCGTAGCGGTTGGCGTCATACAGCCCGCCGGGCGGCAGCGGTCGGCCCGGCTCCACCACCTCGTCACCGGTCGAGAAAACCCCCACCCGCACGGGCGAGAACACCGGCGGGTGGGTCTGGCCGGCGGCGGCGGCCAGCGCGATGTCTGGCGCCCGCAGCCGGCGCCCAGCGGTGAGCACCGTCGTGCCGGCGCGGAAATCGCTGGCGGCGGCGCGCACGTGGCGGCCCGGGGATACGCCGGCGGGCAGGGTGGCGCGTCCGTCGGCCGTCTCCGTGACGTCCTCCTGCATGATGACCGTGTCGGCGCCCTCCGGCATCACCCCGCCTGTGAAGATGCGCGCCACCGTGCCCGGGGCCAGCGGATGGGCCAGCGGATGGCCGGCCGCCACCCGCCCGGACAGCGGCAGGATCACAGGCGCTGACTCGGACAGGTCGGCATGGCGGACGGCGTAACCGTCCATGGCCGAGGCATCGTGGCCCGGGTGGTCCACGGCGGCGACGATGTCGGCGGCCAGCACCCGTCCGACCGCCGCGCGCAGCGGAACCCGCTCCGGCACCACCACCGGCGACAGGCGACGGGCAAGGTCGTCCAGCGCGTCGTCGAGCGGCATCAGGCCCCCGGGCACGGCGAAGCAGTCCGAGGTCACGACGGCGCCTCCCGCATGTGGGCCAGGGCCTGCATGACATAGGTATACCCGGTGCGGGCGGTCAGCCCTCCCGCGATCCACAGCAGCGCTTCCCCGGGTCCTTGCAGCGACAGGCCGATGACGGACCCGGCGTCCCCCACCAGCAGCAGCGGCAGCGCGGCGAGTTGGGCGGTTGTCTTCCACTTGGCCAGCCGGGTCACTGGCATCACTACATTTCTGCCCGCCAGCGCCTCGCGCAGGCCGGAGACGAGAATCTCGCGCGACAGGATGACGACGGCGGGGATCAGGGCGAGGTCGCTCAGGCGGCCCACCCCAGCCAGCATCAGGAGAACCGCAGCAACCAGCAGCTTGTCGGCGATGGGGTCGAGCGCCCGGCCGATCTCCGAAACCACGTCCAGGCGCCGTGCCAGCCAGCCGTCGAGGTAGTCGGTCACCGCCGCCAGCACGAACAGTCCGGCGGCGGCCCAGCGCGCCGCGTCGCCGGGCATATAGATCAGCAGCATGACGACCGGGATCAGCGCGATGCGGCCGAGGGTGAGAGCGTTGGGAAGGGAGCGGAGCATGGACGGGTCCGATGAGGGTCGAGATCGCGGCCCACTCTAGCCTGTCAAACGTGCATTGCGGAAGGTGGCGTACCCACCCTGGGTCCGAAAAGGCCTTCGGCGGACGAAATCAGGCCGCCGCACCGCCCGGGAAGGCCCCATCACCATTCGCCAGCCTCGTTCGCGACTCCAGCGTCAGTACAGCGACGGGCGCCCGGTCTGGTTCGAGATGGCGCCGCCCAACATGGCGGACGTCACCGCGGAGCTGCCCATCGTCGATCATTTGCGGCACCGCGCCCACATCGGCCGCGACTGCGTGGGCACGGCGCGCGGCATCAACTCTGGACCCCACCACCGCCGCCCTTGAAGCACACCGCCTGGAGTCCGTCCTGGGCGCCCGCGACCGGGATCGACGACCTCTTTCCCTGGGGCTGGGCGCGGCGTCAGAGCGTTTCGGCCCTGACGCCGCAGTCAACGCCTGATCCCGCAGACCACGACGAACGCTTGTCGTCCAAACCTCCCGGCGCCGCACTTTACCGCGTGGAGCCGTCGGCCAGCAGCTCTCATTTTGGCTGGACGATCAAGGACCGAACAGCGCCGCTCGGACTCCGCCCCCCTTTCGGGGGGAGGTTGGGAGGGGGGCGAGTTTATGAACGCGCCGCTTTCTCCTTTCGCATCAACCCCACCCCAGCCCTCCCCTATCCAGGGGAGGGAGTCCGATCCGCGCGTGGCGCTCCTGTCAGACACCCAGCGAAAGCCGGCTGAACGGTGACAGCTCCAAAATGAGAACTTCTGACCGTCGGCCGGCGCTCTTGAAGGGCGCCCGTGCTGCTGATATACGCGCGAGCAAACATCCACCTCGCACGCGCAGGAAAGAGCATGAGTGGTAGCTTGACGGTCCTGGTATTGGCCAGCATCGCAACCCTGGTCTATCACTATCTCGGCTATCCTGCGGTCCTGTGGATCCTGGCCAAGGTCGCCCCGCGCCCGACCAAGACCGGGTCAGGCCAGCCCAGGGTGAGCATGCTTGTCGCGGCCTACAACGAGGCTGCGGTGATCGAAGACAAGCTCAACAACGCGCTGGATCTGGACTACCCGCACCTGGACATCATCGTTGTCTCGGACGGATCGACCGATGGGACCGAAGCCATTGCTCGGCGCTTTGAGGATCGCGGCGTAGTCGTGGTCGAAGTCAGCCCGCGTCAAGGCAAGGGCAACGCTCTGAACCGCGGAGCCGAGCAGGCCCGGGGCGAAATTCTGCTCGTGTCCGACGCAAATGCCATGGTGGCGCGCGATGCCCTGACGCACTTGGTCCGCCATTTCGACGATCCCAGTGTTGGCTGCGTCAGCGGACATGTCGCCCCGGAGCCAGCCAGGGACGGTTCCGATATCTCAGGGTCGGAGGGGCTGTACTGGCGCTATGAAGCATTCCTGAAAAGGGCCGAAAGCCGCATTGCCTCCACCACCGGCGTTGTGGGGTCGCTGCTGGCCCTGCGGCGCGAACTGTTCGCACCAATACCGGCTGGTCTGATCAATGACGACAGCTTCCTGATGCTACACATCATGCGCCAGGGCTTCCGCGTCCTTTATGAGCCGACGGCGCACTGCTGGCGCCGCTCGTCCCGAACAATGCAGGATGAACTAAGGCGTCGCAAGCGGATCACCAGCGGTCGCTACCAGCACATGATGCGGTTCAGCGAGTGGCCTTGGAACAGCCCGTTCACAGTCTTTTTTCTTTTCTCACACAAGTATCTGCGGTTGCTGCTGCCGTTCTTCATGATCGCGGCGTTGCTTGGAAACCTGACGGTCCTGTTCTTTTCGCCGGTCAGCTGGTTGATGCTACTAACACTGACCGGGCAGGCGGCGTTCTATGCTCTGGCGGCGGTCGGCGCGATCCTAAGCCGCACCCCGAATCGCCGCTGGCGGCCAGCAACGCTCGCCTACTACATCACCGTCGGCAATCTGGGGCTGGCTTACGGCTTCCTGCAGCACGTGCGCGGGCGGCACACCGTGCTGTGGCAGAAGGCCGCGCGCTGAGCCGACTGCGTTTGTCAAGATCGAGCCAATCCCGAGCGATCCGGAACGGATCGCGACGACGATTTGATTTCATGTCACAAGTCCAGAGCACGATGGGTGAGTCAAAACGGACGCAATCGGCCCGATTTGCCCAAAGTCCGTTTCCGAGTGATCGGGTTTGGCGGTCTTCCGCCTAACTTTGGCCCGGGCGCCATCATCATCGGCCCCAGGAACGACCTGGCTCCGTTACCGGTCGTTTTTCGCAGCTCAGGCGGCCCGGTTTCGCCGCTCGGCGGGCCCGAGGCACCGGCGGCGTAGATCCAGCCCCCCGACCACAGCCAGGAACACCCCTGCGCATGGACGGATGAACCGACCTCTTGCAGACCGACGCCTATGCTGGCTATCACCGCCATCACGATCCCGCGCGCGCAGCGCGCCGGGCTGTCCGGCCGGTCCGACCTGGGACAAGGCCATGGACACCATGCTGACCCGCTGAGAGGCGTTCTCCCGATGGCACGCCGGAGTCGCCCGCCCGCGGTTCCGGTGTCAGGCACCAATCTCCGAAAGCCACACCGAAAACGTGCTTCGATCCTTCACCGGCTCCCGATTTCGATCTCCACGACGACAATCAAGGCCAACGGCATATATCTAACGCCATAAGAGCCCAGGAAAATTATGGACGAAAGCTATAGAATCATACAACAGATGTCCGGTTGATTGTGGCATCTCACGCTGCTAAACATACTTCTTGAAACTGTGCACCACTTCCAACTCTCTATTACATTTGCGTTTCTGGAACGGCAGCGTCCTGCGGCCAAATGGACCGTTGCTTCACTTCCACGCTTTGCCGAAAGGTCAGAAAAGTGCACTCGCTTGAAAACGTGACCACAACCGCCATTCCGCCTTGGTTGTATCAGGGAGGCGGCCGGACGAATTTCTCCAACCTACTGGAACGCATCGTTGCCTGCGGACTACTGATACTTGCCTCGCCAATTATGCTTATGGTCGCGATCACTCTTTACTTCGCCCAAGGATCCCCCGTGATCTACAGCGGCCGCCGGATCGGCCAGTTCGGTCAGGACTTCCTGATCCGGAAGTTCCGGACGCTTGAGAACGGCGCCGAACAGAGGGTGCGCGGCCAGGTTCTGCAGGCCCGCAGTAACGATGTCACGCCGCTTGGTCGGTACCTGCGGGCGACTCGCATCGACGAGCTACCGCAGCTCTGGAACGTGGCCATGGGCGAAATGAGTCTTTTTGGGCCGCGCCCCATCCGCCATGCCTTCTTTCACGAGCACCGCGACATTCTGCCCTGCATCGTCGAGAGACCGCCTTACAAGCCGGGCCTGATCGGTCCCGTCCAGCTATACATGCCGCACGGCGCCTCGCAGCGGATCCGATACCGGTTCTTCCGGCACCTTTACTTGAGGCCGAATGTCGAGCCGCCGAATTCGTTCAGGCTTGCCGCGCTGTGTGGGGGCGCGATGGCACGCCTGGGAGTGAGCCTTCTGATGCACCACTCAGCCCCAGGCGCCTGGCTAACCCACGACCGCCGGCAGAGTTATCGGTGTAAAACCGAAGGTCGCGTCACCTTGACGCGGCATGGTGCGGATGGTGAAAAAACAGTCATCGGCAACGTCCTTGACATTGATGACCATGCCTGTACGCTAACGTCCGTTGACGTTGCCCTTTCTGCGGGTGACGTTGTTGTCTTTGAGGTACGGCGCAAACGGCGTGGTCTTTGGCAAATCCGTTCGGCGCGGTGCAGGGTGGTTCGTGTGAACCCACTTAATCGCCCCGGGACCAAGCACGAAGTTCTCGTTTTCTTCGAACCGGCTTCTGATGTCGGGCAGTACGTCCTTGAGCGGTACATTCTTGGAAAAACGCTGCTATGACGCTTGCTGTACGCCAGATCACCGTCGGCATTGGACTCATATTTATTCTCGGAGGATGCGCCGAGACATTTCCGAAAACTCTGGGGGAGTCTCTTCAAGCGGAGACTCCCGCAAGTCTTTTGGGGAGCGAGACTCTTTACAATCTGCGGCCCTACGACGTTGTCACCGCCGCTTACTTTTTCCTGAACCAAGAAGGAACGTTTAACCTTCGGAGTGGCGACGAGGTCGAGGTTCGGTTCGCGACCGCGCCTGACTTGAACGTGACCCAGACCGTCCGCACGGATGGCAAGGTGTCCCTGCCGTATCTCGGCGACGTAAAGATCGGGGGAATGACCGCCAGTCAGGCCCGTGGCGTCGTGACCGGGGGCTACGCCAACATCTTTCCGCCGAACGACGTGTTCTTCGGAATCGTGCGGTCCCACACCCGGAGTGACGAACTGCGCGCCGTCATTAGCTCGAACGACGAAGGTCAGCGATGGCTCGCCAGGGTCGGACCGGACGGTAGGAGTTCCCTACCGGGAATCGGCACGTTCACTGCGGCTGGCCGGCCGGTCGACGAGGTGGAAGCGGAGGTCAACGACCGCTATGCGGAGGCGGGATGGGGCGACGTGAGGGTCACCCTTGGCCTGCTGGAAACCCAACCGGTCAACGTCTATGTTCTCGGCGCGGTGGCTCAACCTGGCGCTTATCCCATCACCACCACAGTCTCGCTGCAGCAAGCCGTGGCGCAGGCCGGTGGGTACAGGGATGATGCGGATCTGGAATCCATCTACCTGCTGCGGAAGGACGATGGCACTTATGAACTCCGCAAGTTCGAGACGGAAATGCTGTTCCTCGCCGGCGGCACGTCGATCCTGGAGTTGAAGTCCGACGACGTGGTGTATGTGCCGCGCTCCGGCCTGTCGATAACCGCGGAAAAGATGCGCGAACTCGCCGACATCCTCTTGCTGAACGGCTTCACCGGCGGCGCCAGCCTGAGCTATCCGCTTCGCCGGTAACCGCAGACTGAACCCGTGAAAGGCGAACGGGACCTATGCAATACTCCGAAATCCTAAGAACCGCTCTCATGGTTTTCTTTTACAAAAGAACCATGATTGTCAGTATGGTTTTGTTCAGCCTCGTGATCCTGGCGGTGCTGATGGCGGCGTCGCCACGCCTTTTCGTCGGCCATTTCCGAGTGCTGGTTCAGGCGCCGGACGTGGATACCTCGCGCATTCTGCCCGACACCGGCGTGTTCATGAACCAACCCTTCATGAACGCTGAATTCCTGGCCAATGAGATGGAAGTTTTGGTCAGCGATACGGTGCTGGACAATGTATTGACCGAACTGGAAGCCCGCCATCCTGATTTTTCCACCAACTTTGTCGATTACATGCCGGCCTGGGTGCGCGCATTCAAGGACCAAGCGGCTGCGATCACGGGCCAAATTAAGGACTTCATAACAGGTATATTCCCGTTTCCTGTTGGGACTCCGAAGGAAATCGACGAGCTAAATGTCTGGCGTGCCAAGATGCAGGGGCTACGGGGCTTAATTGTTGCCGCCCCACTGGAGGGAACTCACATCATTGAGGTCAAGGTTAGCTTTTTTGATCGGTCCAAACTTGTTGAAATCCAGCGCCTGCTGGTGGATGCTTATTTGAATGACCGGGCGAGGATCTTTGGGTCCGAAAACGCGGTGTCGGTCTACGCCGCCGACGCTGCAGCCCAACGCGCCACCTACGACGCCCTGATGGACGAGATCACCCGCTTCCGCCGCGCGCGGGACTTGGCCGACGTTGATACCCTGCGGTCTGAGTTCACCGCTGGCATCGAAGCCCACAGCGAAGCGATCCGGAACCTGGAGGGGGAACTGGAGGAGGCCAAGTTGCAGATGCGGAGCGCAACGACTGGCCCCAACATCCTGGCTATCGGTCAGGAAATCTCGCAGGCCAACCCCATCACGGCCATGCTGTCCGACGAGATTGTCGCCAAGGAAGCCGAGATCGCCCAGTTGCCGCCGGGCTCGCCGCGTCGGCGGAGCCTGGAAACCGTGCTTCAGTCGCTCTACGAGCGCTATCAGGATGCCAAGGTCGGGTATTTCACCGGGCGAATGGAGGCCCTGACAGAACGGATTGCCCTGCATCGCGAAGCAGCACAATCCCTGAAACAAGGGCTGATCGAGATGACCACCGATCAGCAGACCCTGGACACGATGGAACAGGACGCCGACCTAGTTCGCGAGTCCTATTTGGCGTTCTCTCGGAAGGCCCAGGAAATCCGTGTTCAAAACATCCTGCGTGAGCACTCCACGAACACCATCTCGGTGATCCGCGAACCGTTCACGGACGACGACCCGGTCTGGCCGCAACTCATCATCCTGTTGCCCCTGTTTGTCATCGTCTCCGGGTTCCTGGGGACCCTGTTGGCCTATGTCTCCTATTCCTTCGAGGACATTGTCCTTCAGCCCAGTGAACTGAAGCTCGTGGATGTCCCATGCCTTGGCTGCGTACCGAAATACTCGTGAGGGAGGAGGGGTCCATGGATGGACCCGATTGGCAGTTGGCTGGGCGGCCGGGCGTGGGCTTGACCGACGAGGCCGAGGCCGCCTTGGCTCGCGGTGTCGACAACGATCCCTTCATGTCGCTGCCTTGGCTGCGCCTTGACCGTGGTGATCGATTGGGCTGCCTGCGCAATGGCAAGACCTGGGTGCCGTTTGCCTCCCTGGCTCCCGGGTGGATGGTCCTGGGCGGTTACATCAATTCGGAGGTCAGTACGGTCGGCGTGGGACCGGGCTCCGAGCTTGCTGCGGCGATCGCGACGTTGCCGGCGGCCCTGACGAGGTTCGGCTTCCATGCCTTGTCCGTGGAACTGCCGAATTCAGAAGTGACCGCCCTAGGGTTGCGAGAGCGCTTCGGCGGTGAGGGCTGGACCGTCCAGACCATCCCGGGTCGGCGCAGCCCGGTGGTCGGGTTCCCGCCGTGCTCCGAGCGCGGACGCTTCGAGGACCATTTCCGGGCGCACCATGTTTCAGAGTTTCGCAAGCTGGCGGCTTCAGAGCGCAAGCTTGCCGCCCTCGGCGATGTCGAGCAGGTGCGTCACGCCGGGCCGTTTCCGGAGGCGCTGGTTGACGAATTGGCCGACGTGGAAAGCCGGAGCTGGAAACGGGACGTGGGATTGTTCAACAGCGCACGCCGCGAGCAAGCCATGGCCGCCATCCGCGCGGCGCAGGTGCATCTGGTCCTGACACGGATCGACGGCCGGCCGGTGGCGTGGGATCTGGACATCGTCAAGGGACGGCGATGCTTCAGTTACAACAAGTGCTTCGACGAGGCCGTGCGCAAGACCGGGGTCGGGAAGCTGCTCCACTTCCGAAACCTGGAAGTGGCCTGGAACGCCGGTTTCGCTGCAGTGAACCTGCTGGGAGACGCTGACGACGTCAAGCGCTACTTGGCGACCGGAAGTGTCGACCGGGAGCGCCTGATCGCCTTCGCTCCGACCCTGGCTGGGCGTGCCCACCGCGCTGCCTTCGGCGCCTACCAACATGTGAAAGCGTGGCGGGACCGCCGCGCCGGGAGGGACGCGTGACCGCACCCAACGCAGTCTACCGGTTGCCGTGGCTCATGACCCGTTTGGCGGTGACTGTGACTGCAGCGCCTGTTCTGCGTATGGGCACACTTGACGCTGATGCGCCCTCTGGCGAGGCAACGGTCGAAAGGCGGACCCCGTGAGTGCGTCGTTTGGACAGACGAGCCTTGTCCTCCTGACCGCCCTGCTGTTCTCGGTCACGGCGTTCGTGTCGGGATATGTGGACCCGACAGTGCCTTTGCTGCTGTTCGGCCTGCCGGCCGGGTTGATCGCCTTGTTGATCTGCCTTCGCTACCCGGATCATACACTCTTGCTCCTGGTGGCCCTCATTCCGCTGGATTTTTTCGCCCAGTTGCCGAATGCCGGACCAACGTTGTCGCTGTTCAAACTGCTATTTCCGATTGTCGCGACTGCCTACGTTATTCAGTTGGCATCCGGGAAGCTCACCCTACTGCCGCTCTCGACCGAAGAAAAATTTTTGGCTTTGTTTGTTGTATTCGCAATTATTATGGTGCCGTTTTCCGTGAACGTCCTAGGAAGCCTAGGAACGATTCGAAGACTGGTCAGCGTCGCACTTCTGTATTTTTTTATTACCCGATACGCGGAACTTTGGCCGCGGTTTAAGCTGCGTCTCGAATTGGCCGTCATCCTTCCGTCCGTCCTGTCGGTTATCCTTGGACTGTTTGGGTCGTCCACTGGCAGCAACATGTTCTCTTCGTTCACCGATGACAGCCTGACCCGGATCACGGGCGCCACCACGCAGTCGCCCAACGACTATGCGTTGATCCTGTTCCTGCCGGCCTTTCTGAGCGCGGCGCGGGTGATTCAGCCGTCTCAGCCGTTGGTTCGCCTGTTCTGGCTGGCCTGCACAGCCATCCTGCTGGGTGGGATTGTGATGACGTTCTCGCGCTCGGCGTTTCTCGCGCTGGCGGTGGGGATGGCCGCTCCCGTGCTCCTGCTGTGGCGTCACATCACGCCATTCCACGTCATTGGGCTTGTGGCCAGCCTCGTCTTTTTACCATTCGTGCTGCCGGCCGAGTACGTAGAAAGATTGGCATCTCTGGGCAACCTGTTTGGGGACGGGCAAAGAGCAACAGAACTTTCATTGCTTCGTCGCGCCAATTACATTGACGTTGGAATGCGAATATTTGAGAAATACCCTCTCCTTGGATCGGGACCGGGCACCTTCGCGTGGTTGCATGCCAAACCGGAGTTTCAATCGTTGCCCTTTCTTTACGGCGTCGAACGGATGCCGCACAACCTTTACTTACAGGTTCTGACCGAGAACGGCTTGGTCGGCACGGTTCTTTTTTTGACCGCCCTTGCCATGATCCTAGCGAAGTGTGCGCGGCCGGTTCTCCGACCAGCACCGCTCGTTGAGGTCGCCTTCTATGCTGCGGTTTTGGCGGCGCTCATTTCGACACTGGCTATGGGGCTTTTCGTGCATGTCCTCCTTAATAAGTCATTCTGGCTGGTTCTCGCTTTTGCCCGGATTTCGGCGCGCGATTACCGGAGCCCCGAAACCGGGTAGCGCCGCCACGGAGCCGGCGCTCCCGGTCGTTCTGCACGTTATCCAACACCTCAACCCGGGCGGCGAGGAGCGACTGCTGGCAATGCTGATCCGGACCCTGAAGGCGCGCTCCGAAGAGCGTTACCAGCATGTTCTGGTGACGCTGATGGGCGGCGAGCTGTTGACGCCGATCCAGGCCGCCGGGGTTGACGTGGTCAGCTTGGCCAACCGGTCGAAGCTGGGTCGCGTGATCGCCCTGGCGGGTCTGGTTCGCCGGCTCCGGCCGGCCCTGATCCACGCAAGACTGAGTTCCGCCGGACTGTGGTCGCGCCTTGCGACCGCCTTGGCCGGTTACCGGGGTCCGTTCCTGCAGGCGCACGGTGGCGAGACGTACCGCGGGCACGGGCTGAAACGGCGCCTGATGGAGCGGTTCCGCGCCGGCGCGATCAGCCGACATGTCTGTGTCTCTCGTTCGGTGGCCGATCACCTGCTGGCACACGGGCATCGCCGCGACGACCTGGTCATCATCCCCAACGGGATCACCATGGCCGGCATTGAGGGGCGCGATGCTCGCCCCATGGCCGACCCGCCGCGCTTCGTGTGTGTCGGCCGGTTGTCGGAGGAAAAGGGACAGGATGTTCTCGTTGCCGCGATGGCGCATCTCCGCGACTCCGGGATCGCGGTCCGCCTCGATCTGGTGGGGGATGGCCCGCTGCGGCCCCAGGTGGAGGCCCTGATCTCGGACCATGGGCTCGGCGGGCAGATCGGCCTGCTGGGGATGCGCAACGATGTCGGGCGTCTGCTTGCGACCTACGACGGATTTATCCTTCCATCCCTAACCGAGGGCCTTTCCCTGGCCCTGCTGGAAGGGATGGCGGCCGGCCTCCCCGTGGTGGCCACGGCGGTCGGCGAAACGCCCCTCGTGGTCGGTGACGATGGCTGGCTGGTCCCGCCAAGAGACCCGGCGGCCCTGGCGGACGCCTTGGCGGCGGTGGTCGGCGCGCCGGACGCGGCGCTGGCGAAAGCGGCCGACGGGCAGGCTCGGGTCCGCCAGACGTTTACCATGGATGCCATGGCAGACCGCTATCTCAACCTGATCGACGGCACCCTGGAGGCTGCGACATGAAAATCGCCATGCTGATCGCGTCGTTGGGGGGCGGCGGAGCGGAACGGATCGTGCTTTCCCTGTCCGGTGGCCTCCAGGCTCTCGGCCATGACGTGACGGTCATCGCCTGCGACCAGGAGACCGTCATCGCCCCACCGGAAGGCGTGGCGGTGGAATACCTGTCGAGGGTTTCGGTGGCTGGCGCTACCTGGAAAAAGATTCTGGCCGGGCCTGTGGTCGCGGTTCGCTTGTGGCGGTTGGTGCGGCGGCACCGATACGACGTGGTGGTCGCCCATATGGAGCGCGCCAACGTCTACGTGGCCCTGGTTCCCATGTCTGCGGTCAAGGTCATGACGGTCCACAACTACCTGAGCGCCAGTCTGCCGAACAAGACGGCCGTGAAGCGTCTGGCCGCCACCCTGCTGTACCGCCACTTGGCACCGCGAACGGTTGGCCATGTGGTTTGTGTCTCCCAGGTCTCGGCCGACGACGTGGCCCAACGTTGCCCGCCGTTGCGCGACCGCTTGGCGGTGATCCCCAACTCGGTTGACGTGTCGAGCCTCGAAAATGCGTCCCGGGAACCCATACCGGAGGGTGCGGCGCATGCCTTCGTCGCCGGGAAGACGATCATCACCGTTGGCCGGTTGGTGCGGCAAAAGGGGCATTGGCACCTGATCCGGGCCTTTGCGGAGTCGGGCGTTCGAGAGGATGGGCGGCTGATCATCCTCGGCGACGGGCCCATGCGGGCCGAACTTGAACGCTACGCGGCCGATCTTGGCGTCGCTGATCAGGTGATGTTCGTGGGCTTCCAGGGCAATCCGTTTAGCTGGATCAGGCGGGCCGATCTGTTCGTGCTGCCGTCCCTGTACGAGGGCATGCCGATGGTCCTGCTTGAGGCGCTGGCTTGCGGGACACCGATCATATCCGCGGACTGTAAGTCCGGACCGCGTGAGATCCTGGCCCCGGGCAGCCGACTTGACTCCGTTGCCGAAGATATCGAGGTTGGCGAAAGTGCCGTCATGGTACCGCCTGTAGGCGAAACTTGGTCATCCCCCGACGGTCCGCCCCTTGCCGCCGAGCGCATGATGACGGCAGCCATCGACCGGATCCTAGAGGACGGAGCCCTAGCCGAACGCTTGATTTCGGCGGCCAGACGTCGGGCGGACTACTTCGACGGCGCCACCGGCGCGGGGCGGTGGGACGATTTTCTGTGCGCCGCCCTGGCGACATCCAAACGGAGAGGCCAGTAATGTCTAGGTTCCGTAAGAAAAGTCTGAGTGATTTTTTTGGGCGTGCCCTGGCCCAGTTCCGACACAAAGTGATTGGCAGCGAGGTTCTCGCTGAAGTCAGAGTGGACCTCTACTCAAAGACGTCACAGGGGCGATATGCTGGCGTAACCATAGAACAAATTACGGACTCGAACCTGAATCGCGTCACTTCTACCTATCCGGGAAAAACGACCTTTTGTCGCGAACGACTAAAACGTGATGGACTAGACGGGTGGCTGCTTTTGAACAATGATGAAGTCATCGGCTATATATGGATCGCTAGGAAGAGTTTTTTTGAAAACTATATGAACATGGAGGTCGAACTCAAAGACGACGAGATATATGGGTTCGATTTTCTTGTTTCGAAAGACCGGCGCAGCGGCTTCCTAGCCAACCATGCCGCCTGGGCTGTCATGCGCCACTACTACGAGGCCGGTTATAAAACGCTCTTTTCCTACATCAATGTCGAAAACAAGAAAGCAGTGGCCTTCCATTCCTATTTGGGCTCGCGCGACACGCTCGAAGGAGTCAAGATCATTCGGCTTTTTCGCAAGCCGGTCCTGACACGGAAGATCACGCGCAACACACCGGTCATCGCCCGTCCGCGACAGCGAAAACACCCGAACCAGACGGCCACTCAGGTGCCTTGACGTCAATGGGGACGCAAAGGGCCTCCGTTTAGCAGTCCGGGCCTGGATTGACCTTCTGACGGGAGGAGTCGACATGAAGCACTGTTCGATATTGTTCGCGCGCTTTTTGCGCGAGGGAAAGGCGCTCATGTCGCTTTTGGCGTTCTTCGCCGCACTCATCTCAGCGCCCTTCCCATCGGCTGGCGCCGAAACGACACTTGCCGGCCTGCGCGGTGGCAAGGTGCTTATCCTTGTCGAACCGGGCACCGTGGCCGATCTCACGGTGACCCTTGCTCCGGTTTACGGCTGGGCCGAGGCGGTGACCCTTTTTGGGCCGGACGCGCGCGTCCTCCAGAGGCTGGATACGTCACGAACCCTCAGCACGACGGAAACCATCAGGCTCAGTTCGCCGGGCCTTCATGTCCTGCACTTGAAGCGCAGCTACATGGCCGAGGTCAACGTGTCGGGCGCCAAGACCGCGTTTCAGCCACTCCTTTACCAGACGTCCCTGCGCCTGCCACACACCACGCGGACCTATTTCACCGTACCCAGCGGCACCGACGCCTTCACCGCCGCCTTCAACAACCGCGTTGGGTTGCGCGCGAGCGACGGCGTGGCCGAAATCCAGGGTCCGGACGGCTTTCGAGCGCGCATGGCCAGAGATGGCTGGTCGCACAGCGACCTGACGAACGGCGTCACGGTTGACCCGGAGATCGCGACCTATTTCACCCCCGACGAAGAACCTGACGAGTTCGTGCCAAGTACGCAGCGGGTGTCCGACCCGGCGCCGGGGGTTTGGTCGGTCGATTTGCTGGGAAACGATGTGGCGTTCTGGCTGGAAGGCGTGCCGAACCGCTTGGCGATCCGTCCCACCGACCTTTTCACCCTCGAAGACCCGGCACCGGTTGCGGTTCGGGCAACCATCGGAATGACGGCCCTACGCCCGCCCATTTTGGGCTCGGTGGGGCATTTGGGCCCGCCGGGCAACGCGCGAGAAAGACAAATCCTGGATCACGGCGTCAGCGCCGACAAGATATTCCTGCATCAGCGCGGCGATCCAGAGACGGATCGTTTCTCGCACCCAGAGAGGTTGGCTCCGCGCGCTGATGTGTTTTCCCTCGTTGTCATGCGGAGTGTGAGCGATACGCTGATGGGGTGGCCGTTGGCGGCTGCCTTTGAGGCGGCCGGGAAATGGGCCGGCACCGAGTTGGCGGCGGTGCACCGCGAAACGGGACGGCCTATGGACACCTTGGCCTTACAGGTTTTGAATGAGCCAAACCTAGGGTGGAATGGCGCACGTTACCGTGACCTAGACGACTATCTGGTCGCCCTGGACGCGTTCATCGATGGACTTGAGGCCACTGATATTGGCGAATCGGTGCCGCTTGCGGCGCCGGCGCTGGGATCCGTTAGTTCGGAAACTCTGATCGACTGGCCCTGGATTGAGGCCGTTCTCGATCACCAAGATGCCGCCATTGATGTGATCGTCTGGAACATGTACGAGATCTTCGAGTTGGAGGACACCAACCTTTACGCTGAGGGGCTCCACCGCACACGCGAGCTGATCCGAACGCACGACACGGACGGCCAGGAAGAGGAAATCATTATCGGAGCGACCAACCGCGTCGGTGGATTGTCCGACGCCGGGTTGTTCGACGGCCGCATCGCGGGGGTGTGGTGGTCCTCGGTGATCGCCAACGTGGCAAACACCGGCCTGGCGAAGGCGCTGTATTACTTCCAGACTCTTGACACCGGGCCGCTGCGGGATAAGGGACTGTTCCGGAGCGACTGGAGCGCCAAACCTCAGGCCATGGTGATGCAGGCCATGGGCACGGCCATGCGCGGTGCCACGCTGCGAGCGGTGCACACCGACCATCCGATGGTCGAGGGGGTATTCGCCGTGAACGGAGCGCAACGCACGCTGTTTCTCATCAACAAAGGCTGGTTGCCCGTGTCGGTGTCGCTGGACGGGATTGACCTAGCGGATGTGGCAGTATTGGACCCCGTGTTGAACTTGGCTGATCGAACCGACGCGCCCCTGTCCGGCCCCCCCTGGGTTCTGCCGCCGCAGAGCATCTACCAAGGGGCGCGTTGAGGTGTTCGCGCTGATCCGGAAGGGGCTCGTCATCGGCGGGCTGAAGGTGATCGAATCTTTGTCCGGCCTCGCCACCACCCTGCTGATCGCCATTCTGCTGGGGGCCGACGCCGGCACCGACGCCCTGTTCGCCGCCATGCTCCTCCCGGTTGGCGTGTGGCAGATCATGGTCTTTATCGTCGCTCAGGTGACCGTGCCCTATCTGGTGTCGGGTGATGAGAGCGAAGCCGCCCATCGCACGAGTTACCTGCGTTTCATGAGTTTCTGGTTGCTGCTGCTCGGCGGCTTGCTGGCCGGGCTGGCCGGGCTGACCCCCCACCTCCTGGTGGCGGTTTGCGCACCCGGCCTGTCCGCGACGACAGCCGAGGCCGCCGCCGGCCTGCTGGCGCAATTGGCGCCGATCTTCCCGTTGACTCTGTTCACCGGCCTGCTGACGGGTGTACTGTACGCTCGCCATAGGTTCTACGGCTTTGAGTTCGCCCAACTTCTATGGAAATTGGCGCCGTTGGGGGCCCTCGCGATCCCGGAATGGAGAACCGTCACAGCCATTGCCTGGGCGATGGTCATCGGTGCGGTCGCGCGGCTGCTGTTTGTCATTCTGCTCAATGACCGCGCCGTGTTCCCGTGTCTGCTCCGCCCAAGGCCATTCTACCCCGGCGGAATTCCGGCCCATCTCCGGCAACTCGTTCGGACACAGGGTGTGATGCACTCGCTGGAATGGGGCCAGCAGGTGCTGTTGAATGCCTTGGCATCGACGCTGCCGACCGGCGGCTTGACGCTGTTCAATGTTGCCGACCGGATGGCGCGTAGCGCGCCAGCCCTCCTCATACGAGGCATTGGAACCATCTTGCTACCCACTCTGTCGCGCCGGGTCCGCGACGACGGCGACGACGGCCGGGGTTTTCTGGTGAAGGCGCTGCCCGTCTTTGCGTCCCTGGGATTGCTGGTCGGCGTAGCCGTCTTCCTTTTGGCCCCTGTGCTCGCCGATCTCCTGGCCCTGGCCGGGCGGGTCACGGCGGAACAGACCGAGACCCTCACTCACTTGGGGCGGGCTTTCGCCGTCGGCCTGCCGTTTACGCTTCTGCTCATGGTGCTCCAATCGGGCTTTTTCCTGACCGGGCGGGATATGCCGCTGGCTGCGTCCAGCATTGCCCAGCTCGCCATCCTGGTCCTGGGGTACTTCGTCCTCGAAGACTTCAGCGCACCGGGACTGGCCTGGGTCTTCACCATTGCCGTTGGAATCAGGCTCGCGGTGCTGTTTGCCTTTTTCATACGGCAGTCCTCAGGCCGGAGGGCGCATCCGTCCGACCCAATTGAAGGGCAACCAACATGGCCGTAACGGAAGTCGTTGGAACTCTAACAAAAACCTATATCGATCAGGGCCACGGGGTGGTGGGGGTGGTTGCCTCACAACCACGTGAGGGAACAACAACGGTCACCCTCGCTCTGGCCCGGGCCTTCGTCGACTATCGCCCTGCGTCGCGGGTGCTCTTGGTCGACGCCAACCCCAGCAACCGTGATCTCACCCAGTCCGTGATGCGGGGCGAACGCCTGGGCCGAAAAGCGGCGAAAATGGCCGCGACCGAGAGGAACCTCGGAGAGCCGACCTACCTTCCTCTTCCGGATTCACCGCAGCAGTTCCTGCTCAGTTTCGGGCAGGGGGTCGGCGAATCCGGGGACCTTGGATTGTCCGGCGATGCCGTCAACCGGATCGACCACGTGCTGAAAGCCGCCCGTCACGAGTTCGACTTGGTGCTGGTCGATTTGCCGCCGGTGTTGCAGCATCGCGATGCTGTTCAGACTCTGGCGCCGCTGCTGGATACTCTTGTGATGGTCGTGCGGGCAGCCCAGACCCGCCGCCCGGTGATCGAGCAGGGCGCGGAAACCCTGAAGAGCCTGCCACGACCGCTGGCCGGGGTGATCCTCAACGACAGACCCTACCCGATTCCGAAATGGATCTATCGGCGCTTCTTCTGACGCCGTGTACCGCCCTGGGCTTGCCGAAGGCGGGGTGAGAGAGTCCTTGGCCGCCGTCTTCGGAAGACGAGTGCCACAGTTTCGTTTTCGTGGGTTTCGTGATCCCCTCGCCTGCTTGGATGGCGGATGTGGGGATCGAGGGATGTCCTTGGCGACGTGGGCCGGGACGCTGATTGACTGGCGCTGATTGACTGGCTGGGGCGCCAGGATTCGAACCTGGGATCGCGGGACCAAAACCCGCTGCCTTACCGCTTGGCTACGCCCCATCCGGTCATACCGCTGGCCAGCGACGTCCGAAGGCTGGCAAACTTGTCGAACGTCCGCTGCCGCGTCAAGGGCCAACCGTCGTACCGCCACGGAACGCCCGCGCAAGGCCCTGCAAGACATGCCGTCGTCAGGAACCGCGCCATGCTCTCCACGCTGTTGTCCGTCGCGCTGCTCTGGGGCCTTGCCGTCGTCACGCCCGGGCCCAACTTCGTGGTCGTGACCCACGCGGCGCTGACGGCCTCGCGTCGCGCGGCGGCCTGGAGCGTGTTGGGCATCGTGATCGGCACCGCGATCTGGGGCGGCGTCGGCGTGCTCGGCCTGGGCGTGATGTTCACCGCAGTGCCCTGGACCTATCTGGTCCTCAAGACCGTCGGAGGGGCGTACCTCATCTGGCTCGGCCTGCGCCTGCTGTGGGCGGCGCGCCCCCCGGCCGGCTCTGCGCCCAAGACGGCATCGGCCCCCGGACCGGCCCACCGCGCCGTCGCGCGCGGCTTCCTGACGGTGGTCACCAACCCCAAGAGCGCCCTCTTCGTGGCCAGCCTGATGGCCGCCGTCCTGCCCCCGGACCCGGGAATCGGGCTTGGGCTGGCCATCGTCGCCCTCATGGTCGGCCTGTCCGCCCTGTGGTATGGCGCGGTCGCCTGGACGCTGGGACACGACGGCCCCCGCCGCGCCTACCGGCGCGCCCAACGCGCAATCGAGACGCTGGCGGGCACCCTGTTCGTCTTGTTCGGGGTGCGCCTGCTGGCGGCACGCTGAGCCCCGCGCGTCACGACCCGGCGATGGCGTCCATGGCCTTGGCGAGCGCGATGTCCTTCTCGGTCACGCCGCCAGCGTCATGGGTCGACAGGGTGACCGCGACGGTCTTGTAGACGTTGGACCATTCGGGATGGTGGTCGGCCTTTTCGGCCACCAGGGCCGCCCGGGCCATGAACCCGAACGCCTCGTTGAAGTCGGCGAAGGTGAAGGTCCTGTGGATGGCGTCGCGGCCCTCCACGGGTGCCCAGCCGGACAGCCCGGCCAGGGCCTCGGCGCGCGCGGTGTTGTTCAGGGGTGCGGACATGTCTGCCTCCTTATGCTAGATCCGGGACGTTGGAGGTCTCCGGCACCCGATCAACCCCCTGCCGACACCCGGACCCATGAGCGACGCCCCCCGGTTCACCACGCCCCCCACCCTGACCGACCTGGAGGATCTGGCGCGCGAGGCGCTGGACAGCCTGCCCGCGCCGCTGCGCCAGGCAGTCGAGGGCGTTCCGATCCATATCGAGGACTTCCCGGACGAGGAAACCTGCGCCGAGATGGACCTGGAGAGCCCTTACGACCTGCTCGGGCTGTACCAGGGCGTCTCCCTGCCGGAGAAGAGCCTCGCCCAGGTGGTGCAGGACCATGACCGGGTGTTTCTGTACCGCTCCCCGATCCTCGATTACTGGTGCGAGACCAGCGAGGATCTCACCCACGTCATCCGCCATGTGCTGATCCACGAAATCGGGCATCATTTCGGCTTCTCGGACGAGGACATGGAAGCCATCGAGGCGACGGCGGACGAAGATACGTGAGGGCCAGCATGGGCGAGATCATCGACCTGACCCAGACCTTCGAGGACGGCATGCCGGGGTTCCGCATGAAAGCGCCGGACGGGACCGTGCGCGCTTTCACGGCGTCCGTCCGGCCGTTCCTGACCCACGCGGAATCGGCACCGAACTACGGCGGCAAGGCCTCGTTCGAGATCACGGAGGTCCGCTTCCAGACCTCCATCGGCACCTATCTGGACGCGCCCCGCCACCGCTATCCGGACGCCACCGACATCGCCGGCCTGCCGCTGTCCTCCCTGATCCTCGACGGGATCGTGATCGACGGCCGGGGGGCGACCCCCGATCGGCCGCTGAGCGTGGCGGACCTGCCGCCGGCCCCGGACCTGAAAAACAGGGCGGTCCTGATCCAGTTCGGCTGGGACCGCCACTGGGGCAAGGAGACCTACTTCTCCTATCCCTATGTGGACCGGGCCGCGCTGGCCTACCTGAAGGATGCGGGCACCCGCCTGTTCGGCGTCGATGCCCTGAACGCCGACAACCCGGCGGACCTCGAACGGCCCGCGCACACTTGGTTCCTCGGCGCCGGCATCCACATCGTGGAGAACCTGCGCGGGCTAGAGGCGCTGCGCGGCCGCCGATTCCGGTTCTACGCCATCCCCCTCAAGGTGCGCGACGCCGCGGCCTTCCCGGTTCGGGCGTTCGCCGAAGTCTCCTGACCGCCGGCCGGCGCGGGGTGTTCCGGTCAGGCGGCACGCGCGGGCGCGCGGCGCACAAGCGCAACAGACATCCCCAGCGCACAGACCCCCATCAGCGCCATGATGGTGGTCAGCGTACGGGTCGAGCCGTCGTGGAGCGCCCCGACCAGATAGCCCGCTGTCGCTCCGATGGTCATCTGGATGAACCCCAGCAGCGAACTGGCCGCGCCGGCGACATGCGGAAACGGACTCATGGCCCCGGCTGTTCCCAGCGGGATGATCCAGGCCGTGCCGAAGAAAAAGACGCTGATGAAGGGAACCAGCGCCGCCACCGACTGCACCCCGGCCCACGCCAGCACCGCCGCCGCGCCCCCGGCCACCATCGTCAGCACGCAACCGCCCATGATCAGGCGGTCCAAGCCGATCCGTCCGCTCAACCGTCCGCCGCTGAAGGCGCCCAGGATGTAACCGACGATCACCGCCATGAAGGCGAACCCGAACAGCGCCGGGGCCAAGCCCAGCACGTCGATGAGCACGAACGACGAGCCGCTGATGAACGAGAACAGGCCAGCGAACCCGAAGGCGACGACAAGGGTATATCCCAGAAACACCCGGCTGCGCAGCAACATGGCGAAGGTCACCAGAACGCGTCCGGGCTGCGTCGCGCCGGGGTCCTTGTGCCGGCTGGTCTCGCCCAGCAGTCGCCACGCCGCCGCCAAGACCCCGACCCCGAACAGCGCCAGCAGCACGAAGTTCGCCCGCCACCCGAACAGGGTGAACAGGCCGCCGCCGATGATCGGCGCGATGGCCGGGGCCAGGGCCATCGCCGAGGCCATGGCCGACAGCATGCGCGCCGACTCCTTGCGGTCGTAAATGTCGCGCACCACCGCGCGGCCGATCACCGGGCCGCAGCAGGCGCCCAGCGCCTGGAAAAACCGGGCCGCGATCAGACCGTCGATGCTCTCGGCCATCAGGCAGGCGAGCGAGGCCAGCACGTACACCGACACCCCGCCGATCAGTACCGGCCGACGCCCGAAGCGGTCGGCCAGGGGACCGTAGATCAGCATGCCGATGGCGAACCCGGCCATGAACATGGACAGGGTGAGCTGCGCACGGCTTACCGTGGTGCCGAAGGCCTCCACCATCGCCGGCAGCGACGGCAGATACAGGTCCGTGGAGACCGGCCCGAACGCCACCACTGCCGTCAACAGCACGGCAACGGAGCGGGAGCGGGGATCGGGAAATCCTGTGGTGCGGCCACCTCCGACGGGGTCGTTCATGGAACGGAAGCCCTGGTCTCGACTCATTCTGTCACCGTCCGAGACTTCCTCTGCCCGCCGCCCTGTCGATCCCGCTCGCTCCGCTTGACACCGTCGGATCACGAGCCGCAAACAGATGCTGGCACAGCGACATCAGATTCACCACCGGCGTTTCACGAAGCGCCGAACGGCGCGACCGCGTCCCCGCGACTTTCCCATGGCCTCGTGGGGCCTGTCTCCTTACACTCGGGCGCATGCGCACACTATATCATCATTGGCTGTATCCGGGGGCGCGGCTGGCCCGTCTGGTCCTGGGCGAGAAGGGGCTGGAGGCCGATCTCCGCGTCGTGACGCCGTGGATCCGCGACGACTCGTTCCTGGCTCTGAACCCGGCCGGCGAGGTGCCGGTCCTGGTGGAGGAGGACGGCGCCACCCTCGCCGGAACGCTCGCCGTGGCCGAATACCTGGACGAGGCGTATCCGGACCCGCCGCTGCTGGGCGCCGACCCGGTGGCGCGGGCCGAAGTGCGCCGACTGGTGGCTTGGTTCGACGGGCGCTTCGGTCAGGAGGTGACCGATCCACTTGCGGGGCAGAAACTGGCGCTGCGCCTGCTCGGCAATGGGACGCCGGACTCGCGGTCGCTGCGGGCGGGCCGCGCGAACATCCATATGCATCTCCAGTACATCGCCTGGCTGACGGAGGCCACCCGTTGGCTCGCCGGCAATCGTCTCACGCTCGCCGACCTGATCGCCGGCGCCCATCTCTCGCTGGTGGACTACGCTGGCGACGTGCCGTGGGACGAACACCCGGCGGCCAAGGAATGGTACATGCTGTTGAAGTGCCGCCCGTGCTTCCGGTCGCTGTTGGCCGATTCGGAACCCGGTCTGCGCCCGGTGCCGCACTACGCGGATCTGGATTTCTAGGCCATGACCGTGTTCGCCGAGGCCCTCGACGACATCGCCCTGTTGCGCTGGTACGATGGCGTTGGCGCGGACGAGTGCGTCGGGGAGACGCCCGTTGACCGCTTCGCCGCCGACGCCGCCCGTCAGGCGCGCCGGGCAGAACAGGCCCGACCCCGAGCGGCTCCCTCGCCCACGGCACGCGCCGCGCCGTCGCCACCGGCTCCCACAGCCGCGCCCCCTTCCGCCGCCACTGAGGGCGCGGCGGCGGCGGCCGCGCGGGCGCATTCGCTCGACCAACTGCGTCAGGTCCTGGAAGGGTTCGACGGCTGCCCCTTGAAGGTCACGGCGACCAACACCGTTTTCGGCGAGGGTGCCGCCGACGCTGCCTTGATGGTCGTCGGCGAGGCGCCGGGCGCCGACGAGGACCGACAGGGACGGCCGTTCTGCGGCGTGTCCGGACGGCTGCTCGACGACATGCTGGCCTCCATCGGCTTCGACCGTTCGACCGCCTACATCACCAACGTGGTTCCGTGGCGCCCCCCCGGCAACCGCAAGCCGACCCCGGCCGAGGTGGCCGTCTGCGTGCCGTTCATCGAACGCCATGTGGCGTTGATCGCCCCCAAGGTGCTGCTGTTGGTGGGTGGGCTGGCGGCCTCGACCCTGCTCGGCGCCACGGAGGGCATCACCCGGCTGCGCGGCCAATGGCGCGCCCATCAACCGGCCGGCGGCCAACACGAGATCGCCGCCATGCCGACCTTCCATCCCGCCTACCTTCTGAGGACCCCGGAAGCCAAGCGGCTGGCGTGGCGCGACCTGCTCGCGATCAAGGCACGGTTGGAAGCGTGATCCCGCCCGTCAATGCGTGTCGCCATCGTCCTGACGCGGCAGCGCGACGCGGAAGCAACTCCCCTCGCCCGGCGTGCTGTCAAAGGACAGTTCACCACCGTGGCACTCCGCGATGCGCTTGGCCAGCGCCAGACCGACGCCGGTCCCGGGATACTCATGAACGGTGTGCAGACGCCGAAAAATCTCGAAGATCCGCTGGGCATGTTCGGGCGCGATGCCAATACCGTTGTCGCGCACCTCAATGACATGATGCTCCGGCGTCTCGCGCGCCGAGACAGAGACCTCCGGCCTCCGCCCCGGGGTCCGGAACTTAACCGCGTTGCCGATCAGGTTTTGCATCAGCGAGACAAGCTGGACGAAGTCGCCCCGCACCATGGGCATTGGGCCGACGCTGACGTGCACCCCGGCGGCGGCGATCTGTTCGGCCAGATTGCTCCGAGCGGCAACCATCACGTCCGCCATGTCCACCTTGGTAAACGGCCGCTGCCGATTGGAAACCCGGGAGTAGTCGAGAAGGTCGAGAACCAGGGCCTGCATGCGCTTGGCGCCGTCCTCGATGAACGCCAGGAACGTGCGGCCGTCACCGTCGAGCCGGTCTCCGTAACGCTGCCCGAGAAGCTGCGAATAGGCCACCATGTTGCGGATCGGTTCCTGCAAATCGTGCGAGGCGATGTAGGCGAACCGTTCCAGTTCCGTGTTCGACCGCGTCAGGGCGTTCACGCTATCGCGCAACTGATCCTGGGCGGTCTTGACGTTTGTGATGTCCTGGGCGGTCCCGATCACCCGCACGATGTGTCCGTGATCGTCGTGGATCGCCTTGCCGAGCGTCCGCACCCAAATCATGGTCTCGTCCGGACGGATGACGCGAAACGTGCAGTCGAAGCCGATTCCGGCATCGCGAGACTGCAGCGCCAGCGCCCATGTCGCCTCCCAGTCCTCGGGATGCACCCGCTCCTGGAACACCTCCACCGGGACATGGGGTACGTCCACGGGAAACCCGAACAGACGCGCCTGCCAGCCGCGCAGTTGCACCTGTCCGCTCTTGGCGTCCCAGTCCCAGATGCCCAAACCGGCGGACTCGATCGCCAGATCCAGTTGCCGATTGCTCTCCTCAAGGGCCTCGCGCGCGGCGTACTCATCGCTGACATCCCGGAACACCATCACGACGCCCAGCAACTCACCGTCGGTATCCCGGATCGGCGCCGCGCTGTCGGCGATCTGACGATGCACGCCATCTCGCGAGATCAGCGTTGTATGGTTGGCGAGACCGACGGTGCGTCCCGCCGCCAACACCTTGGCGACGGGGGACTCAACGCGCGCACCGGTATGGCTGTTGACCAGCGTCATGATCTCGACAAGCGCCCGCCCGGAGGCGTCCGCCGGGCGCCAGCCTGTCAACATCGCGGCCTGAGGGTTCATCCTTGTGACCCGACCCGCCGTGTCGGTGGCCACGACCGCCTCACCGATGGATTCCTGCAGCACGTCGAGTTCGTGCTCGCGGTGGGCGATCTCCCGATAGCCGCGCAGAACCATCGCTCCGGCGGTGGCAATGACACCGACCATGACCGACTCGACCAGGCACGGCTGCGCGCTCCAGAACTCGACCATCCCAGCCCACAAGGGCGCGTCGCGCAGCCAGGCCAGCACCAGCCCGATCACCGGCATCATGAAGACCTGATAACAGGCCAGGATCAGGACCATGAAGCCGGCCCCATAGGCCAACAGCGAGCGCGGGCGTTCCAGAAGATGCCCGTGAACTAGCCTGATGGTCACCAAGATGGGCAGGACGTACACCAGATTGGCCAGAAAGGCCGTCAGGAGCGGGACCTTGTGCGGCCCGACCGATGCCAGCAGAAGGCCCAGCGCCAGCGCCAGCCACCAGCGCCGCAGCACCGCGAAGCCCAGATAGCCGAAGGCATACCGCACGTCGAAATAGACTTCGGTGTGGGGAATGTTGACGTTAATGTAGCTGGCGACGGTTCCCAAAACGGCGAGGATCACGAACAAAGCGGCATCGTTGCGCCACGACGGATCCCAATCGAAGCGTTCAACGCGGGGGGCCACTCCCAGGCGCGCCCCCTCCCGGCCCGTTCCGGCCGGCTCTTCAGCAGCATCCCCCATCGGACCCAACCCTGCCCGTCGCGATACCCTGCTTCGTCCGATCCTGCACGAAACCTGTGTCCACGCGGATCAAGCGACCTCCTGATCGCCAACACCGCTCTATTTTTTGGAGTATACGGAGCCGAACGCCGTTGGGCCAGACAATGATGTCCAACAGCCCGGACACACCTTCAGCGCGCGGGCATCAGGCGCGCGAGCCGGCCGTCCGCCGCGTCGGTCAGGATGTACAGGGCACCGTCCGGGCCGACCTCCAGCGCACGGATCCGCCCCAGGCTATGCTCCAGCAAGCGTTCCTCGCGGACCACCCGGTCGCCGTCCATTTCCAGCCGGGCGATGAGTTGAAATTTCAGCGCACCCACGAAGATATCCCCGCGCCAATTCGGAAAGGCATCGCCGTCATAGATCGCCATCCCGGACGGGGCGATGGAGGGATCCCAGTAATGCACGGGCTGTTCCATGCCCGGCTTGTGCGTGCCTTCGCCCATCGGCGTGCCGTTGTAGTTCATGCCGTAGGTGATGACCGGCCAGCCGTAGTTGACCCCCGCCCGGACGATGTTCAGTTCATCACCCCCGCGCGGGCCGTGTTCGTGGAACCAGACGGCGCCGGTCTCGGGATGAACGTCCATGCCCTGGCCGTTGCGTGTGCCGTAGGCGAAAACCTCGGGCCGGGCATCGTCCCGCCCCACGAACGGATTGTCGGCGGGGATCGTCCCGTCCGGGCGCAGCCGCAGCACCTTGCCGGCCAGATCCGTCAGGTCCTGGGCGCGCGGACGGTCGCCGCGCTCGCCCGTCGTGATGTAGAGCATGCCGTCGCCACCGATGGCCAGCCGTGACCCGAAATGGCGCCCGCCCCGTCCCGGCGGCAGGGCATCCACGATCACCGTGACGTCACGCAGGGCATGGGCCTCGCGGTCGAACACCGCGCGCACCACCCGGGTATGCGCCCGCCCCCAACCGTCCGGATGCGACAGCGAGAGATAGATCCAACCGGTCTGGTCGAAATCCGGGTGAACCAGAACATCCAGCAGGCCGCCCTGACCGGACGCCCAGACCTCCGGCACCCCGTTGATCGGGCGATCGTCGAGGTCACCGTCCCGCCACAGCCGCAGGGCCCCGCCCCGTTCCGTCACCAGGGCCGCGCCGTCCGGCAGGAAAGCCATGGCCCAGGGGTAGGACAGACGGTCGGTCAGCACCTCCAGCCGGAAGTCATGCTCTTGAGACTGGATCACACCTTGCGCGTCGGCCCGCACCGCCAACCCGAGCTGCGAGGCAGCAATCAGCGCGGCCAAACTGATGCCCCGCACCAAACCGGCACCGGTCCATCGGCGCGCGAGACCGCGGGCCTTCCGGCGATTCAGAGACGTCATAACAGCCCCCTTCCCTAAAACCGAGAGACTCCTCACGGTCTGATGTGGCAACGCCAGGCCCGCGCGCAAGCCGCTGGAAAGCCCGCGCTTTCGGCACCGACCCTTCCAAGGAACCAAGCAGGCCTCCGCCTTTCGCGCCGCCAATGTCAACAACGGATGACACTCCGATGCCCACCTGTTTTTTGCGTCGCAAAACGGTAACGTTGGCCGCATAACGTGATCGGTGCGGAAGGCCGCTTGGTCGGAGCGTCTGGAGATGCAATGACGCGGTGTTCTTACCGACATGGCCCCGATACTGGTCGGATCGGGTCGCGGCCGCGGTGGATGGCGGCCCCTGCTGATCGCTCGACATGTCGAGCGGTGTTCTCCCTATCCCTTACCTGGATTCACTTGTGTGGGACGTTCGGCCATGGTCGGACGTCCTTTTTTTCTGGCGCCGCCACCCGAGCGGCGGGTTGACCTGTCCGGCGTGGCGTTCGCATAGTGCCGGCCGCTCCGCCCGCGTTTCCGAAGTCTCCAGGGCCGTTCCGCATGACCCCCACACCCGTTCCGACCTGCGGCCTGCGCCACGTCGAACACTGGGTCTTCGACCTGGACAACACGCTCTATCCGGCCAGCGCCCAGGTGTTCGCCCAAATGGACGCACGCATGAAGCGCTTCATCGCCGATTTCCTGGACCTGCCGGAGGACGAGGCGTTCGTTGTTCAGAAGCAGTACTATCACCGGTACGGCACGTCGATGCGCGGCCTGATGGTCGAGCACGGCATGGATCCGCACCTCTTCATGGACTACGTGCACGACATCGACCACACCGTGATCCCGTCGGCGCCACGTCTGGCCGCCGCGCTGGCCGGGCTGGAGGGCCGCAAGGTGGTGTTCACCAACGGATCGCTCAAACACGCGGAGCAGGTGTTGGAGCGCGTCGGCATCGCCGATCACGTTGAGGCCGTGTTCGACATCGAGGCCGGACTGTTCGTGCCCAAGCCGCACCCCGAGACCTATGACGCCATGTTGAGGCGGTTCGGGCTAGACGCCCGCGCCGCCGCCATGGTCGAGGACAGCCTGAAGAACCTGCTCCCGGCCCATGCCCTGGGCATGACCACGGTGCTGGTGCGCGACCCGACGCACTGGAGCTTCGACCCCGACGCCGACTGGCACCACTGCCAGCACATCACCGATGACCTCACCGCTTGGCTGGAGGCGGTGGTGGCGGGGCGGCGCGTTTGACTCGACGTACCGTTTGGCGGTACGCTCGCAGATGTGATCCGGACTTTTGCAGATAAACGCTCGGCGGCGTTGTTCGCCGGCCGATCCGTGAGAACTCTGCCTGCCGATGTGCAGACGCGGGCACGGCTGAAATTGATGCTCGTCGATGCGGCCGCAGCCCTTGATGACCTTTGCAGGCCGCCCGGCAACCGACTGGAGGTTCTGAAGGGTGATCGCAAGGGCCAGCACAGCATTCGCGTTAACAATCAATGGCGTATCTGCTTCGTGTGGCGGAATGGCGAAGCCTGGGATGTCGAACTCGTGGACTACCACTGACTAAGGAGGAGGACCGCAGATGACCATTCGCCGTGAAGACCTGGATCGCGGCCGGGTTGACCTCTCTGACGTGGCATCGAACGACCGTTTGCCGCCCGTGCATCCCGGCGACGTGCTGCGATCCGAGTTCCTGGAGCCGTTGGGCCTGAGCGCCTATGAACTGGCGAAGGCGCTGAGGATCCCCCGGTCCCGGGCCAACGACATTGTCCGGGGGCGGCGCGGCATCTCGACGGACACCGCCCTTCGGCTGGCCCGGTATTTTGGCACCACGGCCGTGTTCTGGATCAACCTGCAGACGCGCCATGACCTTGAAGTCGCCGACCGCACCGTCCGCCCCCAAATCGAACAGGACGTCCGCCCCCGCGTCGCTTGACCCCGCGTCGCTTGACGAAGCCGGCCTCACATCGACCGCGCCATCATCGCCATGTCCCGGGCGTCATGGCCGTACACGTCGCGGCGGAACTGCACGGTCCCGGCCTCGTCCACCCAGGCGGTGAAATACACCAGAGCCACCGGCACCGACTGCCCGGGATGCACAGACCGCGTCTGGCCGCTCGCCATCCGTCCCTTGAACGTCTCCGGGTTCCATGCTTCGGGCTCGTTCATCACGAACGTGGCGAGATCAATAGGATCGCGCACCCGCACACACCCGGAACTGAACGTCCGCTCCGACCGCGCGAACAACCCCCGGCTGGGCGTGCTGTGCAGATAGACATCGTGGTCATTGGGAAACATGAACTTGATGGCCCCGAGCGCGTTGCTCGCGCCCGGCCTCTGACGTAGCCGCAAGCCCCGGATATCCAGATCCTCCGAATGCCAGTCGATGGTCGCCGGATCCAGTTCCTCCGACTCCCGGGTCCAGCCGTCGAACACCTGGAAACTGTTGCGGGTCAGGTACTCTGGATCGTCGCGCAGCTTGGGCAGCAGGTCCTCGCTGGCGATGCTGGTGGGCACGGTCCAGGTCGGGTTCAGAACCAGGGTGTTGATGGCGCTGCGCAGACGCGGCGTCGGCCGGTCCTCCATGCCGACGATGACGTCGGTGCGGAAGATGGTTACGCCGTCCTCCCGCCCCTCCAGGACGGCCCCGGCAATATTGACCTCGACCGACCGGCCGCCCGGCGGCGGCGGCATCTGACTCAGCCGACGCAGATTGAGCGCCATCTGACGCACGCGGTCCTCGGCCGACACGGCCAGGGCGGCCCGCGTGCGCGGCCCCAGGATTCCGTCCACCGTCAATCCGTGGCGCGCCTGGAATCGTTCAATGGCCGCCGCCAGATCGGGATCGATGCGCTCGGGATCGGCCGGCACCGGCCCCCCGGACAGGTCCCCCGTGGCCCGCAGCCGCGCCCGCACCACCAGAATGTCGCCATGCCGATCACCCGGCTCCAGCTTCGGGCCATCGGCCTCGATCAGCGGCCACCCGCCCGCGTCGGCGAGCGCGTGATAGCGCAACAGACCACGGCGCAGGCGGGCGTGCCGGTCATCCTCGCTGACCAGTCTGAACAGGCGGCCGGGCCGGGTGGCCGAAGGATCATCGGCGGCGATGGCCTCCAGCGCGCCCAGCACGCCCTCGGCGATGGGAGGCGCCCAGACCGGCCGCAGCGGCAAGGCGGAATGAACGTAGTCGGCCAGGGCCGCCGTCAAGCTTGCGTCGCGGCGCGCCCGCGTGACCGCGTCCAGCGGCCCCTCCCCTGACTCCGCCGCGACGGGCACCGCCACGCTGCCCAGACCATCGGCCCAGGCCGTCTCCAGCACCGCCTGCACCTGCCGGCCCCGCTCATCAAGTCCTATAGGCGTGGTCCAGGCCGGCCGGAACTGGCGCCGCTCATAGAAGGCGCGCGCGAACGCCGTCTGCGGCGCGAGAACGGCCGGCTCCGCCTCAATCACCTGACGCAGGGCCGCCGCCGCCTCGGCATCCGCCCGGCTCACGGTGGTGGCCGCGTCGCTGCTGCCCGTTGCCGGCAATGGCCCGCCCGGCGCGATGGTCTGGCATGCAGAGACAACCAGAACCACGCCCAGCAGCCCCGCGCACACCATCAAGGCCCGTATCGCCGCCCGGATCCCGTTCACCGCCGCGGCCCGTTGCCGCCCGTTTCGTGTTGCCGTCATGCCGCGCTCGCCCCCAGACCAGACACCCCGACACCCCTCGGCCGGACCTACCCCGCGCCCAGGATCCCATAGGGGATAGATATAGCGTCGGGCCCTGAAACTATCGAGCGGACAGAACGGCTTCGCACGCGGTCGGCAGCGACTGCGGCGGACGTGCAACAGGGGTGGCTTCGGTGTCACGCGGCGCCTGGGCCTGTGCCGCGAGACGCGCGGCGATTTGCTCGAACCACCAGGCGAACCCCTCGGACTCGCATCCCGATCCCGGTGGCGGCGGGTCCTGCGGAACACAGGTCGGGCTGTCTGACGGGCAGTGCAGACGGATGTGAACGTGGCCGTCATGGCCATACCAGGGCCGCACCTTGCGCAGCCAGCGCGCGTTGCCGTCCTCACCCGGCGGAAAGTCCGCGCACAGCGTCGCCTTGATAGCCGGATTGACGAACAGGCGGGCGACCCGCGAATCGCGGGCGGCGACCTGGATCAGGGCCGCGTGCGCCGCCGTCCACAACGACGGGTCGGCGGTCTCGGCCCCGGGGCGGACCATCGACACCTCGGTGGGATCGCGCCGTTCCGCCTCGGGGAACGGCCGACCGGAGGGCCACAGACGCAACCAGATGTCCACGTCCAGCCCGGCCTCGTGGCTGGCGTGCCCGTAGCTCATGGGGCCGCCGCGCGGCTGCGACAGGTCGCCCACCATCAGCGTGCCCCAGCCTTGCGACGCCGCCCGCACCCCCAGGTCGCGCACCACGGCGATCAACTCCGGATGGCCGAAATAGCGCAGCCGCTGGGGCCGAAGCACCGCATACCCGGGACCGTCGAGCGGCAGCGCCACCGCCCCGGCGATACAGCCCTCGGTGTAGCCGCCGATGACCCGGACCGGCCCCGGCGCCGGGGTGGTCTGGCGGGACCAGGGGCTCTCCGCCCCCTCCGCTGACGACACCGCCATGGCCACGACGACCAACGAGACACCCAGAACCCGTCGGATTGAAAAAACCGCCATCGCTCGCCCTCCGCCTCGGTTTCGTGAAGGCAGTCAGGCCCCTTCCATGTAGCGACGCAGCTTCGTCCGAGCATCCAGGCCACCGGTTGTCAGGTTGACCGTGAAGCCCGGCGTAATGGCCTTGCCGTCCTCAGTAACCTGGACCGCAACCAGAAAACTGCAGTTCCTCACGATATTCCACTGCAAGCCACCGCCCCCCATCGGGTATTGATCACACGGCGCCATGGTGTCGACATGCTGGAGTGTTGGAAGGACCTTGGCGATCCTTTGGGGGCCGGTGATACCGATATTTCGCAGCACGTGCATTTGCAGGGCGGCGTAGCCTCCCGCGCCGCGCTCGGCCAAGATCGACTCATGAACGCTTCGGCGCGCCTGATCCTCGGCCTCCGTGGCGGCGGGAAGGCCCGCCCGCCCGCCGGAGCGCAACGTTGTCCCGAAGAACTGGAAGTCGGCCGGGCTCAGGGCTTGCTTCAACAGCAAGACCCAGTATCCCTTGGCCAAGCGCCCGGTGTGATACCCGAGACTGCGCTCCGTCATGCGCTCGGCGCCCGGCTTGATCCATTGCAGGGTGGTGACATTACCCCGAAAGCCGCGGATCTGGCCGACGGCGAGTGGCGTGCTCATCAACACAATCTCCCTGTCGAACGAGATGGTTTCGGCCGGTGCCGGGCATTCTGGCCGCCCCATTTGGCCCAAGCGCCCGACGTTCGCGAATCGTGTAGCACGACCGCGATTCACGGGCGAGACCGGGATCTACCGCCCCCACTCCGGCAGCCGTCCCTCCTCCACCGCATGGCAGGCGACGGCGCCGTCCGCGTCACGGCGCAGCGCCGGGCGGTCCCGCGCGCACCGCTCCGCCGCCAGCGGACACCGCGTATGAAACGCGCACCCGGTCGGCGGGTCGAGCGGACTCGGCACCTCGCCAGCCATGGGCTTGCGATCCCGGTCGGGCGCCTTCAGGTCGGGCACGGTCTCGATCAAGAGCCGCGTGTAGGGGTGGCGCGGCCGGGCAAACAGCGACTCGGCCGGTGCCACTTCGCACAACCGCCCCAGATACATGACCCCGATGGTGTCGGCGATGAAGCGCACCACGGCCAGATCGTGCGTGATGACCAGATAGGTCAGCCCCAGCTCCCGCTGCAAATCCCGCAGCAGGTTGAGGATCTGCGCCTGCACCGAAACATCCAGGGCACTCGTGGGCTCGTCGCAGACCAGGAAGTGCGGGCTGGAGGCCAGCGCCCGGGCGATGGAAATGCGCTGGCGCTGGCCGCCGGAGAACTCGTGCGGATAGCGACCGGCGTCGGTCGCGCGCAGCCCGACATGCTCCAGCAGGTCGGCCACCCTCCCGGCGATGGCTCCCGTGTCGTCCATCAGACCGTGGGCGCGGATCGGCTCGGCGATGATGCGCCCGACCCGCCAGCGCGGATTGAGGCTGGCGAACGGGTCCTGGAAGATCATCTGCATGCGGCGGCGGAACGGGGCCAGCGCGCGACGGTCGGTCAAGCGGCCCAGGTCGGTGCCCTCAAAGACCAGATCCCCCGCCGTGGGTTGGTACAGCGTGACCAGCATGCGCGCCACGGTGGACTTGCCGCACCCCGACTCGCCCACCAGGGCCGTGGTGCGACCGCGCGGAATGTCCAGGTCCACGCCGTCCACCGCCTTCAGGACGCGCCGTTGCTTGCCCTCCAGAACACGCGACAGCAGGGGCGGCGACACATCGAAGTGTTTGGTCAGGCCGCGTAGGCGAACCAGCACCGGCTGGCCGTCGTGATCCAGCATGGGCGCGCCGGGACCGTCTCTCATGACGCGGCCCTTTCCGTGACGCGCGCGCCCTCCGGCGCCCACAGCCAGCAGGCGGCGGCCGACGGCGGATGCTCGAACAGCGGCGGACGCTCGGCCTCGCAGCGATCAAAGGCGTGCGGACAGCGCGGGTGGAAGGCGCACCCCGCCGGCATCGCGGTCAGGGAGGGCATGGAGCCCTCGATCTGCGCCAGCCGGGGTGGGCGTTCATGGGTGGTCGGGATGCAGGCCATCAGGCCCTCGGTATAGGGATGCAGCGGCCGGTTGACCACATCATCCACCGGACCGACCTCGGCCAGCCGGCCGCCGTACAGCACGGCGACGCGGTCGGCGGTCTCGGCGATCACGCCCATGTCGTGGGTGATGAGCATGACCGCCGTGCCATGCTCGCGGCACAGGCGCTTCAGCAGGGCGGTAATCTGCGCCTGGATGGAGACATCGAGCGCCGTCGTCGGCTCGTCGGCGATAATCAGGCGCGGATTGGCGCACAGGGCCAGGGCGATCACCACCCGTTGGCGCATGCCGCCGGAGAACTGGTGCGGGTAGGCGTCCAGCCGGTCGGCCGGGCTGGGAATGCCCACTTCTCCCAGAAGCTGGACCGCACGGTCTCGGGCCTCGGCCTCGCTCATGTCCAGGTGGGTGCGGATGGTCTCGGTGAGCTGGCGGCCGATGGTGTACAGCGGGTTGAGGCTGGTCAGAGGGTCCTGGAACACGGCGCCGATCTTGCGGCCGCGCACCTTGCGCAATTGTTCCTGCGACAGCCGGTCGATGCGCTCGCCCTCCAGATGGATGTCGCCGGCGGCGATGCGCCCGGGCGGTTCCAGAAGGCCGATGACGGCGGCCCCGGTCTGCGACTTGCCGGCGCCGGATTCGCCGACCACGCCCAGGATCTCGCCCGGGTGGATGTCGAACGACACCCCGTCCACGGCGGTCAGCACACCCCGCCGGGTGGGGAACTCGACCCGCAGGTCGCGCACGGAGAGAAGGGGATCGGTCATGCCTGCATTCCCCTCACCGCAACTCGGGTTTGGGAGGAAAGGCGTCGGGCGGATTCGCCGCGAAGCGGCAATCCGCCGCGATCCGGCCTTGGCGGGTTGCGCCTGCGGCGCGAACCCGCCCTACGGTCATTGCCCTGCGGGCCTCGCAACGACGCACCATGATTCAGCCTCACCGCAATTTCGGGTTCAGGGCGTCGCGCAGCCAGTCGCCCAACAGGTTGACCGACAGCACCAGCAGCACCAGTGCCACCCCGGGAAAGATCGTGATCCACCATTCCCCCGAAAACAGGAAGTCGTTACCGATCCGGATCAAGGTGCCCAGTGACGGCTCGGTCGGCGGCAGGCCCACGCCCAGGAAGGACAGCGTCGCCTCGGTGATGACCGCGATGGCCAGATGGATGGTGGCGATCACCAGCACCGGCCCCGTCACGTTGGGCAGCACATGGCGCACGGCGATGACCACCGGATGGACCCCCATGATGTGCGCCGCCATGACGTACTCGCGGTTCTTCTCCACCATGGTCGAGCCGCGCACCGTGCGGGCGTACTGCACCCAGCCGGACACACCGATGGCGAAGACAATGACCCAAATGGCCATGTCGTGATGGACCTCGCGGGGCAGAACCCCGCGCGCCACGCCGTCCACCAGCAGGGCGATGAGGATGGCGGGGAACGAGATCTGCACGTCCGCGACGCGCATCAACAGGGCATCGACCCAGCCGCCGGCATACCCCGCCAGCAGCCCCAGCCCGACGCCCAGGATCATGGAGAACACCACCGACGCGGCACCGACGAACAGCGAAATGCGCATGCCGTAGAGGATCGCCGACAGCATGTCCCGGCCCTGGTCGTCGGTGCCGAGCAGGAACTCGGGCGAGCCACCCTCCATCCAGGCCGGCGGGGTGAAGGCGGCCATCAGGTCCACCGTGGCCGGGGCGAACGGGTCGGTGGGCGCGATGAGGGGCGCCGCGACGGACGCCAGGATCAGCCCCAACGCCACCACGGCGGCGACGATGGTCACCGGCGAGCGCAGGAAGGAATAGGTCAGGTCGCTATCCCAGGCCCGCCACAGGGCGTCGCCGACACGGGTGGACAGGGTCTCGGTACGGCCGGTCGTCATAGCCCCTGCCCTCCGCCGCCGCTCATGCGCAGGCGCGGATCCACGGCGAAATACAGCAGATCCACGATCAGGTTGATGAGCACGAACAGGAAGGCCACCAGCACCAGATAGGCGGCCATCACCGGAATATCGACGAACTCAATGGCCTGGATGAACAGCAGGCCCATGCCCGGCCACTGGAACACGGTCTCGGTGATGATGGCGAAGGCGATGACGCTGCCCAGTTGCAGGCCGGTGATGGTGATCACCGGCACCAGCGTGTTCTTCAGCGCGTGGCCGAAGTTCACCGCCCGCGCCGACAGCCCGCGCGCGCGGGCGAACTTGATGTAGTCGGTGCGCAGCACCTCCAGCATTTCCGCGCGCACCAGACGCATGATCAGCGTCATCTGGAACAGGCCCAGAGTGATCGCCGGCATGATCAGGGCCGTCAGGCCGTCGCGGGTCAGGAACCCGGTGCTCCACCAGCCGATGTCCACCGTGGTGCCGCGCCCGAAGCTGGGCAGCCAGCCCAACCACACCGAGAACACCAGAATCAGCAGGATGCCGATCAGAAACGTGGGCAGAGACACGCCGATAAGGGAGACCGTCAGGAACACCTTGGACAGCCATGATCGTCGGTTCAGGGCCGTATAGATGCCCATCGGCACCCCCACCAGCAGCGCGAACACCCCGGCGGCGAAAGACAGTTCCAGGGTGGCCGGGGCGCGCTCGACCAGGAGATCCTCCACCGGGCGGCCGTGACGGTAGCTGATACCGAAATCGACCTGGGCGGCGTTGACCACGAACCGGAAGAACTGCACCGGGAACGGGTCGTTCAGGCCCAGGTCCTCGCGCAGCCGCTCGCGGTCTTCGAGGCTGGTGTCCTGCCCGACCAGATTGTTGACCGGGTCGCCCACATAGGTGAACAGGGCAAAGCCGACCAGGGCCACGGCCAGCATGACCAGGACCGATTGAATGAGACGGCGCACGATGAAGGTGAGCATGGGCGCTCCGGCAGCGGCGGTCGGACGAGTCGTTGGACTGTCATAACACGGGAGCGGGGGGTGGTGTCATCCAGGGAGATGGGGGTTTGCGCCGAGTGCGGCCAAGGCCATTGCGGAGTGCCGCGCAAGCGCTACACTGCCGTAAAATTTAGGAGGCGTCCATGCACACGGTCAGGCTGCGTCAGGTCGGAGGATCGGTCATGCTGACCATCCCACCCGCGTTCCTGGATGCACTCCGCCTGTCGGCCGGCGCCGAGGTCGGGCTCGCCGTCGATGCTGGCCGTCTCGTCATCGAACTCCATGCTCGTCCACGCTACTTGCTCGACGAACTGCTGGCACAATGCGATCCGGCGGCGGAGGTGAGCGACGAAGACCGCGCATGGCAGGACGCCGAACCGACCGGCACCGAGATCCTGTGATGGCACGGCTGGCGACCATTCTGGACTAACCATCCCCCTTGACCGTTCCGCCCCCGGCGGCTAAACGAACCATATGTGGTGATTTGGCGACCAGCTTGCGGCCACGGTAAACAAACGGCTAAGCGGTTGGTGCCCCTCGAAAAGGCCCCGGCCCCGTGCCGGGGCCTTTCGTGTTTCGGGACCCGCCGCCAGAAGAAGAAGGCCCCTGTCCATGACCGACCCCGACTCCCGCGATCCCGCCTTCTGGCACCCCCGCACCGCCATGGTGCGCGGCGGGCTGGCGCGCAGCCCCAACATGGAGACGGCGGAGGCGCTGTACCTGTCCTCCGGCTTCGTCTATCCGGACGCCGACGCGGCGCGGCGGGCCTTCGACGGCACCGACACGCGCTACGTCTATTCGCGCTTCCGCAACCCGACCAACGCCACGTTCGAGCAACGGCTGGCGATGCTGGAGGGCGCCCGATTCTGCCGCGCCACCGCCAGCGGCATGGCGGCGGTCACGGCGGCGCTGCTGTGTCAGGTCAAGGCGGGAGACCGGGTGGTGGCGGCGCGGGAGCTGTTCGTCTCCTGCCATTGGGTGCTGACCGAACTGCTGCCGCGCTTCGGCGTTTCGGTGGACCTTGTCCCCGGTGCCGATGTGGACGCCTGGGCCGCCGCGCTGACCTCCCCAGCCGCCTGCGTGTTCCTGGAAAGCCCGTCCAACCCGGCGCTGGAGATCGTGGACATCGCCACCGTCTGCGATCTGGCCCACCGGACCGGCGCCCGCGTGGTGGTGGACAACGCCTTCGCCACGCCAGTTCTGCAAAAGCCGTTGGACCTGGGCGCCGACGTGGTGATTCACTCAGCGACCAAGTTCATCGACGGACAGGGGCGCTGCCTGGGCGGCGCCATTCTGAGCAACGACGAGAGCTTCGACGAAGAGTGCCTGCTGCCGTTCCTGCGCAACACCGGCCCAGCGCTCAGCCCCTTCAACGCCTGGGTCATGGCCAAGGGACTGGAGACCCTGGACCTGCGCGTGCGCGCCCACTGCGACACCGCGCTGACGCTGGCGCGCGCGCTGGACGGCCGGCCCGGCGTGCGGGCCGTGCGCTATCCCGGCCTGGAGGGTCACCCCGGGCACGCCCTGGCCATGCGGCAGATGAACGGCGCCGGCGGCGCCATCGTCGCCCTTGACCTGGAGGGCGGGCAGCCGGCGGCATTCCGGTTCCTGGACCGACTGCGGCTGATCGACATCTCCAACAATCTCGGCGATGCCAAGTCGCTGGCCTGCCATCCCGCAACCACCACCCACCAGCGCCTCGACGCGGCCGAGCAGACGGCCCAGGGCATCACGCCCGGTCTGGTGCGGCTGTCAGTGGGATTGGAGGACGCACGCGACCTGCTGGCCGACGTCGAGGCGGCGTTGGACGGACCCTAGAGCGCATTGCGTGCGTTCTGAATCCCGCAACGCGCTCTATTGAATGGATCTTGAAGCAAATCGTCGTCGCGATCCGGTCCGGATCGCTCGGGATTTGCTGTAGCCTACCCGGCGTCGTCTGGGTCCGATCCGGCACCGTACATGGCAAAGACCTCGGCGCCGGTCATGGTCTTGGTGTCGTTGGCGAAGGTATAGCCGGGCGGCTTTTCGTCGATGAAGATCTGGCCGCTCATGGTGAACCCGTCCTGATCGTCGAACGTGCCCAGGCTCAGGATCGTCTCGCCGGTCGGGATCAGGAAGTAGAACAGGTTCGTGCCGCACCGCGAGCAGAAGCAGCGCTCGGCCCATTCGGAGGAGCGGTAACGGCTGATGTGCTCCTCGCCGGTCCAGGTAACGGGGCCGTGGACGTGAACGACGAGAAACGGCCCACTGCTCCAGCGTCGGCACATGGAGCAGTGACAGGCGGAGAAGCGCGCGACCTCCTCGGCCAGCGAGAAACGGACGGACCCGCACAGGCACCCGCCTGTCCAGGCGGACACGGTCTCAGCGCTCATCGAAGCCGGCTCCATGATAGACACAGGATCGGTAGCGTAAATCAGGTCCGCTGTCCCGTCCATCGCGCCGCTGGCCGGGCCCACGGCCCGGCGAGCACCGCACCGCGCGGCGCGAGAGCCTACAGCTTACCCTTCAGTTCGGACTTGGCGTAGTGGCTGAAGTGCCCTTCCCTGGCGGCGCTGGACCGTGCGCGCCGCGTCGCCGCCTTCACCCGGCCGCCGATCGCCGGGGCGGACAGCAGGCGCTCCACCTCGCTCGCCCCGCAGGCGGGACACACTGGCGCCTCGGCGTCGCCGCCGCTCACCAGGGTTTCGAATGTCTCGCCGCACAGGGCGCATTGATAGGAAAAGATCGGCATGGAGACCTCGTGCTGGCGCGGGAAGACGGCCACCGGGACCGCCGAGTGCCCCATCGTAACGCGCCCCGAACCCGGAAAGAAGAACACTGTGCGGCGCCGCCGGTCCTCGGGCGCTCGTCCCTAATGCCCGCCGCCGCCATCGCCACCCGACGGCTTGGCCTGCAACAGGATGAGCGGCGCGAAGATCACGAACGCCACCGAGAGCATGAAGAAGATGTCGTTCCAGGCCATGATGTTGGCCTGCTGGGCGACGGTCCTCGCGGTGGCGGCATAGGACGCCAGATCGGTGTTCCCGAGTTGGGGCCAAAACTGGGCCATCCGGTCCTGCACCCCCTGGATGAAGGCCTCGGTCTCCGGCCGGCCAGCCGGCATCGACTCCGCGAGGCGCCAGTAGTGCAGGTCGTACCGGGCGTCCCACTGCGTGTTGATCGTGGACAGGGCGACAGCCCCGCCCATGTTCCGGAACACGTTGAACAGGCCGCTGCCGATGCTGACCAGTTCATGGTCCATGGTGCCGAGTGCCGTGGACGTGATCGGGACAATGCACATCATCAGGCCGACGCCACGCACGATCTGCGGCGCCAGCAACTGGTCGAATCCGACCTCAACGGTCATCTGGGCGTTGAGCCACAGACCGGTTGCGACCAGGAAAAAGCCAAGGAACAGCGGCATGCGCGGATCGAGCGCGTGCGAGATGCGCCCGGCGATGGGTGCGGTGCAGAACATGGCCGCCCCGGTCACGAACATCACGTGCCCGATTTGCATCGAGTTGTAGCCGCGCACCTGCGAAAGGATCTGCGGGAGGATGAAGGTCTGCCCGTACAGGCACATGCCGACGATGAAAACCAGCACGCAGCCGAGCGCGAAGTTGCGATTGGCGAAGACGCGCAGGTCGATCACCGGATGCTCGGCGACCCGTTCCCGCCAGATCAGCAGCACCCCGGAAACGGCCGAGACGATGGCGAACGTCAGGATGGTGTCGTTGGCGAACCAGTCCTCCCGGGGCCCCTCGTCCAGCACGTATTCAAGCGAGCCCAGAAAGCCGGCGACCAGGGCGATGCCGATCAGGTCGATATGGCCCAGCAGCTTCAGATTGGGCCGGTCCATGTCGGCCAGGGTCGGCACGGCGATGGTCACGAACAGGCCGGGCACGACGTTCGCCAGGAACAGCCAGTGCCAGGAGAAGTTTTCCGTGATCCAGCCGCCGATGGTCGGGCCGGCGGCCGGCGCCACCGTAGCGGTCAGGCCGACGATGACGGTGCCGAGCATCCGCCGCCGCAGCGGCAACAGCTTGTAGATGGCGGCGAACACGGTGGGGATCATGCCGCCGCCGATGAACCCCTGGGCGGCCCGGAACACGATCAGCGACGTGATATCCCAGGAAAAGGCGCAGGCGACGCTGGTCACGGTGAACCCGGCGGCGGATGCGGCGAACAGCCAGCGTGAGGAGAAGACCTGCGCCAACCAGCCGGACAGCGGGATCATCACCACCTCGGCCACCAGATAGGCGGTCTGCACCCAGGTGACTTCCTCCAGCGAGGCGGACACGCCGGCCTGGATCTCGGGCAGGGAGCTGGCGACGATCTGGATGTCCAGGATCGCCATGAACATGCCCAGCACCATGACGAAAAAGCCGACGAGACCGCCGCGCGGCCTGAAATCCGTGCCCGGCCCGCCCGGCGGTGTCGGCTCCCCGGCGTTGGCAGCGTCCGTCACGGGCGCTGCTCCTTCGTGTCCACCGACACGATGACCGATGTGCCGGGCCTCAGCCGGGCCGCGTCCGCCTGATCGCCGACGAACCGGATCTTCACCGGGATGCGCTGCACGATCTTGGTGAAGTTCCCGGTGGCGTTCTGCGGCGGCAGGATGGCGAACTCCTGCCCCGCCGCCGGCGCGAGACTCTCGATCGTGCCGTGCAGGACGGCCCCGCCCAGCATGTCGGCCTCGATCTCGCAAGCCATGCCGGTTTCGAAGAACGTGACCTGCGTTTCCTTGAAGTTGGCGACGATGTAGGCGTCGTCGGGCACGACGCTGACCGCATGCACGCCCGGCCGGACGTATTCCCCGACGTCGATCTGGCGGTTGCCGACGCGGCCGGCGGCCGGGCTGCGCACCACGGTGCGGGCCAGGTTGACCTCGGCCGCGCGCAGTTGCGCCGCCGCCCGGTCGCGGTCGCTTTCCAGGCGGGTGCGCCGCGCATCGATGACGTCGAGTTGCTTGCGCGCCCGGGCGAGCACCGCCACGCCGCTGTTGACCGCGGCCTCGGCGTTGCTCAGCGACTCGCGGGACTGCTGGACCGCCCGGACCGTTCCGGCCCCTTCGCGGGCGAGCCGCGAGTCCCGGTCGTATTCTTGCCGGGCGAAGTCCAGCGTGGCCTTCGCCGCCTCAAGATCGGCTTCGGCCACCGCGACCGTGCGGTCCTGCAAGGCCCGCTCCTCGGCCGTCTCGGCCAGCAGGGCCTCGGCGCTCGCCACCGCCGCCCGGGCGGCGTCGACAGCGGCCTGATAGTCGGACGCGTCGATCACGAACAGCAGATCGCCCGCCGCCACCGGCTGGTGATCCTCCACCGCAACGCGGACGACCTCGCCCGACACCTGCGGCGAGATCGTCACGATGTCCGCCTTGACGTAGGCGTCGTCGGTTTCCTCGACAAACCGGTAGACCGTCCACCAGCGCCACCCCAACCACAACGCTCCCGCCAGAACGGCGATGCCGAAGACGGACAGCACAATCCTCCGGATTGGCGGCTTGCGGCGTCCCGGCCCGTCTTCGGAATCCGTCTCCCGTTGTCCATCCTCCGGGGCGTCGTCCGCGGAGCGGGCCGCTCGGGGATCGTCGGTGTTCATCCTCAGCCCCCTGAATTAAACTGAACCGTTTAGTTTGATTTGTATGGTGGGGATGGTAAGGTACCCTGTCAAGACGACGGAGGTCATACAGGGATGAAAGCCCCGACCGGCGCCGGAAAACGCAAGGCGGAACAGGTGATGGCCAGCGCGCGGGCGCTGTTCCTGGAACGCGGGTTCAGCGGCACGTCGGTCGACGACATCGCCGGCCGGGCGGGAGTCTCGAAGCCGACGGTCTACAGCCATTTCGGCGACAAGCGCGGGCTGTTCATCGCCTTCATCCGCGAGGAGGTGGAGGCGCTCGCCGGAACCATCGTCACCGTTGGAAACGCGGACGACGCGCCGCGCGCCGGCCTCGAACGGTTCGGCCGCGCCTACCTCGACATTGTCCTGAGTCCGAACGCGCAGGCGCTGTTCCGCGTGGTGCTCGCCGAGTCCGCCAAGTTCCCGGAGATTGGGGCGGCCTTCCACGCCACGACCATCGGCCGCAGCGCCCGGCTGCTGTCCGAGCGGTTCCCCGAGTGGGTCGCCCAGGGCGCCCTGGACATCGATGACTTCGACCTCGCGAGCATACGCTTTCTGGCGCTGTGCCGCGCCGACCTGCACTACAAGGTCCTCTTCGGCGTGGTGCCGGACATCCCCGACGCCCAGCGCGCGGCGCATGTCACCAAGGGCGTCGATGCGTTCCTGAGGATTTACGGGGGGCCGGCCGGCGGGCGATCGGAATAGGAGATCTGTCCCGGGCTCGCCCGGCGGCGGTGCCGAAATCCGTCCCCCGCGCCGAGCCTTGTTAAAGCGAAGGGCCGAATGCTTTAATAAGCGCTGACGTTATGAAAGGGTGCTTTCATAAGGGGACGTCTTGGAGCGGAACGAACGGCTCGGCCGATACGAAAAGACGACGGTCGGCGAACTCGGCGATCCGGGTGCATCAATTGCTACAGACGAAACCCCTGATCCGAATTCCCGACGCCGCAGCGCACCTGAACCTGTCGCAGCCGACCGTCTCGAAGGCTTTGGATACCCTGGGCAGCCTAGACATCGTTCATGAAGTCTCGGGGCGAAAGCGGGACCGGGTGTTCGTCTACGAACGGTATCTCGACATCCTCAATGAAGGAACCGAGCCGATCCCGCGCTGAGCCTCACACCGCCCGCTCGAACATGGCGACCTTCAGATCGGCGATGGCCTTGCCGGGGTTCAGCCCCTTCGGGCAGGTGGCGGTGCAGTTCATAATGGTGTGGCAGCGGTACATGCGGAACGGGTCGTCCAGCATGTCCAGGCGCTCGCCGGTGGCCTCGTCACGGCTGTCGAACACCCAGCGCGCCGCCTGCAACAGGATGGCGGGTCCCAGATAACGCTCGGCGTTCCACCAGTAGCTGGGACACGCGGTCGAGCAGCAGAAGCACAGCACGCATTCCCACAGGCCGTCCAGCTTGGCCCGTTCCTCCGGGCTTTGCAGGCGTTCGCCGCTGGTCGGCGCCGGGGTGTCGGTCTTCATCCACGGCTGGATCATCTCGTACTGCGCATAGACGTGCGTCAGGTCCGGCACCAGATCCTTGACCACGGGCATGTGAGGCAGCGGGTAGATGTCCACCGAGCCCTTGACCTCGCTGATTGGCTTCAGGCAGGCGAGCGTGTTGTCGGAGTCGATGTTCATGGCGCAGGAGCCGCAGATGCCCTCGCGGCAGGAGCGGCGGAAGGTCAGCGTCGGATCGATCTCGTTCTTGATCTTGATCAGCGCGTCCAGAACCATCGGCCCGCAGTCGTCCAGGTCGATGTGGAAGGTGTCCAGGGTGGGGTTGGCGCCCGACTCCGGGTCCCACCGGTAGATGCGGAAGGCCTTGACGTTGGCCGCCCCCTTGGACGCCCCCTGGGGGCCCGGCCACGTCTTGCCGGGCTTGATGCGGGAGTTGGGGGGAAGCGCGAACTCCACCATGACGTCGATCCTCGGTTAATGCGTCATCAAGACCGAATTCTTAAGGCGGGGACCGAAGGGCACCCGCCGACACTGTCGCGAGTGGCGGCTGCCCTAAGGCCAACCGACACGAGCGATCCGCGTGGCTTAGTACACACGCTTCTGCGGCGCGATGTACGCCACATCCTTGGTCAGCGTGTAGGTATGCACCGGACGGTAGCCCAGCCGCACCTTGCCCGCTTCATCCACCCAGGCCAGCGAGTGCTTCATCCAGGTGTCGTCGTTCCGCTCCGGATAATCCTCGCGGGCATGGGCGCCCCGGCTTTCCTCGCGCGCCCGCGCGCTGTGGATGGTCGCCTTGGCGTTGGCGATCAGGTTTTCCAGTTCCAACGCCTCAACCAGATCAGTGTTGAAGACCATGGAGCGGTCGGCCAGCTTGATGTCGGCCACCGTCTCGGCGATGGCATCGACGGACTGACAGCCGTGTGACAACGACTCGGCGGTCCGGAAGACGGCGGCGTCGGCCTGCATGGCCTTTTGCAGATCCAGGCGGATGTCGGCGGTTGACCGGGAGCCCTTGGCGGTACGCAGGCGCTCCAGCATGGCGATCGACGCCTCGTCGGCGTCGTCCGCCAACGGCGCATGCGGCGTGTCCGGCGTAATCAGGCGGGCGCAGCGCTTGGCGGCGGCGCGGCCGAACACCACCAGGTCGAGCAGCGAGTTGGTGCCCAGCCGGTTGGCGCCGTGGACAGAGACGGACGCGCACTCGCCCACGGCCATCAGGCCCGGCACCACGGCGTCCGGGTCGTCGGCCGTTGGGTTGATGACCTCGCCCATGTAGTTCGTCGGGATACCACCCATGTTGTAATGCACCGTGGGCAGCACCGGGATCGGATCCCGGGTTGCATCCACACCACTGAAAATCCGCGCCGTCTCGGTAATGCCGGGCAACCGGGAGTGCAGCACATCGCCGCCCAGATGCTCCAGGTGCAGGAAGATGTGGTCGTTGGCCTTGCCGACACCCCGGCCCTCGCGGATCTCCATGGTCATGGCGCGGCTGACCACGTCACGGCTGGCGAGGTCCTTGGCGTTGGGGGCGTAGCGCTCCATGAAGCGTTCACCCTCGGAGTTGGTCAGGTATCCGCCCTCGCCGCGTGCGCCCTCGGTGATCAGGCAGCCAGCGCCATAGATGCCGGTGGGATGGAACTGCACGAACTCCATGTCCTGGAGCGGCAGGCCGGCGCGCGCCACCATGGCGTTGCCGTCGCCGGTGCAGGTGTGGGCCGACGTGCACGAGAAGTACGCCCGGCCGTAGCCGCCGGTGGCCAGGATCACGGTGTGCGCGCGGAAGCGGTGCAGCGTGCCGTCGTCCAGGTTCCAGGCGATCACGCCCCGACAGGTGCCGCCCTCGTCCATAATCAGGTCGAGGGTGAAGAACTCGATGAAGAACTGTGCCTTGTACTTCAGCGACTGCTGATAGAGCGTGTGCAGAATGGCGTGACCGGTGCGGTCGGCGGCGGCGCAGGCGCGTTGCACCGGGGCCTCGCCGAAGTTGCGCATGTGACCACCGAACGGGCGCTGATAGATCAGGCCGTCCTTGGTGCGCGAGAACGGCACGCCGAAATGTTCCAGCTCGTACACGGCCGGAATGGCCTCGCGACACATGTACTCGATGGCGTCCTGGTCGCCCAGCCAGTCCGACCCCTTGACGGTGTCGTACATGTGCCAGTCCCAGCGGTCCTCCGCCATATTGCCGAGCGCCGCGCCGACGCCGCCCTGAGCGGCCACGGTATGGGAGCGGGTGGGAAACACCTTGGTCAGGCAGGCGGTCTTCAGGCCCTCGGCCACGGCGCCGAAGGTGGCGCGCAGGCCGGCGCCGCCGGCGCCCACAACGACGACGTCATAGTCGTGGTCGATGATCTCCGGGGATGCCATGGGCCTTCTCAACCTCCAAGGGCCAGGGTGAGCACGCTGATCGCGCAGAACAGGCCGCCGGCGGCGGCCGCCATTTTCGCCAGCATGATGGTGATGTGCTTGGCGGCGGGGGCGTGGACGTAGTCCTCCAGCACCACGATCATGCCCAGGGCACCGTGATGGAAGGACGTGAAGATGAACAGCATCATCAGGGTGGCGTTGATCGGCTGGGCGATCCAGGCGCGGAACGCCGCGTGATCGGAGTCGATGTTGCCGATGACGCCCGCGAAGACGAACCACAGGGCCAGGGGCACCAGGGCGACGGCGGTGATACGCTGCGCCGACCAGTGCCCGACGGCGTCCGCCTTGGCCGCGCCCAGGCCGCGGGCGCGGCCCAGGGCCGACTGCATGGACCGTGAATTGTTGCTCATGAGTCTGAGTCCTCTCGTCCCGTCGTCCTAGAGCGCCACAATGAGCCCGATCACCCAGGCCAGCACGGTCAGGCCGAGCACGCTGCCCATCATCATGTAGGCGGTGCGCCGCACGCCCTCGTTGGAGACCTGACACCCCGTGTCCCAGACCAGGTGCCGCACCCCGTTGGCGAGGTGGTAGAACAGCACCACCGTCCAACCGAACAGCATCAGAATGCCCAGCGGCGAGGAAAAGATCGCCTGCGCGGTGGCGAAGGCCTCCGGCCCGTAGGCCGCAGCCCCCAGCCAATAGATCAGGAACAGCGTGCCCAGGAACGCCAGCGCCACACCGGTCAGGCGGTGGGCGATGGACAGCAGCGGCGCGATCTTGGTGTGCAGCTTGTAGACCTGAAGGTGGGGAGACAACGGCCGGTCATGGGACGGCGACATGGTTCGGGCCTCGTGATCTGGGCGCGCCCGGGTGGTCGAATCCCGACGACGACGCGAAACACGGACGGACACGGCCCCTCGCGGCCGCGCCGGCTGTTCCGGGCGGCCCGCCTTGCCGTGACGGCGGCGGTCGTCTCGAAAAGGGGGCACGGGCGGCGACGGCGAGATCCTTACCACCCCGAACGAACCGGGGCGGGAGGTTTCGCGGCGCCACGGGCGGTCACCGGAACGTCATGATGTTTAGCCCCCCCGATTGAGCGGAGTCAACGTGCGCCGCACAAAATCTGTCGCGGTGCAGTGGGGAATCGGGGGGTGGCGTTCGTTCCCACGGCATTGGATACTTCGACCCGTCCGGCGCTGTTCGCGCCCCGAAACAGGCCCCCGACAATCTTATGGCAGGAGCTTCCAAAATGCCCACACCCCGTTCCCCATCCGCCGTGCTCGCCGCCGGTGCGCTGGCCGCCGCCCTTGGCGCCGCCGCCGCTCCCGCCCAGGCCGAGACCTTCCGCTGGGCCTTCCAAGGCGATTTCCAGGCGCTGGAGCCCTATGTCCTGAACGAGACCCACACGCTCGGCACCCTCAGCAACGTGTTCGAGGGCCTGGTCCGCCGCGACCAGAACCTTGGCGTCGAGCCCGCGCTGGCCGAATCCTGGGAGCTCGTCGATCCCACCACGTGGCGCTTTCACCTGCGCCAGGGTGTGACCTTCCACAACGGCAATCCGTTCACCGCCGATGATGTCGTCTTCTCGTTGGAGCGCGCGGCCAAGCCGGGCTCCGACATGTCCAGCCGCGTCGCGGCGGTCGAGGAGGTGCGCAAGATCGACGACTTCACCGTCGAGATCGTCACCAACGCGCCCTATCCGATCCTGACCTCGGACATGACCGACCTGTTCATCATGGACAAGGAGTGGGCCGAGGAACATGACGCGGTCGAGCCGGCGAACATCAAGGACGGCGAGGAGAACTACGCCACCCGCCACGCCAACGGGACGGGTCCGTTCATGGTGACCGAACGCCAGCCCGACGTGCGCACCGTCTTCGTGCCCAATCCGAACTGGTGGGATACGGCCACCCACAACATCACCGAGGCGATCTTCACCCCCGTGACCAGCGACGCCACCCGGGTGGCCGCCCTGCTGTCGGGCGAGATGGACCTCGTCTACCCTGTGCCGTTGCAGGACGCGCCGCGCGTCGAGGCCGCCCCGGGCGTCGAGATGCTGACCGGTCCGGAGCTCCGCACCATTTTCCTGGGCATGGACCAGTGGCGCGACACCATGTTCGAGGGCAGTGTGACCGACGCCAACCCGCTGCAGGACGCGCGCGTGCGCGAGGCCTTCTACCGCGCCATCGACATCGAGGCCATCAAGCAGAAGATCATGCGCGGCAACAGCTATCCGGCCGCGCTGCTGATCGGTCCGCAGGTCGCCGGCTTCGATCCGGCGCTGAACGAGCGACCCGCGTACGATCCAGAGCGGTCGAGAGAACTGCTGGCCGAGGCCGGCTACCCGGACGGCTTCGAGATCGGCATGGACTGCCCCAACAACCGCTACGTCAACGACGAGGCCATCTGTCAGGCGGTCGTCGGCATGCTGGCCAAGGTCGGCGTTCAGGTGAACCTGCTGGCGCAACCGAAGAGCAAGTACTTCGCCAAGGCGCTGGCCTACCAGACCAGCTTCTATCTGCTGGGCTGGACGCCCTCCAGCCTGGACGCGCACAACCCGCTACGCGACCTGATGACCTGCCGCGAAGAGGGCCAGGGTAAGTTCAACCTGGGCGGCTACTGCAACCCGCGCGTCGATGAACTCGCCGACGCCATCCAGAGCGAAATCGACCCCGAAAAGCGTCAGGCGATGATCTCCGAGGCCTACGCCATCGTGAAGGACGACTGGGGCTACATCCCACTGCACCAGCAGCCGCTGTCCTGGGGCAAGCGGGAGTCCATCGACCTGCACCAACGCGCCGACAACCAGTTTGAACTGAAGTACGTGACGGTGGAATAGGGCCGGCGTCCGGCGGGACGGGGCGGGACGGGGCGGGGCGACGTTCTTGTCCCGTTCCGCCACGCCAACGACTCGCCCCGCCCATCACCGATCCCCATATCGCCAGAGGTGAGACGTTGGCATGGGAGGGACACACGCCATGAGCAGACTGACGGTTTCCCTTTCCGATGATCTGACGGCTTTTGTCGGCGAGCAGACGACAGAACAGGGGTACAAGAGCGGCGGCGACTACGTTCATGACCTGATCCGCAAAGAACGCGACAGGCAAAGCTTGCGGGGCCTGTTGCTGGCCGGCGCGGCGTCCGAACCAGATGCCCCGGCCGATGCGGCGTGGTTCCAGGCGTTGCGTGATCGCATTCGAAAGAGCGCGGATTCGTGACCCGAAAGGCCGTCGTTCCGCGCGCCTTGGCGCGTGCCGACATCGAGGCGGCCGCAGAATTCTATCGGGAAGACAGTGGTGCCGCGCTGGCCCTTGCCTTTGTTGATGCCGTTGAGCCCGCTCTCAACCATGTCGGCCAGTTCCCGGCCAGTGGGTCGCCTCGGATTGGCGTGGACTTGGACCTTCCGGACCTCAGGTGCTGGCCCGTCAAACGATTTCCTTACTTGGTGTTCTACATCGAACACCCGGATCATGTGGATGTCTGGCGCGGTCTCCATGAGAGATCGGACGTGCCGGCATGGCTTCGACCTTCGGAAGGCGCCCAGGACATGGGAATGCGCTGATCCGGACACGTCGAGCCGTTGGCGTCCGACGGGATGGTGGCCTATATTGGACGATACGGCCCCGCCGGGCCGAAGCAGGAGCACGCAAAGGACCCCCCATGAGCGAGACCGACACCGAAACCGCCGCCGACCGCGCCACCGACGACACCCCCATCGACCCCAAGCTTCTGGAAATCCTGGTCTGCCCGCTGGGCAAGGGGCCGCTGGAGTACGACCGAGAGAACCGCGAGCTGATCAGCCGGCAGGCCGGCCTTGCCTTTCCGATCCGCGACGGCGTGCCGATCATGCTGATCGACGAGGCCCGCACGCTGGACGACCCCGCCCCCGGCTCGGGCTTTCCGGCGGCATGAGCGAGGCCCCCTCGCCGCGCGTGCCCGTGGACATCGCCGTCAGTCGGGCCGACAAGACCCTGACCCTGAGCTACGCCGACGGCACCGTTCATGTGCTGCCGGCGGAGTTCCTGCGCGTCCACAGCCCCTCTGCCGAGGTCCAGGGCCACAGCCCCGACCAGCGCCAGATCGTCGCCGGCCGGCGCCACGTCGGCATCATGGACCTGGAGCCCATCGGCCATTACGCCGTCCGCATCGTCTTCGACGATCTGCACGACAGCGGGCTGTATCGGTGGGACTACCTGTGGGACCTGGGGCAGAACCGCGCGGCCTATTGGGAGGGCTACCTCGCCGACCTGAACCGGGCCGGCAAGAGCCGCGATCCCTGACCGCACCGCTCCCCGCCGACGCAATACCAGACTATTTTAGTCTTGATTTATCGGAGGCATCCGCTTAACTCACCGGATGAGCCCTTGCCGCCGACAGGATCACGGAGCCGCCGCCATGTTCATCCAGACCGAGCCCACCCCCAATCCCGCCAGCCTGAAGTTCCTGCCGGGTCGGGATGTTCTGGGCGACGGCACGGCACAGTTCGGCGACGCCGCCTCGGCGGCCCGTTCGCCACTGGCGGCACGGCTGTTCCGGATCGAGGGCGTGACGGCCGTGTTCCTGGGGTCGGACTTCATTTCCGTCAGCAAGACGGACGGCGCCGACTGGCAGGTCCTGAAGCCGATGGTGCTGGGCGCCATCATGGACCACTACACCGCCGGCGAGCCCATCCTGGCAACGGAGAGCGTCGGCGAGGCGGAGGCCGTGGCGGACTCGCCCATCGCCAGCCAGATCAAGGAACTGCTGGATACCCGCGTGCGCCCGGCGGTGGCCCAGGACGGCGGCGACATCATCTTCCACGACTTCCGCGACGGCGTGGTCTATCTGCACATGCGCGGCGCCTGCCACGGCTGCCCGAGTTCCACGGCGACCCTGAAGCACGGCATCGAGAACCTGCTGCGCTACTACGTGCCGGAGGTCGAGGCCGTCGAGGCCGTGATGTAGGACCGGCCCGCTGGCCCCTGGCGGAATCGCGACCATCGGCGCGCTTGTGGCCATGGCCGCAAGCATCGGCGGGGCGCGACTGGCCACCCGGCGCGGCCGGGCCGGCACCATGCAGGTCTACATGACGGCATCGGCCTTGATGGCCCTGGCGTTCGGCTGGCTGGCTGACCGGCCTGCCCTACCCGCTTCTGGCGCTCGCCGCCATCGTGTACGCTGGCCTGATCCAGCTCGACTCGGCGGCGCTGACCGCGGGCGCGGTGGAGACCGCGCCGGCCGGCCGGCGCGGGGCCACGCTGGCGGTGCATTCGCTGCTGGGTTTCGGCGCGGCGTTCGTGGCACCGGTCGCCTTCGGCCTGACACTGGATCTGGCCGGCGGTCGCGAGACCCCGGCGGCCTGGGGCGTGGCCTTCGCCATGGTCGGCGCCGTCGGACTGCTCGGCGTGCCCGCGCTCATGCTGGCGCGGTCAAAGCGTGGGCGCGGGCCAAATCGTCCGGCGCGTTGAGGTTCATGAAGGGGTCAACCGGATCCGTGGGCCACGCGACGACCGCCGCGCGGTGCCGCGCGGCCCAGCGCCGCGCCGCGCGCAGGGAATCGTGCTCCATCGCCACGCGCAGCGCCGGGGCCAGCGCAACCGGCCACAGGCCGACGACGGGATGATCCCGCCCGCCCGACGTGGCCACGGCCATGTCCGCCCCCTCCGCCACCCGCGCCTGCCACAGCCTGGCGAGCAGGTCGGGCGGCGCGAACGGCGCGTCCCCCGGCACACTCACCAGCCACGACACGTCGGGATGCGCGGCCGCCGTCCACTCCAGCACCGCCAGCAGCCCCGCCAGCGGACCGGCAGGACCGCCGTCGGCCTCGAACAGCGGATCGGCCACGACGGGCAGGCCGAACCCGTTGAACCGCGCCGGGTCCCCGTTGGCGTTCAACAGCACCGGCCCGGGCCAAGGCGCGAGCCGGTCCAGCAGGTGCGCCAGCACCGGCCTCCCGTCGCCCAGGAGCAGAAGGGGCTTGTCGGCACCGCCCATGCGCCGCGCCGCGCCGCCGGCCAGAATGCCGAGAGCCACCCGCTGCGGCACGGTCATTCGGGTGGGGTCTTTCGATGCCCGGACAGGTCGGAAATGGCGGGCGCGCGGCCACAAAGAGGGCAGTCCGGGTCCGGCTTGAACCTCACCGAGCGAACGTCACCCGCCAGCGCGTCGAACAGCAGCAGCCGCCCGGCCATGCCCTCGCCGATGCCCAGGATTTCCTTGACGGTCTCGGTGGCCTGAAGGCTGCCCATAACCCCCGCGATGGCCCCCAGGATGCCCGCCTCGCCACAGGATGGGACCGCATCCGGCGCCGACGGTGCCGCAAACACACAGCGCAGGCAGGGACCACCCGCGTGGGTCTTGTAGACCGAGAGCTGTCCGTCGAAGCGCAGCACGGCCGCCGACACCAGCGTCTTTCCGGCGAAGTGACAGGCGTCGTTGAGCAGGAAGCGCGTGTCGAAATTGTCGGAGCCGTCGCAGACGAGATCGTAGTCGGCCAACAGTCCCGCGACGGTGTCGGCGGTCAGGCGGGTCCTGTGGGGGATCAGACGGACGTCCGGATTGAGCCTCTCCACCGCCCGCCGCGCGCTCTCGACCTTGGGCGTACCAAGGTCCGGTCCGCCGTGCAGCACCTGGCGTTGCAGGTTGGACAGGTCCACCGTGTCGTCGTCCACCACGCCGATGGTGCCGACCCCGGCGGCGGCGAGATACTGGATCAGCGGCGAACCCAGCCCGCCGGCGCCGACCACCAGAACGCGCGCGGCGAGCAGACGCGCCTGACCCGTGCCGCCCACCTCGGGCAGCACGATATGCCGTGCGTAACGTTGGATCTGCTCGTCGGTGAAGTCGGTCATGGCCGAACTCCGGAGATCGGCGCCCCCCTACTCCGCCGGCAGGGCGTCGAGCTGTCTCTGGATGGCGGCGCGGGCCGGCTGGTCCTCGGGAATCTGCACGAGCAGCCGCTCCCAGAGGTCGCGGGCGCGCGCCACGTTACCGTCCTGAGCCGCCCCCAACCCGATGAAGTACAGGGCTTTAGCGTTTTCCGGATCCTGCTCCAGGACGGCCTCGTAAAGCTCATAGACGCGCGCGGGCGGCTCCACCTCACCGGCGGCGCCCATGGCGCCCAGCATGATGTCGGCGGCATGGATGAGCACCGCCGGATCCTCCGGCGCCTGTTCGGCCGCGCGTTCGGCGGCCGCCACGGCCCCGTCCCACTCGCCCAGCACGCCGCGCGAGTCCGCCAGACGCAGCCAGCCCTCGACATCGTCCGGATTTTCCTCCAGCCGAGCCGCCAGACCTTCCACCATCCCGCGAATCATGGCCTGTTCGTCTTCGTTGAAGCCCTCGCCCGGTTCCCGGGCGGCATCGGCCTCCGCCCGCATACGCGCGCCCGGGTCACCGGCCTCACCCTCATCGTCGGTGGTTCCCGGCGGCGCCAGCAACTCCACGGCACCGGATTCCAGTTCCAGCGGATGCGCGGGCGCAACGCTCTCCAGCGGAATCCCCGCTTTCTGCGAGACCACGGCCAGGCCCTGCGACACCGTGGACATCCAGGGCGCGTCGGACGGCAGATCGGCCGCCAGATCGATCCAGATGGCCAGCGCCCGCTTCGGGTTCCCATCCTGAGCGGCCCCCATGCCCAGATAGAACCGCGCCCGCCACTCACCGGAGTCGGCGCGCAGGGCGTCCAGGAACTGCTGGCGAGCACGCTCGGTCACCCGGCCCTGAGCATTGATGACCATGGACTCGCCGAGTTCCCCCAGCGCAATGGCCCGTTCATCCTCCGGCAATCCCAGGTCCCGAGCCTTTTCCAGGGCCTCGACCGCCTGATCGTGCAGTTCGGCCTGCCGATAGGTCCGGCCCAGCGCCAGCCAGGCCTCCGCGCTCTCCGGCGCCCGCTCCACGGCCGCGCGGCGGTCCTCGATCTCACCGCGCACCTCGCCCGGCAGGCCGGCCATCTGCTCCTGCTCCGCCTGGGCAACGCGTTGGGCGTGCGGCTGCCCCGGCAGCCAGGGGGAGCCGATCACCAGATACAACGCCAGAGCGCCCATGGGGATGACCGCGAACACGGCGGCGAGGGTCGCGATTCCCCAGGGACCCTGTTCGATGGCCCGGGGGATCAGACCGAACAGACCAACGTTGGCGGCGTCGCGATCCTTGCCGCGCCCCCCCTTTTTGGCGCCACCCTTCCGATCACCGGCCGCCGCCAGCATGCGCCGCTGCACCTCGACCCGGGCGGCGGCGGCCTGATCCTCGGTCAGCAGCCCGCGCGCAAGGTCGCGGTCGATCTCCGACAACTGGTCCCGATAGACGGTCAGATCGTACTCGCCGCGCTCCGCTCCCTCCTGATCGCTGGAACGCATCAAGGAGAACATCAGAATGGCCATGACCACGGCCGAGATGATGGCGACGTTGATCCAAAGCAGAATCATGACCGCCCTCCCCGGCGCGCCTTCGGCTTGGTGTGATCCGCCCGGGCCTTTCCGGTGGTCTCAGCCCCCTCGCCCCGTTCCGCCAGAAGCGTCCGCAACTGCGCCTTTTCCTCGTCGGTCAGGGGCGGAGGCGCCGCCGGCGCCGCGGCCTTGCGGCGATAGCTGAACACCACGGCGAGGACCGCCCCGATCAGGATCAGGGCCGGCCCGAACCACAGCACATACGTGGTCGGTTTGAAGGGCGGGCGCAGCAGAACATAGTCACCGTACCGATCCACGAGGTATTGCTTGACTTCCTCGTTGCTGTCGCCCTCCAGCAGGCGGTCGCGCACCAGAAGGCGCATGTCCCGGGCCATGTCGGCGTTGGATTCGTCGATGCTCTCGTTCTGGCAGACGACACACCGCAGGTCCTTGCTGACCTCGCGCGCGCGCTCTTCGAGGGCCGGATCCTCCAACATCTCGTCAGGCTCGACGGCGCCCGCAGACCCCGCGCCGACCGCCACCGCCAGCGCGACCGCCGCACCGGCAACCACGCGCGCGATGGCCCCTGTCCCTGTCCTTGCCTGTTTGTTCCCGGGTCTCATGGCGTGCTGAGGTCCTCGATCAGCGGGCGCAGGGTTTCCGCCCACACCTGTGCGGTGATGGGGCCGATATGCTTGTATTGAATCACACCGTCGGCATCGATCACGAAAGTCTCGGGCGCGCCGGTGATCCCGAACTCGATGGCGATGCGGTTGGTGGTGTCATAGCCGACACGGTCATAGGGATCGCCATGACGCCCCAGCCAGCGCAGGGTGTCCTCCGGCTGATCCTTGAACGCGATGCCATGCAGTGGCGCCAGCCCCTCCGCCCGGATGCGCTTCAGCATGGCATGTTCCTGGAGACAGGCCACGCACCAGGACCCGAAGAAGTTCAGCAGCGTGACCTGCCCCTTCAATTCGTCGGGGCCGGTCAACGCGCCCTCCCGCCCGGGCAGGCCGGCCAGGGTGAACGCGGGCACCGGCCGGTCCAGCAACACCGACGGCAGCTTGCGGGGGTCCTTCTGCAAACCGACGATGAAGAACCCCAGAAGCACCGCGACCAGCGCGAGGGGAAGGAAATAGACGATCCTGCGCATCATCAATCCCCCGCCTCGGAGTGCCGGACACGCGGCTTCGTGTTCAGGCGTTGCATCATCGCGCCGCCCCCCGTGCCGAAGCTCCACCCACCGGAGCGGCGGTACGGGCGCGCGCCCGGGTGGGCGCGCCGATGCGGTGGCGCCGGTCGGTCAGGGACACCAGTCCGCCCAGCCCCATCAGAAGCGCGCCGTACCACAGGAAGGGCACGAACGGCTCGTGATAGAATCGGGTCACAAAGGCGCCCGGCCCGTCATCGGGCGACGGGTCGCCGATGACGGCGTAGTGATCCGTGATGCCATCGGTGTGGATCGCGGCCTCGCTGGTGGGCATCGGCGGATCGGTATAGGTGCGCTTCTGAGGTTCCATGACCGCCAGCACCGCGCCGTCATCCCGACGCAGAATGAAGCGGCCCTGCACGGCATCATAGTTTGGCCCCTCCACGCGTTCAGCGCCCCTGAACTCGTAAGCGACCCCGCCGATCTCCACCACCTCGCCCGGCGACATGACCTGGATGGACTCGCCCTTCCAGGCCGTGTTGCCGACCACGCCCATGACCAGAATCGCCATCCCGGCGTGCGCCAGGGTCATGCCATAGGCGGCGCGCGGCAGGCCGGCGGCGCGCTTCAGGCTGGTCACGGGGTCGACGCGAAACAGATGAACGCGCTCGGCCCACTCCACAAGCGTACCGATGAGCAGCCAAGCGCCCAGCCCCATGCCGAAGGCCGCGCCGACGTCGGTCAAAGCACCGCCGGCCGCCACGTAGGTTCCGGCGAACACCACGGCGGCGGCCACCAGAGCCAGCCACAGACGCCGCGCCGCGCCATAGGCATCGCCGCGCTTCCAAGCCAGCATGGGACCGAGAGCCATCACCAGAACCATGGGCACCATCAACGGCACGAACACGGCATTGAAGAACGGCGGCCCCACCGAGACCTTGCCCAGGTTCAAAGCGTCGGCGAACAGCGGATACAGCGTGCCCAGCAGCACCGTGGCCGATGCCGTGCTGAGCAGCACGTTGTTGAGCAGAAGCGAGCCCTCGCGCGAGATCGGGGCGAACACGCCCCCCGCCTTCAGTTGCGGCGCCCGCCACGCGTACAGCGACAGCGACCCCACCACCGTTACCGCCAACAGCAGCAGGATGAACACGCCGCGCGTGGGATCGGTGGCGAAGGCGTGCACGCTCGTCAGCACACCAGAGCGCACCAGGAATGTCCCCAGCAGCGACAGCGAGAAGGTGACGATGGCCAGCAGGATGGTCCAGCTTTTCAGAGTGTCGCGCTTCTCCACCACGATGGCCGAGTGCAGCAGCGCGGTCCCCGACAGCCAGGGAATGAACGAGGCGTTCTCGACCGGATCCCAGTACCACCAGCCGCCCCAGCCGAGTTCGTAGTAGGCCCACCAGCTTCCCAGGGCGATGCCCAGGGTCAGGAAGATCCAGGCCAGCAGGGTCCACGGCCGCACCCAGCGCGCCCAGGCGGCGTCCACCCGGCCCTCGATCAGGGCGGCGACAGCGAAGGAAAAGGCCATCGAAAAGCCGACGTAGCCCAGGTAGAGCATGGGCGGATGGAAGGCCAGTCCCGGGTCCTGCAACAGCGGGTTCAAACCGCGCCCGTTCAGAGGCGCGGGATCGATGCGCTCGAACGGATTGGACGTAAACAGAATGAACAGCAGAAACCCGACCGTAATCATGGCCTGGACCGACAGCGCCCGCGCCCGCAGCGTCGGAGGCAGGTTGCGCCCGAACACCGCCACCGCGAGGCTGAACACGGCCAGGATCATAATCCACAACAGCAGGGAACCCTCGTGGTTCCCCCACACACCGCTGATCTTGTAGAGCAGCGGCTTGTCGGTGTGAGAGTTCTGGAACACGTTGCTGACAGAGAAGTCAGACACGATAAAGCTGTGGGTCAACGCCGCAAACGCCACGCCGATGGTCAGGAACTGCGCCACCGCCGCCGGGCGCGACAGCTCCATCAGCGCCAGATTGTTCCGCTGCGCGCCGATCAAGGGCACGATGGCCTGCACCAGGGCAACACACAGGCCCAGCGCCAGCGCGTAATGGCCGATTTCGGGGATCATCGCCGGACTCCTCGCGCTCCGGGGCTCAGTGGGACGTCTGTTCAGCGCCGCCGGTCGACCGCACAGCGGCCTCGGCGCCTTCCAGCCCTTCTTCCCAGTAGCCGCTCTCCTTCAGGGAGTCGGCCACCTCCGGCGGCATGTAGTTCTCGTCATGCTTGGCCAGCACGCTGGCCGCCGTGAACAGACCGTCCGGACCAAGCTGACCCTCGGTCACCACGCCCTGCCCTTCCCGGAACAGATCGGGCAGAATACCGGTGAAGGTCACCGGGATGGTGTGAACCAAATCCGTGACAACAAAGCGGACGGTTTCCCCGTCCTTCTCGACGCTGCCTTCCTCGACCAGTCCGCCCAGCCGGAAACGCTGGCCGGGCGCCACCTCGCGCTCGGTCAGGTCGGTCGGACTGTAGAAATACAGCAGGTTGTCGCCGATGGCCGTCAGGACAAGAGCGGTCGCTCCGCCCAACGCGAGCATGCCCAGGCCCACAAAATACAGTCTGCGCTTCTTACGTGTCACGCGCGACCTCCGTCATCGGGGAGTGTGATTGCGTTGAAAGCGTCCCCGTCTTCGGTCCCGTCGCGTTGTCCGTCCCTCGTGTCCATCGTCGAGTCTCCGTCCCGTTCCCCCTGGTCCGGAGTCTCCGTCCCGCGCCGGCGTCGGCTGGCGCCGGCCGCCTGCAACTGACTCAGTGTCCGCTCGTCGCGGCGCAGACCTGCCCGGACAGACACATACAGTCCGACCATAACCACGGCCGCGATGCCATAGGACGGCCAGACGAAGCCCGCATAGCCGTCCATGTTCAGATAGGTGATCAGGCTGTCCACAACAGTCCCCGCCGCATCCCACGTTCCGTTGCCCACCACATTGTCGGCCTACCCTTGAACCTCGGCCAAGCGTAGCGACCGGACCTTCGCCGCCGCGATCTCGCGGCGGATGCCCAGCAACAGGGTGGTGACATAATACGCCTTGAAGGCGATGGCCATGGCGAACAGCGGAATCAGCATGGACCCGTCGATGGCGATACCGCTTTCGCCGACCGGGTTGACGCTGGCCGGCTGATGCAGGGTGTTCCACCAATCCACCGAGAACTTGATGATGGGAATGTTCACCCAGCCCACCAGCGCCAGCACCGCCGCCGCCTTGGCGCCGCGCTGGCGGTCATCGAAGGCGCCCGCCAGCGCCATGTAGCCCAGGTACAGGAACAGCAGGACCAGCATGGAGGTCAGGCGCGCGTCCCACACCCACCACGTGCCCCACATGGGCTTGCCCCACAGGGCACCCGAAACAAGGCAGATGAAGGTGAACACCGCGCCCACCGGCGCCGAGCAGCGCGCCGCCAGATCGGCCACCGGATGACGCCAGATCAGCGCGACACCGCTGGCGATGGCCATGCAGGTGTAAACGAACAGACCCATCCAGGCCGACGGCACATGCACATACATGATGCGCACGGTCTCGCTCTGCTGATAGTCGGGCGGCGAGAACACCAGGGCATAGGACAGGCCGACCGCGAACGCCAGCACCATCACCCCGGTGCTCCAGGGCAGGACGGCATTGGCGATGCGAAGAAAACGGGTGGGGTTGGCGTAGCGGTGCATGATCCCTTCCGGCCCAGGCGCGGGCATGTCGATTTCGTGACGGGACCTTAGCCCCTGCAGCGCTGGATTTCCAGTCGAACCGGCACGCTGTGGTCAGGATCCGCCCTCGCCCACGATTTCGCGCAGGCGCGCCGCCATATCGGCGGCCGGCTCGCCGTGGCGGAAGAACGCGGCCAGCGTCCCGTCCGGCGCCATCAGGTAGGTGATCGCGCTGTGGTCCAGCAGATAGGGCGCGGCGCTGTCGGGCTGTTCGACCTTGGCGAAGTACACCTTGTAGGCCCGGGCCGCCGCCGTGACCTGCTCCACGGTGCCGGTCAGACCCATCAGCTTGGGATGAAAAAAACCGGCATACTCGGCCACGTCTGCCGGACGGTCACGCTCCGGATCCACGGTGACGAACAGCGGCTGGATCCGCTCGACAATGGCCGGATCGAGCGCGTTCAAGGCGTCGGCCATGGTCTGAAGGCTGGTCGGACAGACGTCCGGGCAATACGTATAGCCGAAGTAGACCAGGAGATACTGGCCGGGGAACGAGGAGTCGGTGACGGTCTCGCCCGCTCCGTTGACCAGGGTGAACGGCCCGCCGATGGGCGTGTCGGCGTCGATCTCGACCGACAGCCCGCCGGCGTGGGTCTCCGCCGGCTCCTCGCCCACCAGGAACTCCAGGCGCGGCAGCAGACCCACCGCGAGCACCACCAGGACGATACCGACTCCGCCCAGGATCGAGATCAGGTTTCGGGACACCGCTCTATCTCTCCATCACCCGCGCGACGGCACCATCAACGTCGCCTCGCCGTCCACGACAACCTTATCCCGCACCGTCGCCGTCGTCTTGAGCACTGCGAACTTTTTGTCCGGCATCAGTTCGGTCACCTCGACGCGGGCGCGCACGGTATCGCCGATCCGCACCGGCGCCTTGAAGCGTAGCGACTGGCTGACATAGATGCAGCCCGGCCCCGGGAACTTGGTGCCGAACAGGGCGGAGATGATCGCGGCACTGAGCATACCGTGGGCGATGCGGCCCTTGAACATGGTGCCGGCGGCGTACTCCTCGTCCATGTGCGCCGGGTTCGTGTCGCCAGAAACCCCGGCGAACATCAGGATATCGGCCTCGCTGATGGTCTTGCCCAAGCTCGCGGACTGGCCGACCGCCAGATCCTCGAAATAGGTGTGGACGATGCCTTCCATGGTCCGTGCCTCCGGCTCCGGTGTGGGATCGCCGCTCACGGTAGAGTGACACGGAGGGTCACGCAAGGCGTCCGCCGTCGGACGTCATCCGCTCGTTGCGACTGACTCTCCACACTCTTTGTAGTATTCGGGACCGGTTCGGTATGTCTGGTGCCCGCACCGTGATCCCCTCGGTTCGTCGGGCGCGGGCCGGATCGGAGTCCCTGTCCCGATCCCGCGTGATCCTCGTTCACCGCTGTCCGCACATCTCCACCAACGGGAGCCGTCGCCATGCCCGCCCTGCCGCGTGCCGCCATCTGCTCGACCCAGAGCATCTCCTGCGTCCAGATTCACCCGGCCGACGGGTCGGAGCCCCAGGTGGCGGTCCCGTTTCAGACAGGGACGATCCGCCAGGTCCTGGTCCTGAGCGGAACCGAGGTGCTCGTGTTCGCGCCCAACGCCGGTCTGGCCGTATATGACCTGACCGAGCGTCGCGTGACCCGCCGTACGCGGTTCCTGGCGCCGTGGGGCACCTCCCTGGTCCGCATGGACGCCGGCCGCGCCGTGACGTTCGGCCTCGACTGCATTTCGGTCTGGCGGCTGGACACGCTGGAGCAGGAGGTGGCGTTCTCCAGCTTCCGCCGGCGGGACGGCGATCTGTGGGGCCCGGTGACCGAGGCCGACGGGCCGGTCGACCCGGACACCGCGCCGCCGGAGGGCCTGCCGCTGAACCTCGGGACCCTTGCGGGCACGGGGCGGGAGCTGGTCGGTGTCTTCTCCGGGCACGCGCGGCTGGGCCAGCCGGACCAGGGGATCTGGCGGATCGCCACCGATCCCTGGCGCGCCACCTTTCATGCCATCAAGGACCCGTCCTTCCGGGACCGGAACAGGAACCAGCGCCGCCTGCGCTGGCTCAGCCCTGATGGCCGTTTCGCGCTCCGCTCCGACTACGCCACGCTTCCCGTCGCCGGAACTCCGAAGGGCGCTCCGGGCGGCCGACTGGGCGGGACGCTCCGCGCCTTCGGACGGCGGGGCGTGTCCAAGCCGTCCGACGACCACGGCCCGCCGCGTGTCGGCCTGACATTGGAGTTGTGGCGGATCGACGGCGGCTCGCCGGTGGCGGAGCGCTCGCTAGTCGTCCGCATGCTCTCGGAGGCGGATCTGGGTTGGGTGCGACAAACCCCGGCCTTTGAGGGTTTGTTGCCCCGTCTCCACACCCTGGGTCGCGAGTTCCAGAAACAGCCGCTCGTACTTCCGAGCGACCCCGAGGCCCTCTCGGCGCTGGAGGAAACGCTGGCCCCCTTGCGCGCCCTGCATGGTTTTCTGGACGACGTTCTGTGGGCGCCATCGGGCGACGCGTTCTGGGTGAAGTTCGCGTCGTCGGACGTGCGGGGTGTGCGTCTGGACGGGCATGTCACGCCCCTGTTCCGCTTCGAACACTGGCCCCACGACGGCACCCGGACCCAAACGTCGTGGCACGACAAGCTTTCCCTCTCGTGGCGGAATGACAACACGCTGGCGCTCGGGCATCCGTCGTTCGGCTGGACCCTCTTGCACGTGGACGGGATCGAATGGGCGCCGCCCGAGGACGGCGGAGCGCCAGACTCGCGCGCCACCGTGCTCGTGCCCGATACCCCCGACACCGTCCTGCCCCCCTGCGACGACCGGCTGAACTCCGAGGCCGTGGAACGCGTGACGAAGACACCGATCGCCGCCTTGCCCGCCTTCACCGCGCCGGCCGTGATCGAAACCCTCGATGCGCTGACCCACCGGATCGAGACCGACGTCGACAGTCTGTTGTGGGGCAACGATCTGGCACTCACGACACACCTCAATTTCGACGTGGGCGGCGCGGTGTGGGACGAAGAGAGGTTCTTCCGGGGCCTGATCGAGGCCAACCTCGTCGATGCGGCACCGGCCCTGCGGCGCCTGCTGCTGGCCTGGGTCCGACATCCCGAGGCGAACCGGCTTCAAGAAGCCTACGCCGACGATCTCACCGGCGGCTTCGGACGGGCGCTGCAGACCCTGATGTGCCTCGATCCCGACTCCCTGGACGTGTTCCGGCTGTACCTGAAGTGGCGCGACACCGAGCACGAATGCTCGGCGCATCAGGTGGCGTTCCCGGCCTACCTGGAGCGGTTCGGATGGCGGGACGAGGCGACGATCCGCGCCGGCACCGCGCTGATGGTCGATCTGATGGCGGGCGGCCACCGGGGCCCGTCCGGTCCCTGGTTCGAGCCCGGATACTGGGAACGGGTGAGCGCGATGATGAGCCCAGAGCGGTTCGCGGCGCTCGTCGCGGAGGACATGGCGACGATGGTGGACAAGGAAATCACACCGGAGGAGGAAGCCGACGGCGTGGTGGACGAGTTCACCGAACAGGTCCTGGACGCCCTGCGGGAGTGCCTTTCCCCCGACGATCCTTTCCAGGCGGCCGTGGCCCAGCTGCTTTAGGAACGGCGGATCACCGCCGACCTACCGCCGCCCCGCCCGCGCGCCCGAACGCGCCCCTTGGGCCAGCCGCAGCAGGGCGCGGGCGCACACCACGTCCGGCGACGGGCCGAAGCCCTTGCAGTCCGCCTCGGCCTCCAGCAGCACGTCCAGCGCCTGCCCCAGCCGCGCGCCGCGCCAGCGGTCCACCTGGGCCACCACGCGGGAGCGGATCTTGAACATCACCGGCGGCTTCAGGGCCGAGACCGCCTGATCGGGCGACTTGCCCTCGGCCACCGCGCCAGCCGCGACATGCAGCCGCAGGAAGTGGCGGGACACCCCACGCAGGACCTGAACCGGGCCGGTCCCGGAGCGCAACAGCCGGTCCAGCACCCGTTGCGCCGTGGCGTCGTCGCCGTCGGCCACCGCAAGGGCGAGGTCATCCATGCCCAAGGCCGCCGTGTCGCCGATGCAGGCGACGACCTCGGCCAGGGAGATTTCCCCACCCTCGCCCTTGTACGTCACCAGCTTGTCGAGTTCCGCCCGTGTCAGCAGCCGGTCGCCCCCCAGATGGCCCAGCAGCCAGTCCATGGCGTCGCGCCCGACGCTCATGCCGTGGGGCTGCAGGGTCTGGCGCACCACCTGCTCCAGCGCCAGTCCGTCATCGACATAGCAGGGCAACGCGGCAGCCGCCTGGGCGCCCTCGAACACCTTGCGCAGGGCGGAGCGCGGCCCGAGTTCGCCGGCCAGCACCAGAACCAGCGCGTCCCCGGCGCCGCTGAGCACCGACTCCACGGCGCCGGCCACGGCGTCGCCGGCGTCCATCAGACGCACCACCCGGCGCCCCCCCATCAGGGACTGCGCCGCCGCCTCGTCCGCCAGCCGGGCCGGATCGTCCTTCAGCGCGCCGGCCGCCATCTCGGTGACCCGAAACGGATCGTTGACGTCGCCCGCGACCGCGACGGTCAGCGCGTCCAGGCGCTCGCGCGCCAACCCCCGGTCGGGGCCGTAGACCAGCACGGCCCGCATCGACGGATCGGGCGAGGCGACAAAGGCGGCAGCTTTATTGGCTTGAATCTTCATGGGCGGGCCGGAGCACGGGTGAACAGACACTGCGGAATGATGGGGGCCGAGCCGGAAAGGTCCAGAAAAACCTGACCGCCGCGGCCCTGCCCAAAATTTCGCCGACGCTTTTCCGTTGACGGTTCGTTCATCACTGGGGCAGCTTTTCGAAACAGGCACGCCGCCTCGCGCGACAGAAACCCGCGCGACGCCGAAACCGGCCCGGGACCAAGGGGACTTGTAATGGGGGAAACCGCCCCACCGTTCGATGAAATGAGTGACACGGGCGCGACGGTTCGCGCGCCTTACCAGACCTATCGCGCATGGCTCGACACCGCCGCCCCCGACCTGCTGTCGCGCCGCCATGCCCAGGCCGACATGCTGTTCCGGCGCATCGGGATTACCTTCGCGGTGTACGGCGAAGCCGCCGGGGCCGAACGACTGATCCCGTTCGACGTCATCCCCCGCATCCTCAGCCGCGACGAATGGAAGATGCTGTCGCGAGGCGTCTGCCAGCGCATCCAGGCCCTGAACCGGTTTCTGCATGACGTCTATCACGACCAGGAGATTCTGAAGGCCGGCATCGTGCCCGGCGATCTCGTGCTCGGCAACGAGTTCTACCGCGAGGAAATGAAGGGCTTCACGCCGCCCGGCGGGGTCTATGTCCACATCGGCGGCATCGACGTCGTGCGCACCGGCGAGAACGATTTCCACGTCCTGGAGGACAATCTGCGCACCCCGTCCGGCGTGTCCTACATGCTGGAGGACCGGGACATCATGATGCGCCTGTTCCCGGACCTGTTCGATGCCTACTCGGTGGCGCCGGTCAACCACTATCCGCAGGCGCTGCTGGCCAACCTGTGCCACGTCGCGCCGGCCGGCCGCGACTCCCCGACCGTGGTGCTGCTGACGCCGGGCCAATTCAACAGCGCCTATTTCGAGCACGCCTTCCTGGCCGAGGAAATGGGCGTCGAACTGGTGCAGGGGCATGACCTGTTCGTCGAGGACGACGTCGTCTTCATGCGCACCATCGAGGGGCCGCGCAGGGTGGACGTGATCTACCGGCGCATCGATGACGACTTCCTCGACCCCAAGGCCTTCCGGGCCGACAGCATGCTCGGCGTGCCGGGGTTGTTCGAGGCCTACCGCAAAGGCCGGGTGACCCTCGCCAACGCCATCGGCACCGGCGTGGCCGACGACAAGGCCATCTATCACCACGTCCCCGATATGATCCGCTTCTATCTGGGCGAGGAACCCGTGTTGGCCAACGTCCCCACCTGGTTCCTGAAGCATGACGACGACCGGGCCTACGTGCTGGAGCACCTGTCGGAATTGGTGGTCAAGGAGGTTCACGGCTCCGGCGGCTATGGCATGCTGATCGGCCCCAAGGCCAGCACGCAGGAGATCAGCGCCTACCGCGAGCGCATCATCGCCGATCCGGCCAACTTCATCGCCCAACCGACGCTGGCGCTGTCCACCTGTCCGACGTTCGTTGACCAGGGCATCGCGCCGCGCCATGTGGACCTGCGCCCGTTCGTTCTGACGGGCCAGACCACCACCGTCGTTCCGGGGGGGCTGACCCGCGTGGCGCTCCGGGAGGGCTCGCTGGTGGTGAACTCTTCCCAGGGCGGCGGCACCAAGGACACCTGGGTGCTGGAGCGCTGACCGCCATGCTGAGTCGCACCGCCGATAACCTCTACTGGATGGCCCGTTACATGGAGCGGGCCGAGAACATGGCCCGCATCCTCGACGTCAGCCACCGCATGTCGCAGTTGCCCGGCGGCCAGGACCAGACACGCGAATGGCTGCCCGCGCTGATCATTTCCGGCCAGGACGACGCCTACGCGGCCCGCCATGACGAGGTCAACGCCGGACACGTCATCGCCTACATGGCGCTGGGCGGCGACAATCCGTCCTCCATCCGCGCCACCCTGCTCGCCGCGCGGGAAAACGGCCGCGCCGAACGCAACATGTTGCCGACCGAGGTGTTCGAGTGCCTGAACACGACGTGGCTAGAGATGCAGGACATCCAATATTCGCGGCTGGTGGAACGGGGATTTCGCGAATTCTTCGACTGGGTCAAGGAGCGCTGCCAACTGTTCACCGGCATCGTCGCCGGCACCATGCTGACCACGGACGCCTACTACTTCACTCGCCTGGGCAGCATGCTGGAGCGCGCCGACAACACCGCGCGACTGCTCGACGTGAAGTATCATGTGCTGGTGCCCGACGACGGCGAGGCCGACGAGGCCGTGGACTACTATCAGTGGGGCGCGGTGCTGCGGGCGATGAGCGCGTTCAAGGCTTACCGCACCATTTTCCGCGACACCATCAAGCCGCGTCAGGTGGTGGAACTGCTGGTGCTGCGGCGCGAGTTCCCGCGCTCGCTGCACGCCTGCTACGCCGAGGCGGCGCCGATCCTGGAGACGCTGCGCACCAATTCGGAATGCACCCGGCTGGCCGGCGAGATGCACGCCCGCCTGCGCTATGGCCGGCCCCAGGACATCACCCGGCGTGGCCTGCACCGCTACCTGACGGACGTCATCACCCGCAACGATCAGCTTTCGAATGAAATCGCGCGGACATTCCTGTTCGAGACAACGCGGTAAGGACCGCTTAATCCACGCACCGTTCCAGGAAGTCGAGCAGCGGCCCCCACTCGTCGCGATGAGACTGAACCCGCGCGCCGGCCGTATCGAACAGCGTCAACCCTTCCGCGGCGGCATTGGCGTATTGCTGCGTATCACGCAGACGCGCCACGACCGGAAACTCAAGGTCGGCCAGGAACGCGTCGAGCCGATCCGCCGCGCGGGTCCGCGCCCGCACGCGATTGGCCAGGAACGCCACATCGCGGCGGTTCTTGCGCACCGGCTTGAGTTTCAGAAGCTGACCCAGGAAACGGCGCGTCCCGTCCTCGTCGAAGGCGGAGGGCAGCACCGGCACGATGATCGTATCGGCCTGTGCGACCACATCCTTGACCGTCTGTTTGGTCATGGCCGCCGGGCAGTCCACCACCAACCGGTCCAGCTTCTTCGGCAGCTTGCCGTCCTCGACGTCCAGGTCCACCGCCAAAATCGCCGACAGACCCTGGGGGCGACGGCCCAACCAGGCGCGCGCGCTCTGCTGACGGTCCAGATCAGCGAGACCCGTGCGAAATCCGCGCCCGGCGAAGTGCGCGGCGATATGGGTGGCCACGGTGGTCTTTCCGCACCCACCCTTGCTGTTGGCGACGGCAACGATGAACATGGCATGAGCCTAGTGGAGATCGGCACGAATTGGAAACACAGCGTCAGCCGCACGGCCCCTTCGGAATGGCGGGGGGCGAACCGCGTTGTGTGAGACCAAACGCCCGCAATGCGCCCTAATGGGACGATTCGATGTTCGTGTCATCGAACAGACCGGTTGGAAATCCATCCATGCTGCGGACGTTCTTCTCGCGCTGGTAGACCAAAAGACCCTCTTCGCCCTTCGCCTCGGCCCACCGGTCCAACGCATCGCGCGACCCGCGATGATCATACAAGGGCACGCCGAAGCCGCAGGAGGTCTGCACCAGATCAACGTCCAGCACGACGATCTGGCGCGGTCCAATCGGTTCCCGGCCGTCGAAGTGCCGGGCCAGCATCGCCGCATAGTCCGCTCCGCCGCGCCGCAGGACCCGGCCGCGACCGTACAGGCGCAGGATCATGGGGGCACCCTCGAACGCACAGAACATCACGGTCAACCGTCCGTCCGCGCACAGGTGGGCGGCGGTTTCGTTGCCGCTGCCGGTGCGGTCGAGATACGTGACGGTGCGGTCGTCGACGATCCGGAAACAGTCGGTGCCGCGCGGCGAAACATTCACGCGGCCCGTGGCAGCGGCCGACGCCACGAAGAACATCTGCTGTCGTTCGACGAAGGCCCGGTGTGTCCCTGTCAGGGTCTCGTATTGGCGTGCCATGGCGGTCCTCAGTCCACGTCGTGGCCCACTTCCGGACCCCAGTCTTCCGTCAGTTTCTTCTGCTGCGCCTTCAGCCGGGCGATGCGGCGATCAGACGTCATCTGCATGAAGGTCCCGATGATCTGCGGTGTGGTCATGTAGATCAACCAGCCGAGCGCCGCCGCGCCGTAAATCATCATCAGCGCGAAAACGTCGCTGATCATGGCCGTGGCATGCTCCAACGACCCGTCCTCGAACCACAGTTCGAACAGACCGGGACACCCCGCCGCGAAATTCAGGCCGCCCACGCACAGCCAGCCGGCGCGGCTGGCCGACCGGTCCACCACCAGCGCCACGGCGGTCGGCAACATGGTCACCACCAGATACAGGACCGTCGGCAAGAACAGAAACAGTCCGACCGCGAACAGAAGCACACCGCCGATCTTGGCGGAGAACCCAACTCCCATACCTTGTGCTCCCTCTGCTACGACGGTTTCACCCTTGTGTTCGTCCCAGCCGGCGACCGTCTTCAGAGCAGATAGCCCATCAGAACAATCACAGTGGTCACGATGCCCACCCCCACCGAACCGGTGGCCGCGACACGCTGGCCATTGCGTTCCGCATTCTTGTCCGCGCCGACCTTTCCGGCCTGCATGGCGTGGATCTGCTGCTGCGTCATGGCCCATTCGGCCCGAGCGCGCTGAAACTCGTCGAAGTCGGCCTTCCGCTCGTCGGCGTCATCGACGAAGTTGTAAAGCTCGGGAAGGCTTCCCTTACGCACGAGTCGGGGCACTTCCTGCTCCAGTGACCGGCGCCGCTCGCGGCTTTGATAGCTGTTGATGACAGGCCCGATCAGGCCGCCGACCCAACCGCACAGCCCATGCACCGCCTCAGGCCCCAGGCGCCATTGCAGAACCGCCAGCAAACTGAGCATCCCAAGCGTGGACCGTTTCGGGGCATCCTCGTTCAACGCCAACAACTGCGGCCCGATATCCTTCGGAAACCGAGCGGCAATGAACGCCGTCATATGCCGGTCAAGGGGATTGCCCTTGGAGTCCATGCGGGCGGCGAGCTTGTCAAGGACCGGGAGGACGTCCCGGATCTCCAGCACGAATTCTCTGGACACCAACGGACTAAGACAGTACTGGTTGTCGTTCATTTCATAAAGGCATCGCTCCAATCCAAAACCTTTTCTCATTCCGTCCTGTAGGTGCTCCCTCAATTCCTTGTATGTGCTTGTCAGTTGCACGAATTCTGGGGAAAACTTCTCGCGGACACCTAGCCACATCTTGGGAATGTCGCGCATAATCAAATCCGTCACGAGCCGGGTATCCTTGCCACGGATCATCTGCGCGGACAGAACACCGCCAATGCCGTCCAGGTGCGCCCGCAACTCCCGATATCGGATGGGCGCGTCCCGATCCAAAACGATCAGGACGTTGGCCAACGCAACGTCCTTCACTGCGGACGTGTTTCCTTCCCCGAAGGCCGTGGCGTTCCGGATCCCCATCGCCACCTGATCGGCCAACTGGTTGTCCTCCAGCCCGCGCCGCAGCCAGATTTCGAGCTTGCCCTCCAGCACCACCGGGATGGCCCTGTCCCAGTTGTTGGCCATCGCATGCGCCAGATGGCGCGGCGCCAAATACTCCTGGTTCATGAACACGAACGCCCGCTGCGCCCGTTTGAAGGGCCGGGCCTGAACCGGCGACATCCGCCGCCCGTTGAACCACAGGTCGGCCTGTTCGAAGTCCCAGCGCTGGCCCACATCATCCGCCAGCAGGCCGCGCAAAACCTCGATCATGTTCAGGGGAAGGCGCAGATCGCTGGCTAGCGTCGGATACGAGCCATGGTGCAGCTTTCGCGTGACGATCTCCAACTCGCCGAGCCCCGCCGTCGGGTCCCGCCCGACGAGAAGCATGACCATGGTGACCCCGAGAGCATAAAAATCGTCATCGTACCCGCCAACGCCCCGTCCTTCCGGATTGCACATCGCGGATTCGATCGGCTCGCACACGACGGGTTGATCCATCGCCGCCGGCCCGGTGGTGCAATCGCCCAAGACGATCCGGCTCTGGCTGGCGTCGGTCCAGTACATATTGGTGGGACGAATGGCGCGATGCGTCACACCGTGATTGTGCATCTCACCAAGAGCGACGCAAAGAGGACGCAGGATATTCTTGACGAAGTGCTGATCGGTGATGGGCCTGATGGTCTCGGTCAGGCTGGTCATCACCCGCCCGCCCAGCGGCTGCTCGTAGATCAGCGCCACGCGCACGGCATCCAGAGGCGGCCACTCGACCACGCCCCATTCCACCAGTCCCATTAATCCCGGTGTGCGGACACCACGCAGGTGCTTCATCACCTGAACACGGGCCGGCATTTTGCCCGTGACCACCAGTGCGAACAGCGCCCGTCCCTTCTGGCGTTTGTCCTCCGCGGCATAAGCCGTCGCGTTCGGAGTATCCAGAGACGGCAACGGGGTTTCGTAAAAGATATCGAAGCGATCCTTCAGCGCGACCGTCGGGCCGGTTCCCGTGGCCGCCATGCCGGCCAGGGCAGCCCCCTCTTTCACACTGTCCTTTTCCGCCGCCATCCGCCCGCCCTTCTCAAGGAGCACGCTAGCCGCCGTCGGCGCCTACGAGCCGCGAGCCAGCACCCGCCCCATGGACGAGCGAAAACCCGCTCGCCCGCATGCCGTCGGGGCATGCGCGCCACCGCTCCACGGACGCACGACCGTCGGGCCGCGCGGTGTCGGAACAATTCTTCAGCCAATATCATTACGAACTGACTAACGGGCGTCCCGATCATCGGTCGTCACGGCAAAACCGGGCATCAGTCGGCGAAGGGATCGTGCACCAGAATGGTTTCCTCGCGATCCGGGCCGGTCGAGAGGATGGCCACGGGGGTCTCGATCAGTTCCTCGATTCGCCGGACGTATTTGACGGCGCTGGCCGGCAGATCGGCCCACGACCGGGCGCCCTTGGTGCTGTCCCGCCACCCGTCGAGGGTTTCGTAGATCGGCCGCACCCGCGCCTGGGCGGCCATCCCGGATGGAAAATGGTCGATGTGCCGACCATCCAGCTCATACCCGACACACACCTTCAATTCGTCCATGTCGTCCAGCACGTCCAGCTTGGTCAGCACGATGCCGTCCACACCGCCGACCTTCAGGGCCTGACGAACCATGACCGCATCGAACCAGCCACAGCGACGCCGCCGACCGGTCACGGTGCCGAACTCGTTGCCGCGCTGCCCCAGGCGCTCGCCGACCGCGTCTTGGAGTTCCGTCGGAAAAGGGCCGCTGCCGACTCGTGTGGTATAGGCCTTGGTGATGCCCAGCACGTAGGCCACCGCGCCCGGCCCCATGCCGGAGCCAGCCGCCGCCTGCCCCGAAACGGTGTTGGAGGATGTCACATAGGGATACGTGCCATGCTCCACATCCAGCATCGCGCCCTGGGCCCCCTCGAACAGGATGCGTTTCCCGGTGCGCCGCGCCTCGTCCAGAATCTGCCAGACCGGCGCCACGTACGGCCCGAAGCGCTCGGCCACCTCGCGAAGCTGATCCAGCAGCGCCGTTCCGTCGAGAGGGTCGGCGCCCAAGCCCTTGCGCAGGGCGTTGTGGTGGGTCAACAGGCGGTCCAGCTTGAACTGCAGCGTCTCCGGCTCGGCCAGATCGCACACCCGAACCGCCCGGCGCGCGACCTTGTCCTCATAGGCCGGGCCGATGCCGCGCCCCGTGGTGCCGATGCGACCGCCGCCGGCGGCCTCTTCCCGGGCCCGGTCGAGTTCTCCATGGATGGGCAGGATCAGACAGGCATTGTCCGCGATCTTCAGCACATCGGGGGAAACAGATATGCCCTGGGCCGACAGCCGGTCGATCTCGCTGAACAGCGCCCAGGGGTCGATCACCACACCGTTGCCGATGACCGACAGTTTGCCGCGCACCACACCGGACGGCAGCAGGCTCAGTTTGTAGACCTCACCGTCGACCACCAGAGTATGCCCGGCGTTGTGCCCGCCCTGAAAGCGGACCACCACGTCGGCCCGTTCCGACAGCCAGTCCACCACCTTGCCCTTGCCCTCGTCACCCCACTGGGCGCCGACCACGGCGACGTTGGTCATTGATGACTCCGCATATTGAAAAAGGAACTGCGCGACGCCGCCCCTCAGCCGGCGGCGACGATGCGGTCGGCCAGAACGGCCACGACCTCGTCCGCGTCGGAGGCCGGAACCTGACAGGTGCCGGCGGTGGCGTGTCCCCCGCCCCCGTATTCCAGCATCAGATGCCCGACATCGGTGCGGGAGGAGCGGTTGATGATCGACCGGCCGACGGCAATCTCGATCAGCCCCTCTCGCGAACCCGGCAACAGGTAAAGGGAGATGTTCGCCTCCGGGAACAGCGCATAGATCATAAATCGGTTGCAGGCATACAGAAAGGCCTCGGAGCGGAAATCCACGATCACCAGATTGTCCCGCACCTGTGCGTGCCGACGCGCCTGATGCTCGGCCTTTTCCTTGTGGGCGAGGTAGAGGTGAACCCGCTCCTCGACATCGGGGATATGCAAAATCTCGTCGATGGAGTGGCGCCGGCAGTAGTGCGTCAGGTCCCGCATCAACTGTTCATTGGAGATGGCGAACTCCGCGAAGCGATGCAGTCCGGTTCGCGGATCGACGACGAAGTTCAGCATCGTCCAGCGGTCCGGCGCCAGAATGTCCATCTCGTCGTAATCGGCACTGTCGGCCTTATCGACCGCCTCGATCATCTCCGGGTTTATGTCCGGAAATCCCCCGCGCCCACCATAATACTCATAGATGACACGCGCCGCCGACGGGGCCTTGCCGTCGATCACCAGATTGTCACGCGCACCGACCCGAGTCACCTCGGAGACATGGTGATCGAACGCCAGATGAACGCCCTCGACATACGGCAGGTTGGAGGTGATGTCCCGATCCGTCACCGGCACCCGGCCGGCCTGCATGTCGTTCGGACGCGCAAAATCCACCTCGTCGATCAGCCCGCGCTCACGCAGCAACACGGCCGAGACGATGCCGTCGAAATCGGCCCGTGTGACCAGTCGAAACAGAGCCTCCCCAGCCATCTCGTCCATGTCTTCGCCCCACATCGCGACCGTCTCCACTGACACGCCGTTCCCGGCCCATCGCCTTGACCATACCCCCGCCGAAGCAACCGGCCAAGACACGCCGATACGTCCATGGCCGGACATCGTCAGCAGGCCCGGAAGCGCTCCACGCCATCCGCCCCGACCGCGCGAGACAGCCGGTCCTGAGACGCCAGATGGTGAAGATGCGCCAGCGTTTCCCCCAGGGCAAAAAACAACTGATGATCGTCCAACTCCCGCCGGAACAGATGGGGCAGCAGGTCCATGGCGCTGCGCGGTCCCTCCCGGCACAGGTCCACCGTCTCATCCAGACGGCTGTCGTGATGATGCAGCAGCACGCCCAGGCGCGCGTGCAGTCCCCGGAACGGCAGGCCGTGCGAGGGCAACACCAGCACATCATCGTCGATGCTGGCGCGCCAGTGATGCAGGCTGGAGAGAAACAGCGACAGGGGATCGGCGTCCGGCTCCGTCGGCCAGACGCTGACGTTCGGACTGATGCGCGGCAGCACCTGGTCCCCAGAGATCAGCAACCGGCGATGCGGACACCACAACCCGACATGATCCGGGGAGTGCCCGTGCCCTGTCACCACACGCCAGTCCGCCTCGCCAATGCGCACATCCGTGCCGTTCATGAGTCGCCGCACCGAAAGGGGATGCGGCACGACACGGCTCCGGTAGGGATTTCCGCGCCGCTCCACCAGATCCAGCAGGTCGTCTCCGCAGCCGGCCCGGGCATACAGCCCCCGCGAGATGGCGGCGAACTCCGGATCGGACATGGCGGCCAGTTGGCGCCCGAACGCCCATTCCGTCAGCGAGGCCCACAGTGTCACCCCCAGGCGCTCCGTCAGCCAGCCCGACAGCCCCATGTGATCCGGATGGAAATGCGTGCAGATCAGTCGCCGCGCCGGACGACCCCGCAGCGGTCCCGCCAGCAGCTGATCCCACAACGCCCGGGTCTCGTCGGTGGCAATTCCGGTGTCCACAAGCGTCCAGCCGTCGCCGTCCTCAAGGACCCAGAGGTTGATATGGTCCAGCGCGAACGGCAACGGCATGCGCAGCCACAGCACACCCGGCGCAACCGGCAGAGCGGTTCCTGGCGCCGGCGGCTCGCTGTATGGAAAGTGAAGACCGCCGGCCCCGACGGAGCGCGGCTCTGGCGAATCGCCTGGACCATGCGTCATCATGCTCCGGGTGGTAGCCTGCTTTCCGCCGCGACGCAAGCGGCTCCGCACCGCCGGCGTACCTTTCCAACACCGGGATCAGAGCCTCATGACGGCATCCGCGACCGACCCCACCCAGCCATGCGTCCGCCTGGGCATCGACCTGGGCGGCACCAAGATCGAGGGCCTCGTCCTGGACGGAGCCGGCACTGAGCGGGCGCGGCGTCGCATCCCCACGCCGCGCGGGAACTATGCGGCGACCGTGTCGGCCGTCGCCGATCTGGTCGCCACCCTGGAACACGAGGCCGGCGCCACCGCCCCACGGGTCGGGATCGGGATTCCCGGAACGATCTCGCCGGCGAGCGGTCTGGTCAAGAACGCCAACTCAACCTGGCTGATCGGCAACCCCCTTCATCAGGACCTGGAACAGGTCCTGGGCCGGCCGGTGCGCATAGCCAACGATGCCGACTGTTTTGCGCTGTCCGAAGCCACGGACGGCGCCGGCGCGGGCGCCCAAATCGTGTTCGGCATCATTCTTGGAACCGGTGTCGGAGGCGGGATCGTGGTTGATGGACGGGTGGTCTCCGGGCCCAATGCCATCGGCGGCGAATGGGGGCACAATCCCCTGCCCTGGCCCGACGACGACGAGCGCCCGGGTCCGCCCTGCTATTGTGGTCTGTCGGGCTGCATCGAGACGTTCCTGAGCGGCCCTGGCCTGTCCGCCGATCACGCCCGCGCCGGTGGCGATCTCCTCGACGCCACGGAGATCGCCGAGCGGGCGCAGGCCGGCGATCCAGCCGCCTGGGCGAGCCTGGAGCGCCATGCGGACCGGCTGGCCCGGGCCACGGCCACGGTGCTGAACATCCTTGATCCCGAGATCGTCGTCCTGGGCGGCGGCCTGTCCAACATCGACGCGCTGTACGACCTCGTCCCGAAGGCATGGCCGCGCTGGGTGTTCTCCGACACGGTCACGACCCGTCTACGCCCACCGCGTCACGGCGATTCCAGCGGCGTGCGCGGCGCGGCATGGCTCTGGCCCGATCAAGAGAAGCCCGATCAGCCGCGCGCGTAAAGCCGCGCCCGTTGCAGCAGCGTGGCCACCGACTCGCCTGACGCCGCGACGGCCACGCCGACATCAAGGCGGCATCCGCCCTCCAGTCTCGCCAGACCGTCGGACACCACCGACAGACGCGACAGTGCCTTGTCTTCGGACAGGTAGGGCAGGATCACGGCCAACCCGTTGTCCGGCCCACGCCCGAAAACGTCCGACGAACGCAGTGTCTCGCGCAGCAACCGCACCAGGGTGGCGTCCGCCGCCTTCCCACGGGCGGACGACTCGGGCGCCACCCAGGCCACGACCAGCGGCGATTGAAGCCGTTCCGCCCGATCAAGCCAGCGCCGCAACACGCGCTCAAGTGCCTTACGCACCAGAACCGGCCCCTGTCCCTCACGCTGGCAGCGCCGACGCCGCCCCCGTGCCCGAACCGCCTGGCCAAGAACCGTCGCCGCCAGCAGGTCCGGATCGAACGGGGCCGCCGCCACCACGTCGCCCCCCCGTGCGAGAACGCTGGCCACCGGATCCAGATCGACCGTCGGCACCACCAGAACCAGTCCGGGAATGTCGTAGACGGGGTCCTGCCGCATCGCCATGGCCAGATCGACGATGTTGACGCCCCCCGCACCGTCCTCCCTGGCCACCATGATGACGGCGTCGACCCCACCCTCCTCCGCGTTTCCGGTGGCAGCCCGCAACAGTCCGTCTGGACCGGCGGCCACCTCGGCCACGGCGCCGCCCCCTTCCAGCACATGGGCCAGCATCCCCGCCACCGCCGGTTCCGGGTCGAGGATCAGGACCCTCGGCATGTCGTCGCGCGCCGCCTCGCGAACCGCCGCGTGATGATCCAGAAGGGCTTCGGCCACCACCGGCTTGGCCATGACGCCGGCGCACCCGGCGCCGACGGCCCCGGCCCTGACCTGGGCCGACGGCTGCGCCTCAGTCCAATACCACGGCACACCGGCCCATGGTCCCTCCGCCGAGACCAACCGCCCGATCACGGGCGCATCGTCCGGCACGGTTTCAAGATCCACCAAAACCATTCCGGGCGCGGGGCCATCGCCCGCCATCGCGGCATCCTCCACCGCGCGCGCATCGGGCACCGCGTCCACCCGCCAGCCATAGCCGCGCAGACGCTCGGCCATCGCCGACCACGGGCTCCCGCCGATGGCGCCGACAAGAACCAGATGGCGGCGCGACTCCCCCGCGAGGTCGCCCGGCCCCCGGTCTCCGGACGCCGAGCCGGACAGAAGGCTGGACTGCTCCCTGGTCAGCCCCGCCGCACTGGCCGTCAACCGCCGCGCCATCAGGTCGATCTGTGCCAGAACGGCCGGAGACGGGGCCGCGTTCGCCGCCAGCACGCCCTCAAGCAGCAGTTCCAGCGCCGACGCCTGACGTCCGACCGCCGCGAACCCGAAGGACCCCGCCGCCCCAGCCAGCCGGTGAACGGTGCGAGAGGCGCGCCGCACCGCCGCCAGTCGCGCCCCGGGGTCACCGCCGTCGTCCTCCAGCGCCCGCCTCTCGGCCTCCAAGTCCCGGCGGTACTCGTCCACACCATTGACGAACTGCGCGAGGCTCTCCAGCAGCAGTTCCTGCCCCCGCGCGCGACCGGTCCCGGGGGATTGGGTCATGAAAGGCTCTCCTTGCGCCAGTGTCTCCACACGTCCCGAACCCGATCCGCCAGAGACAGCGGATCGAACGGCTTGCCCAGAACGCCGATAATCCCGGGATCGGTTCGACGCACCTTTTCTCCCAGATCGGGACGGCCGGTCAGCAGGATCGTCGCCGGCGCGTCGCCGGTCAAAGCGTCCCGATAGGCCCGCGACAGCGCAGGCCCCTCAAGGTCCGAAAGTTGCATGTCCAGCACTAAGAGCTGTGGATCGAACGCGGGCCCCAGACGAAGCGCCTCGACCGCGCAACCGCACGACAGAACCTCAAAACCACCGAGATCGCGCAGCGCAACCTCGGCAAGCCCCCGCACGGCCGGGTCGTCCTCCACCACCAGGACCCGCCTCAGACCGTTTCCGTCGCTGTCCCGTCCGGTTCCGACCATCCGTCACGCCCATCCGCTGTGCAACCGGCCTTGAACCACCCCCGTTCGTCCCCCGATTCAACTATCCACGCGCGGGCGCCGGACGCAACCGAAGAGGCGGCGCCGCGCCCCGCGCGCCATGGTCACGACCAAACGCGGCCCGGCCATCAGCGCCCAGGACGTGGACACAAGCATGCCGTACAGGACCGCGCTGGCATCGCCAGACGCAGTCAGAAGCGGCGGCTCGGGCGGTTCCGGCGCCAAGCCATGGCGCGCCCGGGTGATGTTCCGTAACGGCCGCGTCCAGCGCCATGGCCACGACCGCCACAACACCCGCGCGCGACGCCGGTCACGCCGCGCGACCCGGCGGGCGGCCGCGCCAACGCCCATCCCCCCATCCGAGTCGCAACGGGCCGACAGCCCGCTGGCGAACAGGGCGATCAACTCGGCCCGATCCGCCCGCGCCAAGCCCGCCCAGAGACGGGGCGCCAACGCCCGGGCCGTTCCCGGATCACGCCAGGGCGGCGCCCGCTCCACCGCGACCAGGGGAACGGCGCGACAGACCAATCCAGCCGCCTCGCAGTGTGCCACCAAACCCCACAGCCCGCTCGCCGGGTCCCAGTCCCGGGCCGCCACCGCCCGCGCCCGGGGACCAAGAACCAGTCCGGGGCCGGCGACCACGTTGACCACACAGGCGCTCGCCGGCGCACCGTCCAGACACAACCGCGCGCGACCGCCGCCGCCGTTCCCGCCCTCGCGCCAGCCGGGCGCCAGGACATCCGCCCCAGTGCGGGCCATGACGGCGGCCAGATCCGACAGCGCGTCGGATCGCAGTTCGTCGGCGTCGGTCAGCAGGCACACCGCGCCCTCCTCAGGGTCGGACGCCTCAAGCAGATGCTTCCACACCGGGCACGGCCGCCCATCAGGCGCCGTCAGACGCACAATGGTCGCCCCCTCCGCCCGGGAACCGATGCTTGTGCTTGGCGGGTCCGCCGGCCGCGCCAGCAGGTCCCGGTGCCACCCCCGCCACCGCGCCGCCGCCGTATCGGGATCGAACGCTGGGCGCGCCGCCGCGAACGGCCGGCCCAGGACAGCGCCAAGCCGATCCGCCAGCGCCATGGCCTCATGAGGAACCAGGACCCGCGCCCGATCCCCTTCCGCGATCAACGCCGGGATCCCGCCCGTGTCGCTGGCCAGCACCGGCACCCGTAAGGCCAAGCATTCGTGCAGCGTCAAGGGACAGTTCTCCATCGGCGCCAGCACCAGGGCCAGCCGCCCCGCCCCGCGCAGGTATTCGAGCGCGCCCGCCCGATCCAACGTATCCAGCACCGCCACCGACCACGGCCACTCCCGCGCCCGACGCGCGATGACCCGCCCGGCGGGCTCCCCCTCCACGGTGCCCGCGCGGCCGAGAAACGTAACCCGGCGGGGTCCCGCGCCACCCCGCGCCGCCAGCAGATCGAGCGCGTCGAGGAACACCGCCACACCCTTGCGATCCTCCAGGCGACCGAACAGCACGAGATCCTCAATGGGTCCATCACCATCGAACGGCCGCGACGGCCCGGGACCCGGCATGAGCTGCGGCATAATCCGGACGGGCGGCAGCGCCACGCCCCGCCCGGCCAGCCAGTCCGGCATGAACCGGCCCGGCGCCCACACCGCGTCCATGACCGACAACGCGACCCTTTCCAGGTCCATCTGGACCAGTCGTTCCAGTTCGGCGAACCCCGCCGCGTTGCCGGCCATGGTCCAGTCCGAGGCCCCGTGCAGCCCCAGGACCAGCCGCGTCCGCCGAAGCGCCACTCCCAGCGCCCGGGCCTGCCCGCACAGGGCGGCCTCACCGCCCCAGTCGTTGAAATGCACCAGATCGAAAGCCCGCCCGTCCAGCCAGCGCAGAACATGCCAGCGCCGCGCCAGCGTGCCCCGCGCCCAGACGCCGGCCATCGGCGGCGTGACAGCATCGGCGCCGACCGGCGGCAGCGGCTCCAGAGTCACGCCCCGGTTCCGGTAGTGCCGCGCCCAACCGTCGAAGTCACCGTCCATGACCCGCCGTCCATTGAGACACAGAACGGTGACGTCGTGGCCCTCGCCCACCAGCAGGTCGGCCAGCGCGGTCATGACGGTGCCGATGCCGCCTGTGCGCGTCACGCCCAGGATTTCGGTGGTCACCAGGCAGACCCGCGCGCGGTCCGCTTGTCGCGGGATCTCGCCGGATCGGGTCACACCGGCAGGCCCCCCGCCCGCAGTCGCCCCACAACGCGGGTCCGCGCCCGGTCATGGTCCATGGTCCGCGACATCGAATCCGGCGAGAGCCGCTTCCACACCAGCGGGCGCGGGATGACACCCTGTCGCACGCCGGCAAGCCACGCCCGGACGAGGAAATCCCAGTCCTCCGCACCGACGGTCGGATCGGGGTCGAAGCCGCCCAACGCCCGGAACGCGGCACGCCGGACCAGCATGTTGGCGTCGCCCAGGTTGTTGCCCCGCGCCAGCAGGCCAGGTACCGGACCCAGGGGCCGATACCACCCGTCGGCCCCGGAACCGCCGCTCGGCGGCGCCTCCCCCGCGAACAGGGCCGCCCAGCATGTCCAGATGTCGGCGCTCTCGGTCGCGGCGGCGCGCGCGAAATCCTCCACCGCGCCGGGCGGCGCGATGTTGTCGTCATCCATGAACAGGACCCAGTCCATGTCCAGAGCGTCCACGCCGACGCCCCGGGCCGCCCCAAGGCTGGACTCGGCGCGCCACAGCACCCGCATCGGGAAGGCGTCCTCACGCGCGGCGAGCGCATCCAGCGCCGCCCGGGCGCGCGGGCAAGAACTGGCCGCGTCCACCACCACGACCTGATCCGGCGGGCGGGTCTGCGCCCGCAGCGAGTCCAACGCCGCCCCCAGCCAGCGCGGCCGGTCATGGTGGACCAGGACCACACCCACGCTCACCCGCCGCGCGTCGGCGCACCGTCGGCGGTGCCGGGCGGCGTGGGACAGGCTCTCCAGCCAAGCGGTCAGGTCCCGCGCGGTCCGGACGTCCGCCAGCAGCGCCCCGGGCCGCCCGATCCAATCCGCCTCCGCCCGCGCAAGGGCATCCAAATCCGCAAGGATGTGCGCATCGTCCCGGCCGTCCCGCGCCACGGGGTCCGCTTCGGGACACACCAGCCAGCGCGGGGGATCCGGATCGAGAGCCGCCGCCCGAATCCGCGCGGCGATCCCCAGCCACCACGGCGGCCCCACGGCCAGGAGGGCATCGACCGGCGCGAGACGGTGCAATCGCTCGGCCACCAAGCGCGCGGTTTCAGCCACCCCGCCTTCAGGCTCGCCCTGAAGCTCCTGGAAAGACAGGTCAAGGACGACGCCCCCTGCATTAACCAACCTATTCGTCAACGCCGTCCGTCCACCCCCCGCCGTCAAAACCGCTAGGATCGGCGGGACCGCCGAATGATCGCCCGCGTCAGCGCATGGGCGCTTTGTCCCCCCGAATTCTCCATGATAGTATTTGGCCCTCGTGATCAGGGTCTCGGCAGGAGGTCGCGCGGGCATGGGCGGACAAGACCACAATGAAAGCGAAATCGCCAATGGCGTCATCGCGGCGGCACAGGAAGCCGTGTCCAGTCTGGATGGACACCAGAGCCAACGGCGGGCTCACCTCCACAAGCTAAACGAGTTGTTCACGGTCGTCGAGCAGCGCTACACGGCCATGCTGCAGGACCTGCACCAGAAAGATCAGCGGATCGAATCCCTGGAACGGACCAATGAGCAGTTGGTCGCCACACTGCGGACACTGACCGACCACATTCAGGACAGTGTCCAGGCCATGGAATCCGGCGATGTGGACCTGGCGACCGCGATCAGCCGGTCGGAGGCCCTGGTCTCCACTGCCTTCGGAACCGGCGGCAACGCCAATCCGACTCAGCCGCCCGACACCCCGCCCGTGCCGGAACCAGACCCGGCAACGGACGTCCTGGAGGACCACGACGGCGAGATCGAGGACCTCGAGGTTCTGGAGCCGGTCGAATCGGATACCGAGAGCGGCCTCAGCGATGTTGACGACCTTGTGTTCGAGGAAGCCCTGCCGGAGACCACCCTCCCGGTCTTGGAGGAAACCGTCGCGCTGGACCCCGGCCCCAAGGGCGACCCCGATGGCCAAGAAGACGCGGACCTTGACGTCATCGGCGTGGAGGTGAAGGCTGAGGCGGCGGAGAAGGCCGGCGGGACCGAGAATGACACGCCGCTTCTGACATGGACCGAGCGATGGTCGGTCGGTGTTCCGGAGATGGACAAGGACCATCGGATCCTGATCAGTCTGATCAACCAGTTGACCCACGCCTTCAGCGCCCCCGAAAGCAACTGGGTGGTCGGCAGCGTCCTCAACAGTCTTTGGGATTATACGACCTATCACTTCAATCGTGAGGAAGCGCTGCTGCGGGCCGCCAACTTCCCGGGCGCGTCCGAACACGCAGGTCGTCATGTCTCGCTGAAAACACAGGTCCGGGAGTGGCTGGATTCCTACCAGAACGATCCGGACTCGGTGGATCCCCACGAGCTTCAGGTATCATTGCGCGGATGGTTGATGAATCATGTCCTTGGCGAGGACATGCGCTACCGTCCCTATGTCGAGCACAACACCGACGCCCAGGCCATCGCCGCGTCCATAACCGTGGACCCGGAGCTTCTGGACAGTCTGCGCGACGTGGCGGGTCTCGACGACTTGGCCGGCCTCGACGATGCGGCCGAGCCGCCGACCTGACGTGAGCACCCGCGCCAGCCCCTTGCCAGCCCACACTCACCGGACACGGACCAAGGCCATGGGAAAAAGCGCGGAAGCAAGCGGTGCGGCGGCCGTGCTGGCCGAAATGCGTCAGGAGTTCCTGGAGGAAGTCGGCGATGCCGCCCGCGACCTGATGATGGCCGTCGAAGCCTCCCGCCACGACGAGGCAGGCCTGCCCGAGACCATCCGAACGGGCCACCGCCTGGGGCTTTCGCTACGCGGCCAAGGCGACACGCTGGGACTCAGTCCCTTGACGGCGCTCGGACTGCGTCTGGGGGATTATCTCTCCGAAACCCGCAACGTTTCGCCCGAACTCATCCTCGGCGATTTGGAACGGTTCCTTGAGGTCGTGCTGGACGTCACCGAAGGCCGGATCGCCCCCGACGCCGAACAAGCCCCCCTGGTCCGCCGGCTGCCGGCCAAGCGCGGTTTCGCCATCGGCGACATCAAGGCGCGCGATGTCGAGATCATGCTGGTCATGGAACCGGGCGCGCAGACTCACTTCGTCGAGCGGGAGTTGCAGCAGTGCGGCTACCGCACGGTCCAGATCAGCGCGACGTTCGAGGCCCTGCCCCTGATCGTGCGCACCAAGCCGGACATGGTCATCATCTCCGCCGTCATGCCCGGCCTGAGCGGCATCGACCTGACCATCGGCCTGACGGCAATGCCCGAAACGCGCAATGTGCCGGTCGCGCTCATCACCAGTCTGGACCCGGAGTGCGAACAACTCGCCCTGATCCCCAAGCAGGTACCGATCATCCACAAGGGCCCCGCGTTCGGCGACGACCTTTTCTCGGCCCTGGACACCCTGTTTCTGATCTGACGCCTTGAGGATCGGCGCGTTCTCGGATCAATAGCGATCCTCGCCCAGGGTCATGACGCCAACACCGATGGCCACGCCCCCGAAGGTGACGAACAGCCCGGCGAACAGCATCAGAAGGTTCAGGGGCCAGTGATCCGAATTTAGCACCAATGTGCCCAACCCGCCGATATCGGTCCAAAGCAGGCCGACGCCGAAGGTGACGGCGCCGGTCAGGCCGTACACGACATGACGCGCCATGAAGGCGATGGCGTTGCGTTCGTGCCGGGTGAGGGGCATGGCGTGCGTCTCCGCTAAGTCGGTTCGCCTGTTCCGCGTCAGGCTGCGCCCGCCGACCGTCTCCGCGCATTGATCTGGATCCGAGCGGAACGCGTCACCCGCCGCCCTCCTGAATCGTCGCGTCCAGGCCCAGGCCGTCGATCAGGGCGCACAGGTCGGTGACCACCGCCTCCAGCACCGCCTTGTCGGTGCCGCGCGCCACCAGCGTGGTGCCGATCTGGCCGCCGCGCGCCCAGGGATAGCTGCCCAGGTCCACGTCCGGCCAGCGGTCCTGGATGGCGGACAGGGCCTCGGCCACCTCGCTTTCGCGCACCGTGGCGGTCACCGCGCGCGACAGGATGGGCGGCCCACCGGTCAGGCCCGGCGCCAGGCTTTCGAACATGGCCCGCATGATGGAGGGCACGCCGGCCAGCACGAACACGCTCCCGACCCGGAACCCCGGCGCACCGCTGGCCGGGTTCTCGATCAGCGCGGCGCCCTCCGGCATGGATGCCATGCGCAAGCGGACCTCGGTGATGTCATCGCCATAGGCGTCACGCATGACGCGCTCCGCCTCCGGATGACGCAATACCGGCAGGCCGAAGGCGGCGCCGATGCTGGCGGCCGTGATGTCATCGTGGGTGGGACCGATACCACCGGTCGTGAAGACATAGGTCTCGCGGGCACGGAGCGTGTTGACGGCCTTGATGATGGCCGCCTCTTCGTCCGGCACGACGCGAACCTCGCGCAACGGAATGCCCATGGCCGAGAGCCGTCCAGCGATGTACTTGACGTTGGCGTCCTGAGTGCGCCCCGACAGGATCTCGTTGCCGATGACGATCAGAGCGGCGGTGGGCGGCGTGTCGGCAGTCATGGCGTCGTACGATGTCCGATTGATCCGTTCCGATCAGGAGCAGGCCGCTGAGCACACGGAAACACAGGGGTCGCTTTTCCACCGCCGATTCCCGCCTGGGCCCGGGTCTGGAGGGCGATCCACACCCGGGAGTTTACAGGCCCGGCCCGCGCCGTCCAGCCAGCAGGAGATCTGACCGCAAAACGGGCGTGCTCTGGCTTTTCCCCGTTTCCGGAGCCAGTTGGGGCGGCGCCGTGTCCCGTCCCAACGGGTATCGCGGACGCTGGCGGAAACGCGTATTTCCGATAGCCCTAACCAGCCGCCCTACAACGGGTCCCTGTTTCTTTCTCATCCGCACCGAAAACCGACGGCGCGCCCGCCGGGCTTAGACGCTCGTGTCCAAACCCTGACCGCCGGCGCCACCCTCCGCTTGGGATGCATCCGCCACCGGGGCCTGCCGCTTCGGCCCGCCCTTGGAGACCACCACCATGGCCGGGCGCAGCAGGCGGTCGTGGATAACATAGCCGTCCTGGAAGACCTGCACCACCGTGCCGGCCGGCACGTCCTGATTCTCCATTTCCTGCATGGCCTGATGCAGGTTGGGATCGAACGGCTGGTTCATCGCCTCGATGCGCTTCACCCCATACTGGCCCAGGGCGTTCAGCAGTTCCTTGGCCGTCATCTCCACGCCGACGGCGAGGTTCTTCAGGTGCGGGTCGGCCTCGCGCGCTTCCTGGGGGGCCGCGGCCAGCGCGCGGTCCATGTTGTCGGCCACCGGCAGGATGGCCTTGGCCAGATTGGAGACCGCGTACTTGGAATTGTCCTGGATGCGCTTGTCGGCCATGCGTTTGGTGTTCTGCGCCTCGGCCAGGGCGCCCAGGTACTCGCGGTTCAGGCGCGCCACCTCGGCCTCCAGTTCGGCGATGCGCGCCCCCGGATCATCCTCGACGGCCGGCGCGTCGGCGCCGTCCGAAGATTGGGCGTCCTCGGCGCCAGTGGTGGTGTCCTCGACGGTTTCCTCGGCCTCCGGCGTGGCGTCCGGCGCCTCGTCCCGGGGCTGATCCTTCGCATGGGTCTGAGTCATCGCGGGTCCATATCCGTTTCAGAAGGTCGAAAACACGAGGCTCAACCGATCAGGCGGCCGATCACCTTCGCGGTGTAGTCCACCAGCGGCACGATGCGCCGGTAATTCAGGCGCGTGGGGCCGACGACGCCGATGGCGCCAACGATCTCTTCGCGGCTGTTCTGATAGGGCGCCACGATCAGCGAGCACCCGGCCAGCGTGAACAGGTCGTTCTCCGCCCCAATAAAGATTTGCACCCCTTCGGCGTCAATCACCAGATCGAGCATGCGAAGGACCTGTTCCTTGGTCTCCAGCACGTCGAACAGGGCGCGGATCCGTTCCAGGTCCTGCACCGCGCTGACGTCGTTGAGCAGGTTGCCCTGCCCGCGCACGATCAGGGCAGCGCCCGGCTTGTCGTCCGACCACGTGGCCAGACCGGCGGCCACCACCTTGCGCGACAGGTCATCGAGCAGGCTGCGATCCGTCTCCAGGTCGGCCAGGATGGCCTCTCGCGACTCGTCCAGGGTACGCTCCGCCAACCGCGCATTGAGATAGTTGGTGGCCTCCACCAGGGCCGACGGCGGCAGACCGCGGGGCACCTCCAACACCCGGTTCTCGACCGTGCCGTTGGCAGCCACCATCACCACCAGCGCCCGCCCCGGCCCCAGGTGGACCAGTTCGATATGCTTCAGCGGCGCGTCCGTCTTCGGCGCGATCACCAGCCCGGCGCACTGGGACAGGCCGGACAGCAGGGTCGTCGCCTCCTCCAGCATGCCCTCCAGACTGCGCCCGGCGGCCTGGCACATGGTCTCGATCCGGGTGCGCTCCGTGGTATCCAGCGCGCCCACCTCCAGCAGGCCGTTGACGAACATGCGCAGGCCCAGTTCTGTCGGCAACCGCCCCGCCGACGCATGCGGCGCATACAGCAGGCCGCCCTGTTCCAGGTCGGCCATGACGTTGCGGATGGTGGCCGGCGAGACGCCGACCGACATCTTGCGCGACAGCGTGCGCGAGCCCACCGGCTCGCCGGTCTCCACAAACGTGTCAACCAGCCGCTGGAAGACCTCGCGCGAGCGCGCGTCCAGATCCGTCAGGGGCGAAACCGGGGTGACCATCGGGCGGTGCCATCCACATGTCGATCTCCCGGGCCGAGCGGCCCAGGGTGAGCCGAAATCTAGGGAGCGGTCCACACCCCGTCAACGGTGCCCAGCGCGATCGCGCGCTGGACGGGACTCACGGTACCCAGCGCATGAGGCTGCGCAGGTCGGTGCGCGTCTCGACCACCAAGAACCCAGCGCGCTCCAGGGCGGAGGCAATGCCCACGTATCCCTCGCCCCACATCAGGGGTCGACGCGGGGTGATGGGCGCGGCCTCGACGGCCGCCGCACCATGGCGGGCGGCGAAGGCGCAGGCCTCGCGGGCCAGCACCGTCATCAGTCCCCGGCGGCGCGCGTCCTTGCGCAGGTAGAAGCAGGACAGAGCCCAGACGCTGTTCAGATCGGCGTCCGGCGGGCTGGGCTTCGCCGAGCGCGCGCGGTTGAAGCGCGGCACCTCGGCGCGCGGCGTCACCTGCACCCAGCCCACGGCCTCCGCGCCGCGATAAGCGAGCAGGCCCGGTGGCGGCCCGGCCGCGACACGGTCGCGGAACGCCGCGCGGCGCGTCTCGCCGCTGCCGGCATCCCAGCCTTTCGGCGTCACCCGCCAGTACATGCACCAGCAGTCCCGGGCCTCGCCCCCCGTGGCGAACAGCGCCTCCAGGTCGGGGAAGCGGTCGGGCGTGAGGGGATGAACGGTGGCTGTGTCGGGCATCTTGCCCTCGCCATTCTTACGGCCGCGTCTGGCCGGACCCGCGCACCTGATACTTGAAGCTGGTGAGCTGCTCGACGCCCACCGGGCCGCGCGCGTGCAGCTTGCCGGTGGCGATGCCGATCTCGGCGCCCATGCCGAACTCGCCGCCGTCGGCGAACTGGGTGGAGGCGTTGACCATGACGATGGCGCTGTCCACGGCGTTCAGGAACGTCTCGGCGGCGGCCGGATCCTCGGTGAGGATGGCGTCGGTGTGGTCGGAGCCGTGCGCGGCGATGTGGGCGATGGCCTCGTCGAGCCCCTCCACCACTTTCATGGAGACGATGGCGTCCAGGTATTCCGTGTCCCAGTCAGCGTCCGTCGCCGGCTGCACCCGCGCATCCAACGCCTGGGTTTCGGCACAGCCGCGCACCGCGCAGCCAACCGCCGTCAGGTCCTCCACCAACGCGGGGACCATGGCGGCGGCGACGGCGCGGTCCACCAGCACCGTTTCGGTGGCGCCACAGATGCCGGTGCGGCGCATCTTGGCGTTGACCGTGATCGCCCGCGCCTTGCCCGGGTCGGCGGCGGCATGGATGTAGGTGTGGCAGATGCCCTCCAGGTGCTTGAACAGAGGCACCCGGCTTTCGGCGGTGACGCGCTCGATCAGCGATTTGCCGCCGCGCGGGACGATGACGTCGATGAAGTCCGACAGCCGCAGCATCGCCCCCACGGCGGCGCGGTCGGTGGTGGGGATCATCTGGCAGGCGTCGGCGGGCAAGCCGGCCTCGGCCAGACCGGCGTGAACGGCGGCCAGGATGGCGTGGGACGAGTGAAACGACTCCGAGCCGCCGCGCAGGATCACCGCGTTGCCGGCCTTCAGGCACAAGGCGGCGGCGTCGGCGGTGACGTTCGGCCGGCTCTCGTAGATCACGCCGATCACCCCCAGCGGCACGCGCACGCGGGCGATGCGCAGGCCGTTCGGGCGGTCCCAATCCGCCAGTACCGTGCCGACCGGATCGGGCAGCGCGGCGACGTCCTCCAGCCCCTTGGCCATGGCCTTGATGCGGGCATCGTTGAGCAACAGCCGGTCGAGCATCGCCTTCGACAACCCCTTGGCCTCACCGGCCGCCATGTCCTGGGCGTTCGCGGCCTTGATGGCCTCGGCCTGGGCGCGAAGGGCGGCGGCGGCGGCGGTCAGCGCACGGTTCTTGGCCTCGGTCGGCGCCGTGCCCAGCACCCGCCCGGCGGCGCGGGCGCGCCGGCCGATGTCGTGCATCAGGGCGTCGATGTCGGTGGTCTGATCGAGCGCGTCCATGGTCAAGCCTTCTCTATGCGTAGGTTGGGGTGAGCGGAGTGAACCCCAACACCCCTCGGCTGTGCTGCCGTTGGGGTTCGGCCCTCTGGGCCTCACCCCAACCTACGACGATGATCCGTTCTCCCCCGCCACCGTCAGCGCCATGTCGTCGCGGTGCACCAGTTCGTCGGGTCCCCGGTAGCCGAGCACCCGTTCAATATCGCCGCTGTGCTGGCCAAGCAACAACCGCGCCTCCTCGGCGGGATAGTTGCACAGCCCGACGCCCAGCGACCGGCCGTCGGCATCGACGATGCGCACCGGCGCGCCTTTCTGAAACGCGCCGTCCACCCGCGTCACCCCGGCCGGCAGCAGGCTCTTGCCGCGCAACAACGCGCGCGCCGCGCCCGCGTCCAGGACCACGGTGCCCTCCGGCTTCAGCGCCCCGGCGATCCAGCGCTTGCGCGCCGCGCGCGGCTCCTGCGCCGGCAGGAACCAGGTGCCCGGCCCGCCGGCCTCCAGCGCCGCCAGCGGCCCCAACCCCTTGCCCGGCGCGATCACCATGGCGCAGCCGGCATCCATGGCCACGCGGGCGGCGATCAGCTTGGTGACCATGCCGCCGCTGCCCATGGACGAGCCGGCCGCCCCGGCCATGGCCTCGATCTCCGGCGTCAGCTCGCGCACCTCGTCCAGGCGCCGCGCGGTGGGATCGACGCGCGGGTTGGCGGTGTACAGGCCGTCGATGTCCGACAGCAGCACCAGCGCGTCGGCCGAGACCATGGCCGCCACCCGCGCCGCCAAGCGGTCGTTGTCGCCGAAGCGCATCTCCTGGGTGGTGACGGTGTCGTTCTCGTTCACCACCGGGACCACACCCAGCGCCAGCAACTGTTCGAGCGTCTTGCGGGCGTTGATGTACCGGCGCCGGTTCTCGCTGTCGTCCAGGGTCAGCAGGATCTGCGCCACGGTGATGTCGTGGTGGGCCAGCGCCTCCTGCCACGCGTGGGCCAGCCGGATCTGGCCGGTGGCGGCGGCGGCCTGTTTTTCCTCCAGGCGTAGGGCGCGGCCCGGCTGGGGCAGGCCGAGAATACGCCGCCCCACGGCGATGGCCCCGGAGGAGACGACGATCACCTCCTGCCCGCGCCGACGCAGCAACGCCACCTCGTCGGTCAGCGCGTCCAGCCAGGTGCGGTGCGTCTTCCCCGTGCGGTCGTCCACCAGGAGGGACGAGCCGATCTTGACCACCAGCCGCCGCGCCGCGCGGATGCGCCCGGCGGCCGGCACACGCGCCAGGGGTTGCCCGGTCTCGGCGGTCATGGGGTCCAGGCCTCCTCCGCCGCGTCATCGGGCTCGGGGTCGTGCGTCTCCGCCCGCGCCGCGCGGACGGCCGGCATCAGCGCGCGCAGCACCTCCGTCAGGCCGCGCCCGGAGGTGCTGGAGATCACCGCCACCTCGCGCCCGCAGGCGTCCTCAAGGCGGCTTTTCTGGTCGGCGATCAGGTCTTCGGTCAGCGCGTCGGCCTTGGTCAGGGCGACCACCTCGGGCTTGCCGGCCAGCCCGGCGCCGTATTCGTCCAGTTCGGCGCGCACGATGCGGTAGGCCTCCGCGACATCGACGCCGTCGGTCTCGGTGCCGTCCACCAGATGCAGCAGCACCGGGCAGCGCTCGACATGCCCCAGGAAGCGCGTGCCCAGGCCGGCGCCGTCGTGGGCACCCTCGATCAGCCCGGGGATGTCGGCCAGAACGACTTCGTGATCGTCCACCGTGGCCACGCCCAGGTTCGGATGCAGGGTGGTGAACGGGTAGTCGGCGATGCGCGGCCGCGCCCGGGTGACGGCCGCCAGCAGGGTGGACTTGCCGGCGTTGGGCAGGCCCACCAGACCGATGTCGGCGATCAGCTTCAGCCGCAGCCAGACCCAGCGCTCCTCGCCCGGCCAGCCGGGGCCGGACTTGCGCGGCGCCTGATTGGTCGAGGACTTGTAGCGCGCGTTGCCGAAGCCGCCGTCGCCGCCCCGACACAGGGTCACGCGCTGACCCGGCGCGGTCATGTCGGCCAGCAGGGTTTCGTGGTCGTCGGCCAGGATCTCGGTGCCGACGGGCACCTGGATGGTGATGGACTGCCCGCCCCGCCCGGTGCGGTTCGCCCCCATGCCGTGGATACCGCGTTCGGCCTTGAAGTGCTGGCGGTAGCGGAAGTCGATCAGCGTGTTCAGGTTCGGCACGGCCTCGACGATGATGTCGCCGCCGCGCCCGCCGTCGCCGCCGTCAGGGCCGCCGAACTCGATGTACTTCTCGCGCCGGAACGAAACGCAGCCGGGGCCGCCGTCGCCGCTTTTGAGAAAGATCTTGGCCTGATCGAGGAATTTCATGACCGCGTGCCCCGCAAGCCGGGCTGTCCAATAAACGCAAAAAAGGGGAACGGCCGGGCCATTCCCCTTCATCGACGGCGGCCCACCCAGAGGGGTGGGCGGGCGCGCGTGCCGGGCGCCCTACTCCGCCGCCTCGGCGACCGGCTGGGCCGGTTCGACGCAGACGTAGGTGCGGCGCTTGAAGCCCTTGCGGAACGCCACATTGCCGTCCTTCAGGGCGAACAGGGTATGGTCCTTGCCCATGCCGACGTTGTCGCCCGGATGCCACTTGGTGCCGCGCTGGCGGATAATGATGTTGCCGGCGAGCACGACCTCGCCGCCGTACTTCTTGACGCCGAGACGGCGTCCCGCTGAGTCGCGGCCGTTCCGGGACGAGCCGCCTGCCTTCTTGTGAGCCATGATGCTCTCCGTTTCTCGCTTGCCTTGTCGGCCCGCTGCCCGGATCCCTATCCGGAGATGGCGGTGATCCGCACCCGGGTCAGGGTCTGGCGATGGCCCTTCTTGCGGCGGTGGTTCTGGCGCCGCTGCTTCTTGAACACGATCACCTTCCTGTCCTTGAAGGTGCTCTCCACAGTGGCGGAGACGCTGGCGCCGGACACGGTGGGCGTGCCGACCTTGTCGCCGACCATCAGCACTTCATCGAAGGTGATGCTGGCGCCGTCCTCGGCCTCCAGCTTCTCGATGTTGATCACATCGTTTTCGGCGACCTTGTACTGTTTGCCGCCGGTCTTGATCACTGCGAACATGGTCTCACTCGCACGGACAGGAAGGGGATGAGAAGACAAAACCTGACCGGGCGGCACCATCACGGCGCCGCCTCGGGAGCGCGGTACTCTACGCATGCCGGGACGCGTGTCAAGAGGGGATTCCCCAACAGGTCCCAGGATGGCCCTTCACCGGCCACGCGGCGGTTGAAGAATGTCTGACAGGAACCCTTGGCGCGACCCAAACCGCGCCGGGTTCGCCGCCAGCACGACACGGCGGGTCACGGATCGCAACCGAACCCGTCCCCGGAAATCTCGCGCGCATCCGCCGCGTGCCCGGCGCCACCGTTGTCACACGGCCCCGCCTGTTCATTCGAGCACTCGCGCTGCAACACAACAGTCACCGGATTTTCATTTGATGACTCATCTGGCGCGTGATCAGGTGACCGGCGGTGTTCGCGCGTTCATGGCAACGCCGACGGGAGAGGCACCCCCATGGAATTGAGCCAGCGTCAGGCCGACATCGCCTTTGCGCTGGTGCTGGTGCAGTTGATGATCGCACCGGAAATCCTGATCGTGGAAAACGACGCCACGCTGGCCCACCTGGGCCTTGTCGGTACCATTCTGGGCATCGGCCTGCCCTACATGGCCAGCGCGTTCGGCATTTTCCTGTTGCGACAGGCCTTCAAGTCCACGCAGAAGGAACTGGAGGAGGCCGCCCGGCTGGAGGGCTGCAGCACAGTTGGGGTGTTGTGGCGGGTCCATGTGCCGCTCGCCTGACCAACGTACCTCGCCTATGGGCTGGTGTCGGTCAGTCACCACTGGAACACTTTGCCTGTGGCCGCTGGTGGTCACGCACTCGGTCGAGACGCGGCCCCTGACCGTCGGCCTGGGGGTGTTCGGGGCGCCGGAAACAGGCGTCGACTGGTCGGTGGTCTCGGCGGCGACGCTGCTCTCCGTGGCCCCGTCGATGCTGGCCTTCCTGCTGTTCCAACGCCAGTTCGTGCAGTCGTTCATACGCGCGGGTGTCCGTTGACGGCTCGTCGATCGCGGTCTTCATCCAGGTGAGATCGGCGCCGAGGCCCGGTAGGCCGAACCCATCACGCCCGCTCCCGAACCCACGGCACGATCGCCTCTCGATGGTTTTCATCATTCAGCGCCGCTTGACACTCCGGCCACATCGAAAGGGTGACAGACTCGGTCGGTGGCATCCGAAATACATCGATATGTTCGATTATTAATGTTAGTATGATTGATTGGACATGCGTATTGAAATCACCTCTGCTGGAACACGGATCAAATCCGGGCTTTGACACTCAGGGAGGAACTCATGGACGGAGAGAAAACGGGGAACACCGGCGGGTGTCCCGTCATGCACGGCGCGAACACGGCCAGCGGCGCCTCGAACATGGACTGGTGGCCCAATGCGCTGAACCTCGACATCCTTCACCAACATGATACGAAGCCAAACCCGATGGGCGCGGACTTCCGCTATCGCGACGAGGTGAAGACGCTGGACTTCGAAGCGCTGAAGAAGGACATGCGCGCCCTGATGACTGACAGCCAAGAGTGGTGGCCAGCCGATTGGGGACACTACGGCGGTCTCATGATCCGCATGGCGTGGCACGCCGCCGGGTCCTATCGCACCGCCGACGGGCGCGGCGGCGGTGGCACCGGCAACCAGCGCTTCGCCCCACTGAACTCCTGGCCCGACAACGTCAGCCTGGACAAGGCGCGGCGCCTGCTGTGGCCCCTCAAGAAGAAATACGGCAACAAGGTCAGCTGGGCCGACCTCATCATTCTGGCCGGCAACATCGCCTACGAGTCGATGGGGCTGAAGACCTTCGGATTCGGCTTCGGCCGCGCGGACATCTGGCACCCGGAGAAGGACACCTACTGGGGCGCCGAGAAGGAATGGCTGGCCCCGAGCGACGGCCGCTACGGCAGCGTCGACCAGCCGGAGACCATGGAAAACCCGCTGGCCGCCGTGCAAATGGGCCTGATCTACGTCAATCCGGAGGGCGTGAACGGTACCCCGGACCCGCTGAAGACCGCCGCCCAGGTGCGCGAGACCTTCGCCCGCATGGCGATGAACGACGAGGAAACCGTGGCCCTGACCGCCGGCGGCCACACCGTCGGCAAGTGCCACGGCAACGGCGACGCCTCCGCGCTCGGTCCCGACCCCGAATCCGCCGACCTGGAGGAGCAGGGCCTCGGCTGGCGCAATCCGACCGGCAAGGGCTGCGGCCGCGACACCATCACCAGCGGCCTTGAGGGCGCCTGGACCACCCATCCGACGCAGTGGGACAACGGCTATTTCAAGCTGCTGCTCAATCACGAGTGGGAGCTGAAGAAGAGCCCGGCCGGGGCGTTCCAGTGGGAGCCCGTCGACATCAAGGAGGAAGACAAGCCGGTCGATGTCGAGGATCCCTCCATCCGGCACAACCCGATCATGACCGACGCCGACATGGCGATGAAGATGGACCCGGTCTACCGGGAGATCTCCGAGCGCTTCGCCAAGGATCAGGCCTACTTCTCCGACGTGTTCGCCCGCGCCTGGTTCAAGCTGACGCACCGCGACATGGGACCGAAGGACCGCTACATCGGCCCCGACGTGCCGGCGGAGGACCTGATCTGGCAGGATCCGGTGCCCAAGGGTCCCACCGGCTATGACGTGAACGCGGTCAAGGCGCGCATCGCGGCCAGCGGCCTGTCGGTCGGCGACATGGTCGCCACCGCCTGGGACAGCGCCCGCACCTTCCGTGGCTCCGACATCCGGGGCGGCGCCAACGGGGCGCGCATCCGCCTCGCTCCACAGAAGGACTGGGAAGGCAACGAGCCCGCGCGTCTCGCCAAGGTGCTGGGGGTTCTGGAACCCATCGCCGCCGAGACCGGGGCGAGCGTGGCCGATGTCATCGTGCTGGCGGGCAACGTCGGCGTCGAGCAGGCGGCCAAGGCGGCCGGCTTCAACGTCACCGTGCCGTTCGCGCCGGGTCGCGGCGACGCCACCGACGCCATGACCGACGCCGACTCCTTCGCCCCGCTGGAGCCCATCCACGACGCCTACCGCAACTGGCTGAAGGCGGACTACGCGCCCAAGGCCGAGGAGTTGATGCTCGACCGAACCCAGCTCATGGGTCTGACGGCGCCGGAGATGACGGTCCTGGTCGGCGGCATGCGGATGATCGGCACCAACCACGGCGGCACCAAGCACGGGGTCTTCACCGACCGTGAGGGCGCGCTGACCACCGACTTCTTCGTCACCCTGACCGACATGGCCAACACGTGGGTCCCGGTCGGCAAGAACACCTACGAAATCCGGGACCGCAAGACCGATCAGGTTAAGTGGACGGCGACCCGCGTCGATCTGGTGTTCGGGTCCAATTCCGTCCTGCGGGCGTATGCCGAGGTCTATGCCCAGGACGACAACAGCGGGAAGTTCGTCAACGACTTCGTGGCGGCCTGGACCAAGGTCATGAACGCCGACCGCTTTGATCTGAACTGACCCTGATCCCCGAACCTCGTTCGGTCACCGGCTGACAGCGTCTGTCGTCGCGTGACCGAACGGGGCAGAGGGGAGACACCAAGTCCTCCGAACAGGACGACCGCGCGGACATCAACGGCCGGAGATTCCGGCCGTTGATGTTTCTTCATCACCGCGCCGGGCGGGATCACGCAATCGCGCCGGCCGCCCGCAACGCCGCCTGTTCCTCGCGCGACACCCCAAGCTCATCGAGCACCGAGGCGGTATCCCCGCCCACGCTGGGTGGCGGACGGCGGTAGGTCGCGGGGGTCTCCGAGAACCGCAGCGGATTGGCGATCAGGGTCAACGGATCGTCGCTATCCGGGCGGGCCATGTCGACCGTCATGCCGCGCGACTGAACGTGTGGGTCGGCGAACACATCCGGGATGCTGTTGACCGGTCCGCTGGGCACGCCGACCGCCTCCAGCTCCGCCAGCCAGTCGTCGCGCGACCGGGTGGCGATCAGCGGCCGCAGAATGGCGGTCAGAGCCTCGCGGTGGGCGATCCGATCCGCGTTGGTGACGAAGCGCGGGTCGTCGGCCATCTCCGGCCGGCCCGCCACCTCGCAGAAACGCCGAAACTGGCGGTCGTTGCCCACGGCCAGGATCAGGTGCCCGTCGGCGGCGGGAAAGGTGTCGTAGGGCACGATGTTGGGGTGCGCGTTACCGTGCCGCTTCGGGGCCTCTCCCGAGACCAGCCAGTTCTGCGCCTGATAGGTCAGCCACGCGATCTGGGAGTCGAGCAGGTTGGCGTCGATATGCTGGCCCCGGCCGGTTTCCGCGCGGCGGTGCAGCGCCGCCAGGATCGCCACGGCGGCATACATCCCGGTCAACTGGTCGGCGTTGGCGTTGCCCACCTTGACCGGGTCACCGTCCGGCGGGCCGGTCAGGCTCATCATGCCGCCCATGCCCTGGGCCAGATAATCGTAACCGGCGCGCGCGGCATAGGGGCCGCTCTGCCCGAAGCCGGTGATCGAGCAGTAGATCAGGCGTGGACACTCGCCCTTGAGATCCTCGTACGCGAGTCCGTACTTGGCCAGCCCGCCGACCTTGAAGTTCTCCACCAGGATGTCCGACCGCCGCGCCAGTCGCCGCACGATGGCCTGTCCCTCCGGCTTGGCGATGTCCAGCGCCAGCGAGCGCTTGTTGCGGTTGATGGAGACGTAGTAGGCGCTTTCCCGGGTCGAGCGGCCGTCACGGTCTGTCAGGAACGGCGGCCCCCAGGCGCGGGTATCATCGCCGCTGCCGGGGCGTTCCACCTTGACGATGTCGGCGCCGAGGTCGCCCAGAAGCTGGGTGCAGAACGGCCCCGCCAGCACGCGGCTGAGGTCAAGAACACGAACACCGGCCAGGGGGCCGGCAGGCTGCGAGGCTTCTGTCATGGTCCGCACGGGGCTCCCGTCCTTGGGTCACGGCACGCATCCGGAGGCCGACGCGATCAGGACGCCGCCGCCGGGGTTGTCCATTCCTGGATGGCCGGGACCATGGCGTCAAGAACCGCCGCGCGCCCCTGGTGATGCAGAACGTGTCCACACCCCGGCACGAACACGGGCCGTGCCGGCCCGCCGCTCCCGCGACAGATGGCCTCGACCTGTGCCAGCGTGCCGTACTCGTCCTTGTCGCCTTGCAGCACCAGCAGCGGACAGCGGATCGCCGACAGCCGGTCGGTCATGTCCCACGCCGCGAACGCGGGCTCCAGCCATGTGGTGTTCCAGCCCCAGAACACGCCGTCGGTGTTGACGCCGTGCCAACGCTTCAGCTTCTCCCGCAAGTCGCCATGCCGGTAGGCGTCGCGGGCGGCGCGGATACTGGCCAGGGTGATCTCCTCGACGAAGACATGGGCGGCCTCGGTCACCACACCCAGCAGCCCCGACGGCCGCAGCGCCGCGTGAAGGAGCGCGATGGAGCCGCCGTCGGAATGGCCGACATGCACCATACGCTCGATCCCCGCCGCCTCCAGCACGCGCGGCAACACATGCTCCGCCTCATGCTCCAGGTATTGCACCGGACGCGGCCAGTGGTTCAACGAGTCGGCGTCGCCGTGCCCCTGACGTTCGTACACAAAACCCGGGAGGCCCGTTGCCCGGCACAGGGCTTCCGGAAAATCCTTCCACAGCCGGATGCTGCCCAGGCCTTCGTGCAGGAACACCAGCACGGGGGCATCGGCGGCGGCGCCGTCGGGACGCAGCCGGCACGCCGGCAACCGGACGCCGTCGACAAGAACACCCAAGTCTTCCGCGATCATCCCAACCCCATGAAGATCCACAACGCCACCATGCCGACAACCAGGGTGAGAACGACCCGCCGGGTCAGGGCCACCGCCGCCGCGACCAGACCGGCGGCCGGACGGGTCCAGTCCCACTCCGGCGTGAACAGCGCGTCCGCCTGCAACACCGCCGGCACAACCAGCGCCGCCAGAACCGCCGGCGGCACATAGCGCAGCCCGCGCGAGAACCAGCGCGGCAGGCTCCAGACGCCAGCGAGTTGGATGAACGACAGGCGCAGCATCCAGGTGCCCAGGCCACAGGCGATGATCAGGCCCCACAGGACGGGCGACGAGAAGGGCTGTTCGAGAAGGTCGCTCATGACACGGTCTCCGCCGGTGCTCCGCCCCGCCGGTCGCGGCGCTGCTCTGCCAGCACACCCCAGACGATGCCCGACACGGCCCCCACCATCAGGCCCAGATTGTACGGCAGACCGGCCAGCATCACCGCGACCCCGCCCCCGACCAGCGCCGCCTCGGCGCTCGGGCGGTCGCGGATCGCGGGCACCAGCAGAACCAGAAAGACCAGCGGCACGGTGAACTCCAGACCCCAGTCCGCCGGCAACCGCGCCCCCAGCAACAGCCCCACCAGGGTGAAGATCTGCCAGACGGCCCACAGCGGCAACGCGGTGCCGAGATAGAACCAGCCCTTGTGTACGCCGTTGCCGGATTCGTTGAAACGCGTGATGGAGATGGCGAAGGCTTGGTCGGTCAGAACATAGCCCATCAGCAGACGCCGCCAAACCGGCTCGGCGCGAAAGTGCGGCGCCAAAGACGCCGAATACATCACCATGCGAAGGTTGATCACCAACACCGTCGCCAGAATCACCGGCGCCACGGCGCCCGAGGCGATCAGCGAAACGAACGCCATCTGCGCGGCGCCAGCGAACACGATGGTGGACAGGCCCAGAGCCTCCGCCATCGACAGGCCGGCTTCCCGGGCCGCGTAGGCGGACACCAGGGCAAAGGGAATAATGGCGGGAATCATCGGCATGATGCTTCGCGCGCCGGCCAGGAAACTGCCTCTCGGGCCCGGCCGGGTATCCGACGCGAGGCTTTCGGGGCACGGCGAGGACAACGGCGGACTCGCGGACATCACGGTTCTCCTCGGTGACGAGCCGGTCATGTGGCGCGTGGAGCACGCCGATCCGGCCCGTTCCATACGCCAGCGTCTGGACAGCGGGCCACCTTGCCGAACCGATGCGGACCTCACAAGACCGCTTTTCTCATGGCGGGGATAAGCCGGGCTTGGGCAGGAGGTGAGGGCCGGAGGGCTGCGGCCCCGCGATCAGGGTTGATAGCCCCGCGCCTCCATGCAGGCATCGTAGTAGGCGCGGTAGGCACGGCGGGCCTCGGCCTGGTCCACCTGGGCCATCGGATCAACCCCGAAGCCCCCGCCCGGGGCGGCCCGATCCGGTTGATGGACCCGGCGCATGGCGTGCTCGTCGGCCGCGCGCTTGCAAGCACGGCTATCGGACTCCGATTGTGCGGGGGTGGTTCCGGCCCGGGTCCAGTGATCCTCCCGGCTGTCGGCGCATCCCGCCAACAGCCCTGACACCAGACCGACGATCACAAGACCCCGCTGCGAAACCATCCTCATGGGGTATCTCCAGAAAACGGCGGCGGTCCAGAACGGAAAAGGCGCCCGGCCAATGGGGGGAGAGGCCGGGCGCCAGAGGCTCCGTCATGGGAGCGCGAGGGCCGGCCGGGGGGGAATGCCGGTATCCTCGCCTGGACGGCGCGGTCAAGACCCCGCCGTCGCATGAGTCTTACATAGAACGGGCCGGCGACTTTTAAACCTCAACCGATGCATGACCCGCATGCATCTTGTTCATACCGCCCATTCGCCGCCGGAACGCTCGGATCGGGACCCCGCGCTGGGGCGATCTGCCCGCACGACATGGGGTCAATCCGTCTGACTGAACCCCGGCGGTCGCGCGTAGAAAAACAGGTCGTCGTCCAGATCGACGCCGAACCGGGCCGCAAGCAGGGTCACGACCACCTCGACGTTCTGGGCATCGCGCACCTTCCACTGGCGCAGTTCCATGGGGTTCAACGCGAAGCGCAGGGTCAGGGTCCCCTGCCCGGGATCGTCGGTCTCGACCATGTCAATGTCGAGCAGTCCGTTCGCTTCCCGCATGCCGATGACCGTGATCGCCGGATCCGTGAACTCGACGGACTCCCGCAGCAGAATACCGAGGGGCGTATCGCCCAACCCGATATAGCTGACCTGATCGAGTTCCCCGTCCTCGTAAATCAGGCTGGAGCCATTGGCCACGACCAGCACGTCGGCCGGAGGATCATACTCGATCCGCAGCCGCCCCGGACGCTTCATGTAGACGGTCCCCTCCGCGTAGTTGCCTGTTGACGAGGTCTGCGCGAACCGGGACCGCATGGTGCCCACACTGTTGAGATAGGCGGCGGCCTGCTTCAACTGCACCGCTTCCTGGGTTGTCATCAGATACGGTTGCGGCGCCTGGGCCCACGCCGAAACGATCCCCGGCCCGGTCAGGCCAACGGGGCTGAAGGTCATGACCATCAGGGCCACGGCGATGGCCGGAACCCGGACACGGTGACGGTGTCGGACCATTGAATCTCCTCGCGATGATACGAACCGGACGGCGGCAACGACACCCCGCCCGATACCGTCCGATAACTACACGCCGAATGTGGCGCGATCATGGGCCGCCCGGAGCGCTTCCGGAACGGACAGACCCGGCAAGTATTGCCGGGGTGAACGCCTCGACAGCGCGTTCCTGCCCGCCGATGAGCCACGCAACAAACCGCGCCATGTTGCGGCTCGGGCCTCCCGGCGTGGCACGTTCCTTGCTGCCCGCCGGTCAGGAGGACGCGCCCATGACCCCCGATGCCGTCACCGCCGACACCCAGACATACCCCTACCGTGTAGCACCCCGCCCCGTCTACGAGGGCCAGCCCTACTATACATTTGACGAGGTGGTCGAGCAGTTCAGCTTCTGGGACGTGCTCGACATCTTCAATCCGCTTCAGCATATCCCTTTGGTGAACATGGTTTACCGGGAACTGACGGGGGACGAAATCGGCTCCTTCGCCCGCGTGGCCGGCGGCGCTCTGTTCGGGGGCGGCATGGGCGCGGTCGCGGGCATCGCCAGCGCCGTGGTCTACGAAACCACGGGCAAGGATCCCGGCGAATTGGTTCTGGCGGCCTTTACCGAAGACACCGCGCCGACGAGTGACCCCGCCACGCCCGCTGCGGCGGAAACCCTGGCCGGCACCACCCCGCTCGGCGGCAACCTGCTGGGAAATGGCGCCTCGACGCTCGCCATTGCCAGCAACGCGCCCCAAACCATGATCCCCGGCCAAGCCGCGATGGCGATGGAGCCGCCGACCACCGCGCCCCTCGGGGCCATGCTTCTGGCGTCGGAGTCCGGTCGGCTGGCCGCCGAACAGGCGGCCGCGCAGGGGCTGCGGGAGGGGATCATCACCCTGGACAGCGCCCAGTCGGCGGCGCTCTCGGCCTATGCCGCGCATGCCGGCGGCGGGCCACGCCCCGAAGGCCCGGCCCGGCCCGGGCCCGGCGTCTCCCCCCTTGCCATGCCCGACGGCGCGCCGCGCGGTATGGTCAGCGCCCCCCTTCCCACCAGTCCCGATCAGCAGAGCCAGCACAACATGAGCCACGATTCCCAGACCCCCGCCGGACAGGACCGCAACGCGCCGACGATGGAGCAGCCCCAATCCTCGAACCGATCCGGCGCAACAACCCCTCCGGACGCCGGCCCGGCCATGGCCATGCCCGCCGACATCCAACGCGGTCGCGAGGCTCTGCGCGAACGGCTGGCCGCCGCCCGACCGACCGCATCCGTGCCGACCGGCCGTCCCACCGGCATGACCCTGGCCGACTACCGGGCTAACCCGAACCGCCGGGGCGAGGATGGGAGCCGGTCACCCCGCCGGGCGAGCGCGCCTCAATCCAACCCGGCCATCAACAGCGCCAACGCGGCCCGCCTGGAAAGCCTGCTACCTCAACCGGCCGCCATGGCCGGTCTCCAGGCACGCGGACAACATGTGGCGGCGGCTGCCGCCGAACGCGCCCGACGGATCGCCGACGGGAGCGCCCCCCCCCTGACGGCCGGCGGCACTTCGGTCTCCGAGACACCGGGTTTCCGCGCCCTGCCGGTCGACGGATCCACCGAACAGGCGCCGGCAATCGGCGACAGCGACCCGTCTTCTCCGGTGGTTTCCCAGCCCTGGTTCTCGCAGAGGGTTTTCGACGCCATGCGTCGGTATGACGCGGAACGGCAAGCCGATGCGAACGGTGCGCCACTGACCTAAGGCCGACGGGACCATCCGCCGTGACCGCCCCGCCCCCATCCGTCCCGCCCGCCCTGGCGGCAACCGCCGACGGCTGGCTCCGACGCGGGGCGCGGTGCCTGCCCTGCGCGCTGGGCCGCTTCGGCACCACCACGCTGAAACAGGAAGGCGACGGCGCCACACCGCTCGGCGCATGGCCGCTCAGGCGGGTATTCTGGCGCCCGGATCGGCTGACGGCGCCGCCGGGTCTCGGTCGTTCGGGGTTACCCCTGACGGCGCTGACGCCGGACATGGGATGGTGCGACGATCCCGGCCACGCCGACTATAACCGCCTCGTCACCCTGCCCCATCCCGCCGGGCACGAAATGCTGTGGCGAACGGACCATCTGTACGACATCGTGGTGGTGCTGGGGCACAACGACAGCCCGCCCGAGCCGGGACGGGGCAGCGCCATCTTCCTGCATTGCGCCCGCCCCGATCCGTCGGCGCGCCACGGACTGCGACCCACGGCCGGATGTGTCGCCTTGCGACAGTCAGACCTTCTGGCGGTGCTGGCCGACCTGCCGGAACGGCCGACGCTGGAGGTTCGGCTACGGTGACGGGTGTTGCGCCAGCACAGGTTCGACGCGATAGGTCATCCCCATGGACTGGGCCGTATTGGACACGGTCGCCAGACAGGCGGACTCGCGGCCCGACGGGATGGCGACAGCGAACCGGATGATGTACTGACTGCTGTCCTGCGGCATGGCCTGAGCGTTCATGGTGGCGATGTTGGCGTCAAAATCGCCGAACACCTCGGCCAGACGCGTCACAAGACCGGGCCTGTCGCCGCCCGTCACGTACACATGATGGGTGATGTTGGGGCCGCCCTCGGGATTCACCCAGGCGTCATAGGGCATGACGGAAACATCCGCCTCGACCGCCTCCGGGCAGTCCCGCATCGCGGCGCCCACCTGCTCGGCGGTAATGTCGTCCGCCACCGAGACCACGGCCGAGAATTCCGCCCGCTGCCCCAGGACCGCGAACCGAGTGTCGCCCAGATTGGCGCCCAGATCGAACAGCGCGGCCGTCAGGCCCGAAACCAAGCCGGTGCGGTCGGGACAGAACACCTGAACGTGAAGGGTGTGTGGCATTTCGGATCTCCCACAAAACCGGTTTTCTCGGGCGGTGCGCGGCCATCCTACAGAGACATCCGCTCTCCGCAAGGGACCTGACGAACGCGACCGGCGGGCCGTTCTGTGACCGGCGTCACTGACTATGCCTTAAGGCATTGTTAACGTCGTGCAATTGACGGTCGAATAGAATCGGCCCATATTCGGTATGTATGGAAACGTAGGCCTTGTCGCCCCTTGTCGCCAATCAGACTCGGCTGAGCGGGGCGGTAAGGTACGACGGGAGGCCACGGTGACCCCCACAACGCCGACCATCGGGACAGCACCCTCCTCACCCTCGGCAACGCGGGCGGCGGTGGCGCGTGCCGGAACGGGCGGCAAGGCGGAGGAAGAAGACCAGACCGGGTTCGTCGCCGCGATTCCAGACGCATCCGCCGCCCAGGCCCGCTCGAACGGCGACCGGCCGCCGATGGAGGACTTCCCGGCGGACAGACGACGCGGCCGTGATGCCCGTCCGGACCTCTCGACCCCGACATCCAGGACCGTCAGGTCACCGGCGCCGGACCAGTTCACCGCACCCAACACCCGCCACGGCAATGGTGAGGTGCGGGGCAGAACGCCCATCCGCAGTGTCATCATTCATGGGGCGGAGGTCTACGAGAGATCCATCCGCGCCATCACGCGATCCCTGCCAAGCGACCTGATAGGTCAGAATCTCGACCTCAGCCTTTAACGGCGTGACGGCCAAACGCTCTGAGACGAAAGGACACACACGGCATGATCGGCGCCCTGTCCATCGGCGTTTCCGCCTTGAGACTGTCCGAAACGCGCGTGGCCGTGGCGGCGGATAACATCGTCAACGCCAGCAACCGCGTCCCCCATGACCCGGCATCCGGATACACGGGGTACACCCCGCGTCAAGTGGTGCCGATCTCGGAGGGAACAGGAGGCGTGCGCCCCACCGTTCAGCCGGTGGATCCGGCCTACGTCACGGTTCCCGCCCCGCAGGGCGGTGACGAGGCGATACCCAACGTGTTCCTGGCCGGAGAGATCGTCGAGTTGAACAGCGCCAGCCGCGCCTATGAAAGCGCCGCCGCCATCATCCGCACCGCGGACGAGATGCAGGATACTCTGCTCGACATCGTCGAGTAACAGCCCAGGCCCGCGAGGGTCCCGACAGGGTTTCGGAACCGAGCGGACAGGTCCGGCTCAGTCCGGCCCGTAGCGGACGTAGTCCGTCCAGGTCCGTTCGATCTGCTCAAGGGCCTTGGCACCACCGCGCAACACATCGGGCGTCACGCCGTTGCGCCCCATACGATCAACCAGGACGCCCTGAAGCTCCTTGACGACGCGCCGCACCTCGAAGCCCCGATCCGTCAGTTGCAGCCGCGTGGCCCGCCGGTCGTGCGGACTGCGCTCCTGCGTCAGATACCCCATCTCCGTCAATTTCTTGATGTTGTAGGAGACGTTTGATCCGTGATAGTAGCCGCGATCCCGTAGATCGCGGATCACGACATCGTCCTCGCCGATGTTGAACAATAGAAGCGCCTGCACCGCGTTGATGTCCTCGTTCCCGACGCGACGTAGTTCGGTCCGCAGGACATCCAGAAAATGGCGGTGCAGTCGTTCGATCAACTGGACGACGGTAGCATATTCCTCAAGCACGCGCGCCCCACTCCATATATGGTCTGTTCCTGCCCCTGAACGCCTAAATTGTTGATCCAAATAAACCAACAATTCAAGCAAAATCTGGCGCTTCCTCCGAATATCATAGCAATCCCTGTGCCTTGAACGAGACATGACCGTCCCGACCGACGATGACGTGATCGTGCAGCGAAACCCCGACCGCATGGGCGGCGTTCCGGATCTGCAGGGTCATCTGAATGTCCGCCTTGCTCGGGGTGGGATCGCCCGACGGATGGTTATGCACCAGAATAATGGCGCTGGCATGCAGGTCCAGCGCCCTGCGAACCACCTCGCGCGGATAGACGGGGGTATGGTTGATCGTCCCCTTCTGTTGCGGCTCGTCCGCGATCAGACGGTTTCTGGTGTCCAGGAACAGCAGGCGGAACTGCTCGACCGCTCCATACGCCATGGCCGCCCGGCAGTAATCGAGCAGTTGGTCCCACGAGGACAGCACGGGCTGGTTCCGCACCCGGTCGCGCAACAGCCGCACCGCCGTCGCCTGGGCCGTTTTCAGCGCGGCCACGCCAGTTTCCCCCAGACCCTTAACGCAGCGGAGCTTCTCGGGCTCGGCGCTGACCACCTCGGCGAAACCGCCGAACCGGGCCAGCAGCGCCTTGGCCAGCGGCTTCACATCGCCGCGCGGCTGCGCCAGACAGAGCAGCAGTTCCAGAAGCTCGTAATCCGGCATGGCTTCCGGGTCGGCCAGAAACCGCTCCCGCAGCCGGGCTCTGTGGCCGGTGTAGTGCGGCTTGCCGACGCCCGATGTCCCGTCGCCACCCGGGGCGTCCGCTTCCGGCCGGTCGCCCAGGGGCAAGCCGGGATCATCGGACGGGGAACGACGTCGCGTCGGAGACATGGCCCGTGATTTCAACTGTTCACGTGGGGTCGGACACGGTCAACGGCCCCCGTTCCGCATCCCCAACCCGATCTTCACTGTGGCACATCCACCCGCGCCCGTACAGCCAAGGCGCGAGATCACATCGTTCCCGATCCGTCGCCCGTTGCCCCCGCCTCCGCCACCTGATGGCGCATCAGCAGGGGAATCTGCGCCACGCTGAACAGCAGGGTCAGAGGCAGGATGCCGAACACCTTGAACGCCACCCAGGTATCGCTGGAAAAGCCGCGCCAGACGACCTCGTTGAGCACCGCCAACGCGATGAAGAACAGACCCCAGCGCAGCGTCAGCACGGTCCAGCCGCGTTCGGTCAGGTGGAACGCCCCGTCGAAGATCAGCTTCAGGAAATGCCGCCCGCTGACCAGACCGGCGAACAGAATGGCGGAAAACAGCAGGTTGACGATGGTCGGCTTGATCTTAATGAACAGGTCGTCCTCAAGCAGCACGGTCAGTCCGCCGAAGACCAGCACGAACACGCCCCCCACCAGCGGCATGACCGGGATCCGACCCATCAGCACCCGCGAGGCGACCAGCGAGACCGCCGTCGCTCCGACGAAGACGGCGGTGCCGGTGATGAGGCCGAACCAAGCGTTGGTCAGAAAGAACACCAGCAGGGGGCCAGCCTCCAGCAACAGCTTCAGCCACTGGCGCGGATTGCCCTCGCACGCCGCGCCCTCGGATGCGGCAGTGGACAGGGGCTTGTCTTCGGTGGCATCGGCGGACATGGTGGGCAGGACTCCTGGACGCGGCGAAACAACAGCGCGGAACGCACCCGCCATGTATGCGTTTTGCATGGGCGCGTCCAGGGAGGACAGGGAAGACCGGCGAAAATCTGAAGTGCTGAACTGGTGAAGAGGCATGACCGCAGACCGCGACATCACCACCGTGCGTGTCCGCATCAAGGGCCGGGTCCAGGGTGTCTGGTACCGGGGCTGGACCGTCGAGACGGCCCGCGCCCTCGGTCTGGACGGCTGGGTCCGCAACCGGTCGGACGGCTCGGTCGAAGCCGTGTTCCAGGGACCGCCCGCCGCCGTCGACCGCATGATCGAAGCCTGCCATGACGGCCCCACAGCGGCGCGGGTCTCCGCCGTCACGGCCGAGGGAACGCCGCCCGTGGCCGATCCCGGTTTTCATCAAAAAGGTACACTATGACCGGAGCAGCGGAGCCCATTGCCATCGACTGGGCCGCGTGGGCCATGGTGGCCGGGATCAACATCCTGGCGATCCTCAGCCCCGGGCCGGATTTCGCCATCACCCTGCGCAACACCCTGGCCCGGGGCATCCGGGCGGGCGTTTTGACGGCGGCCGGCATCGCCACCGGCCTGTCGGTGCATGTGATCTATACATTGGCCGGGCTGTCGGTACTGATCGCGCAATCCGTGGTGTTGTTCTCGATCATCAAGCTGATGGGGGCGGCGTATCTGATCTGGATCGGCATCCAGGCATTGCGTGCCCGGCCCCACGCGGAGCCCTCGGGCGATGAACCGGCCCGGCCGCCGGCCGCACGCGGCCACACCGCCTTCATCGCGGGCTTCCTGACCAATGTCCTCAACCCCAAGGTGGCGCTGTACTTCCTCGCCCTGTTCACTCAGGTGATCGACCCAGACACCTCATTGCCCGAAAAGGGACTGTACGGCCTGACCATGATGGCCGAGACCTTCCTGGTCTTCTCCACGGTCGCGGTCCTGGTCGGCCAGCCGCCGATGCGCCGCGCCTACCAGCGGTCGGCACACTGGATCGAACGCGCGCTGGGCACCGTGTTCATCGGCCTGGGCGTTCGTCTGGCGTTCGTCCGGGGTGTGGAGTGATGCCGCCCAACACCCGGTCCATCGAGACCGGGTCGAGCATCACCACCCCCGGGCCGGCGGTCCAGTCGTAGGTTGGGGTGAGCGAAGCGAACCCCAACACGCTGTGGTTTCGTTGGGGTGATTTCGTTGGGGTTCGGCCCGTTGGGCCTCACCCCAACCTACGTTGCCACGACATCATTGTGGTTCTCCGAACCGCCCATCCGGTGGATCGGCACACCCCCAGTCTTCCGGTAACAGGCCGTCAGCAACATATCGATGAAAGGTCGAATGCGGCCAGTCACTGGCGCGCGCTACATGCCCGTGTTTTACGGGGTTGAAATGGATGTAGTCTATGTGGGTGAGAAGATCATCTTCGTCCCGAATCATGTGCTCCCAGAAACGGCGTTGCCAAAGGCCACGTTCCCCTTTTCGTTTTCGGCTTTGCCCGATGTGCTCAATTGGGGTGATGTTTCGTGAAAAACCTGCCTTGATCAAACTCCATAGCATTGAATAACTGGCATCGTTCTCCGGTAGTCGCAAAATGGCATGAATATGATCGGGCAGCACGACAAATGCCACAATCTCGAAAGGATGGTTTCGGCGAACATGATGAACGGAACCCCGAAGGACGTCGATACGGTCTACAAGGAGGCGGGAGGCACGATCTTCAAGGTTCACGGTGAAGAACCAAGTCGCCCCCGCAACCAAGGCGCGTCGATACCGCATTGAGACTCTCTTCTCTGTTCAGGCCATGACAACAACAATATCATGATTAATCGCGTTTAGAGACGAACACATGCAGTCGTAGGTTGGGGTGAGCGAAGCGAACCCCAACGCGCTGTGGTTTCGTTGGGGTGGTTTCGTTGGGGTGGTTTCGTTGGGGTTCGGCCCGTTGGGCCTCACCCCAACCTACGAAAAAACTGGCGTTCGTCCGGGGTGTGGAGTGATGCCGCCCAACACCCGGTCCATCGAGACCGGGTCGAGCATCACCACCCCCGGGCCGGCGGTCCAAACCAGGGCGCACAGAACCTCCCGATCCGGGTCAATCCGCCGGAGCACCGCCCGGTAAAGCGCCATCTGGCGCACATAGGCATCCGGAATCGCGGCCGCATCGGCCGGCACCGGGCGACTGGTCTTGAAATCGACCACCACGAAGCGGTCATCCGCGACCAGGAGGCGGTCCACCTGCCCCGACACCACGGTCTCGCCGATCACGCCGGCGAGCGGCACCTCGGCCCGGGAGCCGGGACCGAACACGGCAGCCAGATCCGGGTGATCCAGCACCGCCAGAACCTCTTCGGCCAACGCGTCCACCGTCCCTGCGTCAAGGCCGTGGACCGGCCGCGCCAGCCAGGACCGCGCGACCTCCGCACGACGGTCGGCCGGCAGAGCCGGCAGATCCTGAAGCAGCCGGTGGACGAGGATCCCGCGCTGGAAACGGGCCCGCTTCTCCCGGGCCACCGGCGAGACCGGCGGCGGGTCGGACGGCGCCCGGGACGGCGCCAACGGGCGTGAGGGCCTGGGCTCGGTCGGCGCGTTCCGCAAAAGCCACGCCGGCGGCTCCGGAACCGACGGGCCGGCCTCCGCCGCACCCTCCTCACGCCGGGGCGGACGGGTCTGATCCGAGCGGTGGCGCAGCACCAGGGCCTCGTCCTCGTCCATGCCGCAGGCGATCAGGTCGGCGTCCTCCTCCGCCACGGCGAACCCCTGAAGGCCCCGCGCGACCATCTCGTGCCAGCATCCCCCGGACGCCGCGCGGCGAGTGTTCCAGCCGCACACGATCAGCCGGTCCTCAGCGCGGGTCATGGCCACATACAGCAGGCGGCGGTATTCCCGCTCCAGCCCGGCGCGGCGCGCGTCCTCCAGCGCCTGGGTGACCGGCTCACGGTCGGCGGCGCGCGGCGGCCACAGCAGCAGGGCGTCGTCGCCGTCGCCGTCGAAATAGACGTGAGTGTCGCCGGTCGGCGGCATCCCGCGCGTGTCGGGCAGGATGACCACCGGTGCCTGAAGCCCCTTGGAGCCGTGGACGGTCATCACCCGAACCGCCTGCCCGCCGTGTTCCAGGTCGCGCTTGATCTCGGTCCCGGCGACGGACAGCGCCCGCAGGAACCCGCCCAGCGACGGCGGACGGTCGCGGTCGTGCGCCAGCGCCAGGGCCATGAACTCGTCGATGGGATCATCGGCCTCCGGCCCCAGCCGCGCCAGCAGGCGCCGCCGCCCGTCGCGGGTCTCCAGCACATGGGCGAACAGCTCGTGTGGCGGAATCAGGTCGGCCCGCGCCATCAGGCGGGAGAGATAATCCCAGGCGGCGCCGAACGCATCATCGGCGCCGGCGCGCGCCTCAAGCCGGTGCCACAGCCGTTCGCCCGGCGCACGGCCGTGGGCCAGTTCGAAAAGCTGCTCCTCCGTCAGGCCGATCAGCGGCCCCTTCAGGACCGCAGCCAACGTCAAATCATCCTCGGGCAACAGCAGCACCTGCCCCAGCGCCATCAGATCCATCACCGCCAACTGGTCCGTCAGCACCATGCGGTCGGCGCCGGCCACCGGCACCCCCAGCCCCTTCAGCGCTCGCGACAGATCGTTGACGAAGGCGGTGCGGCGGCGCACCAGAACCATGATATCGTCGGCCCGGATCGGCCGGTCCCGTCCCTCCAGCCGTTCGCCGCCATCGATCATGCCGTGGATGCGCCGGGCCAGCACACCGGCCAGCCGCGTCGGCGCGCTTTCCACCCGCAGGCGCTCGACCGGCGGCTTCCAGGGCTCGGGCTCGGGAACTTCGGGCGGGTCGATGGGCGGCCACACCTCAACACTACCGGCCTGCCCGACGCGGGACGGAATGTGAGTGATGTCCTCGTCACCCGCCGCCACGCCGTCGCGAGCGTCGGCCTGAACGAAGACCCGGTTGACCGCCTCCAGCACCGCCGCGGTGGAACGGAAGGAGACGTGCAGGCCGACGTCCTCGAAGCGCGCGCCGGTGGCCCGGACACGGTCGGCGACGCGGCCGCGCATGGCCTCGAACCCCGCCGGATCAGCGCCCTGAAAGCTGTAGATGGACTGCTTGCGGTCGCCCACGGCGAACACGGTGCGACGCGGCGGCACGGTATCGCCGCGCGGTCCCTCGCGCCCCATCCCGGCGTGAAACTCCTCGGTCAGCATGCGAGCGACCGCCCACTGATCCGGGCTGGTGTCCTGGGCCTCGTCGATGAGCAGGTGGTCGATGCCGCCGTCCAGCTTGAACAGCACCCAGGCGGCGCCGTCCGAGCGTTCCAGCAGGGCGCGGGTGTGGTGGATCAGGTCGTCGAAGTCGAGCAGGGCGCGGGCGTCTTTCAGCTCCGACAGGGCCCGAAGATAGGCGTCCGCGACGGTCAGCAGGGCGCGCGTGGCCTCGGCGACGGCGGCGGCACGGCGGCGCTCCGACAGGCGAATTAGACGCGTCTGCTCGGCGCCCAGGGCGTCCAGCGCGTCCGGGCACCCCTCCCGCACGGCTTTGGTGGCGGAGAGCTTCTCGACCGGACGCGGCGCGCCCTTGCTGTCGAAGAACACCTTCTCGTAATCCGGCATCAGGCCCGGTCGCTGATCCGGCGGCGCAGCGAGAAATGCCGCCAGTGCCTCGGCCCGGCCCTGGTCGGTCTTGGCGCCACCGGCCAGCGCCTCGACCGCCGTCCGCAGACCGGCGCCGTCGAACGCTGTATCCATGCAGGCGGCCCGGGTCAGCCCCTCCGGCGTCTCGCCCTCGGCCACACCCAGGCGGGCATATGTGGCGGCGCGGGCGCCGGCGAGCCCACCGCGCGCCGCGAACATGCGGCGCAGACGCGCCCCCGCGCCCTTCATTGCCGCCATCAGCTTGGGAAAGCGGTCCTCGGACACGCGCGCGCTCACCGCCTCCAGGCCCGCCGCCAGCGGATCGTCCGTCGGATCGCCCAGCCGCGCCGCCTCCAGGACCGTGCGCAGCGCGGTCTCGGCGGCCTCGGCGGCCTGCCGCTCGTCCATCACGCGAAAACCGGGGGAGAGGCCGGCCTCCAGCGGGAAGCGGCGCAGCACCGACTGACAGAAAGCATGGATGGTCTGGATGCGCAGGCCGCCCGGCGTATCGAGCACGCGGGCGAACAGGCGCCGCGCGCCGGCCATCCGTTCGGCATCGGGGCGGGCTCCCGACAGGTCCGCCAGCGCCTTCGCCAAAGACGGGTCGTCGGTCACCGCCCAGTCGGCCAGTCGTCGAGCGAGGCGGTTGGCCATCTCCGCCGCCGCCGCCTTGGTGAAGGTCAGGCACAGGATGCGCTCAGGCGCCGTCCCCTCCAGCAGCAGGTTGAGCACCCGGTCGGTCAGCACCTTCGTCTTTCCCGAGCCCGCACTGGCCGCCACCCAGGCCGAGACGGCCGGGTCGGCGGCGCGGCGCTGCTCCCGCCCGGCCAGGGCCACGGGATCGAGCGGTGCCGGATTGGGCACGGTCATCGGCCGGTCTCCACGCCCGCGATCACACCACCGGAACAGGCGGAACCGACGACTCCCATGACTGGCCGACCTCCACGGACGATGCGGGCTCTCAGCAAGGCGTTCCGGACAACGCCCGGACAGAGCACACCCATAAGCGGGAAACTACTGGAAACACGCCGACAAAACCACCCACGGCCGTCAACGTGCAGTCGCGAAAAGCGACTTGTTCCGGTTCGGCACTTTACGTACACTCCGCGCGCCATGTACAAAGTCTCTTGACTGGCGCTGTGTCGAGGCGATGGTGCGGGGCGTGAGCCCGGTTTGGGGTCCCGCGCGGAAGCCTGGGCCGGTGGGTTGTTATGAGTCGGTTGCATACCCCTGGTCATCTGGCGGACAATTGGGAGACCGGTGATCGACCTCGCGATCCGATGCGATGTCGACGGCGCGACATGACCCGCTTCTGTCAGAGAGGCCGGGAGTTGTGCGTCGCATCGCGGCTCTCGGACCGGAACGACATCGGGCCAGCGGGAATCCGGTTGATGACGGCCGGCAACTGACAATGATATGAACGCGAAAAGGTCTCGCTCATGCCCCTTCGGAAGCCTCGACTGGTCCTTGTGGCGGCGGTGCTGGCCCTGGCCGGATGTGACTCCGTCGGCTCCCCGTTTCCCTCCCTGAGCGGGCCTTCTTCCTACTCCGGCAATCAGCCGCCCGAACTGGGGTCGACCTATTTCGAGCCGTCAGGCGTGTCGCCCGGCGAGCCCACCGGCACGTTCGTCGGCCAGAAGGTCGTCGGGTTCCGACAGGAACTGGGCGCGTTGCAAACCGCGATCCGCACCCAGAACGAACAGCTTCAGAACATCCGCAACAAGACCATCCAGGACTCCCAGGCCTACCACGAGAACGTCGCCGGCATGAACGCGCGCCTGCAGGTGGGCACCACACCGGGCAACCCCGTGCTGATGAACCGCTGGGAGCAGGCGCAAGCGCAGTTGAACACGATCAACGACGACATCATTCTGATGAACCAGTTGTCGGCGCAGATCACGACCAACTCGGCGATGGCCAATTACCTGCTGGATTCGGTGCGGGCCGCCTTCTCGCTGTCGGGCGCGGTGGACGAGGATCATCGCCAGCTTCGCGTTCTGGAGGACGAGACCCAGCAAACCGTCGTGCTGATCGAGCGCCTGCTGAAGGAACTGTCGCAGGACGTCGCCCGCCAGCAACAGTACGTCAGCAACGAAAAGCAGAACCTCAACACTCTCGCCCTGGCCATCAAGAACGGGCAGTTGTACGGCACCAGCTTCGCCAACCGCCCCATCCTGGGCAATGCCAACGCCGGCAACATGGCCGCCTATGGCCTGCCGGGACCCGGCGGATTCCAGGCCGGCGGCCAGCCGTTGGTCATGATCCGTTTTGATCGGGGCTCGGTGGACTACGAGACGGCGCTGTACGAAGCGGTCAACAACGCCCTGGCGCGCTACCCCAATGCCAGCTTCCAGGTCGTTGCCGTGGGACCGGCCATCAACGCGGTCGGACAGGCGTCGCCCAACACCGCGCAGGCCCGCCTCTACGCCGAGCGGGTTGTCCGGTCGCTCCAGGGCATGGGCGTCGACCCCAACCGCATCGGCCTGTCGGCCACCTCCAGCCCGGCCGCCCAGTACCCCGAGGTTCACGTCCTGCTGCAATAGGGCAGGAATTCTCAGGATAGAGGGACCGGTTGCGGTCGGTGCCGACCTATTCTCCTCTCCCCGTCGGGGGGAGGCTGGGAGGGGGGGCGCGTTTGTGATTGCGCTGGCCTCGCCTTCCGCATCAACCCCACCCCAGCCCTCCCCTGTCCAGGGGAGGGAGTCCGGTTCGCGCCTGGGGGACTTGTCAGACATCCATCAAAGGTCGGGTGGCCGGCGGCAGGTCAGGCACCGAGCCCGGCTGGCGACGCACTCTCGGCTCGGTGTGCCGGGCTGACCGCTCAAACTCGGAGGCTCCGCGCCATGGCGCTGTCCGTCGTTGTCATTCCCGTGACCGCGTTCCAGCAAAACTGTTCCCTGATCTGGGACGACGCCACCATGACCGGCGCCCTGATCGACCCCGGCGGCGACATCGACCGCGTGCTGGCGGTCGCCGCCGAAAAGGGCGTGACCGTCGAGAAAGTCCTCCTGACCCACGGCCACCTCGACCACATCGCCGGCGCTGGCGACGTGGCCCAACGCCTTGGCGTGCCCATCGAGGGACCGCACCGCGACGAGGCGTTCTGGATCGACCAACTCACCGAGCAGACCCGCATGTTCGGCTGGCCGGAGACCCCGGCCCCTGTCGAGCCCGCCCGCTGGCTGGAGGCCGGCGACACGGTCACCGTCGGCGGCCTGACGCTGGACGTCTACCTCTGCCCCGGCCACACCCCCGGGCATGTGGTGTTCGTCGAACCCCAGGCCCGCGTTGCCTTCGTCGGCGACGTGCTGTTCGCCGGCTCTGTGGGCCGCACGGACTTCCCGAAGTCCGATCCCGACGCGCTGATCCGCTCCATCAAGGAAACCCTGCTGCCTCTGGGCGACGACGTTACCTTCGTGCCCGGCCACGGCCCGGCCTCCACGTTCGGCCAGGAGCGGGTCGCCAATCCGTTCCTGCGGTGAGGCGCCGGCGCCGGCCGCCTTGACCCGCCTCCGGCCGCTCCCCATGGTGTGATCGTGGCGCAATGCCGCGCCCTCACCCGCTTTGGGATATGCCCGTGCCCCCCACCAACCCCCCTAAACAGACGCCCTTTCCCACCCGGGCTCAGCTGCTGGACTACATCCGCGACAACCCCGAGCACGTGGGCAAGCGGGAGATTTCGCGCGCCTTCCAGCTTGACGCCGAGCAGCGACCGCAATTGCGCCAGATGCTCAAGCAGCTTGAGGATGAGGGCCACATCCAGCGTGGACGCAAGCGCCGCTTCGCGCCGCCGGGCACGCTGCCCGAGGTGACGGTGCTGACCGTCCACGCCACCGATTCGGACGGCGAGTTGCTGGCCCGCCCGGACACCTGGGACACGGAAGAACTGGGGCCGCCCCCGCGCGTGCTGGTGCTGCCGATGAAAGGCCGTCAGGCCGCCGCCATCGGCGTCGGCGACCGCGTGCTGGCCCGCCTGACCCGCGAGGGCGAGACGAGATACACCGCCAAGCCGATCAAACGCCTGTCCTCCGCTCCGGCCCGCCTGCTGGGGGTGCTGGCCGAGGGACCGGACGGCTGGCGCCTGCGCCCCACCAACCGGCGCGACCGCAACGAATACATCGTGCGATCCGGGGATCGTGGCGGCGCCGAGGCCGGCGAACTGGTCGAGGCCGAGGTCGTCCCCGGCCGCACCTACGGCCTGCGCATGGCGAAGGTCCTGGACCGCCTGGGCGACACCGCCAATCCGCGCGCGGTCAGCCTGATCTGCATCCACAGCCACGGCATTCCCACTGAATGGCCGCCGGAGGCCGAGGATCAGGCCCGGGCCGCCGGCCCCGTTCCGCCCGAGGGCCGCGAGGACATCCGGTCGGTGCCCCTGGTCACCATCGACGGCGAGGACGCGCGGGACTTCGACGACGCGGTGTGGGCCGAGGCCGACCCGGACCCCGCCAACTCCGGCGGCTGGCATGCCCTGGTGGCCATCGCCGACGTGGCCTGGTACGTGCGCCCGGGCGATGCGCTCGACGACGAGGCGGTGCGGCGCGGCAACTCGGTGTACTTCCCGGATCGGGTGGTGCCGATGCTGCCGGAGGCGCTGTCCAACGGCTGGTGCTCGCTGCGCCCCAACGAGGACCGGGGCTGTCTGGCGGTGGAGATGTGGTTCGACGCCGTCGGTGAGAAGCTGCGGCATCGGTTCCTGCGCGGGGTCATGCGCTCGGCGGCGCGACTGACGTATACGCAGGTGCAGATGGCCATGGACGGCGGGGCGGACGAGGCCACCGCGCCCCTGGTCGAGCCGCTCCTGACCCCACTCTACGGCGTGTTCCGGGCGCTCGACGGCGCGCGACGCACGCGCGGCAGCCTGGACCTCGACCTGCCGGAACGGCGCGTGATCGTCGCCGAGGACGGTACGGTGGCCGGCATCCAGCCGCGTCCCCGCTACGACAGCCACCGGCTGATCGAGGAACTGATGGTCGCGGCGAATGTGTGCGCCGCCGAGGAACTGGAGAAAGTCCGCCAACCCTGCATGTACCGGGTCCACGACGAGCCCTCCCAGGAAAAGCTGACGGCGTTGCGCGACTTCCTGCGCACGCTGGACATCAAGCTGGCCCCCGGGCAGGTCCTGACCCCGCACCTGTTCAACCGGGTGCTGGAGCACGCCCGCGACACCGAACACGAGCACCTGGTCAACGAGGTGGTGCTGCGCGCCCAGGCCCAGGCGGAATACACCCCCGACAACATCGGCCATTTCGGGTTGGGGCTGCGGCGCTATGCCCATTTCACCTCGCCCATCCGACGCTACGCCGATTTGATGGTGCATCGGGCACTGATCCGAGGTCTGTCGCTGGGCGACGGCGGGCTGGAGGACGACCAGATCGACGAATTCGCCCAGATCGGCGGCCACATCTCCTCGACCGAGCGCCGCGCCGCCGCCGCCGAGCGCGACGCCGTCAACCGGTTCACCGTCGCCTTCCTCGCCGGCAAGGTGGGGGCGACGTTCTCGGGGCGAGTCAATGGCGTGACCCGCGCGGGCCTGTTCGTCACCCTGGACGAAACCAGCGCCGACGGGCTGATCCCCATCAGCACGCTGCCGGCCGATTTCTACTGGCACAACGAGGAGGCCCGCTGCTTGGAAGGGCGCGACTTCGGCCGCGTCTACCGCCTGGGCCAGCCGGTTACCGTGCGCCTGCGCGAGGCCGACCCCATCGCCGGCGGGCTGCTGTTCGAACTGCTGGAGGACGAAGACAGCGCTCCGTCCGGCCCCGGCCGCAGCCGGCGCGGCGGTCGTCCGCCGGGCGTTCGGCGCGGTCCCGGTCGGCGCTCGGGCGGACGGCGGTAGGGCGGAGAGACGGAGCCCGAGGGACGCCCCACCCGTGACTGTTCGGTAACGGTGTGACCCGAACACATCATCCGCGCCCGGGCCTGTAGTGATTTCCTAACGCTTTTCCCGTACAGTCCGCATCAGGGACGCAATGGCGCGCGCGATGGTGTCGCGGCTCAAGGGGCGCGTCTTGATTCCCATGCCTCCGCTTCTTCTTTCCATCATTGAGAGAAAAGCCCTGTCGCTAATGATGCGTATCGTTCGCCCATGGTCCTGGCTGTTTGCGCTGCTGGTCGGCTTGTCGCTGGCCGCCTGTGCCCCCATGCCGGGGTCGGGGCCGTCGCCCTACGACCCGGCGACCGAGAGCGGCCGTATCCCGTCGCAACCGTTCACGCGACAGAACGCCCAGAACATGCTCACCCAAAGCTATGTCGCGGTCTCCAGCCGTTACATTGAGCCGGTGGATATGGCCGATTTCGTCCTCGCCGGACTGCGCGGCCTGTCCCGGATCGACCCGGATCTGACGTTCCGGCGCCTTGGCGGCAGTTTCACGGTGGCGCGGACCGGGCGACCCGTCGCCGGTTTTCCGATGCCGAGCAGCGGACACGGCAGCGACTGGGCCCGCCTGAGCATTGATGTCATCCAGGCCGCACGCGCCGTCTCGCCGACGTTGACCGAGGCCGATTCGGAGGCCGTCTACGACGCCCTGTTCGACGCCGCCCTGGCCAGCCTGGATCCCTTTTCACGCTATGCCGGCGCCGAGGAGGCTCGGCTCAATCGCGGTTCCCGCAACGGGTTCGGCGGCATCGGAATCGTCTTCGAGATCACCGACGCCGGCGCCATTCTGGTGCGGGAGGTCATCGCCGACGGCCCCGCCGATGACGCCGGCCTGCGGGTCGGAGACCGGATCGTCGCCGTCGACGGCGAGCCTTTTCCCGCCCAGCCGACCAACCGGGATGTCCGCGAGCGGTTGCGCGGTCCGGTCGGCGCCCCTGTCCGCCTGACCATCCGGCGGGACGCCCTGGTCCAAGTGACCCTGGACCGGGGCCTGATTGTGTTGCCGACGGTGGAGTGGAGCCGGGAGGACGGCATCGGCATTCTGCGCGTGAGCAGCTTCAACCAAGCCACGGCGGAGGCCGTCGCCGTTGCCGTCACGGCGGCCCGGACCCGGGGTGACCTGCGGGGTCTGATCCTGGACATGCGCGGCAATCCCGGCGGTCTGCTGGATCAGGCCGTGGCGACCGCCGACCTGTTCCTGAACGACGGCACCATCGTTTCGACGCGCGGACGCCACCCAGAGGCGCGCCAGTTCTACAGCGCCGCCGACGGCGACATCGCCGACGGCCTGCCCATCGTCGTCCTGATGGACGGCGACTCCGCGTCGGCCGCCGAGATTGTCGCCGCCGCCCTCCAGGACGACGCCCGCGCCGTGGTCATCGGCACCACGAGCTACGGCAAGGGTACCGTGCAAACGGTGGTGCAACTGCCAAACCGGGGTGAGCTTACGCTGACCTGGTCGCGCTTCTACAGCCCGTCCGGGTATGTCCTGCATGGCTTGGGCGTGCCACCGGTGGCCTGCACCAGCGGGCGCGGCGGCCGCACCGAACCCGCCGAGGTCGAGCGCGTGCTCAACGACCTGCGCCAACAGGCGGCGCCCATCGCTCGGCGTCTCGCCTCGTGGCGCCACACCGCCTTCGAGGACAAGGACCGACGCCAGCGCCTGCGGGCGCTGTGCCCGGCCGAACACCACGAGCCGAATGGTCTTGATGAGATCGTGGCCCGGCACCTGCTGCGCGACCCGACCCTGTACGGGCGGGCCATCGGCCTGATCGGCGCCGACGCCGCACGGCTCTGATACCGGCCGCGTGGGATCTTGACACTGCGGCCGATCCGCGTATTGTGCGCCGCCTGTCCCGAACATGACTGACACAACGGAATTCGATTCATGGCGAAGCCGGCAACCATCCAGGTCAAGCTCGAAAGCACGGCGGGAACGGGCTACTTCTACGTGGCCAAGAAGAACCCGCGCAAGACCACCGAAAAGCTTGAGTTCCGCAAGTACGATCCGAAGGCGCGCAAGCACGTCGCCTTCAAGGAAACCAAGCTGAAGTAGGACGGTGGCCGCCCCCCCGGGCGGTCGCGCGGCGCACGCGCCGTCAGACATCAGCCGACACACGAAAAAGGCCACCGACGGTCGCTGTCGGTGGCCTTTTCGGCGTGGCTCTGCGCCCGGGCCATGGAAGGCACATGCGCAACGTCGCCGGGGTTCTTCCAGACGCCCCGGCCGGCCGAGTCGAACCGACCGACCGCGACCGGATCAGTTCAGGAACTTGGCGACCGTCTGGAGGAAGTTGGCCACCGAAATCGGCTTGGCGATATAGCCTTCGCATCCGCCTTCGCGGATCTTTTCCTCGTCACCCTTCATGGCAAAGGCCGTGACCGCGACCACCGGAATGGCCTTCAGGTCATCGTCTTCCTTCAGCATCTTGGTGATTTCCAGACCGGAAATCTCGGGCAACTGAATATCCATAAGGATCAGATCGGGCCTATGGTCCCGGGCCATGCCCATGACCTCGCGACCATCGCTGGTTTGCAGGGTCGTGTAACCATGCGCCTGCAAAAGATCGTTGAACAGTTTCATGTTCAACTCGTTGTCTTCAACGATCAGGATTGTTTTTGACATGCCTGCCTGCCTACCTTGCTTAGCCGCCCCGGAAGCTCCCTGCTCCGCCGTTCATCGCTTGTAACCGGACTCAGGCCAAAATCCAACAGGTTGGTGGGAGTTGGCTCAGCATTTTCCTTTCAACGTTGCGTTCAGGCGCCAACCGGCCACCGCCAGCAGCCCCCACCCGGCCATGAAGGACACGCCGCCGAAGGGAGCCACCGGCCCCAGGGGCCAATCGGCCAGGGCGATGCCGTACAGCGCGCCGCAAAACAGCACGATGCCGGCCGCGAACAGCCAACCGGCGCGGTCGGCCCAGACCGAGCCCGCCGATCCCGCCCCCGCAAGCCCGGAGAGCACGCCGCTCAGCACCAGCGCCAGGGCATGAACACCCTGATAGTGCGCCGCGGTGCGGACCAGCTCCACGGCGCGCGGGTCACCCCGTGCCTCCAGTCCATGCGCCCCAAAGGCGCCGAGCGCCACGGACAGCAGCCCCATCACGGCACCGGTCACGATCCATCGGCGCGGCGCGTTCGATCCCGATCGCGGCATGTCGCTCATCCCTCGATCAACGGCCACTCGTAGACCACCCAGTCCGTCTTCTGGCCCACCCGGTCATAGAGCGAACGCGCCGTGGCATTGTCGGCCTGTGTGCGCCAATAAAGCTTGCGCCACCCTGCCTGTCGGCCAATGGCCGCGCAGGCACTCATCAGGGCGGACCCGGCGCCGCGTCGGCGAGCCGCCTCGGCCACGAACAGATCCTCCAGGTATCCGACCGGCTCGACGGACCAGGTGCCGGGATGCTCGACCAGAATGGCGAAGCCAACCAGACCCCAGCCCTCAGGTCCCTGGCTGTCGGCGACCAGGCAACGCAGGGCCGGCACCGCCGGATCGAGACAGCGCCGCCACGTTTCGGCGGTAACGGCCTCGGGGATGTCGGCCTCGTAGAACCGACAATAGCCGCGCCACAGCACCCGCCACCCGTCCTCGTCCTGAGATCTGGCGAAGCGCACGGTCAACGTCTGGGCAGAGGACGGACCCGTCATATCGCCCGGCCCCGCATCAGGCGCGGGACGCCCCCCAGAACCCCCGTGGTGCCCATGGCGGTCTGCATGAAGAAGCGCTTCAGCGGCCCCATACGGTCCACCACCGCCAGCCCGGCGGTGCGGGCCAGCCGCAACGGCGCGATGTCGTTCGAGAACAGCCGCACGATGCCGTCCGTGACCCCCAGCATGAGCAGGTTGTCCGCCTGCCGCAGCCGCGCGTAGCGACGCAGGATATCGGGCGTGCCCGGGTCCAGACCCAGGCGATGAGCGCCCACCAGGGTTTCCACCAGAACCGCCACATCACGAAGGCCGTAGTTCATGCCCTGCCCGGCCACGGGATGCATGCCATGGGCGGCGTCCCCGACCAGCGCGAGGCGGGTGTCGGTGTAGCGCTCGGCGAACTGCAGCGACAGCGGATAGGAAAAGCGCGGTCCCACGAACCGCACATCGCCGAAATGATCGCCGAAGCGGGTCATGAACTCGGCCTTGAAGCGGTCATCGGGCAGAGCCATCAGATCGGGGATCCAGTCGCGCCGCTCGCTCCAGACGATGGACGAGCGGTTGCCGGTCAACGGCAGCGAGGCGAAGGGACCGGCCGGCAGGAAATGCTCAATGGCCACGCCCTCGTGTGGCAGCTCGTGTTCCACGGTCAGCACGATGGCGCCGTGGTCATAGTCCCATCCCGTGGTGCGGATGCCGGCGGCGGCACGCGTGGGCGAGGTTCGCCCATCCGCCGCCACGGCCAGCCGGGCCCGAATGCCGCGACCGTCGGCCAGCCGCGCGGAGACCCCGTACCCATTGCGCGTCAGGTCCGTCACCGTGACCGGCGCCAGCAGGTTGGCATGCTCCAGTTCTCCCAGACGCGCCTGGATGGCGCGGCGGGTCACCTGATTCTCGACCATGTAGCCCATGGGCTCATCACCGGCCTCGTGGCGGTGGTAGTGCATGAACAGCGGCGCGTTGGAATCGGCGATGCGGATATCCTCAATGGGCTGGCAGTCCCCGCCCACATGGCGCCAGACACCCAGCCCCTCCAGCACCTTCTGACAGCCCAGCGCCACAGCGGAGGCGCGCCCGTCATAGGCGTTGTTCATCCAGCCGGCCGGATCGTCGCGCTCGGCCACCAGTACGGACATGCCGTGCTGGGCCAGCCCGCAGGCCAGCGAGCCCCCGACCAATCCGCCACCGATCACCAGCACATCAGCCGTCAATGTCTCCCCCGCCGGGGCTCCAGACGCGTCCGTGATCGCCGTCCCACCTGTCGTCGCCATGCCGTCTCCTGCTTTTTGCCCGCCGTATCCCGGAAGGACCGGTTCACTGCGCCGCCACCGGGGGCGGACAGGCCGCGTTGGCCACTTCGGCGACCCATTCCAGCATGACCCGCCCCACGGCCTCCCGTGTGTTGGGAATGCGGATACCCTGCGGCTCGAAGCCCCGGATCGGCTCCTCCGTCAAACTGACATAGTATACGTAGTTCAGATCTTCGGAGATCCCATGGGAGAATTCCAGACGCGGGTATGGATTGCCGTCCGCGTAGGTCAGGGCGCCGAATGTCAGGGCGAAGCCCCGGGTCTCCGGGGCCAGGACCAAGGGACCGATCCGCGCGTGGCGACCGTTGAAACACACCGCGCGCCGATCCAGTTCCCGGGTCAGGGTCTCGGGTTCGACCCCGTGCTCATAGAAATCGGCAAACAGGCCGTTGATGACGCTAGCCCGCCCGACCACGATGCCCGAACTGTCGCCGGCTTCCAGATTGCGCGCCAGAGCCTGTCCACTCGCCTGGTCCGATGTGGCCTTGTCCAACGCCTCCACGCGGGTGATCGGCAGTTCGCCGGAAGCACGACCGCTCTCCTCCTCGGTCCCGCTGAAATCCACGAACAGGGCGATCGCGACGCCAACAGCCACCATGACCGCCAGAGCCCCGAGACAGCCCACGGCCGCCATCCCGCTGTCCTCGTCATCCGCCAGCACCGGCGCAACCGGCTTTTTGCGTGGCATGTTTCCCTCTCGATACAGGCAAACCGGGATTATCCCAAGGGATGTTGGCGCACGTTGCCGCCCCCGCCGCGCGCCAGCCCGATCCATGCCTGAGTCCCGACCCGGAGTGTCGCGCAACGCTCGCGGACGGGCAAGGGCGCAGGACACGGCGGAGAGACACCCATTTCCCACAAATCCAAGCTTGCCCCGCCCCGCCAACCCCGCTATCCTTCATGTATGAACATAGAGAACTACCGCAGTCCGTTGTAAATGTTTAATTATGACAGATCGCTGCGCGGTCGGGGCACGGGGTGAAATGAAAAGGACTCAGCGATGAGCCGCAGCGCCGCGAGTGTCCAGCGGACACCGTTCCTGCCGCCGGCCGCGGCCCTGGGCCTGATCCGCCTGTCCCGGCGGATGCTGGGATTTGCCCTGCTGACGGTCACGGCCGCCGGCGTGGCGGCCCTGCTGAGCTATCATCCCTCCGACGCCTCCTGGAACGTCGCCAGTCCGGCGCCACCGCTCAATCTGATGGGTATCCCCGGAGCGCTGCTGGCGGATCTGTTGTTCCAATCCTTCGGCCATGCCGCCCTGATCCCTTGCCTCGGTGGCGGTGTGTTGGCATTGCGCCTCCTCACCGGGGACCCCATCCGATGGGGCGTGGCGCCGCCGCTGGCTCTGCTGGCGGCCATGCCGCTGGCGGCGATGGCGCTGGCGATGGCGCTGCCGTCGGGCACCGTTCCCTCCTGGGCCGGCGCCGGCGGCGCGGTGGGATCGGCCGCGAACGCCTGGAGCCTGCATCTGATGATTCACCTCGCCCCTCGCGGGGGGTGGGACTGGGTTCCCGCGGTCTTCGCCACCGTGGCCGGCCTGTGGCTAGTGATCATCGCCCTGGGCCTGCGCTGGCACCATATCATCGCCACCCGCGACGGGCTCGCCACCGCCGTTCGCTGGATCCGTGTCGGCACGGTTGCCGTGACGACATTCGGATCGGCGGTCGCGCGCGTCGGAACCACGCTGACGCGGGCCGCCCGCCGCGAGCGCACCGAACGCCACGAACCGACGCTGACGCCCGCTGAGGCCGACCCGGAACCAAGGCCCCAGCCGAATCGTCCCCGCCGCGCCGTGGTCGAGCCGCCGCCACGCCAGACCGCCGCCCGCGCCGCGCGGGAGACGCTACGCGCCCGCCAGGGCTCGCTGTTCGGCGATCACGACGCCGATTCCGACGGGCCGATCCTGCCGTCGCTCGACCTTCTGACACCGCCGCGCGCCACCGAGGCCCAGCGCCGGGTCAACGAGGAGGCCCTTGCCAACAACGCCCGCCTTCTGGAGGGCGTGCTCGGCGACTTCGGCATCAAGGGCGAGATCGTGAAGGTGCGGCCCGGCCCGGTGGTGACGCTATACGAACTCGAACCCGCGCCCGGCATCAAGACCGCGCGCATCATCGGGCTGGCCGACGACATCGCGCGGGCCATGAGCGCGGTTTCAGTGCGCATCGCGGTCATTCCCGGCAAGAGCGTGATCGGTATCGAACTGCCCAACGCCCGCCGTCAGGGTGTGAACCTGCGCGAGATGCTGGCCAACGAGGGGTTCGCCGGCGGCGACCTGACCCTAACGCTCGCCCTGGGGCGGGACATCGGTGGCGGGCCGATGTTCGTCGATCTGGCGCGCATGCCGCACCTGCTGATCGCGGGCACCACCGGGTCCGGCAAGTCAGTGGCGGTCAACGCCATGATCCTGTCGTTGCTCTACCGTCTGCCGCCCGAACGCTGCCGCCTGATTCTGATCGACCCCAAGATGCTGGAACTGTCGGCCTATGACGACATTCCGCACCTGCTGACCCCCGTGGTCACCGATCCCCGCAAGGCCGTCGTGGCGTTGAAGTGGGCGGTCACGGAAATGGAAAACCGCTACCGCGCCATGAGCCAGATGGGCGTACGCAACATCCACGGCTTCAACCGCAAGGTCGAGAAGGCGCTGGCCGACGGAGGCAAGGTCACTCGGACGATCCAGACGGGCTTCGACCCGGAGACCGGCGAACCGATCTACGAACAGCAGGAAATGGACCTGCAACCGCTGCCGCACATCGTGATCGTGGTTGATGAGATGGCCGACCTGATGTTGGTGGCCGGCAAGGAGGTGGAGGGCGCGATTCAGCGCCTCGCCCAGATGGCTCGCGCCGCCGGCCTGCACCTCATCATGGCCACGCAGCGACCGTCCGTGGACGTCATCACCGGCACCATCAAGGCGAACTTCCCCACCCGGGTCAGCTTCCAGGTCACCAGCAAGATCGACAGCCGCACCATTCTGGGCGAGCAGGGGGCCGAGCAACTCCTGGGACAGGGCGACATGCTCTACATGGCCGCCGGTGGACGCATCACCCGTCTGCACGGTCCCTTCGTCTCCGACGAGGAGGTGGAGCGGGTCTGCGACGCGCTGCGCGGCTTCGGAACCCCGGCCTATGTCGAGGCCGTGACCGTGGACGATGAAGCGAACAACGGCGACGCGGAGGAGGCGGGCCTGTCCGATCCCTCCGACCCGCTGTTCGACCGCGCCGTGGAACTGGTGGCGCGAGAGCGCAAGGCCTCGACCAGCTTCGTCCAGCGCCATTTGCAGATTGGCTACAACCGCGCCGCGCGCATCATCGACGTGATGGAGAAGGAAGGCATGGTCAGCCGCGCCAATCACGTCGGCAAACGCGAGGTTCTTCTTCCGGAGGCCGCCGAGTAGGCCGCCGCCCCCGTTTGTCCCGCCGGCCAACACCCCGTCGGCCGGTCGGGACGCACTTGACCGCCGGTCCTGGATGCCTCCGGGGACCGGCGGTTTTTTTTGATTCAAGGGACGGCCCGCGCGGCTCCCGAGATCGCCTCATACCGTCCGACGAATGAAGTCAGTTCATTTGTCGGACGGCCGGCGCGACCGCGCCGGCGCGGCGAAGCCGCGGAGCCGCGCGCCCCGAAGGGGCGCTGCGGCGAAAAAAGTCAAAGACTCGGCATCACCGGCGCCCCGAAGCGATCAGCCGGACGAGTCAATCCAATCGTCGCACGGTATCAAACAAAAAAAAGGCCTTGGCGGCAGGGCATCCGGCGGGACATGACGGGGCGTCGCGCCCCTCACCCCCGCACGAGATCATGACCCACCCCACCCGATCCGCCCCATTGCCCGTCGATGACGTGGTGTGCGACCTGCAGGCCGCACTGACGGCCGGATCGTCGGCTGTGCTGCTGGCCCCGCCCGGTGCCGGCAAGACAACGCGGGTGCCGCTCGCGCTCCTGGCCGCGCCGTGGCTGGCCGGACAGAGCATTGTGATGCTGGAGCCACGCCGGGTGGCCGCCCGCGCCGCCGCGCGCATCATGGCCACCGCGCTGGGCGAGGCCGTGGGCGAAACGGTCGGGTACCGGGTCCGGCTGGATCGCGCCATCGGTCCCGACACGCGCATCGAAGTGGTGACCGAGGGTATCCTGACCCGGCGGCTTCAAGACGATCCGGCGCTGGAGGGTGTCGGCTGCGTCATCCTGGACGAGTTCCACGAGCGCTCCCTGAATGGAGACTTGGGCTTGGCCCTGTGCCTGGAGACCCAGGGGGCGTTGCGGCCGGACCTGCGCCTTCTGGTCATGTCGGCGACCCTGGACGCGGCCCCTGTGGCCGCCCTGATGGACAACGCCCCGGTGATCGAGAGCGCCGGGCGCCAATACCCGGTCACGATCCACCACCACCCGGCGCCGCAGCCGGGACTGGATGGCCTCACGGCGGCGGTGCGGGACCGGGTGCGCACGGTGCTGGCCGAGGAGGGCGGCGACGTGCTCGTTTTCCTGCCCGGGATGCGCGAGATCACCCGCGCGGCGGCGGCCCTGGGCGATCCGCCGGGCGTGGCGGTCCTGCCGTTGCACGGCAGCCTGCCGGGCAGGGACCAGGACGCCGCGCTGCGCCCACGGGCCGACGGTGGACGCAAGGTGGTGTTGTCCACCAATCTGGCCGAAACGAGTCTGACCATCGAGGGAGTGCGGGCGGTCGTGGACTCGGGCCTCGCCCGCGTACCCCGCTTCGATCCAGGCAGCGGCCTGACCCGGCTGGAGACCGCCCGCATCTCCCAGGCGTCGGCCGATCAGCGCGCCGGCCGCGCAGGGCGGCTGGGGCCGGGCGTCTGCCACCGCCTGTGGCCGAAAGCAGCCCACGGCGCCCTGGTGCCGTTCACGCCGCCCGAGATCACCGAGGCCGATCTGGCGCCCCTGGTGCTGGAACTCGCGGTGTGGGGGGTGGTTGATCCGGCGGCTCTGCGCTGGCTGGATGTGCCGCCCGCCGGGCCATGGGCGGCGGGCCGGGCGCTGCTGCGCGATCTGGGGGCGCTGGACGCGGAGGGCCGGGCCACCCCGCACGGGCGCGCTCTGGCCCGGCTACCGCTGCATCCCCGGCTGGCGCACATGGTGGTCGAGGGCCGTGACCGGGGCCTGGGCGGGCTGGCGGCAGAGATCGGGGCGCTGCTATCGGAGCGCGACGCCGCGCCTGCCGGCCTGGGCGGCGTGGACCTGCGGTCCCGGCTTGAGCGGTCGCGCGGTCCCGGCCCCCGGGAGGCAGCCCGCCAGATCCGCCGGCTGGCCGGGGTGAAAGGAAACGACCGTGCCGCGTCCGACACCGACCCGGGGGCACTGCTGGCGCTGGCCTACCCCGACCGCATCGGTCGCAATCGGGGCGGGGGCGGCCGCTTCGTGCTGTCCAGCGGGCGTGGCGTGGTGATCGACGAGGCCGATCCGTTGGCCGGGGCCAACTGGTTGGCGGTCGCCGATATCGCCGACCGCGTCGGCGCCGAGGGGCGGGTGCGGTTGGCCGCGCCGCTCGACGACGCGGACGTGACCGCCGGGCGCGTGGCCCCCCTGGAGACGCGCGACAACATCGCCTGGGCACCGCGCGACCAGGCGGTGCTGGCGCGACGCCGGATCATGCTGGGCGCTTTGGTCTTGAAAGATACGCCGTTGCCCGATCCCGACCCGGCGGCGGTGACGACGGCGCTGCTGGACGGCGTCCGCACGCTCGGCCTGGAGTCACTGCCCTGGACCCAGGCGATCCGGCGCTGGCGGGCCCGGGTGATGTTCCTGCGCCATGCCGACGCACCCGGGAACGGCGGGGGCGCCGGTTGGCCCGACCTGTCCGACGCGGCGTTGCTGGACTCTCTGGAGGACTGGTTGGCGCCGTTCGCGATCGGCATGACCCGGCGCGCCCACCTCGACCGCGTGGATCTGATGGGGGCCCTGTCGAGCCTGCTGCCGTGGGACAAGGCGCGGGAGTTGGACGCGCGCGCGCCGTCCCATCTGACGGTGCCCACGGGGTCCCGGCTGGCGTTGGACTACGACGACCCGGAAGGACCGGCGCTGGCGGTGCGGGTGCAGGAACTGTTCGGGTTGGACACGCACCCCACCCTGGCCGGCGGGCGCGTGCCGGTGGTGCTGCGCCTGCTGTCGCCGGCACGGCGGCCGGTGCAAATCACGCGCGACCTGCCGGGCTTCTGGCGCGGCGCCTGGGCGGAGGTGCGCAAGGAAATGAAGGGCCGCTATCCCAAGCACCCGTGGCCGGAGGACCCGCTGTCCGCCGCGCCCACCACCCGGACCACGCGGGCGAGCAAGGGCGGGGCCGCCGGATGAAGCGCGGCGCTCACCCGCCGCTGGTGATAAGGCCGGCCTCCATGTCGGCGCGCGGCGTCTCGATGATCGGCCCCGCGCTCTCGCTGCGGCTGACCTGCGGGCAGGCGTGCAGCCCGATCATGGCGAACACACAGACGATGATGATGAACTTCGGGTTGATGGGCGGCATGCGGGGCTCCCGTGGCCGGAGGGGCGGGCAATATCTCTCCTTAAAAGGGTAGGAACGCGCCCTCGCGGGATCAACGGCCTGCGTCGGCCTCGATTGCGGCGACCGCACGTCCCCACCGGGAAGCGGGCGCGGTTGCCTTGCCGCACGCGCCGGACTAAGTTCATCGAACTAGGGTCAACGAGATCGCCGAATCGTTCCCGGGAGCCCCCCATGCGCACCGTCAACATCCACGAGGCCAAAACGCATCTGTCCCGCTTGGTCGAGCAGGCGGCGGGCGGAGAGTCGTTCATCATCGCCAAAGCGGGCAAACCGATGGTGAAGGTCATGGCCCTGGACGCTCCAGACCCGAGCAAGGCCCGCCGGATCGGCTTCCTGGCCGGGCGCATCCAGGTGCCCGACGATTTCGATCAACTGGGGGCGGATAGCATCGCCGCCCTGTTCGGCGACGAGGCATGAAGCGGCTTCTCGACACCCACATCCTGTTGTGGGCTGCGGCGGACTCCGAGCGTCTGCCAGCCGAGGCCCGCGCGCTGATCGACGACCCGGCGGAGACGCCCGTCTACAGCGTCGCCAGCCTCTGGGAAGTTGTGATCAAGCAAGCGCTTGGGCGGCCAGACTTCGATGTCGATGCCCGGGCGCTGCGACACGGCCTGTTGGAGAATGGTTATGAGGAAATGGCGATTGTCGGCGCCCATGTCTTGGCCGTGGCCGACCTCCCGCCGCTCCACAAGGACCCCTTCGACCGTCTGCTGGTGGCTCAAGCGATGACTGAGGGGATTGAACTGCTGACGGCCGATCCTCAGGTCGCCGCGTATCCGGGACCGATTCGGCGGGTTTGACCCCTACCCCACCCCCAACTCCCGCAGCACCTCGGTGAGGGTGTCGGGCCAGGGGCGCGGGGAGATGCCGAACGTTGCTTCCAGCTTCGCCGTGGACAGCACCGAGTTCGCCGGCCGCCGCGCCGGGGTGGGGAACTCGGCCGTCGTGATGGGGTGCACTGGCGGGCGCCGGCCGGTGTTCACGGCCTGGGCGGCGACGATGGCCTCGGCGAAGCCGTGCCACGTGATCGGCCCGGCCCCGGCGAAGTGGTAGGTGCCGAAGGCGTCGTCCCGCCCCTCCAGCACGATCTGGCGGGCGATCTCGACCAGGGCGCGAGCGATGTCGTGCGCCGCCGTCGGACAGCCGTGCTGGTCGGCGACCACACGCAACTCCGGCTTCTCGGCCGCCAACCGCAGCATGGTCTTGACGAAGTTCTTGCCGTGGGCGCTGAACACCCAGGCCGTACGCAGGATCACATGGCGCGCGCACTCGGCCCGCACGGCGACTTCCCCGGCCAGCTTGGAGCGGCCGTAGGCGCCCAGCGGGGCGACCGGGGCGTCCTCGGAGAAGGGGCCATCCTTGGCGCCGTCGAACACATAGTCGGTGGAAACATGGATCAGCGGAATGCCGGCGTCGGTACAGGCCATGGCCAGCGCACGCGGCCCGTCACCGTTGACGCGGGTAGCGACGTCCTCTTCCTCCTCGGCCTTGTCCACCGCCGTATAGGCCGCCGGGTTGATGACCAGGGCGTAGCCGCCGGTGCGGACCACCTCGACGCAGTGTTCCGGATCGGCGAGGTCCAGGGTCTCGCGCCCCACCGCCTCCGGCGACAGCCCGGCCGGCCACGCGGCGCGCGCCAGTTCGGTGCCGACCTGTCCGGTGCGGCCGGTGATCAGAACCCGCGCCGTCATTTCTTGGTCCCCAGGCGCTGGCCGGTGTAGACGCCCTGACGCAGCGGCCGCCACCAGTCCTCGTTGGCCAGATACCAGTCGATGGTCTGCCGGATGCCGCCGGCGAAGTCGTGCTGCGGCGCCCAGCCCAGCGCGTGCTTGATCTTGGTGGCATCGATGGCATAGCGGAAGTCGTGCCCCGGACGGTCGGTCACGGAGACAATCAAGTCGCGCCGGGGCCGATCCACCGGACGCAGGGCGTCGAGCGTGTCGCAGATGGTCTCGACCACCTCGATGTTGCGCTTCTCGCTGTCGCCGCCGACAGTGTAGCGCTCGCCCACCCGCCCGGTGGTCAAGACCATCCACAGCGCCCGGGCGTGGTCCTCGACGTGCAGCCAGTCGCGCACGTTCTCGCCCGTGCCGTAGACCGGCAGCGGTGTGCCGTCGAGCCCGTTCAGGATCATCAGCGGGATGAGCTTTTCCGGGAACTGGCGCGGGCCGTAGGTGTTGGAGCCGTGCGACGAGACCACCGGCAGCCCGTAAGTATGGTGCCACGCCCGCACCAGATGGTCCGACCCGGCCTTGGAGGCGGAATAGGGGCTGTTGGGGGCATAGGGGGTCTCCTCGGTGAAACTCCCGGTCTCGCCCAGGGTGCCGAAGACCTCGTCGGTGGAAACGTGGTGGAAGCGGAAGGCCGCCTGACGCTTGGGCGCCAACTCCCTCCAATGCGCCCGCACCACCTCCAGCAGCCGGTAGGTGCCGACGATGTTTGTGTCGATGAACGTCGCCGGGCCGCCGATGGAGCGGTCCACATGGCTTTCCGCCGCGAGGTGCATCACCGCGCCCGGGTCGTGCCGTTCGAACACGCGGGCCAGTTCCACGCCATCGCGGATATCCACCTTCTCGAAGGCATAGCGCGCATCGCCGGCGTGATCCGCCAGAGAGGCCGGATTGGCCGCATAGGTCAGCGCATCGACGTTGACCACATGCGCGTCGGTCTCCTCCAGGATATGGCGGACCACGGCCGAGCCGATGAAGCCGCAACCGCCCGTGACAAGAACCTTCACCGTCCGGTCCCCTTTGTTTCCCCGTCGCGTGTGGTGATATTGCGAACCCAGAGCCTTGGTGTCATTCCGTTTCGGGCCTGTGCGGATCGAGCATGGGCTTTGCGCCCAGCTTGGATGCGCGATGACTCAGGGGAGGGCTGTCCATGCAGGTCGAGGCGCTGGCAATCCCGGACGTCAAGATCATCCGACCGAAAAAGGTCGCCGATCATCGCGGTTTTTTCTCCGAGACCTACAGCAGGACGGCCTTGACCGCCGCCGGCATCCACCTGGATTTCGTGCAGGACAATCATTCACTGTCCACGACACCGGGCACGCTGCGCGGCCTGCACGTCCAGATCCCACCCATGGCCCAGGACAAACTGGTGCGGGTGGTCAGGGGCGCGGTGTTCGATGTCGCCGTGGATATCCGCGCGGGCTCGCCCACGTTCGGACAGTGGGTCGGCGCCATCATCAGCGCGGTCGAATGGAACCAAATCCTGGTGCCGGCGGGCTTCGCCCAAGGCTTCCTGACGCTGGAGCCGGACACCGAGGTGCACTACAAAGTCACCAACCCGTATGCCCCCGACTGTGACAAGGGACTCGCCTGGAACGACCCCGACCTGGACATCACCTGGCCGTTACCGCCGGGGCTCGACGTGCCCGTGCTGTCGGAGAGAGACGGCCGCCAGCCCAGGCTCCGCGACCTCCCGGCGTGGTTCACCTGGGAGGGGTGAGGGCGGGCCGGGAGCGCCCGAAAGCGCACCCGGCAAGGATTGGCCCGATGATGGCGAACACAGGCCGGTGTTTGCCGCCATTATGCCGGTTCCAACACGGCGGGCCGCACCTCGGCGAAGATGCGCCCGTACTTCAGGTCGGACAGGCGCCCCTGGTTGATGCGGTAGTCCGACGCAATATCGTGGTACTTGTCACCCCGCGCGATCCGCGCCTTGATGACCGCGATCTCGGCGATGGACAGATGTTTCATTTCATTGGTCCTTCCATTTCTGGGTTGTGTTTTCGGAAGAACGGCCGTTCTGGAAGCACTATCCACCGCCGCCGGGTCGGCGACAAGCGATGAAAATCGCAAGAATCAGCTGCGCTCGACTCTATCTTATTGAATCTCAATACGTTACGTTCCAGGAGAAACGCGGTTTTCAGGCAGTTTTCAGGCGGTTTCCGCAAGCCTTGGACAATTTTGCCATATTTCAATGAGACTGTCTCACCACCCGATCCGGCGATGACAGACTGCACTTGCCGGCCAAAAAAAAGGTTGGGCTGCAATAAAACCTACCCACCTCTTTTCTTATACATCAATACAGAATTCCAGGTTAAGATCTCTTTCCTGATAACCTCGTTCTTTTCTGGGTCAGGCCACTCCAGGAAAGAGTATCGCTGTTTGTACGTTTTCGCCGCATTCGAAAGGCTGACTCTGGGCCACCCAACAACAGAAAGCAGCTTATTCCAGGCGCGATCAATATTATTTATTGGAACTTCAGGGTTTTCCTTGTTCGGAAACCAAAACATGGACTGCACGCCCTCGTCCAAGGCATTCTGGCGCGCGGCCTTGAGACACTCGAACGCCTGCTGATCAATGCGCTCCAAATAAAAATGCCAATTTTTCCGCTCGGCTGGGCTATATGGCACCCAATACCCATCCACGATTTCTGACCATCGGCCCCCCATAACCCGCGATACAGGAGCCCGGAATTGAAAGCACGCTTCTATGCACCGGGCCGCGCGCCAATCCACGTCGAGACCAGGCAAGGCCTTGAGGAGCCGCTCGACGTCCTCGATCTCAAGCTCATCAACGAAGTCTTTCGCTTTTTCCCGTCGTTGTTCATTGTATTTCAGTCTGCTTAGCAATATACGGCCTACGTGAGGGCCGCCAATCCCAAATGAGTAGGTGTCCATTGCGTTGAAAAACGACTTCAGCAGCCGAAAATTGCCTGATGATATACTAGGCGGAATCTTGTCATTTGAAGAGGCGTCGTCCAATAGCTCACGGATGCACCGCGATCTAATCTCGTCCGTCGGGTCGAACTGGTTGAAGGCATGCCGGAGCCTGTCGCGATACGCTTCGCTCCATCCGTGAGAACGGTTCGGATCAAGAACCTCTTCCACCAAACTCCGGAGCGAAAGGGCCTCAATTCGTGCCCGCCCCTCGTCGCGGACGCGTTGGCGCTCTTCGTCCAGTTGCTTCTGTTCCTCAAGGCTTGGTAATCGCCCTTTCAAACGGGCTATTTCCACCTCGGCCCATTCCCGGGCATCTTTCAAGAACGCAGACAAAGGAAAGGCACCGTTTTCATTGACCCTTACATCACCGAGATTAAGACTGCGCATGAACCACGTTCCAAATGCCCCGTCCCAGGGAGCATATGTCTTTCGAACCGACCGACCATTGGTGTCCGTGGTTCGAACACAATACGCCTTGCCGCCCGAATGCCCCGACGCCCACAACCGAACACCGAACCCTCTGATCCTGGTATCCGCAATCCAGATCTCACCCTTCTCTGGCGGCTCAAGGCTATCGATGAACTCTTCCGTGAGAAGGCGTCTGGCCATCGCCCCCACCCTCACCGAAACCGCACCGGCGCCCGCCGCCGGCCCCAGGTGCCGGGCGGGCCGTCGAACACGCCGGCCAGCCGGGTGCCGCAGGACAGGCAGTGCCCCACCTCATTCAGGTGCCACGCGCCCAGTTCGTACCAGTCGCGCTCGATCACCCGCGTCCCGCAGCCGGGGCAATAGGTGCTGCCGCCGTCGCTGTCGTGCACATTACCGGTGTAGACGTGATGCACCCCGGCGGCGCGGGCGATCTCCCGCGCCTGGCGCAGCGTCGACGGCGGGGTCGGCGGCAGGTCGCGCATCTTGTGGTCGGGGTGGAAGGCCGAGAAGTGCAGCGGCACGTCCGGCCCCAGTTCCGCCACCACCCAGTCGGCCAAGGCCTTCAGTTCGTCGTCGCTGTCGTTCCTGGTCGGGATCAGCAGCGTCGTGATCTCGACCCACACGTCGGTCTCGTGCTTCAGATAGCGGAGCGTGTCCAGCACCGGATCCAGATGCGCCGTCGAGAGCTTATGATAGAAATCCTCGGTGAACGCCTTCAGGTCCACGTTGGCGGCGTCCATGGGACGGAAGAACTCGGCGCGGGCCTCCGGCTCGATATAGCCGGCGGTCACGGCCACGGTCTTGATCCCGCGTTCGCGGCAGGCGATGGCGGTGTCGACGGCGTATTCCAGGAAGATGACCGGATCGTTGTAGGTGAAGGCGACCGAGCGGCAGTCCAACTCGGCCGCCGCCGCCGCGATCTGCTCGGGCGAGACGGCGGCGTTCAGGCGCTCCCACTCGCGGGCCTTGCTGATCTCCCAGTTCTGGCAGAACTTGCAGGTCAGGTTGCAGCCCGCCGTGCCGAACGACAGAATCGGCGTGCCCGGCAGGAAGTGGTTGAGCGGCTTCTTCTCGATCGGATCGACGCAGAACCCGGAGGAACGGCCGTAGGTGGTGAGCACCATCTCGCCGTCCTGCACCCCGCGCACGAAGCACAGGCCGCGCCCGCCCTCGCGCACCCGGCAGCGACGCGGGCAGACCCGGCACTCGACGCGGCCATCGTCCAGGCGGTCCCAGTAACGGCCGGGATGAGCGATTTCGAAGCGTTCGGCCCCGGGGGGCATGACGGCGGTCACGGCGAGATCCTCACAGCCTGTCCCCAGGATGTAGAGCGTTGTCGGCGCCGCGAAACCCCTTCGTCAACGCATGGCGGATCACCTTGCGCATGACGGTCGGCAGGGCGTGTTCGTCCAGGCGGTCCAGCGGAACCCAGACGCCGCGCACGCGCGGATTGGCGCCGACCCGGGCCATGACGACCGAAAGCTCCAGGTGGAAGTGCGTGAAGGTGTGCGCCACCAAGCCCGGCACGGCGTGCCAGTCATGAAACGCCAGGGGTGCGGCCGTCGCCACGGCCTCGGCCGGGTCAGGCATCAGCGCTGCCTCCCACGGCGAGGACGGCAGTTCCATCATCCCGCCGAGCAGGCCCTTGGCCGGACGCTGGCGCAGCAGCAGGGCGCCGTCCTTGCGCTGGATCCAGAACATCACGGCGCGGCGGGTGGGACGTTCGGCCTTGGGCACCTTGCGCGGCAGGCTTTCGGCCACGCCCTCCCGAAGCCCCCGGCAGTCCGGCCGCCACGGGCACAGCCCGCATGCCGGTGATCGCGGGGTGCAAAGGGTCGCCCCCAGGTCCATAACGGCCTGCGCATAGTCGCCGCAACGCTCCGACGGGGTGAGCGAGTCGGCATAGGCGCGAAGGCTTGGCTTGGCGCCGGGCATGGGCTCTTCGACCGCGAACAACCGGGCCATGACGCGCTCGACATTGCCGTCGACCACCACCGCGCGGCGGCCGAAGCAGATGACGGCAATGGCGGCGGCGGTGTAGGCGCCGACGCCGGGCAGGGCGCGCAGCCCCTCCTCGGTGGTCGAAAAGCGCCCGCCGTGCTCTCCCGCGACCACGCGGGCGCACTTCAGCAGGTTGCGGGCGCGGGCGTAGTAGCCCAGCCCGGCCCATTCCGTCATCACCGCGTCGTCGTCGGCCGCCGCCAGAGCCCGAACCGTCGGCCAGCGCGCCAGAAACCGGGCGTAGTAGGGCTTGACCGCCGCCACCGTGGTTTGTTGCAGCATGATCTCCGACAGCCACACGGCGTAGGGATCGGGCGTCTCGCCCGGCCGGGGCCGCCACGGCAGATCGCGCCGGTCACGGTCGTACCAAGCCAGCAGGCGGGCGCCCAGATCGGCGGCCGCGACCGGGTCGGGCGGCGCGATGGGCGGGACAGCGGCAGGAGCGGCGCGGCGCGCCATGGGTAGGACTCCGGGACGAGGGACGGACCTTGACCGGCGGGAGCCGATCCGGCTCCATGTGGGGGGAGCAAGACCGGCAAGGCAAGACGCATGAGCAACGAGACCGATCCCGACGACGACTCTCCGCCCCCGCCGGGCTGGCTGCGCCGACTGGTCACTGCGGAGGGCGAGCCCCTGCCCGTGCGCGACCTGAAAACGCGCGCGCGGCGCTGGCGGGCGCTGGGCCAGTTGGTGGAGCCGGCGACGCGGCGTCTGCTCGGTCGGCGGGGCGCCGCCCTGGCGCCATTGCTGGCGCACTGGGAGGCCATCGTCGGCCCGGCGCTGGGGCGCCACTGTGTGCCGGTGCGCTTGGTCCTGCCGCGCGGCACGGCGCGGTCGGCGACGACGGGCGGGACGCTGCATGTTCGGGCCGCCGCCGGCGCCTTCGCCACCGAACTGACGCACCGCGCGCCGTTGCTGTGCGAGCGCATCAACACCCACCTGGGCTATCGCGCCGTCGAGTCGATCCGGGTCACCCAGGGGCCGCTGTCCACGGCAGCGGCGGCCAAGAGACCGCGCCGATCCCCGGCTTTACCGCCCGCCCCGCCCCCGGCCCATGCGGTCCAGGCGCTGGAGGATCGGCTCGCCACCGTGCCCGATCCCGAGCTTCGGGCCGCGCTCGACCGGCTGGGCCGCGCCGTCATGGCGGCGCGGCGCTGACATCCTACGGAAACCGGTGGAATCGTTCACGATCCACCGAATTGGACGTAGGTTGGGGTGAGCGGAGCGAACCCCAACACCATTCGGATCTGTGGGCCGAAACGTTGGGGTTCGGTGCGTCGCACCTCACCCCAACCTACGGGTCGGCGATCAACGCACGCGATCCAATCAAGCGGTTTTCGTATCACTCCGCCGCCGCGTCCATCTCGCCCGAGGCCATCAGGCCCGCCGGGTCCCACCACGCGCCGAGGTGCTCGCGCAGGCGCACCACCTCGCCCACCACGACGATGGCCGGGGCTTCCACGCCCTGGGCATCGCGGTCAGCGACGGCCGCGCCCAGGGTCGAGACCACCACCCGGTGCCGCGCCGTGGTCGCCGAGCAGATGAAAGCCAACGGTTCGTCCGGCGAGCGGCCGCCCTTCATCAGGCGCCCGACGATGGTCTCCAGATGCTTGACCGCCATGTAGATCACCAGGACCGACGCACTGCGGGCCAGGGCCGTCCAATCCACGTTGTCGGGCACCGCGCCGCTGGAGGCATGGCCGGTGACGAAGGCGATGGCCGCGTTGGTCTCGCGTGCCGTGGCCGGAATGCCGGCGTAGGCCAGCCCGCCGATCCCGGCGGTGATGCCCGGAACGACGCGGAACGGCACCCCGGCGGCGACCAGCGCGCGCGCCTCTTCCGCGCCGCGCCCGAACACGAACGGGTCACCGCCCTTCAGCCGCAGCACCCGCTTGCCGGCGCGCGCGAGGTCGATCAGCCGCCGCGTGATGTCGGGCTGGCTGGCGGAGGGCTTGCCGCCGCGCTTCCCGGCGAAAATGACCTCCGCCTCCGGCCGGGCCAGCCGCAGCACGGCCTCGTCCACCAGGGCGTCATGCACCACCACATCCGCCTGCTCCAGGGCATGGGCGGCGTGTAGAGTCAACAGCCCCGGGTCTCCCGGCCCCGCGCCCACCAGCCACACCTCGCCGGGCGGGAAACCGGGCAGGCGGAGCGCCGGACCGCAGAGGGATCGTTCCGTTTCGCGATGCGTCTTCATGGCTTCGCTTCTACATCGCCGGGCCAACGTGGGCCAGCGCTTTGCGCTGCCCTGATCCGAGCGCGCTGATCTAGCCCCCGACCCCGACTGAGTGCTAGGCTATGGTTCTCCACTCTGACGCGACGTAGAGCGAGACCCGCGACCATGCCCGCCACCGGCCCCGACACGCCTTCCCCAATCCATCCCGTGGTCCTGTCCGGGGGAGCGGGCAGCCGGCTGTGGCCCATGTCGCGCGCGCTCTATCCCAAGCAATTCCTGCCGCTGGCCAGCGACGAAACCATGGTGCAGGCGACCGCCCGGCGGGTGACAGGCCCGGGTTTCGCCCCACCCATCGCCATCTGTAACGAAGAACACAGATTCCTGCTGGCCGAGCAGATGAGGGCCGTCGAGATCACCCCCGCCGCGATTCTGCTGGAGCCGGAGGGGCGCAATACCGCACCGGCGGCCACCGTGGCGGCGCTGGCCGTGGCCGAACAGGACCCCGAGGGCGTGGTCCTTCTGCTGCCGTCCGATCATGTCATCGCCGATCCGGAGGCCTTCCGGGCCGCCGTCACGACGGCCGCGGCGGCGGCGCGGCAGGGCTATCTGGTCACCTTCGGCATCACCCCGAACAGACCGGAAACCGGATACGGCTATATCCGCGTGGGCGGACATCTGGACGGCGTGGTCGGCGCCCGGGGTGTGGATCGGTTCGTCGAGAAACCGGATCGGGCGACCGCCGAACAGTATCTCGCCGAGGGCGATTATCTCTGGAACGGCGGCATGTTCGCCTTCACCGCCGAGACCTTCCTGGCCGAAATGGAGCGTCTGCACCCCGAGACCGTCACGGCGGCCCGCGCCGCCCTGTCCGAGGGCCGGGACGACCTTGATTTCCGTCGCCTCGCCTCCGCCCCCTTCGCCCGCACGGTGTCCCAATCCATCGACGTCGCGGTCATGGAACGAACCGACAGGGCCGCCGTGGTTCCGGTCTCCATGGGCTGGAACGACGTCGGCGCCTGGAACGCGCTGTGGGATATCGGAGAGCGTGACGAAGCCGGCAACGTGCTGCACGGCGATGTGATGGTCAGCGAGACCCGTGACTGCTACGTCCGTTCGGAAGGCCCGATGGTGGCGACCGTCGGCCTGACGGACGCGGTGGTCGTCGCCACCGACGATGCCGTGCTGGTGGCCCCGCGCGACCGTGCCGAGGCGGTCAAGGACATCGTCGGCCGCCTGAATGCCGCCGACCGTCCGCAGGGGCGCCTGCACTCGACCGTGTTCCGCCCCTGGGGCAGCTACCGGGGCATCGACCAGGGCGAGCGCTTCCAGGTCAAGCAGATCATGGTGCGGCCGGGCGAACGCCTCAGCCTGCAGATGCACCATCACCGCGCCGAACACTGGATCGTGGTCGAGGGCACCGCCCGGGTCACGCGGGACGGCGAGAACTTTTTGCTTCACGAGAACCAGTCCACGTTCATCCCGCTCGGCGTCACGCACAGGCTGGAGAATCCCGGCAAGCTGCCGCTGCGGATCATCGAAGTGCAGTCCGGCGCCTATCTCGGCGAGGACGACATCGTCCGGTTCGAGGACACCTACGGCCGGGAGTGATCCCGGCCCAAACGCTCATCCATCGATCCGATCCAAGGCCCGCCGGGATCGTGACGCGACGGGAACGCGAGGGAGGGGCCGGTGCGCCTGCTGGCCGTCAGCGATCTGCACCTGGGACACCCCGAGAACCGGGCGATTCTGGACGACCTGAGCGACCTGGAGGACCATCGCGCGGACTGGCTGATCCTGGCCGGCGATGTGGGCGAATCCCTGACGCACGTCGCCATGGCGTTCGCGGCCCTGCGCCCGCGCTTCGCCCGCCTGATCTGGGTGCCCGGAAATCACGAACTGTGGACCACCGAGGAGAGCGGCGAACGCCTGCGCGGCGCGGCGAAGTACACGGCCCTGGTCGATCTGGCGCGGACCTTCAACGTTCTGACACCCGAAGACCCTTACCCCACGATCCTGGACGGGTCGGGGCCGGACACCGTGGTGCTGTGCCCGCTGTTTCTGCTGTACGATTACAGCTTTCGGCCGCCGGACGTGTCGCTAGAGGGCCTGCGGGCCTGGGCGGCGGAAGAGCATGCGGTGTGCGCCGACGAACAACACCTATCGCCATCGCCACACGCCACCCGGGCCGCATGGTGCCGTCAGCGCCTGGCGATCTCGGAAGCGCGGCTGAATGCCCTGCCGCCGGGCACCCGCACGGTTCTCATCAACCACTTTCCCCTGCGCCGCGACCTGCTGTTCATCAACAGGGTTCCGCGCCTGGCGCCGTGGTGCGGCACGGTGCTCACGGAGGACTGGCACCGGCGCTTCAACGCGCGCATCGTGGTCACCGGGCACCAGCACGTCCCGCGCACCGACTGGCGGGACGGAACCCGGTTCGAGGAGGTGTCGCTGGGCTATCCGCGCGAGTGGCGCGCGCGGTATCCGGAGACGGCCCCGCGTCTGGGCGATCTGCTGCGCGAGATCCTGCCCGGACCTCCGTCCGAGCCCGAAGCACCGGTTACGTGAAGGCGTTGAAGGCCACCAGGGTGAAGGTGTCCTTGACCCCCTTGAGGGTCTGCACCTGCTCGGTCACGAAACGGCCCACATCGTACTCGCGGGGCAGGTAGAACTTGGCGAGGAGGTCATACTGGCCGGAGACGCTGTCCACCTCCGAAACCTCCTCCACCCCATCCACGAGGGCGGCGGCCACATCGTAGGAATGACCCAGGTCGCATTTCAGGAAGACGTAGATTTTCTGCATCGGTCGGCGTCTCGGCACGGGCAGTGGACGGAAGGGATTGACGGTCAGACCTTGGGCTCCGGCTTGGCCCCCGTCAAGTCCGCCGTCGTTCGAGGGACCGGCAGCCTCAACCGACCCAGGGCGTCGCGGTACAGCGCGGAGTCCGGTTCGGCCAGCGCCTCGATGGCCGAGAAGTGGTGACGTCCCGGCAACGAGACCCAGGTCGCGTTCGCCCCCATGGCGGTCCAGGATCGCAGCAGGCGGGCGGACTGGCTATGGAAAGCATCTGACTCGTGCTCGCCCACCGCCAGCGTCACCGACGTTCCAGGGACGGGATCACGGTACAGCGGGCTGTTGCGCCGCGCCGCGTCGGCATCCAGCCCAAGCGCCCGGTTGATGGTGGTGCGGCACAGCGGTTCCAGGTCGAACAGGCCGCTGACGAGAATGGCGCTTCTCAGGGTATCCAGGGGCATGCTGGAATCCAGGGACGGCCACCGGGTACAGAGCAGTTCGGCCGCCAGATGCGCGCCGGCCGAATGCCCGGCCACGACGAACCGATGCCGGTCGACGCCCAGGCCGGTGGACTCGTGCCACAGGAACTGGACGGCCTCACGCAGCGCGAGAGTGATGGCCGGCAGGGGATCGGCCGGGCACAGGGGGTAGTTGACGACCGCCACCACCGCGCCGGCCTCAAGGAACGACGGGGCAAGAAAGCTCGACGCGCTCTTGTCCATGGCCTGCCAGTAGCCACCGTGCAGGATCATCAGCAGAGGGCGCGGCCGGCCCCCGACTCCAGCCCCGAACAGATCCAGGGTCCATCGCGGTCGCGGACCATACGGGACGTTTCCGCGAAATGCGCGACCCGCCGCATGCCGGGCCGAGGCGCTGCGTTCGGCCCAGGACTCGAAAATGGCCGCATGCTCGGGTACGGCGGCTCGGCAGTTGTAGGCGGTCTCCAGCGCGGGATCGATCTCGATGTCGGCATCCGCCATGATGTGCCCCCGATGCCACGCGGCCGGATCACCCGCCGCACTGCGCCCGATGCCGAAGGGCATGGTCGGCCAGCACGCAGGCCATCATGGCTTCCGCCACCGGCACCGCGCGGATGCCCACGCATGGATCGTGCCGCCCCCGGGTGATGATCTCGGTGGCCCGACCGTCGCGGTCCACCGTGCGGCGCGGCACCAGGATGGAGCTTGTCGGCTTGACGGCGAAGCGGGCGACGACGGGCTGCCCGCTCGAGATGCCGCCCAGAATGCCGCCGGCGTGATTGCTGGTGAAGTGAGGAGCGCCGTTCGGTCCCGGTTCCATCTCGTCGGCGTTTTCCGATCCTCTCAGGGCCGCCGCCCCGAAGCCGGCGCCGATCTCCACGCCCTTGACGGCGTTGATGCTCATCAGCGCGGCCGCGATGTCCTGGTCGAGCTTGCCGTAGACCGGGGCACCCCAGCCGGCCGGCACACCCAGCGCCTCCACATGAACCACCGCACCGATGGAGTCGCCCGACTTGCGGACGTCGTCCAGCCGCGCCGCCCACCGTTCGGCGGTCGCGGCGTCAGGACAGAACAGGGGATTGCGGTCCACCTCGTCCCAGTCCCAGGAATCGGCCGGGACCTCCAGGCGATCCGCGCCCAATTGCACCAACGCGGCGCGGACGGACACGCCGTCGCCGAGAACCTTTCGGGCGATGGCCCCGGCGGCGACCCGGCTGGCGGTCTCCCGCGCCGACGAGCGCCCGCCGCCGCGATGGTCGCGGATGCCGTACTTGGCCTCGTAGGTGTAGTCCGCGTGGCCCGGGCGGAACTTGCCTGCAATGTCGCCGTAGTCCTTGCTGCGCTGGTCGGTGTTCTCGATCAGCACGGCGATGGGCGTACCGGTGGTTAGCCCCTCGAACACGCCCGACAGGATCCGCGCCGCGTCGGCCTCGCGCCGTTGCGTGGTGTGGCGCGACTGCCCGGGCCGCCTGCGATCCAGGTCGCGTTGCAGATCGGCCTCGTCCAGGGACAGGCGCGGCGGCGTGCCGTCCACCACGCATCCGATGGCCGGCCCGTGGCTCTCGCCGAAGGTAGTGACCCGGAACAGGTGACCGAAGCTGTTGTGCGACATGCCGCGCCGGTCCTAGTCCGTTTTCGGCTTGAAGCCGCTCATCAGGTCGATGATCTGCGACGCCGAATCGGGAGCGACCATGCCGACGGTATGATAGCCGCTGTCCACATGGTGCACCTCGCCGGTCACGCCGGATGCAAGGTCAGACAGCAGGTACATGGCGGCATTGCCCACCTCGTCGGTGGACACGTTGCGTCGCAGCGGCGCGTTGTACTCGTTCCACTTCAGGATAAAGCGGAAATCGCCGATGCCGGAGGCTGCCAGGGTGCGGATCGGCCCGGCGGAGATGGCGTTGACGCGGATGCCCTCCGGCCCCAGGTCATTGGCCAGATAGCGCACGCTGGCCTCCAGCGCCGCCTTGGCCACGCCCATGACGTTGTAGTGCGGCATGACCTGTTCGGCGCCGTAGTAGGTCAGCGTCAGCAGGCTGCCGCCCTCGCTCATCAACGGGTGTGCCCGACGACACACATCGGTGAACGAAAAGCAGGAGATGCGCATCGTCTGATCGAAGTTCTCGGGCGTCGTGTTGACGTACCGCCCCTTCAACTGCTCCCGGTCGGAATAGGCAATGGCATGGACCACGAAATCCAGCCGCCCCCATTCGTCCCGAAGGCGGTCGAACGCCGCATCCATGCTGGGGGTGTCGGTGACGTCGCAATCCAGCATCATGGTCACGCCGAGGCTTTCCGCCAACGGCTTGACCCGCTTGAGCAGGGGGGCGCCCTGATACGTCAGGGCCAGTTCGGCGCCATGCCCGACACAGGCTTTGGCGATGCCCCAGGCGATGGACTTGTCGTTGGCGAGTCCCATGACAAGGCCGCGTTTGCCGGCCAGGATGGGGGTGGAAGCCGTCATGCTCATCCTCTTGGTTTTCTGCACGCGATGCGGTGAAGGGAACGCCCTCGCTCCAAGCTTAGCGCCCCCCTTTTTGGGGGCGTCACACTAAATCAAATCCCGCGCGGAGGAAATCTCTTCGTGATCTGTTTCAGGGGGGTCGGGATGCAAACCATAACCGCCGAGCAGGCGCCCGATGATTCGGATCGTCCGTCGCCCCCGCCGGAGGGAGCACCATCGGCCCGCGAATCCCTGATGCTCCTGGTCCGGATGACGCGGGACCGCGCGACCGAAACCCAGGTGGCGCGGGTGGCCGCGTCTCTCAGCTATACCTCGCTGCTGGCTCTGGTGCCACTGCTGGCCATCGCCCTGGCCATGGTCACCGCGTTTCCGGTGTTCGCCGAGGTGCGCGGCTCCATCATGGACACCCTGTTCAGCGTGCTCTTCCCCTACGCCGACGATGTGGTGCGCGAAAAAGTAGACGATTTCGTGCGCGCCGCAGGCGGCCTGACGGCCCTAGGCGTGGTCGGCATCGCCGTGACCGCCATCATGCTGCTGGTGACCATCGAAACGGCCCTGAACGCGATTTTCGGCGTCCGCTCCGCACGGGGTCTCGCGGCACGCCTTCTGGTGTACTGGGCCGCGGTCACCCTCGGCCCGTTGTTGCTGGGAGCCAGCGCCTCGCTGACCGGCTATCTCTACACGCTGGGAGAACTTGCCGACGGCGCACCGGCCATGCTGACGGGCATTGGCGGCCTAATCGCGCGGGCGCTGCCGTGGGTGCTGACCGCCGTGGCGTTCACCCTGCTGTATGCCGTGGTGCCGAACAGACCGGTGCGGGCGACGGATGCGCTGGCCGGTGGCGTGGTGGCCGCCGTGCTGGTGGCCGTTCTGCGCGTGGGATTCCTGGTTTACGTGACCAACGCCGAGGCCTATCGGACGCTGTACGGCGCCATGGCGGTGATCCCGGTGTTCCTGGTGTGGATGTACATGTCCTGGCTGGTGGTGCTGGCCGGCGCGATCATCGCGGCCGTCCTGCCGGTCTGGCGCATGCGCCGCGCCGAGGGAGACGACCCGCGCCGTCACGATCTGACGGCGGCGCTGCGGGTGCTGGCATGCCTTCAGGCAGAGGCGGGCGCCGTGCCGGCCTCCGGCACGGATGCGCGCGGCGGGGTCGGGCGTCGGCTCATGCTGCGCGAAATCGGTGTGCCGGAGGAACGCCTGCGCACCGTGCTGCGCGATCTGAACGCGGCCGGTCTGGTGGCCCGCTCCGAAAAAGGCCGCTGGTTGCTGGCCCGCGACTTGGGCGCGGTGACGCTGGATGATCTACTCGGTCTGCTGGCCCTGCGTTTACCGGACACCGCCACCCCGGCGACGCCGCCGCCCGGTCTGCCCTGGAGTGAGGCCCTGGCCCGCCGGTTGGCCCGGGCGCGCGACGCCGAACGCAGCGCGCTGGCCGTGCCGCTGCGAACCCTGCTGCGCGGCGAGGACCAGGGGGATGGATGACGGGGGGCGTGCCCTGGGTGTAGAGTCCCGCCAACCGGGCCGCGCCCAGATCAGACAGATCGGAGGAGATTTCATGAAACTGACCGAAAACCGCCTGCTGCGCCAGCACTGCTACATCAATGGCCAGTGGTGCGACGCCGACGCTGGCGGCACCTTCGCGGTCACCAACCCGGCGACCGGCGCCGAGCTGGCACGCGTGCCCGACATGGGCGCCGACGAGACCCGCCGGGCGATCGAGGCCGCCAACGCCGCCTGGCCGGCGTGGCGCGCCAAGACCGCCAAGCAGCGGGCCACCATCCTGCGCGACTGGTTCAACCTCATCATGGCGCACCAGGAGGATCTGGCCGTCCTGATGACCGCCGAGCAGGGCAAGCCCCTGGCCGAGGCCAAAGGCGAGGTGGCCTACGGCGCCAGCTTCATCGAGTGGTTCGCCGAGGAGGGCAAGCGTATCTACGGCGATGTCATCCCCTCGCACGGCCCCGACAAGCGCATCGTGGTCATCAAGCAGCCCATCGGCGTGGTGGCCGCCATCACGCCGTGGAACTTCCCCAACGCCATGATCACCCGCAAGTGCGCGCCGGCGCTGGCCGCCGGCTGCCCGGTGGTCATCAAGCCGGCGGCCCTGACCCCGCTATCGGCGCTGGCGCTGGCGGAACTGGCCGAACAGGCGGGGATGCCCCCGGGTGTCTTGAACATCCTGACCACCAAGCGCTCGTCGGCGGTGGGCGCCGAGATGACCTCAAACCCGCTGGTGCGCAAGCTGTCCTTCACCGGCTCCACCGAGATCGGCAAGAAACTCATGGAGCAGTGCGCCGCCAACGTCACCAAGATCTCGCTGGAGCTGGGCGGCAACGCGCCGTTCATCGTCTTCAACGACGCCGACCTGGACGCCGCCGTGGCCGGGGCCATTGCCTCCAAGTACCGCAATACCGGCCAGACCTGCGTGTGCGCCAACCGGCTTCTGGTTCAGGACGGCGTCTATGATGCCTTCGCCGAGAAACTGGCCGCCGCCGTCCGGGACATGAAGGTCGGCGACGGCCTCGCCGGCGAGACCCAACAAGGGCCGTTGATCGACTCGGCGGCGTTGGACAAGGTTCAGGATCTGGTCGGCGACGCGGTCGGCAAGGGCGCCCGCGTGGTGTTGGGCGGCAAGCCGCACGCGCTGGGCGGCACCTTCTACGAGCCCACCATCCTGGCCGACGTCAGTGCCTCCATGCGGCTGTTCTCGGAGGAGATCTTTGGCCCGGTGGCGCCACTGTACCGCTTCTCCACCGAGGCCGAGGCCATCGCCATGGCCAACGACACCCAGTACGGGCTGGCCGCGTACTTCTATGCCCGCGACATGGGCCGCGTTTGGCGCGTCTCGGAGGGACTGGAATACGGCATCGTCGGCATCAACGAGGGCATCATCTCGACCGAGGTCGCGCCCTTCGGCGGGGTCAAGGAATCCGGCCTGGGCCGCGAGGGCTCCAAGTACGGCATCGATGACTTCGTCGAGATCAAGTACCTGTGCATGGGCGGCGTGGACAAATAGGGCGGACCGCCTCAGGACGACTGGGCGGTGTCCATGGGAAGGAGGGGTGGTCAACATGCAACCTGAATGGTTAAATGTTGCCACACCTCGACCCAATCGGGTTAGCCCACAGTCCGCGATGTGCTTGGTTGAGAAGGCGATTCCCCCATGAAACTACCGTTCTTCGGGCGACGCGACCGCAAGGCGCAAGGTGATCGCAAGGAGGCGTCCGGCGACAGCAGCGTCGAGACGGCCCGCAGTCGTCTGGCGAGCATTCTTAACCAGAACGCGGCGCCGCCGTCGTATCCGGAGGACGATCAGCCGGACTCCGCTCAACCGGACGTTCCGTTTGCGGAAGAAGACCCCGAATACCCGGAGGATCAGGTCCGCGACCCGGTTTTCCAAGAAGACGACGCTCTGGACGAGGACAGCCCGCACAAGGATGTCGTGGAAGAACACCCGACACAGGACGATCATCAGGAACCGCGCGAACCGGACGGATTGTTCGCCGAAAAGTCCGCGCCTGCGAACGACAGCCTTCTCGGCGGCGGACTGTCGGACGACGGGCCCGTGACCTTCAACCTGGATGACGCGTCGTTGGGCGCCGCCGCACGCCTTCAGCCCATGGTCCCGATCCCGCCGGACTGGACGCCGGGATCCTGGATGGGGGGCCGCCCCCGCCTGCCCGACCCGTTCACCTGGCCGATGGGCGATACCGAGCCGTTCGCTTTCCTGGGACAGATCGACTGCGCCGACCTGCCGGCCGAACTGTGGGGCGGGGCGGGCCCCAGAACCGGCTGGCTGGCGTTCTTCGTCGGGTCCCGAGACGACACCCTGGCCGGCGCCATCATCCATGCCCCCGCGCTGGGGCCGGAACGAACACCCCCGGCCCGCGTCTCGGCCGACCTTGGCGGCCTGCACGACAGCGAGGATCTGGCGGCATTCCTGAACGAGTGCCCGAAAGACATGCGATGGAGCACCGAAACGCCCCGCTGGCCGGTGGAGGTACGGGTTGCACACGCCGACAACCTCGCACGGGACGACGTGAATCCCCCGTTCCAGGACGGATTTGACCTCCGGGACCCGGCCTGCCAGCCCTTCGACTGGACGTCCCATCGCATGCTGCTGGCGACCATGTCGGATCATGTGGCCTCGCTTCTGGCCTCGTCCGCCGACCGTCAGGCCGCGCTTCAGGCACGACGGCAGAAAACCCCGGAGGACGGGCTCCTCGCGGTGGACAAGGAACTCCAGGCCATTGAGGCCTCAATCACGGCCCTGGAGGATGTCGCCTCCGCCCTGTCGCGGTGGATCGACAAGACCGACGCCACGCGGGCCGAGACCCCGTTTTCAAGCGAAACGTGGCGCCTTGTTTACGAAACCCTGGCTGATCTGGCCCAGGACCCGAAACGACCGCTGGTCCTGTATCCCGCGTATGCCTACGACATCGCCAAGCAGGTTTATGCGCGCGACCCCGATGCCCTGCCGGATCCGGTGCGCGCCCGGTTCGAGCGGCGCTGGGCGGAGGACGCCCGGCGCGAGGGCGCCCGCATGGGCGGCGAACCCGAAGGGTGTACCTCCATCCTGGGGTTCGACACCGACGTGCTGGTGCTGGAGACGCCGTTCAGCTATCTGCTCGGCTGGTCGTGGCACGATTTCTACCCCCTGGTCTTCTCGGCCCTGGGTCCGGACCTGAAACGGGGCGAATTCGGCTACGTCAAGGTCGAGATCACGAACTGAGAAACGGGTGGCACCGTCTATTGGGACCGGAAAGGCGAGACCGAAGCTGTTTTCCCCGTGCCCTCCGCCGCTCGGGTTCGCCACCCGGCCCGAGGACATGAACATCCCCGGCTGGAATTTCCATGGTCTTCGAGGCTCGCCGAAGCGGTGGTCGGTCCACGTCCATGGGCCATGGTGTGTCACGTTCGAATTCGAGGACGGCGACGCTTGGCGGGTCGACCTTGAGAACGACCACTGAAGGAGACGCGCGATGCCCGAGGTGCTGCCCGAGGAGTTGCCCGAGGAACTGATCGTTTCCGGCCGCCCGCATCGCTGCCCCAGCCACCCCGGCGTGGTCCTGCGTGACACCGTCCTGCCGGCGCTTCGTCTGAGTGTGACGGCCGCCGCCCGAGAGCTGGGCATCTCGCGCCAGACCCTGCACCGCATCCTGGCCGGAGTAGTCGCGGTCACCCCCGCCATGGCGGTTCGCCTTGGTCACTGGTGCGGCAATGGGCCGGAGATGTGGCTGCGGATGCAACAGGCCCACGACCTGTGGAACGCGGCGCGGGACCTGGAAGACGACCTGGCCCGCATTCCCCGGCACACCGACGCCGCAGCGTGATGGCCACGTCGAGGCATCGCGCGATCCCGCCCGTGGCCGGTCGGGGGTTGCTCCCCCGACCGGCACCAGCGCCGTCATTGCGAGGCGCGAAGCGCCGAAGCAATCCAGGGCGAGGCCCAATGTCATCCGCTCTGGATTGCTTCGCCCTCGTCAAATGACGAGGGCTCGCAATGACGGTTTATTCCCTCTCGGGACGCTTGCCCTACTCCGCCGCCATGCGCGGAACCGGCGCGCGGAAGGCCTCCAGCAGCTCGGTCTCCCGGGTCTTGGCGAGGGTGACGTTCTGTTCCAGCACATGGCCGAAGCCGCGCATGTCCAGCGGCAGGCGGGCGAGGTCCACCGCCACGGCGTGGGTGTCCCGCGTCAGGCCCTCGGTCAGGGTGTCCAGCAAGGCCCGATAGTCGGCGATCAATTGGCGCTGCAGGCGCCGTTCCGCCGTGCGGCCGAAGGGGTCGAGCGGGGTGCCGCGCAGCCCCTTCAGCGCCGCCAGCGCCTTGAACGCGCCGAACACCCACGGACCGTATGCGCGCTTGACCAGGTGGCCGGTGCGCGGGTCGCGCTTGGCCAGCAGCGGCGGCGCCATATGAAAGGTCAGGCGGGGCGTGCCCTCGAACCGTTCGGTCAGCATGGCCTCGAACCGTCCGTCGGTGTACAGCCGGGCGACCTCGTACTCATCCTTGAAGCTCATCAGTTTGAACAGCGCGCGGGCCACGACGTCGGTCAGCGCGGTTTCGCCCGCGCCCATCACCCGCGCCTCGGCGGCGCGCACGTGCGCGACCGCCTTGCGGTAGCGCTTCGCCGCCGCGCCGTTTCGGGACACCCGCAGCGACGCCGCCCGCCGCTCGATGGCCTCGTCCAGGGTCTCCGACAGCCGCCGGTCGCCCTCCGTCTCCGCCTCCGGCCCGATCAGGGCCAGCACGGCCTCGGGATCCGCCGCCATGCGCCGGCCCCACAGGAAGGCCGCGCGGTTGGTTTCCACCGCCGCGCCGTTCAACTCCACCGCGCGGTCCAGAGCGGCGCGGCCGATGGGGATCAGGCCCTTCTGCCACGCATACCCCACCATGAACAGGTTGGCGGCGATGCTGTCGCCCAGCAGCGCGGTGGCGACGCGGGTTGCGTCCACAATGTCCACGTCGTGAGTCGCGTCGGACAGCGTCTCGCGGATGCGGCGGTCGGGATAGGCGAGGTCCGGCCGCTGGGTGAAGTCGGCGGTCATGACCTGTTGGGCGTTCATCACCGCCACCGTCAGGCCGCGGCGCATCTTGGCCAGCACATCGGCGCCCGAGGCCGTCACCATGTCGCAGCCCAGCAGCAGGTTGGTGTTGCCGGCGGCGATGCGCACGGCGTGGATGTCCGCCGGCGAGCGCGCCAGCCGGATATGACTGACCACCGCGCCGTTCTTCTGCGCCAGTCCCGTCTGATCGAGCACCGACACGCCCTTGCCGTCCAGGTGCGCGGCCATGCCGAGAATGGCGCCGATGGTCACCACGCCGGTCCCACCGATACCGGTGACGAGGATGTCGTAGGGCACGGCCTGGGTGATGTCGGTGGCCGGCTCCGGCAGCGGCGGCCAGCCGTCGCCCGCGTCGGCCTTCGCGGAGCCCTTGCGGGGTGTGGCGCCGGAGACGGTGACGAAACTGGGGCAGAAGCCCTTCACGCACGACACATCCTTGTTGCACGTGGACTGGTCGATGGCCCGTTTGCGGCCGAACTCGGTCTCCACGGGCACGATGGACACGCAGTTGGACTGCACGCCGCAATCGCCGCAGCCCTCGCACACCGCCTCGTTGATGACGACGCGGACGTCCGGGTCCTCCATCAGGCCGCGCTTGCGGCGGCGGCGCTTCTCGGCGGCGCAGACCTGATCGTAGATCAGGATGGTCACACCCGGCACCTCGCGCAGGTCCCGCTGCACCGCGTCCAGGTCGTCGCGGTGATGCACGCTCGCGCAGGCGGGCAGATCGGCGTCGGCATGGCGGGCCGGATCGTCGGCGACGATGGCGATGCGCTTCGCGCCCTCGCCCTCCAGGCTGCGGGCGATCTGGGGCACGGTCAGGGTCCCGTCGACGGGCTGCCCGCCGGTCATGGCGACGGCGTCGTTGTAGAGCACCTTGTAGGTGACGTTGACCCCGGCGGCCACGGCCTGCCGGATGGCCAGTGATCCGGAATGAAAGTACGTGCCGTCGCCGATGTTGACGAACGCATGGCGAGTTTCGGTGAAGGGCGACAAGCCGACCCAGCTTGCCCCCTCCCCGCCCATGTGGGTAAAGGTCTTCGTGTTCCGCTCCGGCATCCAGGTGACCATGTAGTGGCACCCGATGCCGGCCAGCCCGACGCTGCCCTCGGGCACCTTGGTGGAGGTGTTGTGCGGGCAGCCGGAGCAGTAGTACGGCAGGCGTTTGGCCGGTGGTGTTTGGGTGGTGAGTTCCGCCTCTTTCTGTTCCAACCAAGCGAGGCGCTGTTCCAGGGTGTCCAGCGTCACGAACCGCCGCAGTTGCCCGGCGATGGCCCGGGCCACCATCGCCGGGGTCAGTTCGCCGTGCGACGGCAGCACCACCGCCCCGGTCTCGTCGAACTTGCCGACGATGCGCGGGCGCACGTCGTCGCGCCAGTTGTAGAGCTGCTCCTTGAGCTGGTTCTCGATCAGGGCGCGCTTTTCCTCGACCACCAGGATCTCGTCCAGGCCCTCGGCGAAACGGCGGATGCCGTCGCGTTCCAGCGGCCAGGGCATGCCGACCTTGTACAGCCGCAGGCCGAAGTCGCGGGCGATCTGTTCCGTGATGCCCAGGTCGGCCAGGGCTTGGCGCACATCCTTGTAGGTCTTGCCGGAGGCGACGATGCCCAGACGGGCCTCCGGGCTGTCGAAGACAACGCGGTCGATCCGGTTGGCGCGGGCGAAGGCCAACGCGGCATAGATCTTGTGCCGCATCAGCCGCTCTTCCTGGGCCAGCGGCGTATCCGGCCAGCGGATATGCACACCGTCGGGAGGGAACGGGAAGTCGGTCGGCGTGACGATCTGAAGCGCCAGCGGATCGACATCCACCGAGCCGGCGCTGTCGCACATCTCGCTGATGGCCTTCATGGAGACCCACAGCCCGGCGAAGCGGCTCATGGCGATGCCGAGAAGGCCGAAGTCGATCACCTCGTCCACGCCGGCCGGGTTCAGAACCGGAATGTGGGCGCCGGCCAGCGCGTGTTCCGACTGATGCGCGATGGTCGAGGACTTGGCGGCGTGGTCGTCGCCGGCCAGCACCAGAACCCCGCCGTTGGGCGCCGTGCCGGCCATGTTGGCGTGCTTGAAGACATCGCCGCTGCGGTCCACGCCCGGCCCCTTGCCGTACCAGATCCCGAACACGCCATCGACTTTGGCACCCTCGAACAGGCCGACCTGCTGCGTGCCCCAAATGGCGGTGGCGGCGAGGTCTTCGTTGACCGCCGGGCGGAAGACGATGGTTTCGGCGTCCAGGTACGGGCGCGCCTTCCACAGTTCCTTGTCATAAGCGCCCAGGGGCGAGCCTCGATAGCCGGCGATGAAGCCGCCCGTGTTCAGCCCGGCCGCGCGGTCGCGCTGGCGCTGCGCCAGCGGCAGGCGGGTCAGCGCCTGGATGCCGGTCAGGAACACCCGGCCCTTCTCCAGGCGGTACTTGTCCTCCAGGGTGACCTGATCGAGCGGCGGGGCGGCGAGATGCGTCATGATGGAGCCTCCGGACGGAACGGCGTTTCCCTGGGAAATATGGGGGCGCCGAAAGGGCCGGGCAAATGCCCAACCTTCGCGCTCAGCCTAACGCCAATCAGGGAAACGCGCAAATGGGGCAGGAAGGTTGACGTTTTTGCGACGAGGGGCCGCGCCGTGACCGCGCCTCTCTTGTCAACAGTCCCTCGTGCCCTGATCCTGAAAAAAGATGCAGCCTGCATTCTTTTGTCTGGATCGAAAGTGCACGAGAAACAATGTTTTGTGCCGCGACGTCTGCATTCAAGGGAAATCCCTTGAATGCGTCGCTGCCCTAGGCGAGGCCGTCCGGCGGCGGTTCACGGTCGGGGCGGTCCGGCTCTTCCGTCATGCCGGACCCGCGCATCTCCTCGTCGGCCTTGGTCCAAGACGCCTCGGGATCGCCCCAGATCAGCCGGCGCACCTCCGGGTCGAGGGGAACCACCCCGCCTGCGGGTTTGTCTTTGATGGGGTCCAATTGCCAATCGATCGGCCCCGCCCGGAGCGTGCGCCAGTAGTCCGCCCTGGGATTGAGGGGCGCGATCACGTCCCACAGGGCGCCTGGATCAAAGAGCGTCTCGCCCTCGTGCCCGTCCTCGTCGTCCTGGGCACGAAAGCGGATCACGCCCGCCTCCTGCGCCGCGACGATCGACCGCAGCATGGCCAGAACGCTGTCGAAGGCGATGAACAGACGTGGGGAGAGGCTCCCGAGATTGGCGACGACGGGAGCCTGTCCATTCTCGACCCAGGTGGGAAACACATCGAAATCGACGCTCCCGCGCGTCGCGCTGCCCCGGAAGGCCGGAAGCCGCTCGAACCCGTGCCTTTGCTGCTCGATCCGCATGATCCGCATCCCGCGGATGACCCAGTCGATCGGGTCCCAGTGATGGCCGAGGAAGACGGCGCTCTGCCACTGCGACATCGTATCCGGCTGTCGCACGCCGTCGAACACGGTGTACAGGGCGGCGTAGTCCTCTGGGATCGGATCGAAGAACGCGCGAAGCTCGTCCAGGCGCGGGCGGGCCTTTGACGACCTCTTGATGCGGCGCGCGATGGACCGGCCGTGCCGCGCGTGGAAGTCACGGATGGCGAAGACGAGGCGTTCGATTTCATCGAGGAGGTCGTGGCGCATGGGTCCCGGACCCTCATGGAAGAGGATCAAGCCTAACACGCGACGGCGCCACACCAAGCCCTGGACAACAGCGGCGGCTCTCCGCTCGCACGGCAACTTGACTCGTCATTGCGAACCCTCGTCACAAGACGAGGGTGAAGCAAACCAGGGCAAAGGTCGCGAGTATTCGCCCTGGATTGCGTCGTCGCTTCGCTCCTCGCAATGACGAAGAGACGTAGAGTTTTGTGAATCGCATCGCCCCGACGGGGGGAGGAGAATAGGCCGGTCCGGGCGGCGATTGATGTTCTTCGGCAGCCCGTGGTGGAGGATGCACCCGCGCCGTTGAACCCCCACCGTCCCCATGCCATGGTTGCGGACGCGCCGCGTGGCGCGGGGGCCGGGGTGACGCGGGTTTCGGGGGGAGTGCGGGGTGGAGGCGGCGGCGTCGGGGTTCTGGTCGCTTGTCCTGATCGCCGTGATCGGCGGTCTGGTGGTCGCCATTTGCGGCGGCCTTGCCGGCTTCTTCCTCTGGCTGACGTACAAACGGTACGACCGGATCCTGGCCAAGCCGGCGAAGCCCAATTTCAAGAAGCTCCGGACGCAGATTGAAGGCAAGGACACGCTTCAAACCGCATACCAATCGCTTCTGGAGGGATTCCTCGACAAGATCGACTGGTTTTTCGACCGCTGGGGAGACGAAGACGAGGAGTCTTCGACGAACCACGCCCCGGGCCGCCCGTTGACCTGGACGGCGAACGCCTACGACCGCTGCCTGCTGTTGGCGGTGGCCTATCCGATCATGTCAGCTTTTCTGACCTGGTTACTTTTGAACCAAACTGGCGCCCTGGGGGAGGCTCTGGGCCTGTTGCCCCTAAAGAACGACCTGTTTCGCTTCGTGATGAGCTTGGGACTTGGCGGAATTTTCTGGCTCTTCGTTCGGCTCTTGCGGCGCGAAGATTGGCAAAAATGGGTGCTTATTTTTGTTTTACCCGCAGTATTATTAGCGTTTATCGCAGATGAAGCTATAGGAATTATCGTTTTGGGCACTGCCAGTGGCGGATTCATAAGCGTTGGCGTTGCCGCTTGTGTTGTCACACTCGCTGTTGTTTCTCCGGGCGGCTCCGCTGGTACTTTCATTGGCACTTTCGCTGGCGCTGGCGCTGGAGCTGTCGCTGGGTCTGTCGCTTTGGCTTTTCTTGGCACTAGCTTGGGTGCTGGAGTTATCGCGTTCGTCGTAGCTTTCGCTGGGGGCCACGCAGTTATTAAGCTTTTTTTGAGATTTTCACGCCGACGGCGGTTCTTTGGTCCGGCCTTGGTTGCTCTGACAGCCCTTCTTTTCGGGGCCGGGTGGTTGGCTGCGGGGATCGCCGCGATGGGAGACGAAGCCGGCTATGCCTTGGGAGTTTTGCTTGCTATCTTCCTCTTCCCCCTCCTAAACGCGCCGTTCGACTGGGCCTCCCTTGGGCTGACACGGTTTCTGTTGCGCAAGAACCTGGAGGCCCGATCCGCCTGGAGCCGTGCGCGGCTGTCTCTGACGGACTTCGGGCTGGCACTGATCGCCCTGGTGGTGCTGGCTCTGACGCTCATCCTCGCGCTGGAAGTGTTCAACGCCCGGGTTCGGCCCGCGCTCGGCCACGATTTCGTCAACGTCCGTGCCCAACTGGAGGCCATCGGCGCCAAGCCGGGCAACCCCGGCCATGTCTGGATCTACTTCACCCTTTTTTCGACTCTGATCCCCACCCTGCTGCACGCCATCATCTGGTGCGCCAGCCTGGTGACGGTGCGGGTGCCGGGGCTGCGCGCGCGCATCCTCGCCGGCATAGAGCGCCTGGACGACGGCGAGGGCACGCGCATGATGATCGCCGCCGCCCTCACGCTACGCTGGGTCATCGCCATCGTGGCCGTCGTCTTTGGCGTGGCGCTCCTGTGGATCGTCGCCAATCTTGCTCCGGTTCACCTCGGCCCCCGGTTCCTCGACCTGCTGCTGTGGTGGCAGGCCACCGTCGCCGGCTGGCTGGCGTGACAGGCGCGCCCCTACCGGCCCCGCTCCTCGCGCAGAATCCGCGCCAGCGCGGCGAAGCGCGGGTGGCCGGCCAGATCCTCCACGGCCAGGCTCAGCCGGCGGCGCCAGTTCGGGTGCTCGTCCACCGTGCCCGGCACGTTGGCCTGATCGATCTCGTTCAGCGCGTCCTCAAGCTGCAACAGCAGGATCAGGCTGGGGGTACGGGCGATATAGCGGTGAATCGCCTCGATCAGCGGTTCGGACAGAGCGCCGCCCGAGCCGTCGTCCTCCACCGGACAGCCGGCGGCGGCCAACGTCGCCAGGATACGCCCGCGATCACGCACCCGCTCGTCCCGCTCGCGGTCGAAGGTGGCATCGTCGGGGAACAGGTGCAGCGCGTTCTTGACCTCAAGGTCGTGCCCGGTCCAGTAGCCGCGCAACGTCGGCAGGTCGTGCGTGCCCACCGCCACGGCGGCCTTGGCCGGATAGTCCGGCGGCGCCTTCAGCGATTGGTCCAGGTGGCGCTCGAAATAGAACAGCCGGTAGGACAGGATGTTCTCGGCCGCCATGCGCTCGCGGAAGCCGTCCGGCACCGTCCCCAGGTCCTCGCCGATCACGACGCACCGCTGACGATGGCTTTCCAGCGCCAGCACGGCCAGCATCTCGTCGAAGGGATAGGTCACATAGCCGCCGTCGCGCGCCGGGGTGTCGTGGGGAATCCAGAACATGCGCATCAGGCCCAGCACATGGTCGATGCGCAGCGCCCCGGCGTGACGCATACCGGCGCGCACCACCTCGACGAAGGTATCGTAGGCCCGCGCCCGCAGCCGCACTGGGTTGAGCGGCGGGAAACCCCAGTTCTGCCCCTTCAGGTTCATCGGATCGGGCGGCGCGCCCACGGCGACGCCATCCACCACGAGGTCGCGGTTCATCCAGATGTCGGCGCCGGTCGAATCGGCCCCGAGCGCAAGGTCGTGGTAGAGCCCCACCGTCATGCCGACGTCACGCGCGGTCGCGGCGCACAGCCCCAATTGCCGGTCGGCCTCGAACTGAAGGTATTCATGGAACACCACCCGGCGGGCGTTCTCCTCGGCGAATTGCGTCACCTCGGGGTTGTCGGGATGTCGATACGCCGCCGGCCAGTCGTCCGAGGATTGGCCCAGGTGGGCAAAGGTCTCGGCCAGCGCTTCATGGATGGCGAACAGCCGCAACGGCCGCCCACGCTCCGCCCGGAAAGCCTCGAACGCCTGATCGCGGAGGGTCGCCCGTCCCAGATGCTGGTCGGCGAAGACCTCGAACAGCGCCTCCAGCAGCGGTCCCTTGACGCCGTGAACGCCCTCGTGGTCGATCAACGCGTCCCCGGCCAGCGCATCCAGCCGTGCCCGGAGATCGGGATCAGCCAAGCGCGCCGCAAGGGCGGCATCGTCGGCGACCTCCGGCACCTCCGGGATGTGAATGTAGAGCGGATTGAGGAACAGGCGGCTGCTGGGAGAATACGGACTGGCGTGACGCGGCCGGGTCGGAAACAGCGCGTGCAGCGGGTTGATGCCGACCACGCCGGCGCCCTCGCGCCCTCCCAGGTCCAGAAGCCGCCGAAGGTCGGCGAAGTCACCCATGCCCCAGTCGTCCCGCCCGCGCAGAGCGTACACCTGCACCGACGGCCCCCAGACGCGGTGCCCGGCCTCCAGCGCCGGCGGCAGATAGCAGCGCAAGGGCGCGACGATGACCATCACGCGCACCGCCTCGCCGTCGCCGAGCGACAGATCCAACCCGTGGTAGCCCCAGGGCACGGTCACCGGCAGCGTCAGGGAGAGACGGCGGAACCGCCGCCCCGCGATGTCCGCATCCCCCAGAACGGTCGCTCCCCCGTCGTCGAGCGAAACGCCCCCCTCCGGAGCCGCCCCTTCGCGGCCCTCCAGCCGTAGCGTCCACGACAGCCCCCCGGGCGCCGCATCCTCGGGCACCGAAACCACCACCGGCAGCCCGTCCAGCCCCTCGGCCTCTGCCCGCAGCACCAGACAGCGCGGCGCCAGACGCAGCCATGTCTCGGCCTCCAGGTCGCCCAGCGCCGTGCCAGCCCGCGCCTCGTCGGCGGCGTCCATGCCCATGCCGGCCAGGAACGCGCGCTTGGTCGAGGCCGGCACGACCGCGTGCACCCCGAACGCATCCCAGTATTCCTGAGACACCCCGGCGCGCGACGCCAGGGCCTCCAGGTGCGCGTGTTCCTCACTCATTCGGAGTCCCTTTCCGTCCCAAGGGGGAGGCAGCATCCGTCAGACCCGGATCGGCCGCCCGGTCATCACAGTAAGCCGTATCCGTGTTCATTGCCGCGGCACCGATCAGCGCACCGCCCGCCGGACCCCTCATACGGGTTCCGGTTCAATCGTTCCCACCTGTAGGACGGCTGGCCGAACGACAGCCGCCACCAAGCAGAGGGGCGGCGGGGGCCGCTCGGTCACCCGCCCTACCCTTGATCGTCGATATTTCGACCCAATCATCCCGTTTCCTTATGACTCCGCCGCATCGTCACCCAGCACCAGACGGCTGACCCCGCGGATCGGGATCCGCGCCCACGCCGGCCGGTTCGCGGTTTCGTACCCGATCTCATAGAACGCCTTTTCCAGCGTGAACAGCGTCAGCAGGGCGTTGAACTGGTCGGGATCGACGGGCACCGAGCGGCAATCGCCGATAGCCTCGCGGTAGCCGTCCAGGAAGGTTTCGACCACCTCGCCCTCCCAGGACTCGACCACCGGACCCAGGGTCTCGAAGACATCCGCCTGCACCACCCGGCGGTCGAACAGGGCCGCCCAGGCGGCGTAGTTGAACGACCGCACCATGCCGGCCACATCCTTCAACGGCATGTGCTTCAGGCGCCGCTGATTGACCGCGCGGGCGGGCTCGCCCTCGAAATCGAGAATGAAGACGTCGTCCTTGGCGACCACCACCTGACCCAGATGCAGGTCCCCGTGGAAACGGGTCTTCATCAGATCGACGCCCTCGGGCAGGGCGGATTCGATCAGACCATCGACGCGGTTCCAGTTGGCCAGCAGATCGTCAACGACCGCGCGGGTTTCCTCGTCCAGCGAGTCGCGGGCACGCTGCAGCGAACGGCGGGCCTTGCCGGCCTCCTCCTTGACCTGATCCAGCCATAGGCGCCGGTCATCCGGGTCCACCGGCGCCGGCTGGAAGGCGGGGTCGTCGGTCTCGATCGCCAGCGCTTGGTGCAGTTCAGCGACACGCCGCCCCATGGTGCCGACCAAGCCCAGGAACAGGGAGTGGCTCGCCTCGTCGGTCTCCTCCTCGGCCACGCCGGCCTGAACCCGCAACGCGGAGTCTTCCAGGTATCGGCCAAGGTAGTCCTGGGTATAGGCCCAGCCGTCGCCCTGATTGCGCACGAAGCCCTGCAATACGGCCAGCGCCGTCGGCGCGCCCTCGGCGTCGGTCAACTCAATGGAGCCCAGCAGCGGCGGCGTGTTGGCATAGCCGGCCACATCGGTCAGGAAGCGGCCGACCTCCAGTTCGGGATGAACGCCCTCGCTCAGCCGGCGATAGACCTTCAGCACCATGCGATCACCGATCATCATGGAGGTGTTGGACTGCTCACGGCCCAGCCGTTGAATCTCGTCGGCGGGCACCACGGGTTCGTCACCGAGCAGACGCGTCGGGCGGAAGGCGACACTGCCGCCCTCGGCGGTGCCGATCCGCCGGTCCTCCCGCATCGCCTGGATCACGGCGGCGGTGAAGCGGGATTCGGCCAGCGCGTCGTGCAACACACCGACCCGATGCACGCGTCGGGCGCGCGCAACGGTATAGGGCAGGAGGTCGAACGCCGGATCGGTGTCGGTCTCCCAGGTCACGGCCAGCGGCAACAGGTAGCGCTGATGCTCGCCGTCGTTCAGACCGGCATCGACCAGGGTCATCAGGAACGAGGTCCCGCCGTCCTCCAGCGAGGCCTGATCGCTGATGGCCACGGTGGCCAGCCCCTGTTCCTTGCCGGCGAACCAGCGCTGATTGGGCAGGAACGACGGCAGGCTTTCGTCCAGCAGCGCGGCGCCGGTGGCGCCGGTGAACAGGCTGTCCCAGCCCTGCGGCATGACGAGCGTCCTCAATTCCGGCAGCGGATGCACGTACGATTCGTGCCAGTTGGGCGCCTCGGCCTCGTCGGTCAACAGGAACCAATAAAATCCGTAGGCGGGCAGCGTGATGAAATAGGGCAACTCGCCGATGGGGGGGAAGGCGCTGCGGCCCAGCAGTTCCACGGGCACCCGACCCTCGAAATCCGACAGGTCCAGTTCCACCGGCTGCGAGGCGCGCGACAGGTTGGCGAGGCACAGGATGTCCTCGCCCTCGAACCGGCGCAGATAGGCCAGGATCTTCCGGTTGCCCGGATACAGGAACTCCAACGTCCCGCGCCCGAACGACTGATGGCGCTTGCGGGTGTTGATGAGCCGGCGCATCCAGTTCAGCAGGGAATGCGGGCTGCGCGCCTGGGCCTCGACGTTGACCGCGCCGAAGCCGTAGACCGGGTCCATGATCGCCGGCAGGAACAGGTTGGCCGGATCGGCCCGGGAGAACCCGCCGTTGCGGTCCGGCGACCACTGCATGGGCGTGCGCACGCCGTCGCGGTCGCCCAGGAAGATATTGTCGCCCATGCCGATCTCGTCACCGTAGTAGACGATGGGCGTGCCCGGCAGGCTCATCAGCAGGCTGTTGAGCAGTTCGATCTTGCGCCGGTCGTTGTTCAGCAGCGGCGCCAGCCGGCGGCGGATGCCGACGTTGATCCGCGCCCGTTTGTCGGCGGCATAGGTGCTGTAGAGGTAGTCGCGTTCCCGGTCGCTGACCATCTCCAGCGTCAGTTCATCATGATTGCGCAGGAAGATGGCCCACTGGCAATTCTCCGGAATCGCTGGAGTCTGGCGCATGATGTCAGTGATCGGGTGGCGGTCCTCCTGGGCCACGGCCATGTAGATGCGCGGCATCACCGGGAAGTGGAAGGCCATGTGGCATTCGTCGCCGTCGCCGAAGTAGGGGCGCACGTCCTCCGGCCACTGGTTGGCCTCGCCGAGCAGCATGCGACCCTCGAAGTGCTCGTCGAGCCACGCGCGCAGGCGCCGGATGACATCGTGGGTTTCCGGCAGGTTCTCGTTGTTGGTGCCCTCGCGCTCGACGAGATACGGAATGGCGTCCAGCCGCAGCCCGTCCACCCCCGTATCCAGCCAGAACTTCATGACCCGGGCGACGGCGTCGAACACGCGCGGATTGTCGAAATTCAGGTCCGGCTGATGGCTGAAGAAGCGGTGCCAATAATAGGACTGTGCCACCGGATCCCAGGCCCAGTTCGACGTCTCGGTATCGGTGAAGATGATCCGCGTGCCCTGGTACTTCTGGTCGGTGTCGGACCAGACGTAGTAGTTCCGATAGTTGCTGCCCGGCTTGGCCCGGCGGGCGCGCTGGAACCACGGGTGCTGATCCGAGGTGTGGTTGATGACCAGTTCGGTGATGACCTTCAGGCCGCGCGCGTGCGCTTCCTTCACAAAGCGGCGGAAATCCTGCATGGAGCCATACGACTCGTTGACCGCCTTGTACTCGGCGATGTCATACCCGTCGTCACGCAGCGGCGACGGATAGAACGGCAGCAGCCAGACCGCCGTCACCCCCAGTTCGGTCAGATAATCCAGCTTCTCGGTCAGACCCCGGAAATCACCGATGCCGTTGCCGTCGCTGTCGGCGAAGGCCTTGACGTGAAGCTGATAGATGATGGCGTCCTTGTACCAAAGGGGATCACTGGTCATGCACGGCCCTCTTGCGGTCCATGGTCAGGGGGAAGGCGGGGACGGAGCGGGAACGGAATACGACTGCACCGGCCGAACGGTCCGGATCGATCGATCCGGACCCGACACGACCATACCTTTACCACCGGTCACGAAGACCGGCTAGAGACTGGGGTTGCGATAGTCCACCGCGCGCCACGGCACGACCCGGAACACGGCGGCCGGATTGGTCTGCGGATTCAGATAGTAATGGTGCCACTCCCCCGTCCAGAGGTGGCGGTCGCCGGTCAGCAGATCCTCGACCTCAAAGGCCTGATCCGGCTCCAGTCCCATCTCGGCCAGCGGGAAGCGCATCCAGACATGCCGTCCGTCGAACGGGTTGGTCGTACAGAGCACGAAGACCATGTTGTCCCGCTCGGCCGTCATCTTGCCGTAAAACAGCACATCGTCGCTGTCGCACTCGTAAAACCGCAGAGCCTCGAACCGCCGTAAGGCCGGGTTGTCCTGGCGGATGTGATTGAGCTTGGCGATCAGGTCCTTGATGTGGCCGGGACGATCCCAGTCCCAGACCTTGAACTCGTACTTCTCGCTGTTGTTGTACTCTTCCTTGCCCGGGACGGCGTCGTTTTCGCACAGCTCGAAGCCGTTGTAGATGCCGTACACCCCGGCCAGCGTCGCCGCCAGCACGGCGCGGATCATGAAGGCGGGCCGCCCACCGCGTTGCAGGAACTCGGGCAGGATATCCGGCGTATTGGCAAAGAAATTCGGCCTCATGTACTCGACGCACTCGGCCTGCGTCAGCTCCGTGAGGTATTCCTGAAGTTCATGTTTGCGGTTTCGCCATGTGAAGTAACTGTAGGATTGGGTATACCCCACCTTGGCCAGCATTTTCATCATGGGTGGGCGTGTGAAAGCCTCCGCCAAAAACTGCACATAGGGATGTTCGTCCTTGGTGGTGCGGATCACCCATTCCCAGAACGGCACCGGCTTGGTGTGCGGGTTGTCGACGCGGAAGATGGTGACCCCGTGCCCGATCCAGAACTCGAACACCTGCCGCAGTTCCTCCCACAACTCGTACTGATGCGGGCCGAAGAACTCGACGTTGACGATGTCCTGATACTTCTTGGGCGGGTTTTCCGCGTACTTGATGGTACCGTCCGGGCGGAACTTGAACCACTCCGGATGCTCGGTGATCCAGGGGTGATCCGGCGAGCATTGGATGGCGATGTCCAGCGCCACTTCCATGCCCATGTGGTTGGCGGAGCGCACCAGCCGCTCGAAATCCTCAAGGGTGCCCAGTTCCGGATGGATCGCCATGTGGCCGCCCTCCGGCGCACCGATGGCGTAGGGGCTGCCCGGTTCGTGCGGCCCGGCCACAAGACTGTTGTTCTTGCCCTTGCGGTGCGTGGTGCCGATGGGATGGATGGGCACGAAGTACAGCACGTCGAAGCCCATTGCCCGCACCTCGGGCAGGCGCCGGATGCAGTCCTCGAACGTCCCCCAGCGGCCCGGCTCCGTCCCCTGCGAGCGCGGGAACATTTCGTACCACGCCGCGAACGCGGCACGCTCCGGATCGACCACCAACGGCAGCACCAGATCATACCGCACCGCCTGCGTCCGGTCGGGCCAGCGCGCCATGACGCCCTGCAACTCGGGGGACATCAGCAACGTGGTCTGGGCCGCCGCCGCCGGATCGGCGTCGAAGCCCTTCAACACCGTCTTCAGGTAGGTGGCATCGTCCCCTTTGGCCCGCGCCTGCGCCGCCTCGACCAGGGCACGGCCCTCGACGAGTTCCAGCGAGACCTCCTGGCCGGCGTCCACTTTCTTGCCGGTGTCGCTCCGCCACGAGGTCCACTCGTCGCGCCACGCCTCGATGGTGTAGTCCCAGCGGCCGATATCCGGCAGCGGCGCCGAGCCCTCCCACAACGCCAGACCGTGGTTCACCGACGCCATCGGGTATTCCTGCCAGTCCGTCTCCCCGGCCCGGCGCAACAGCAGCGCGGCCGACAGCGCCCCGTGACCCTCTGCGAAGATCGCGGCCCCAACGGTCAGGGTGTCGCCCTCGCACCGCTTCACGGCGAAGCGACCGTGGTCGATTTCCGGAGTGACCCGTTCAATGACGATGGGGCGGCTGGACAGGGTGGACAGGTCGATGGCGGGGCCCTTGTCGGCACCGCCCGCGGCTCGCTTGCTCATGGCGACTCCCTGGGGTCATGAACGAAAACGCGGATCTCGCCGGGATCCAGCCGGACCGTCGCGCCGGGATCAAGGCGACCCTTGGCGCGGCCCGGTGTCAGTTCCGCCAGCGGCGCGGCGCCGACGCCGAAGTCCGCCTGGCGAATGTGGTTGACCGCCACCGTGCGCACCCCCTCAAGATCCCTGTTGACGAGGACAACGGACAGGTCCGGGTCATGCTCGGCCGCGCGCACCAGCATGAGAACATGCGGATCGCAGTCGATGGCCCGTTGCGGCCCCTCCCAGTTCAGCACCCGCGCGCGGCGTTTCATGTCGTTGGTCGCCGCGATATAGGCGGTGAGGTCGAAGGCCGGCTCCTCCCAGTCCTCTGGACGTGTGCTGACCACGTCCGGCTTGCGGGCGAATCCGTACTCGAAGCCCATTGGCATCATCGTGCCGCTGGAGAAGACCGACGCGAACAGCCACGCCCGGCGGTAGGCGTCCATCACCCGCTCCATCGGCCAGTCCGCCGGCAGGTCGGCGCGCAGGCGCGGGGTGTCGTGGCTTTCCGGGAAGGCAATGGAGGGGGCAAGCGAGCGGAAGGCGGTGTACTGCTTCAGCAACCAATCCTTGCGGAAATCCCACCACTTGGAACTGTTGAACAGGTAGTCGAAGCCGGCCGGGCGCAGCCCCTCGATTTCCGGCAAGCGACAGCCCAGGGTCTCCGCCGCGAACAGCGCCGACGGGTTGATCGAGCGGGCGGCCGCGATCAACTCGGCCCAGGCCTCGGCCGGCACCTTGTAGGCCGCGTCGCAGCGGAAGCCGTCGAAGCCCAACGCGGTGTAGTGACGCACGATGGCGGCGAATTGGGCCACCAGGGCCTCGCGCGCCGGACGCGGCGCGTAGTCCAGTTCGGCCAGATCGCCCCACACGGTCTTGTTGTCCGCGTTGGCCGGGTCGATGGCAAAGGGCGACTGGACGGCGCCGTCCTCATCGCGAACGTACCAGTCCGGGTGGTCGTCGACCCAGGGCGAGTCCTTCGCCGTGTGGTTGACCACCAGATCGAGCATGACTTTCAGGCCCTGTTCGTGGGCCGCGTCCAGGAAAGCGCGGATCTGATCGTCGGCCGGGCGCCCGGAGCCGTCATCCAGCGCCGGATGCAGCGCGAAAAAGTCCTTCACCGCGTACAGGCTGCCAGAAAACCCCGGATAATGGATCGGGTTCACATAGATCCAGTCGAACCGCATCGCCTTGATGTGGTCGAGGCGGTCCTCCCACCGGGCGATGGGACCGGCCAGAGTCGGAAACAGGTTGTAGATGCGGGGCGCGGGATCGGCGACGGGCTGAAGCAGCATGAGACCGACTTTTCGATGGGGTGGCGGATCAAGGGCATCAAGCGGATCGGGAACGGCCGGCGGCCCCTGCCCCGGGAAGCGAAGGTGGTCGAGGTTCGGATGGGGCGATATGACCGGCGGCATGGCGATCTCAAGGACAGTCCCGACGAGAGTCCCGACTGGCCGCCCCGGGGTAGGCCGTTGCGGGCCAAAGCCCTCGCATCGCGGACAGGTGCGGCACCCTATCACGCCCGCCGGCCCGTCGCGAAGCCCGGAAAGCGCCCGCCCGCCCGACATTTTCATGACCGCCGCCGGCCCCCGTCGCGCCGACGGTCAACGGGCAGACAGACTGTGGCCGTAGTGCCGCGCCCCGGCACGCTGTCCAGATCCAGGCTGCCGCCCATGGCCGCCGCCAGCGTCTTGACGATGGTCAGGCCGACGCCCGGCGCGGGCGTCTCCAGCATCCCGGACCCGGCACCCGCATGACCGCGATCCAGAATGGCCCGGACATGGTCGCCCGCCAAACCGCCGCCGCTGTCGCTGACGCGGAAGGCCACCCGGTCGCGATCCAGCCGCGCGGAGACCGAAACACGCCCCCCCGACCTGGTGAAGGCGATGGCGCTGGCCAGCAGGCTGCGCAGGATGTGCCGCATGGCGCGGGCGTCCACCCACACCCGGTGCTCGGCGAGCAGAGGATCGGACTCCTCCATCACCAGGGCCACGCCGGCCTTTTCGGCCTCGGGCAGAACTTGACGCAGGGCTTGCGCGCAGACCTCGTCGGGCACCAGCGCGGTGACGGTCTCGCGGCGGGACGGGTCGCCCTGATGGGCCACGTCCAGCACCACCGTTAGAACCTCTTCCAATTGGCGGCCGGCGCGCTGGATGCTCTCCAGGTGCTCGCGCTGCCGGGCGGTCACGTCGCCGACCATGCCCAGGGACAGCGCCTCGGCATAGCCGAGCATGGTGTTCAGCGGCGTGCGGACCTGATGGCTCATGTTGACGAGGAAGCGATCCTTGGCGGCGTTGGCCTGCTCGGCCCGGGCACGGGCGCGGTTCAGTTCGACCTCGTGGGAAACATCGTGCATGACCCCAAGGATCCCGATCACCGCGCCGGCGCGGTCCCGCAGCAGGCCCTTGACGAAGCGGGCGCGACCGCGCGCCCCGCTGGCGTAGCGGATGTCGGCCTCGTAGGTCTGCGCCCCCCCGTCCAGCAGCAGCGCCCGGTCTCGCGATTCATGCACCTCGGCAATCCACGTCCCCATGAAGGCCGCGGTGCGCCGGCCGATCACCGCGTCACGCTCGCGGCCGAGCACCACCTCGGCGAACTGCGCATTGCAAGCCCGATAGACCAGATCGGTGTCCTTGATGAACACCGGATCGGCGATGGCCTCCAGAACCATATCGGAAGGCCAATCCCCTGAACCGGCGCCGCCCCGGCCGGCCTCGCCGCCCCCCGCCGTCGTGGTGCCCGCAACCTCCATGAGGATGTGCCTCCCCCCTCGAAAGCCTCCAGGGACAGTATAAGGGGATCGACAAAAGAAGGCATGGGAATTGTTGAAATACGCGCCACACGTGCAATATTCCACGCCCCGTCCCAAAAACGCCAACCGCCCCACCATCGGACGACGGCGGGGCGGTTGTGAACGTGGGATCTGGGGCGGTCGCAGCTACCGCCGCGTTCCGGCCTCTTCCAGTTCCGGCTCCTCGCCGGTGGCGCAGGGCTTCATGGCCCGTTCCATTTCGTGCTCGGACAATTGCTGGTCGTTGCCGCTGCCGCAGCCGCCCATGGCCGACAGCATGGCGTGCTCGCTCATCTGCTCGTCGCCGCCGCCGCAGGCCATGACCTTTTGGCTGGCGGCCTGCTGGTTCTGGCTGCGGTCGAGCGGCTGCCCGGCCTCCTTGTAGGCGCGGATGCCGGCGTCGATCTCGTCCTGCTTGCGCTTGGAGGCCGACTTCCAGTCCGCCGTCGCCACCTCGTCCGGGGTCTGTTCCAGCTTGCGCGAGCGGTCGAAGGCAAACTTGACCTTCTTGATGGTGTGCGGACCCCAGTACCCCACCTTGCCCAGGTTGTAGAACTGGCGCTTGAAGGCGCTGAGCATATACGCCTTCAGGCAGCCCTGCAGGTACTTGCGGCGCGTCTTGTCGCCCGGCACCCAGGGATAGCTGAACAGCGCCTTCTTGGAATAGAAGCGCCGGTAGCAGGACATGACCGCGTCGAGCAGTTCGCCGCGCTCCATGGCCTTGGGCTTCATGATCGGGGTCACGAAGTTGTACTGCGAGAAGTCATGAACCTCCACCTGATCGCCCATCTCGCGGTACAGGTCAGAGAACGGCCACGGCGTGAACATGGACCAGTTGGCCATGTCCGGGTTCCAGTCCATGCACAGTGCGAACGTTTCCTCGATGGTCTCGACCGTCTCGTTCTCCAGGCCGACGATGAACTGGGCTTCGGTGACGATGCCGTTCTCGCGCAGCAGGTCGATGGCCCGCTTGTTGTCGGCGACCGTGGTTTCCTTGTGGAACAGATCGAGGTTGAGCTGGGCCGCCGCCTCGGTGCCGAGCGAGATGTGCACCAGTCCGGCGGAGCGGTAGAACGGCAGCAGGTCCTCGTCGCGCAGCACGTCGGTCACGCGGGTGTTGATGCCCCACAGGACGTCCAGCTTACGGGCCTTGAGTTCCTCGCAGAAGGCGATGAAGGCCTTCTTGTTGATGGTCGGTTCCTCGTCGGCGAGGATGAAGAAGCCGACCTTGTGCTCTTTCACCAGGGTCTCGATCTCGTCGACAACCTTCTTCGGGTCGCGCACCCGGTAGTCGCGCCAGAACTTCCACTGCGAGCAGAAGGAGCACGTGAACGGGCAACCGCGCGCCATGTTCGGCGTCGCCACGCGCGTCCCGGTCGGGATATAGATGTACTTCTTCCAGTCCAGCACGCCCCAGTCGGCGACAATGTCGTCGGCGTCGCGGATCGGCGCCTCGGCCTGGGTGGCGATCACCTTCTCGCCCTCGCCGTAGGCGATGCCCTTGACCTGCCCGCGCGCGTCCGGCCACTGACCCTGGTCGACGGCGCGCACCAGGTTCAGGAACACTTCCTCGCCCTCGCCGCGCACGATGGCGTCGATCCACGGCGCCTCGCGCAGCACCTGCTGGTACATGAAGGTGCCGTGGATGCCGCCCAGCACGGTGACCGCGTGCGGGAACATTTCGCGGGCGATTTCCAGCACCCGCTCGGCCTTGTAGATGGCCGGCGTGTTGGCGGTGGTGCCGACGATGTCCGGCTGCTCCTTGGCCAGTTCGGCACGAAGCTGGTCTTCCGTCATGTCGTCGGTCATCGCATCGATGAACCGGATGTCGGTGTAGCCGCCCTTGGCCTTCAGGTATCCGGCCAGATACGCCACCCAGGCCGGCGACCAGGCCCCGGCGACCTCCGCGCCACCGGAGTGATAGTTGGGCTGGACCAGAACGATCCGCATGAGCGGCCTCCTCAGAAACGGGAACGAAACGCCGATGACGATAAACGGGCACGACAAAGCGCGCGACAGGCCGGCGCCCGTCGCGCGCTTTGTCGGTCAAAACTGGGTGCGGTTCGCCAATCTCCCGCGACCAACCGGATAAGTCCTTGAGATTGTGTCATTCCTAGTCACGCAGTATCGAACCTCGCCGCCGCCGAGTCAACCGCGCTGTCAGATCAAGGCACGCGGTGTCAGGCGGCGCCACCGTTGCCCCCGCCGGCCGGCGGCGTCCCTGCGGCCTGCTTGGCCTGCTGCGCCGCCTGTACGCGCTGACGGAACAGAGCAACGAAGTCGATCGGCTGCAGAACGATGGGCGGAAATCCGCCATCCCGGGTCATGTCGGCCAGAATGTTGCGCGCGAACGGGAACATGTGGCGCGGTGCCTCGACCAGAAGCAGGGGATAGCGATGGTCCTCGGAGGCATTGACGGTCACGGCCGCGCCGTAATCCAGTTCGGCGATGAAGGCGACCTTCTCGCCCAGTTTACCCTCGGCGCCCAGCTTGAGGCGCACCTCGTACAGCCCGCGCCCCTCGTCGATGGGATGCGCCTGTACGTCGACATTCACCGAGATTTCGGGGGCGGAGCGCATTTCCATGTAGATGCCCGGAGCATGCGGCGCCTCGAAGGACACGTCGCGCGCGTACTGAAAGTTGATGACCAGGGGCGGCTGTTCCTGGCCACCACCGGCGGCATTGGTCGGTTCGCTCATTGATGCGGTCTCCCAGGGGACGGATCAGGATGGGCCGCCGGGACGCCGCAGCGATCTCAGCGGCCGGCACTTGGCGTGGCGGTGGCGTAGCACGAACCAGCGACGCCTGACAACCGAGCGGCGGGCGCGCGCGCGGCGCCCGCCTCAGCGATTCCCGTCAGAGTCGGCTGGAGGGGCGGCGGGCGGCGCCGGGGCCTCGTCATCGCCCTGGCCGTTCGCTTCAAGCCCGCTCCAGCGCGTCGGGCGGGCCGGCCCCACTTCCTCGAACTCGCCGTCGATCACGGGCCCGGCTCCGCCGCCCGTCGGCCGCGCCGGGCCCGGGCCCGGGCCCGCCGGGCCAGAACCCTCCGGACCCCGGCCGCCTCCGGCGGTATAAACATGCAGATGGCCGGACTTCTTCAGCCGCTCCAGCACGACCCCCCGGAACGGCGGCAGCAGCAGCAGGAAGCCGAGCGTATCGGTCACGAAACCGGGCGTCAGCAGCAGCACGCCCCCCACCAGCAGGCAGGCACCGTCAAACACCTCGCGCACCGGCACCTCGCCCCGGTCGAGACTGGCCCGCGCCCGGCCGAGCGTGGACAGCCCCTGGGCGCGCAGCAACAGCGTGCCGGCGATGGCCGTCAGCACCACGAGAACCAACGTGGCCCCGAGGCCAATAAAACCGCCGACCTGGATGAAGACCGCGATCTCCAGAATGGGAACACCGATGAACGCGAACAGAAGAAGGAAGGGCATCTTCAGGGCCTTTCGTCTTGGCCTTGGCTGGAGCATCGAGTCGCCACCGCGCGACACGAAACGGGGTCGGATCCGAACAGGTTCGGAAAACGCCTTGCCCGCGCGCGCCCTCGCCCTTATCTACCGGTCAGACCGGGCTCCGGGGGAAATGGGACCCGCGACGGCCCGGAGGAGACCCCCGATGACACATGGCGGGTTGATCGGCGCCGCCGGCTCCCGCAGACTGTGGACTCGGGCCGTCGGCGCGGCGGGTCCGGCCTCGTGTTTAGCCCAACGAAGCGGCCAAGGTCCAGGGGACGGCCGACGTTGGGATGCTGGCACCACGGACGGGGCCGGAGTGCTGGGTCTGTTTCCGCGCCGCTGCGCGCACATCACGGTTCGGACGCGGCCCACCGCGCCGGGCCAAACGGCGAGTTTCGACTGACCATGGGCGACGGCTTCCAGTTCATCGACATCATCTTCTTCGCCATGATCGCGGCCTTTCTTGTGCTGCGGCTGCGTAGCGTGTTGGGCAAGCGCACGGGGAACGAAAAACCCAGGCGCACGCCCTTCGACGGCCAAACCACCGAGCGCGGCACGCACGATGACAACGTCATCGACCTACCCGGACGCCGCCGCGCGGGCGACGGCGACGAGATCGGCACGCCTCCCCACGCCGCCGGCCGCCGCTTTGCCGCCCCCGGCCTTGACGACGTGGTCGCCGCCGACCCCGGCTTCGATCCCGACGCCTTCCTGCAGGGCGCGCGCGGTGCGTTCGAGATGATCGTCACCGCCTTCGCCAAGGGGGAGAAGGAGACGCTCCGGCCCTTGCTGTCCGATGAGGTCTACAAGGGATTCGCCAACGCCATCGACGAACGCGACTCGGCCGGCGAGGTCATGGAAACCGAACTGTTGAGCATCAAGAGCGTGTCGGTCACGGAAGCCGCCCTTGAGGATCGGATCGCCAACGTCACCGTCGAGTTCGTCTCCGATCAGGTGAACGTCATCCGCGACCGCGACGGCAAGGTTGTCGACGGGGACCCGGACCGCATCGCCAAGGTCACCGACATCTGGACCTTTGCCCGTGACACCGCCTCGAGTGATCCGAACTGGGCCCTGGTGGCGACGCGCACTCCCGATGACGATTAACTAGGCCGCGCCCATGGTGGACCGGCGCCGTGCCGCCTTGCAGTGGGTCCGACGTCGCCTAAGGCGCCGCGCCCGGCGCTTCGTCGTCTCCCTGGAAAGCGGCCTGAGGGCTTGGGAAGCCAGACCCGCCCGCGTCCGACGCCGCGTCACCGTGGCCGCCGGCTTCGGGGTTGTGGCCGTGCTGGGGGGGCTCGCGGTCTCCTGCGCGCCACGCGTCGCCGAACCGCCGCCTCGGGCCATCTATACACCCGCCTCCCTGACCGCCCTGCCCGGCTGGACCCTCGACCGCGTGAACGAGATCCGTCCGGCCCTCGCCCAAACGTGCGAGCGGCTGGCCACCCAGCCGCCCAGCCGTACGCTGGCAACGCGGGGGCCGGCCACGCTCCACACCCTGGCCGGAACCGTGGCCGAGTGGCAGGTTGCCTGCCGCCGGCTCGCCACCGTGCCGGAGGGCGACACCGAAGCCTTCCGGGCCGCGATCCAACGCCAGTTCCGCGCCTACGCCATCACCAGCAGCGACGCCTCGGCGCGCGGCCTGTTCACCGGCTATTACGAGGCCCATATCCACGCCGCCCGCGCGCGGGGCGGCCGCTACCGGGTCCCCGTCTATGGCCTCCCAGACGATCTGGTCATGGCCAACGGTCAGGGCACCCAGGCCGGCGGCGGCCCTTACCACACCCGCGCCGCCATCGAGGACGGCGCCCTGGAAGGCAAGGCGCCGGTGCTGTTCTGGGCCGATGATCCCAGCGACCTGCACATCCTGCACATCCAGGGATCGGGGCAGGTCACCCTTCCAGACGGAAGCCGCACCCGCATCGGCTATGCCGCCAACAACGGACAGCCTTTTGTCGGCATCGGCAAACTGGTGCGCGAACGCGGCCTGACGGACGGGCGTTCCATGCCAGCGATCCGCGCGTGGTTGCGCGCCAACCCCGAGCAAGGCCAAGCGCTGATGCGGGAGAATCCGCGCTACATCTTCTTCCGCGAGATTACCGGCGCCGGTCCCATCGGCGCCCTTGGCGTGCCGCTCACGCCGTTGCGCAGTCTGGCCGTGGACCCGACGGTCATCCCCCTGGGCGCCCTGGTCTGGCTGGACACCACCGATCCCGACGGCCGGCCGTTGCGGCGCCTGATGGCGGCCCAGGATACCGGCTCAGCCATCCAGGGCATCAACAGGGGGGACGTGTTCTGGGGCGCGGGCGAAACGGCGTTTCGTCAGGCCGGCCGCATGGCCAACCCGGGTCGGACGTGGCTGCTGGTCCCGCGCGGGGCAGACCTCGACCCGCTGATGATGTAGGTGTTGCCGGATTGCGACGCGCCGCGTGTGCAGTTGCCTGAACGCCGCACCCGGTTTTGCCGCGACCGTCGATTGCGGGTACCATGCCGTCCAGGTCATGAACGCCGTCGCCGGGGCCCCCGCCCCCGGGGCCTCGCGGGAGATCCCCGACTTTGAAGACCCTGCTCCTGACCCTGGCGCTCCTGCTGATCGTGGTGGTGGCCACGGTGCTCGTGGTGCCGTCGTTCATCGACTGGAATCCCTACCGGCAGCAGATCGCCGCCCGCATCGAGGCCGCCACGGGGCGCGCGGTGGCGATCGACGGCGCCCTCTCGATGCAGGTGCTGCCGTCGCCCACGCTGTCGGTAGAGGGTGTGCGGCTGGCCAACATCGACGGCGGCGGCACGCTCGATATGGCTCGCATCGGCGCCCTGAAAGTGGCGGTGGATCTGGCCCCGCTTCTTCAGGGTGAACTGCGGGTGCGCTCGGTGCGGGTCATTGATCCCGTGGTGCTGCTGGAACGGCTGGAGGACGGCCGCGCCAACTGGGTGTTCGACACCGGAGCAACGGGCCACACGGGCAGCGGCGTGACGCTGCCCGTGCCGGGCCATGCCCCGCCCCACACGTCGGAGCCGACCGACAATGGCGTCGGCCTGACCGTGCGACTGGACAGCGTGCGGGTCGAGAATGGCCTGATCGTCTTCCGCGACGCGACGCGCGGCTGGGATCTCCGCGTCAAGGCGCCGGCCCTGACCCTGTCCGCGACCAGCCTGCGCGGTCCCTTTCGGGTTCAGGGAGACGCGCGGCTGTGGCATCGGCCGGTGGCGCTCGATATCGCGCTCGGCGAACTGCGCGACGGGCGGCGGGTGCCGCTGGACGCCAATCTCCTATTTCCTGACACCGGCGACACCGTCGCGATCACCGGCACGGTGCGCGACGTCCGGCGCGAACCCGCGTTTCAGGGCCGGGTCGAGGCGACATCCGCGAGCCTCGCCCAGTCGACGAAGGCCCTGACGGCGCCCCCTGCCCTCGCCCGCCTCACCATGCCGGCGTCGCTGCGGGCCGATGTGTCGACCACGCTCCAGGAGGTCACCGTCTCCAGCCTAGACCTGAGCCTGGGCCCGGCGGAAGCCCGGGGTGACGCGCGCCTTTCCCTTGCCTCCGGGGCCGCGCCCACCGTTGACGCCGATCTGCGCCTGCGACCGCTGGACCTGGACGCCTGGATCGCCGGCCTCGCGCCACCGGCCAACACTTCAGAGGCCTGGACGTTTGCCGTTCCCCAGGGGCTGAGCGCCGCGCTCGACCTGTCGGCGGACGCCCTGACGTGGCACGGTGAACCGGTGCGCCGGGTCCATCTTGCCGCGCGTCTGGAGGATGGGCGGGTGCGCCTCGATACGGCCCGCGCCGCCATGCCCGGGGTCTCGGAGATCAGCGTGACCGGAGAGGTCGAGGCCCGCGACGGGCACCCCCATGCGACCGGCATGATCGAGGCCCGCTCCGGCAACCTGCGCGAGGTTCTGGCATGGCTCCGCGTGCCCGTCGGCGCCATCCCGCCGGATCGGCTGCGGGCGTTCACGCTGACGGCCGCGTTGGACGGCAGCCCGGGGACCCTGAGCGCCCGAGACATCGACATGACGCTTGATACCACGCGGGCCACCGGCGCCGTCGTGCTGCGCCCCGGGCCGCGTCCGGGCATCGGTCTCAACGTCAGTCTCGACTCCCTGAACCTAGACGCCTACAGACCGCGCGGCGCCGACACCCCGTTGCCGTTCAGCCTTCTCGGCAGCGTGCTGAGCGGCCTGGATGCCAACGTCCGCTTCGCCGTGGGGCAATTGACCGTCGATGACCTGCCGGTCCGGGACATCCTGCTTCAGGGCGCGTTGGTGCGCGGACGGCTGTCGCTGGACCGGGCGCAGGTGGGCGATGTCGCGGGGATTCAGGTGACGGCCACAGGCGCGCTCGCAGACCTTGACGGCCTGCCGCGCGCGGAGCAGGTCACGATCACGGCGGAGACGGCCAATCCCGCCCGCTCGGCACGCCTGCTTCGGGTTGATCCGCCGCCCGCGCTGCGCCGCCTTGGCGCCGTCACCCAGGCCCTGACCCTGGACGGCACCCCGGAAGCGCTGGACATCACCACGGCCACCCGCGCCCAGGGCGGCAGCCTCGATACCAACGGACGCCTGACCGGCCTGCTCGGTCCCGACCCCCGGTTCGACATCGCGGTCGATCTGCGCCATCCCGATGCCGGCCGCCTGGTGCGGCTGATAGGGCCGGAGCGGGCGCCAAACACCGTGTCACCGGGCGCCGTCTCGCTGACCGCCCAGGCGCGCGGCGACCAGACTGCGGTCGAGGTGAACGACCTGGACCTGCGCGTGGGCGACAGCACGCTGACCGGACAGGGCCGCCTGACGCTGGACGGAGAGCGGCCTCACCTGACGGCGGCGCTTTCGACCCCCGCCCTGACGGTAGCGGCGCTGCCGCCGCCGACAGTGCTCGACGGGCTGGACGCCGATGTCGCCCTGCGGGCCGAGACCCTCGACCTCGGCGGACACACGGTGACGAAAGTCGACATGACGGCCCATCTGGCCGACGGGGTGTTGCGGATTGATCCGCTGACAGGCGAGGTGCACGGTGGCCAAGTCGAGGGCACCGTGACCGTGGTCGCCGGATCGCCCCCCACCTACGACCTGAGCCTGTCCGCGCGCGACATCAGCGTGGCGCGCCTGCTCGGGCAGGACGCGGAGGACAGCGCCGACGGCACCGCCGCCCTTGAGATCGAGATCGGCGGCGCGGGAGAGACCGCACCAGCCCTGCTGGCCGACCTGACCGGAAAGGGCCACCTGAGCCTGACGGGGCTCGACGGCGCGGCCGCAGAAGGGTTGGACAGCCCGCTGGCCGCACTGCTGGAGCCGATTGCGGCCCTGAACGATCTGGCGTCCTCGGTGCTGGGTGATCTGTCCCGCGAGCAACGCCTCACCGACCTGGACAGCGATTTCGTCCTCAGCGCCGGAACCCTCGGGGTCGATCCGCTGCGCGTGACGTCGCCGCTGTACGAGGCCAGCTTCGCCGGCACGGTCAACCTGACGGACCATACCGTCGAGGCATCGGGCACGGCGGCCATCCTCGACGAGCGCTTGAGGGACGGGTTGAATCGGGTCATCCGCCTGCCGGAGCGGATTCCCGTCTCCGTCAGCGGCCCCCTGGGGGCGCCGGACGTCACCGTCCGGACCGCCCCCAGACCGGCCAACCCCAGACCGGCCAACCCCAGACCGGCCGCCCCCCAGCCAAGCCCGGACCCACAGCCACCGGCCCGCGAGACCCCCGACAGCATCGTCGAGGATCTGCTGCGCGACCTCACCCGATAGCGTTTTCGCGCCATCGGTCTCGGCCGCCGGGTTGATTCAGCAGTCGAACCGCCCCCAGCGCCGTTCCAGAACCTCGCGCGCACAACTGACCAGAAACGACAGTTCCCGTCCCCCCAGGGTATCGGCGTCCAGCTCGACCTGACGCAACCGCGTCCAGGCGGCCTGGGCCATCGTCCGTTTCACGTCGTCATTGGCATGGCGGGCAACGTCGTCGACCTGCTCCACATCAAGATCATCGATCGGCATCATGGGAACCGGTGGGCGCATGGTGGCAATCCATCAAAAATCGGAGGGGTTTGCGTGCTGACAGCAATGGTACAGCCCCATCATGCGACTCGCGCCCCCCAATTGGGGGGACAGCCCCGACCAAGGCCAAAAAAGCTTCGCCGCGCTTCAAGCAGAACGTTCAATGACGTGCCCGGACCGCAACGAAAGAGATCTCTTTCATGTTGCATGCGCCGACATCTCCCATAAAAAGCGCAGGCATCGGCGTGACTCGTTTTAAGATGTGTTTTGTTTTCGCAGGACACACCGCAGAATGCTTCTCATCGGTCCCGGATCGGCAAAGGACGACTCTCGCTGCTTCGGTTGACACGGGATCAATCTCGGAATCGCCCACGCCATGCTTTCACTGTCCAGGACGACGGAAGAGCGCCTGCGCCAAGCGCTGGAGCTGTCGCCCCGCTTCTACGACGCGGCGCTGGACCCGTCGAAATGGCCGGCCGTGCTGCGGGACCTGCGGCGGGCGCTCCGGGTCGAGGTCGGGCAGTTCAACCTGTCACGGCTCAACCATCCCACCCTTCTGATGTCTTACGGGGATGGGTTAACCAAGGAGCAGGAAGACGCGTACCTCACCTATGAGGACTTCGCGACCGCCGACCCGCGCACCCCTTTCGTGGTCTGCGAGAACTACCGGCCGCGTCACTGTCGAGAATTCCTGACCGACAAGGAGTGGCACGCGAGCACGGCATACAAGCACCTGCACGAACCGTGGGGGTTTGACTACACGCTTTGGTACAGCGTGCCCTCGGAGGACCAGGACCTTATTGCGATCCTGGGCGTGACACGGGCACGCCGCACGGGTCCCTTCACCCAGGACGATCTCGATCACCTGTCGCTGTACGTGCCGCACCTGCGCCGGGCGTTCGAGGTGACCATGGCCCTGGCCGGCAGCCGCGCGCGGGCGCATGCGTTCGTTCGCGCGTTCGAGAAGATCGAGGCGGCGGTGTTGATCGTCGACCGCTTCGCCCGGCCGGTTCACGCCAACCCGGCGGCGCGGGCCCTGCTCGACCAGGGGCGGGCGTTGACCGATGCCAACGGCCCCTTGCGCGCGGTGGACGGGCCGACCACCGAGACCCTGCGCGCCGCCATCCTCGGCGCCGGGGTGGCCGGCATGGCGGGGCGGGAGAGTGCGCCGGTCAACATGGTTCTGCCCGCACGCGACGACGGCCCGCCGATTCATGTCTCGGTATCCTCGCTGGCCGACCGCGCGTGCGAGACCGCTGGTTTGGTTCCGGAGAGCGCCCTGGTCGGGGTGTTCATCACCGACCCGTCGCGCCGTTACGAGACCGACACGGAGCGCCTGCAACGGCTGTTCGGCCTGACCACCACCGAGGCGGCGATTCTGGATGCGCTCGTGCGCGCCGGGTCGGCTCGCAAGGTCGCCGACGAGACCGGACGCGGCTACGAAACCGTGCGTAAGCACATCAAGGTAATCCGCGACAAGATGGGCGCATCCTCGCAGACGGACCTGGTTCGCATGGTGGCCGAGGCGCGGTGAGAGACGGGCCCCACACTCCCCGAATCGAAACGCCCGCCGCACGATTGACCGCGCGACGGGCGTTGCTTCGAACCTTGATCGAACCATTGCGTGGCTGAAACGCTCGGTTCGCGGATGCATGCTCTGGGTCGGAAACACCGGTAGGGGTTTAGGGACTACCAAGAGGATCTGGCTGAATGGGGTATCCTCGCTGCCTCGAGGTTCAAAACCGGCCGTGGAGTACCGTTCTGATGGTTCCAATATGCCCCAGCGGACCTAACGGGTAATTTGCCGCAACATGACTTTTCCGTAATGCGGTTGGGCGTGGTCGGGCCCGGCCCCCTGTCACGGACACGGATGATCCTGACTGTCCGGAAGACACAGGGTCACGCCCTGCAACAGGGCGATGGCCGCACGCTGGTCCTCGTCCGGAATGCCGGGTCCGGCGGACGGCTCAAAGGGCTCCACCTGCCACGCGCGCTGTACGATATAGACCCCCTCCAGGCCCACCATGGCCTTGAAGAAAGCCGTCTCTCCAAGACCCGAGTCGCTGTTGAGGCTACATCCCAGGGTCCAGAATCCGGTTTCGACTCCGTTGGTCTCGCCGGTCTGCATCGGTCCGCCCAAGCGTTCCTCGCACTCGGCGTCGTAGACCGCCACCGCCCGGGCGTGCAGGTCGGCCAGCGTCGGCGGCTGGGGCGTCTTCAGCACCTGCACCGTCACCATGTCGCGCCACGCGCTGGGGTCCTGACCCTCCGGCATCAGATGCACCACGCGCAACGCGGCCCGGTCATCGCGGAAGACCTCCACCCAGCCGGCCGGCGGCTCGAACACGAGCGTCTCCGCCCCCCCGAACGGCGGCGCGGATCCGGATTGGGCGAACGCCGGCAACGATGCACCGGCCCACCCCGCCCCCACAGCGAGAGCGGCCAGCCACGCGCCGCCTGTCCGCGCGACCCGAACGGCCGTCAATGCTCCGAAATCCAGGTCAGAAGCAGGGCGTGTTCCAAATCCCGCGCCCGCCCCAACTGCGCCCGCGCGCGGGAGACGGCCCGACCCGAGTAGTGCAGATAGCCCTCGTCAAAGCGTTGACGTGCCGTCACGTCGGAGGTGAACACCGCGAACACCAGCCGATGCCCGCTGCGCCCCATGGCAATGCCGGACAGGCCCCGGCCGTGGTAGACCGTGCCGCTCTTAGCGGCCACGCGCGGGGTCAGGCTTCCGACGCGCACGCCGGCGGCGACCACGGTCGACTCCGGATCCGGGAAGTGGCGATCCGGCAGCAGCGCGTGAAATGGGCTCACCCCCCGCGCCCGGGCCTGATCGTGGGCATAGCGCAGGATGGAGACGAGTTGATCGGGACTGGCGCGACTGGCCGGCGACAGGCCGGAATGATTGGCCATGTGAAACCCGGTCCAGTCCACCCAGGGCATGGCCTCCGCCAGCCACGTTTCCAGGCGCGCCGCCGAGTCCGCCAACGCCAACGGTCGCCCCTCCAGGTGCCGTGTCGCCGCCAGGCCGACCAGTTCCGCCAGCAGGTTGTTGCTGTGTTTCAGGCCGCTGGCCAGGATGACATCCAGGCGCGGACTGCGATGGAACGCCACCGTCACGCCGCGCGCCGGGCCTTCGGCGGCCTCGGGCTCGGGCAACACCACACCGGCTTCCGCCGCCACGGCCCGGAAGACGGCGGCCACGAAGGGCGCCGGGGCCTTCACCGGCAGCCAGAGGGCGCCGTCCCGCGGCGCGTACGGAGACAGCGCCCAACGCTCCGTCACCGCACCGCCGGGGTCACGGGCGTCTGCCCCGGCGAACTCGTGGCGCAGGGCCGGGCCGGCCCGCGACCAACCCGCCGTGTCGGTGTCACGTCGCAGTCGGATCGGCACGCCCTCGACCGGCGTGCCGTACACCTTGACGAGATCAACCGCATCGCCGCGCCACTGCACCCGCACCCGATTGAAGTCCAGCGTCAGCGCGGACAGGCCGGGATTGTAGGCGTGTTCGGGCGGCTGTGTCGGCTCGATGACCGGCGCGCCGATCAGGGCCGAGTCGTCGTAGACGAACCGCCCGTCCAGGCGCTCCAGCCCGGCCGCCTTCAGGGTCGCGACGAGCCGCCGCAGGTCATCGGACTCCAGGACCGGGTCGCCACCGCCCACCAGGGCCAGTGTGCCGTTCCACACCGGTCCGGTTCGCGTCCCCTCGAAACGGACTTCGGTCCGGAAGCGGTGACCCGGCCCCAGGATCGCGCGCGCGGCCACGGCGGTCGGCACCTTGAGGACGGACGCGGGAATAAAGGCGGCCTGATCGGCGTTGTGGCTCGCGACCGTCTCGCCCGTCTCCAGGTCGTGGACCAGAAAGCCGACCTGATCCGGCTGGAATCCGGCCCGCGCGATCAGTTCGGCTTCGGTCAGGCGCGGGGCTGCGGGTTTCGGCCCGGGCGGCAGCGGGGCCAAGACCGGCGGACGCATGGCCAAGGCCACGGCACCGCGCGGATCGGACGCGAACGCGAACGAGGACGGGCCGACCGCGGCGACGTCACTGTCGGACGGCACCGGCTTCGCTGGCGGCGGCGGCGGCGCCGACGCGGCGCCGACGTCAATCGGGTGTCCTGCCAGCGCGACCCCGATCACAACAGCCGCGAGCCCTGTCCTCCAGGACGCCGCCGACCGCCGGGAACAATCTCCCCTGGACGTTTGCGCCATCGGTGGTCTCCCCGCCGGACTCGTCCCCAGCGGCCTCCACGGAAGCGGAGGCGCGCCACATTGCGGCCGCAATCATAGGACAACGGGCCGTCAAACGGAACGATTACATCGGACGGGAAGACGATCAGGCGACGTCCCGGCTCGGTACGGACGCAATGTCGCACCGTGTCAGGGTGACCGTCTCGAGACCGTGCACCACCAGATCGGCATGCGCGGCGAGGAAGGCCTCGCCCTCCTTGGTGCGCTGCACCAGAACGCTGCGCCGATCACTCTCGTCAACCTGACGGGTCAGCAGGCCGAATTCGCCCAGGCGATCAAGCGCGCGGGTGATGGCCGGCTTGGAGATGTCGAGCACTCGAGCCAAGCCGCGCACCGTGTGCGGAGGCGGCGTCTGGTAGACCGTCAGCAGCACCGCCATCTGGCGCGAGGACAGGTCCGGCGTATCGCGGCGCACGCTTTCGACAACCGCCAAGCGCCAGAGATTCAGCGCCTGTTCTACGGTCAGTGTGTTGGTGTCTAGACCCATTCCAATACCAGTTCGTTAGAGATTTGCCAGCATGCTCCGGCGCCGAGTGTCTAAAGCCAAAAGGTGCCAGTGCGCAACCCTCCGGGACGTCGTAATCCCAATGGGAACCCGAGCCATACTATGGAAGGACGGCACGACCATTTGTTTCCGCAAGTTCGGAAACCCAGGATGCTCGACTGTGACATTCGGGAAACGGTTTCGCATTGACGACTGTCAACCGGTCATGGCGACCCATGCGAATGGCGAATACCAGGCAACGCCCCACCGGACAGCGTGGCGTCCCAAACACCGTCTTCCGCTCCACGTTTCATATGCGGACAATCTAATATACAACACGCGAGATCAGGCGATCACCCCACCGGGAGGCGCCCCCGTCGCGTCATCGTCCGGCGGCAGCGGAACCGGCTCGAAAAAGGCGCCATCCTCCCGGAAGGTCAGCCCCCCTTCGAGACCGAAGGCCTCCAGGCTGCGGACAGTGATCCGGGTCAGATCGCCCCGCAGCGCGGCCGGCAACGGCGCGGCGGTACGCAGGATCAGGCGCAGTCGGCGCGCCGGCTGTTCCATCAAGCCGTCGATCTGCAACCGTCCCAGCCGCGACAACATCACATCGATCAGGAACCGCTGGCCGTCGCCGCCCTCCCCCTCGCGCGCGCCGGACTCGTCCTCGTGCCGGTCCCCACGACCGCCGATGATCCGAAGGATCACCGTGATGGCGCTGATTTCGGCCTGATCGGAAAACGGCAGCGTGAAGGCCCGCCATTCACCGCCCGCGCTTTCGCGCACCTGGGTGGCCAGATCGGCCAGATCCCGGCGCAAGGCCACGGCCGCGCGGGCGCCGGTTGGCCCTGTCCGCTCCAGCGCGCGAAGGGTCGCGTCCCCGGGCCACAGCCGGCTGTCTCCGCCGGACCGCAACGCGCCCGCGAGCGACACCATCGCCCCGGCAAGCTGGGGGCCGGGCCGAGGAATCGCCGCCTCAAGCGCCCGCGCCGCCGCCGGATCGGCCCGGGTCAGGGTCTCTAGAGCCTCGGTCAGAACCGGCCAGCCCTGGACGCCGCCCTGCGGCAGCGCCGCGCCGACGGCCGGCACCCCCGCCGCCCCCGTCGGGGGAACGAACGAGCGCACCGCGAGCATCACCTGACTGCCCGCCGGGGCCTCCAGGCGCACCGGCAACGCCAGCGTCCCGGCCGGCGTTCGAACCAGACTCTGCGACGGTCCCGGCGAAGGCGCGAGCGCGCCGGTCAGTCGGCTCGGCGGACCCGGGGTATCCGCCTGTGTCGCGGCCGACGCCGCGCCAGACGACACGCCGGACGGCGTTCCGAAACGCGCGCCGCTGCCCACACCCCAGACGCCGCCCGGTGGCGCGCCGCCGGCCTGGGCGGCAGTCGGGGACGCCGTTGGGGACGCCGTTGGGGACGCCGTTGGGGAGGGTGCTGGGGCAGACGAAGGCACCGCTCCCGGTGCTCCACCCGGCGCCGCCGTCCCGGGCGCGGTCGCTCCGGGCGTGAGGGGCGGTGCTGCGGCGCCTCCAGGCGCCGGTCCCGCGCCGGAACCGCCTCCCACATTCGGCACCGCTCCCGCCCCCTGGCCCGGTGGCTGAATGGACAGCACCTGAACCGCCAGTCGGGATCCGACCGGCAGCTGGGTCTCGCCGGTGGACCCGCCCAGAACGGTCGCGATCAGGAGTCCCCGTCCCGGACTGCCCTGTCCCACCTGCACGGCGGCTCCTGTCCCGACCCCGCTCCCCGCGCCCGGCGTCCCCGGAGCAGCGGCGCCCCCCTGTCCGGGCCCGACGGTCCCGGCGGGTCCCGTCCCGATGGGCGGCAGGGGCTGTCCGTTGAGGGCGGCGACCCGGAGCGCCGCCGTGTCAGAGCCCACGGACATCAGGGAGATCGACAGCGTACTCCCGGCCCGCAGCGGCTGCGTGGAGCGCACCTCAAGGGTCCCCAGATCGGTTTGCAGAACCGCCAACCGCCCGCCCCGCGCGACCTCGACCACACGGGCTTCAATCACGGCGTCGGGAGGAACCTCCGCCAGAGCGCGTGCACCGCTGACAACGCTCAGCATCACCGCGCCCGGCACGGCGGCCCGGAGCAAGGGAGGTGGCGGTGGTGTTGGCGGAACGGGGCTCATGGGCCGTACCTCGCGCAACGGACGGATGGCGCGCCGCGCCGGGGATGAGCTTTAGAGCGCGTTGCGTGCGTTCTGAATCACGTAACGCGCTCTATTTATTTGAATTTTAGCAAACCGTCGTCGCGATCCGTGGCGGATCGCTCGAGACTTGCTCTACCCGGCAAGCAGACGATCCGCCAGCGCCTCCACGTCCATGGCGGCCTCGCTGTTGGGATAGCGGGTCAGCAGTGGTGTCTGGTTGCGGATGGACTCCCGCACCCGCGTATCCCGGCGCACGACCCCGGCCAGCGGCGGGGCGATTCGCAGGAAGCCCTGGCAGGCCTTGAGCAGGGTGCTGTAGGTGCGCTCGCCCTCCCGGGTCGAGTTGGCGGCGTTGACCACCACCCGGATGTCCACCTCGGGGCGCTCGATGGCGGTGATTTTGATGAACGCGTAGGCATCGGTCAGCGCGGTCGGCTCGTCGGACGTCACCACCAAGATAGTGCCAGCCGCGCGGGCAAGCTGGCGCACCGCCTTTTCGACACCGGCGCCCAGGTCAAGCAGAACATGATCGTACTCCCGCCCCATCAACACCAGATCCTCGGCCACCAGTTGCAGACGGCTGGGCGGAATGTTGGCGAGGCTACCGGAGCCGGAGCGCCCGGCGATCACATCAAACCCGGTCGACTCGGCCGGAAACGTTGCCTGGTTCAGGGTCATCTTGCCGGACACCACGCTGCCCAGGTCGTAGCGCGGCATCAGGCCGAGCTGGATATCGATGTTGGCCAGCCCCAGGTCGCCGTCGAACAGCAGAACCTTTCGGCCGCGCCGCGTCAGCGCGTGACTCAGCGTGATGGCGAACCACGTCTTGCCGACGCCGCCCTTGCCGGAGGCGATGGCCAGGACGTTGCGTCCGGCCTCCGGAGAAACGGCGCGGGGCGCCATGGGGTTATCAAGCGTGTTCATCGAACGGCCTCGGCAACGGAGGGCGACGGCGCATCCGGATTGTCAGCCGGCGTCGCGGCCTCGTTTCCGGGCGCCCTTTCTTCACTCGGACGCATGGGCAGGATCAGTTTCGCGAGAGACAGGGCATTGAGGGGAACCAGACCATTGGCGACATGGGGGCTGATTGTCACCTCGCTGAACATCAGTTGCCCCTGATCGGCCGCCGCCAGAATCCCACCCAGGCGTCTGGCCATGTCGAGACGGGTGGCTAGCAACCGGGTGGCGCCGATGCGAGCGAAGCTCTCGCCGGCCTCGGCGCCCTCCATGGGGTCGATGCCGGCGGCCAGCACCAGAATGGGCTCGACGTCGGCGGCCTCGATCAACTCCTTGAGATACTCGGTATCATGGCCGGAGAACGGATTGATCCCCGGGCTGTCGATGAACACAAGATCATGCAGCCCGATCCCCTCCTCCACCAGGGTGCGCAGCGACTCCGGCCCCCGCGCCCGTTTCAGATCCACCTCCAGGATACGCGTGAAGGCGGCGAGTTGAGCCACGGCGCCGGCCCGGACGGAATCGGCACTGATGACACCGACCGGCCGGTTCGCCAGACGCGCCCGTGCGGCCAGCTTGGCCACGGCGATGGTCTTGCCCACGCCGGGCGGGCCGACAATCAGGAAGGGACGCGGTGATTTCCGCTCGGGCAACGGCGCGAAGGCAAAGATATCGTCCAGGGCGGAGGCGCAAGCCTCGAGTCCGTCCTCCGACTCCGCCGCATGCACGCACGACAACAGGCGTTCCGTCAGATGATCGGGCGCGCCGTGATACGACAGGGCGGCACTGACCTCCTGCACCCGCGCATCCTGCGCCAGCGCGCCCAGATCAGCGGTTGATTCGGCCTTCAGCGCGGCCCGCAGATCGCTGTCCTGGTCGGGCTCCTCGACAGCCGCCGTGATCCGGATGGCACCGTCGCCGGCAGCCCGCTGGGTCGAGACAATAATCGCCTCGTCCCCCAGTTCCTGGCGGATCAGCGTCATGGCCTCCGCCATGCTGGGCGCGGAATAACACTTCAGCCGCATGGACCGGCGGTCCCCCTGCGTTCCGGCCGACACACCCGACCGGTGGTGCTTGCCGGTCGCCGACCCGGCGAGGACCCCATGTCACCCGGGGGCGGGGACGAACCGGCGGTCCCTGCCAAGGAGCCATGGTACGGATCGGTCCCTTAAATCTGTCCTAACGCCGCCGGCCCGATTTCCCCAATTTGGGATCCCAAGCATCCATCGGGGGACGTCGCGACCGGGGGCCGGCGCCGATGATCACGCGGCGCTCGGACAAGCCGTGACGCGATAACGACCGGCGCAAACCCGGTTCCGGCGTCACCAGGTGGTGAACGCCCCGTCCATGGAAAAGGCCGCGCCCGTGGTGCCGTCCGCCGCCTCACTGGACAGGAACACAGCCAGTTCGCCCAACTGCTCCGGCGTGACGAAGCGTTCGGTCGGCTGGCGCTCGCCCAACAGCTTGCGCGTCGCCTCCTCGATGGACAGGCCCTCGGCCTCGGCGCGAGCCTCGATCTGCTTGACCACCAGCGGAGTCTTCACCCAGCCCGGACAGATGGCGTTGGCGGTGATGTGCTGCTTGGCATTTTCCAGGGCCGCCACCTTGGTCAGCCCCACCAAGCCATGCTTGGCGGCGATGTACGCGGCCTTGAAGGGACTGGCGACCAGACCATGGGCGGAGGCGATGTTGATGATGCGCCCCCAGTCGCGCTGCTGCATGCCGGGCAGGGCCGCGCGCATGGTGTGGAAGCAGGCCGAAAGGTTGATGGCGATCACCGCGTCCCACTTCTCGGGCGGGAAATCCTCAATGCGGTCGGTGTGCTGGATGCCGGCATTGTTGACCAGGATGTCCACCGGAGCGAGGTCCGTTTCCGCCTTGCGCACCAGGGCGACTGCCTCGTCGGGGTTGGACAGGTCGGCGTGGATGAACACCGCCCTGACGCCGAAGTCGGACTCCAGACCGGCGCGGATGGCCTCGATCTCTTTCGGGTCGCCAAATCCGTTGACGACAATGTTGGCGCCGTTGCGGGCCAGGGCGCGGGCGATGCCCAGACCGATGCCGCTGGTGGAGCCCGTGACCAGGGCGGTCTTGCCGTTCAGCATGGGATGTCCTCTCCTTCGTTTCGTGACGAGACCTTGTGCCCGGCCGATGGCCGGGCGGAGTCCCATTCCGGGGTGTTTTTTTCGATCCTGCGGAGTTGGCCTGTTCGCGCCGCAGGATGCAAGGGCGGAACGACCTGACGGTCGGAACCAACGGGCGTTCCCTGCGTTCCTCGGAATGAAGGGAGTTTCATCCGTCGGGCCGGCCCCTTCGGGCTGCCGACAAGCCAACCAAGAGGAAGGAGAGCTCCATGTTCCCGAAGACTGTCCTGATTGGCGCCGCTGTGGTGGGCGCGGTGCTTGTTGTCGGCTCTCAACTGCGAACCGCCAGCGAGGAACAGATGGCCCGCGCCGCGTCGGACACGGCCGGAAGCGCCACGTCATCCCAAGCCGCCGTCGCGGATCTCCAGGACCTGGACGGCAACACCCTCGGCACGGTCACGTTTACCGAAACGCCGTCGAGAATCGTCCACGTCGTTGTCAGCGCGACCGATGTCCCCGAAGGGGTTCACGGATTCCACATCCATGAGACGGGCGCCTGCGACGCATCGACCGGGTTCACGTCCGCCGATGGGCATCTGGCCGGGGACAGGAAACATGGTCTTGTCGAGGGCGGTCCGCATCCGGGCGATCTGCCAAACGTGCACGTGCACGCGGACGGAAAGTTGGACGTGGAATACTTCATCGCCGGCCCGGAGGACGAACGCGACGGCTGGATCGAGAGCGTTGGCCTGTTCGACACCAACGGCAGCGCCGTCGTGCTTCATGCCGGGGCCGACGACTACGAAAGCCAGCCTTCCGGCGCGGCGGGGGACCGGATCGCCTGCGGTGTCATCGTCGAGAGGGAATAGGGTTTGAGGTCGGCCGACACACGGATTGACCCTAATGGCCGACCTTCGTCACACCCCTGCTCGAGATCCCTCGGTCGCTGTGCGCCCGCAGGATGACGCGGCTCTTCGAGGAAAGGCCGTCATCCCGAAGGGCCGCAGGGATCTCGGGAGCCGACACGACGACGGTTCGATCAACGAGTGTTCGGCCAAAGAGTCTCGGCATCCGCCGGCCGGTTTGAGACCACGGGGGCGGCGCCGAGATGTCCCGGCCTTGTGTGATCGGACACGCAAAGCGGGCCGGTGACCCTGGGATCGCCGGCCCGTTCGCGTGTTCGGAGGACGGAACGCCCAATCAGGAGATCAAGCTCTCCTCGTCGTCGGCCTCCGCCGACTCCTGCATCGCGTCCATGTCATCGGACTCTTCGTCGAACAGCGCGGCGTCCCCCTCGTCACTGTCCTCGGCCGCGAAGGCCTCGGCGTCTTCGGCGACCTGTGCCGCCTCGGCCGCGCGCTCGGCCTCTTCCAGGCTGCGGGCCACGGTGACCGGCACCGTCACGACGACCTCCGGATGCAGGGAGACCCTGACATCGTTGGTGCCCAGAAGCTTGATCGGCGTGTTGAGCTGAACCTGGGAGCGGCCGACCATGTAGCCCTGCTCCTTCAACTCGTCGGCGATGTCGCGGGCGCTCACCGACCCGTAAAGCTGACCGCCCTCGGCCGCCTGACGCACCAGCACCAGGGCGACGCCGGTCATGCGCTCGGCCACCTGCTCGGCTTCCTGCTTGCGTTGCAGGTTGCGCGCCTCCAGTTCGGCCTTCTGCGTCTCGAAGTAGCGCATGTTCTCGTCGGTCTTGCGCAGAGCCTTGCGCTGCGGCAGCAGATAGTTGCGGGCATAGCCCGGGCGCACCTTCACGACGTCGCCCATGAAGCCCAGGTTTTCAATGCGTTCCAGCAGAATGACGTCCATCACTCGTCCTCCGAAGTCCGGCCGGCCGCGCGTCTGCGCAGGGTGGCCGAATATTCCACCAGCCCGGCCAGGACCATGGCAACGATGGCCAGGGCCGACACGGACAGAAACACGACATAAAATGCGATCAACAGCAGCGTCGGATGCGGCGTGCGCCGCGCCACGGCATGCACCAACTTGAAGCCCAGCAGCAGGAACGGGAGCGATAGCCCGAGCGCGACCGATGAGGCCACATAGCCCACGTCACCCGACCCGAACACCGCCGCCAGCAGCACGACGGCGAACACCGTCCCGTACCAGCGCGGCAACGACAGCGCGATGTAGGCGGGCGACGGGCGCAGCGCCGGGCCCACCTTCCGCGCCAGCGCCTGCGCCAGCACGCCCGCGACGACCGCCCGGAACCCCCAGGAGATCGCCAGGGCGCCGGGCAGGATCGACGCGGCACTGTCCACCACCGCAACCCGCGTGGCCTCTTCCAGCACCGGGGCCGTCTCCCCGCCCGCCGCCGCCAGCATGACGTCCAGGCGGGCGCCGATGCCGTCGCGGACCAAGCCCCACAGCCCGTCCTGATGCTCCGGAGCCACCAGCGCCAGCGCCACCATCAGCATCGGCGGCAACAGCATCAACCACGCCAGAATGTGCCCCGGAGGGTACCAGTGCTCCGCCACCGAGGGATCGGGGCGAGGCACGTCCGGAGCCGGCCGCAGGGCCAGCGTGGCGATTACGAACGCGGGCAACGCGTCGGAAACCAGGTACAGGCCGGCGGCGGCCAGCGACAGACCGACACCCCCGAAGGCCACCGTCCCCGCGACACAGGCGATGACGGTGGCGCTCCATCCCCGCACCAGCCCCACGGCCACCAGCGGCACCGGGGACAGGAACCACGGCAGCGCCCCCAGCACGGGGCCCAGGGCCAGCATGGTGGCCTGAAGCAACGCGCCGGCGATGCCGGCGGCGATGGCCAGTGGAACCGTCTGAAGCATCAAGGGGGCCCTTGCCGTTGCGCCGGACTCAGCCGAATCGGGCGCCTTACTGACGGATCACGTAGGGCAGCAGACCAAGGAACCGAGCCCGCTTGATGGCCCGTGCAAGTTCCCGCTGCTTCTTGGCCGACACGGCCGTGATGCGGCTGGGCACGATCTTGCCGCGCTCCGAGACATACCGAGACAGCAGGCGGATGTCCTTGTAGTCGATCTTGGGCGCGTTGGCGCCCGAGAACGGGCAGGTCTTCCGCCGACGGAAGAAGGGGCGTCTCGCCATGGTTATTCTCCTCCCTCCTGGCGGTTGTCCTGACGGCGCGGCCGATCACCGCGATCACCCCGGTCACCGCGATCACCCCGGTCACCGCGATCACGCCGGCCACCGCGATCCCCGCGATCCGGGCGGTCGCCGCGCTCGGGCTTCTGCATCATGATGGACGGACCATCCTCCAGCGCGTCGACGCGGATGCTCATGTGACGCAGCACGTCCTCGTTCAGCCGCAGGCGACGCTCGGCCTCGTGCAGCGCCGGCGGCGGCGCGTCCACGTTGAGCATCACATAATGGCCCTTGCGGTTCTTCTTCATACGGAAGGCCAACGCGCGCAGGCCCCAGTATTCCTTCTTGGTGACCTTGCCACCCATTTCGGTGATCGTCTCGGTGATCTGATCGGCAACCTGGTCAACCTGGTTGGCGGACAGATCCTGACGGGCGATCACCACGGTCTCGTACAGTCCCATGGTGTTTGACGTCCCTTCTGGATTATCTCAGCCCGCCAGAGGCACACGCGGCACGGCCACGGCAACTGACAGGCATAGCCGGTCGATGCCGGCAAGGGTTATGGGTCAGCCTGGGCCAACCCAATAGAAACCCGCCCGCCGACAGGGCCGGCGGGTCGGAAAGAGGCTGCACTATACACATCGCAATCGCCGGCGCAAGGGACGCTTGACAAGTGTTACAGGGTTTAACACTGTGCCGCCCACACCATGTGGACAGGCCCGCCCGTCAACGGCCAGATATCTGATTTCGCGGGCTTTTTCGGGCCGATGCGCGGCCGTCGAAACGGTTCGTCCGGCCAGCGGATCGCGCCGTGTTGCAAGGGAGCAGGACAGGCAATGACGCAGGCGAGCCAGACACGGGCTTTCGTCTTCCCGGGACAGGGGTCCCAGGCGGTCGGCATGGGGCAGGCTCTGGCCGAGTCGTTCGCGGTCGCGCGCGAGGTCTATGAAGAGGTCGATGACGCCCTGTCGCAGTCGCTGTGGCGGCTGATGCGCGAGGGGCCGGCGGAGACCCTCACCCTGACAGAGAACGCACAGCCGGCCCTGATGGCGGTCTCGATGGCCGTGGCCCGGGTTCTGGAGCGCGAGGGGGGCCTGTCGCTCGCCGACGAGGCCCGCTTCGTGGCCGGTCATTCGCTCGGCGAATATTCCGCGCTGGCCGCCGCCGGCACCTTTTCGCTCGCCGATACCGCCCGCCTTCTGAAGGCGCGCGGGCAGGCCATGCAGCGCGCCGTGCCCGTCGGACAGGGGGCCATGGCCGCCCTGCTCGGGCTGGATGTCGATGCCGCGCGGGCCATCGCCGCCGAGGTCGCCGGTGATCGGGTCTGCACCGCCGCCAACGACAACGCGCCGGGGCAGGTCGTGGTCTCGGGCCACACCGAGGCGGTGAAGCTTGCGGTCGAGGTCGCCGCCGGACGCGGCGCCAAGCGGGCCGTCATGCTGCCGGTCAGCGCGCCGTTCCATTGCGCCCTGATGGCCCCGGCGGCCGAGGCCATGCGCGAGGCCCTGGCCGACGTGGCGATGGCCCCACCAGCGCCGCCTCTGGTCGCCAACGTGCTGGCCAGCGACGTCACCGATCCGGAGGAAATCCGCGTCCGGCTGATCGAACAGGTCACCGGGGCCGTGCGCTGGCGAGAAAGCGTCCTTTTCATGCGCGATCAGGGCGTCGAGACCCTCGTTGAACTGGGGTCCGGCAAGGTGCTGTCGGGTCTGGCCAAGCGGATCGACCGAAGCCTGAACGGCGTCGCCGTCGAAACCCCGGCCGGTGTCGAGGCTTTTCTCAAGACCGTCCAGGCGCCCCATCGGGAACTGTAAGATAGATAAGGAAGACCGTCTCCATGTTCGATCTGACCGGCAAGACCGCGCTGGTGACCGGCGCGTCCGGCGGCATTGGCGGGGCGGTTGCCCGCGCCCTGCACGCCCGGGGCGCAGCGGTCGTGTTGTCCGGCACCCGGCGTGACGCGCTGGACGCTTTGGCCGCCGACCTGGGCTCGCGGGCCTGGGCCGTGCCGTGCAACCTGTCCGACGCCGACGCCGTCAACGCCCTGGTGGGCGAGGCGGAATCGGCCGCCGGCACCGGCCTCGACATCCTCGTCAACAACGCCGGCCTGACCCGCGACGGTCTGGCCATGCGCATGAAGGACGAGGAATGGTCGGCCGTCCTGGACGTCAACCTGACCGCTGCCTTTCGGCTGTCGCGCGCGGCAATGAAGGGCATGATGAAACGCCGTTGGGGGCGCATCATCTCGATTACCTCCATCGTCGGCGTCACCGGCAACCCGGGGCAGGCCAACTACGCCGCCTCCAAGGCCGGACTGATCGGCATGTCCAAGTCGCTGGCTGGCGAGGTTGCGCCACGCGGCATCACCGTCAACTGCGTGGCGCCAGGCTTCATCACCTCGGCCATGACCGACGCGCTTTCCGATGACCAGAAGAGCCGCCTGTTGGGCGCGATCCCGGCCGGTGCCATGGGAACCGGCGATGACATCGCCGCCGCCGTGGTCTATCTGGCCAGCATGGAGGCCGGCTACGTCACCGGTCAGACGCTCCACGTCAACGGCGGTATGGCCATGATCTGATGGTGTTTAAGGCGCCTCGGCGGCCCGGCCGGAGAGCAGGATTCCGGTCCCGGCGGTGCTGGCCAAGCCGGTGTGAATGTGCTAGGAACCGCGTCTCGGCTGGCCGGCGCGCACAATCGCGACGTCGGTTTCCCTTTGGGTCCGCGTCGACTGCGGTCGGGCCTTCGGGGCGCCCTTCTTGCCGGATGGCCGGCCTCACGCCGAGAACCGCATTTCGCAAACGGACTCCGGTACGGATCCAAAGTCTCCCCAAGGAATCATTCAAGGACGAATCAAGATGAGCGATGTCGCCGAGCGCGTGAAGAAAATCGTGGTCGAGCACCTGGGCGTCGACGAGGCCAAGGTCACCGAGAACGCCAGTTTCATCGATGACCTGGGCGCCGACAGCCTGGATACCGTCGAACTGGTCATGGCCTTCGAGGAAGAGTTCCAGTGCGAGATCCCCGATGACGCGGCCGAGAAGATCCTGACGGTCAAGGACGCCATCGAGTTCATCAACGCAAACGCGAAATAAGGCGCCGGCGCGCCGGGCCACGCGTCGCGGCGCGGGCGTTGGCCGGGCGCCGGACCGACGGGAGCCGGAGTCCCGCGACTCTGTTTGCATGGGCCTGCGGTACCCGAGGGACAGACCGATCAGACATGGCAGGGGCAATGAGGCGAGTCGTCGTTACCGGACTGGGCATGGTAACTCCGTTGGGCGTGGGTGTGGCGCACAACTGGGAGCGGATCACAAACGGACAGTCGGGCATTCGGGCTATCGAGCACATCGACGTCTCTGACCTGCCGTCACGCGTGGCTGGCATAGTTCCGAGCGGCGACGAGCCCGGCGCGTTCGACCCCGACACGGTCGCCGACGCCAAGATGCGTCGGCGCATGACCGAGTTCATCATCTTCGGCCTCAGGGCGGCCGACGACGCGGTGGCTGATTCCGGCTGGGTGCCAGAGACCGACGAGGATCGCGAGCGCACGGGCGTCATGATCGGCTCGGGAATCGGCGGCCTGAAGGGCATCGCCGAAACCGCCGTGACGTTGGAAAAACATGGCCCTCGCAAGATCAGCCCGTTCTTTGTCCCGGCCAACCTGATCAACCTGGTCTCCGGTCATGCCTCCATTCGGCACGGCTTCAAGGGGCCGAACCACGCCGTAGTGACCGCTTGCTCGACCGGCGCCCACGCCATTGGCGACGCCAGCCGCATGATCATGTTCGGCGACGCCGATGTAATGGTCGCCGGCGGCGCCGAAGCGACCATCTGCCGGATCGGACTGGGCGGGTTCTGCTCCGCCAAGGCCCTGTCCACCAAATTCAACGACCGCCCCACGGAAGCCTCGCGCCCCTGGGACCGCGACCGCGACGGTTTCGTCATGGGCGAGGGCGCGGGCATCGTCGTGCTGGAGGAGTACGAGCACGCCAAGAAGCGCGGCGCGCGCATCTACGCCGAGATCAAGGGCTACGGCATGAGCGGCGATGCCTATCACATCACCGCCCCGGTCGAGGACGGCAACGGCGGCTTCCGCGCCATGCGGGCCGCCCTGCGCAATGCCGGCCTCAATCCCGAGGACATCGACTACATCAACGCGCACGGCACCTCGACCGAACTGGGCGACAAGATCGAACACGACGCCGTCAAGCGCCTGTTCGGACACCACGCCTACAACCTGTCCATGTCGTCGACCAAATCGTCGACCGGTCACCTGCTGGGCGCGGCCGGCAGCGTGGAGGCAATCTATTCCATCCTCTCCGTGATCAACGGCACGGTGCCGCCGACGCTGAACCTCGACAACCCATCCGAGGGTTGTGATCTCGACCTCGTGCCCAAGGTGGCCAAGGAACGCCCGGTGCGCCACGCCATGTCGAACAGCTTCGGCTTCGGCGGCACCAACGCCTGCCTGATCGTCGGGCCGGCGCCCTGAGCACGCCGATGAACACCGACAACACCCAGCCCGGACAGGACGAAAAAAGCCTGTCCAAGCGGGACCCGCGCGCTGGAGAGTGGATTCGGACGGTGGCGTTCAGCGTCTCCCTTCTGGCGGGCGTTGTGGTCGTCGCCCTGTATGTGGGGTATCGGTACATTGAGGACCTGTTCACGACGCCCGGTCCCTTGACCGAGCCCGTGACGGTGGTGGTCCCGCAGGGAACGGGGCTGGCCGGCATCGCCGACCGACTGGCCAAGGCCGGGGTCGTCCGCGACCCCTGGGTGTTCGAGGTGGGCGCCCGGCTGGCCCGTCGGACCCGGGACCTGAAGGCCGGCGAATACCGCTTCGACATCGCGATTTCACCGCGCGATGCCCTGGACATTCTCACACGCGGCGATGTGGTCGCCCGCCGGGTCACGGTCGCCGAGGGGCTGACGGTTCCGCGCGTGCTGGAACTCGTCCGCGAGGCAGACGGGCTTGAGGGCGCGATCACCCTGCAACCGGACGAAGGGTCCCTGTTACCCGAGACCTATCACTTCACGCTTGGCAACAGCCGCGACGACATCGTTCAACGCATGATGACGGCGATGGAGGAGACGGTGGCCGAACTCTGGCCGAACCGGGCCGAGGGGCTTCCCATCGCGACGCCCGAGGAGGCCGTGATCCTGGCCTCAATTGTGGAGCGGGAAACCAACATCTCCGCCGAGCGGCCTCATGTGGCCGGCGTCTTCATCAATCGACTGAACCGGGGAATGCGGCTGCAATCGGACCCCACGGTGATCTTCGGGCTCGATTCGACTGGCGTTCTCGGCCGTCCCCTGACCCGCAGAGACCTGGAAACCCCGTCACCCTTCAATACATATGTGATCGACGGACTGCCGCCCGGCCCGATCTGCAATCCCGGGCGGGAGTCCATCGCGGCTGTGCTGAACCCCAAGGAAACGAAGGATCTGTTCTTCGTGGCCGACGGCACCGGGGGCCACGCCTTCGCCCGCACGCTGGCGGAGCACAACCGGAATGTCAGGGCCTGGCGACAGTTTCTGCGGGAACAGCGGCGGGCGGGCTCCGAGGATAACTAGGCGCGGCGCCCGGGCCGCCACGCCGCGCCGTTGCGTCCCGGTCCTGGGGGAGGCGGCAGAAGGGGTAAGAGACCGTGCGGATCTGTATCGTCACAGATGCTTGGCGGCCCCAGATCAACGGGGTGGTGCGGGTGGTCGAGGCGGTGCGCCGGGCCCTGGAGGCCGACGGGCATACCGTCGCCGTGATCGAGCCGGGAGCGTTCCGGACGGTTCCCATGCCGACCTACCCGGAAATCCGTCTGGCCGTACGGCCGCGCCGAAAGGTCCGCCGCATGCTGGCCGCGTTCAGGCCCGACGCCGTCCACATCGCCACGGAAGGACCGCTGGGTCTGGCCGCTCGATCCGCCTGTCTGGCCTGGGGCTGGCCGTTCACGACCGCCTACCACACCCGTTTTCCCGAGTACATGCACACCCGGTTCCGCACGCCGCTTTCGCTGACCTACGCCTGGATGCGGCGGATCCACCGGCCGGCGACACGGGTCCTGGTGCCGGCGGCCTCGACCCGGGCCGAGTTGGACCGGCGCGGCCTGCGGCGCCTGCGGGTGTGGTCCCACGGCGTGGATACCGCCGTGTTCCGCCCCGTGGACCCCGGCGCGGCCCCGTTCGCGGACCTGCCCCGCCCGATCTTCCTGTTCCTGGGACGCATCGCCATTGAGAAGAACCTGCCAGCGTTCCTGGACCTGGACCTGCCGGGATCCAAGGTGGTGGCCGGTGTCGGCCCGGCGCTCGACGGGCTGCGGCGCCGCTATCCCGACGTCTTTTTCACCCAGCCGCCGGACGACGAGGCCATTGCCCGGTGCTATTCAGCGGCGGACGTCCTGGTCTTTCCAAGCCTGACCGACACCTTCGGGCTGGTGATGCTGGAGGCACTGGCCTGCGGTTTGCCCGTGGCAGCATTCCCGGTGGCCGGGCCGCGCGACGTGCTGGCCGACGACAATCCGGACAACCCGGTCGGCGTACTGGACGACGACCTGCGCCGCGCCGCCTTGGCGGCGCTGGACCTCGACCGGAACGCCTGCCGCGCCCACGCGCTGCGTCACGGATGGCCGGCGGTGGCGGCGCAGTTCCTCGAGGCGCTGGCCCCCATTCCCGAGACGGCCCACACCCTGAACGAAACCGCGTCTGTCATGGCCGACCGCGAGCTGGCCTTCGACCTCCACCTTGACCTGGATTTCGAGCCCGACCCGTTGCGCGCCGCCGGGCCCGGATCGCGGCGATAGGAGGTCCGGCGGTCTGGTTCCTTCGACGCGGGGGGGCCAAATTCATTGGCCTTCGCGTCAGGGCGATGTCATGCTTCTGTCATTGTACGTGTCACGAGATGCTGCCCGTTTCGCTGGGGAACGGTGCGGTGGGGTTTGGCATGCCCTAGAGCAAATCCGGAGCGATCCGAAACGGATCGCGACGGCGATTAGCTTAAAATACAAATGGCAAGGGCGAAGGAGAGCGATCTTGACCGAGCGGACCGACCTGGACGTGGAAGCGCTACGCGCCCGCCTGCTGGCGCACCGCGAGGAAGTGTTGGCCGACGAGGCCAGTACTGAAGGCGACCGCGCGACGGTGGATGCCGGCGACACCGCCATGGGGCGGCTGTCGCGCATGGACGCCCTTCAGCAACAGGCGATGGCCAAGGAGACGGAGCGCCGCCGTCAGGTCGAGATCAAGCGCATCGACGCGGCCCTGGAGCGCATGGAGGCCGGGGACTACGGCCAGTGCGTCCATTGCGGCGAAGACATTGCCCCGCGTCGTCTGGACTTCGACCCAGCGGTGCCGCTGTGCATCAACTGCGCCAGCGAGACCAAGCAATAGCGCCCTTTCTAATCGGGTCGACCTCACAGCACCCGCGGTAGCCACAGCGCCAGTCCCGGCAGCGCCAGAATCAGCGCCACCCGGCCCAACTCGACGGTGAAGAACGGCAGCACGCCCCGGAAGATCGTGCCCATCGGCACGGCCGGGGCCACACTGCGGATGACGAAGACGTTCAGGCCCACGGGAGGCGTGATCAGGCCCAACTCGACCACGATCAGGGCCAGGACACCGAACCAGATCTTCAGGTCCTCGCTGGCCATGCCGTAGCCGGCCTCGGCGGCCGTCACCCAGTCGCCGCCGTTCAGTTCCACCAGCACCGGGAACAGGAACGGCACCACCACCAGGATCATGGACAGCGAATCCATGAAGCACCCCAGCAGGATCAGCACCAGCAGCACGGCGGCCAGGATCAGCCAGGGGTCGGCTGTGCCCGTGGCCGCCATTTCGGCCAGAGCGGCCGGCAGTCCGCTGCGGGCCAGAAACCCCTTCAACACTTCGGCGCCGAACAGGACGAAATAGATCATCCCGCCGGTGACCGCCGTGTCGCGGACAGCGCGGCCAATTTCGCGCCGGCCCAGGCCCTCGCCAGTACGCGCCTTGAGGACGACGCCGTAGGCCAGCACGGCGAACACGCCGACGGCCGCCGCCGGCGTCGGCGTAAACAGCCCCAGTCCCAGCCCGAGCACAATGGCACCGAAGATCGCCAGCACGGGCAACAGCCGGCGCACCGCCACCCGCCGCGCGGCGGCCTCCAGCGGCGGGGTCTCCCGCGCCAGCCCCGGGTCCAGCCACACCCGGACGGCGATGACCGCCACGAACAGCACAACGGCCAACAGCCCCGGCACGACGGCGGCCTGAAACATCTCCACCACCGACGCCTCGACCACGATGGCGTAGATCACCAGAGCCACCGACGGCGGAATCAGGATTCCCAGCGTGCCGCCAGCGGCCAGGGTGCCGGTCGCCAGACCGTCGTCGTAGCGTAGCCGCTTCAGCTCGGGCAGCGCCACGCGGCCCATGGTGCTGGCCGTGGCCAGCGACGACCCACACACCGCGCCGAACCCCGCGCAGGCCATGACCGCTGCCATGGCCACACCGCCGCGCAGCCGGCCCACAAGGGCGTTCAGGCCCTGGAACAGATCGCGGCTGAGGTTGGCATGCGCGGCCAGATAGCCCATTAGGATGAACAGCGGCACAACAGACAGGGTGTAACTGCTCATCACGCTCCAAGTCAGCGACTTGAACTGAGCCAGATAGGGCTCGAACCGCAGGAACGGCGCGGCGATGGACAGCGCCCAGTTGCCGCCCACGCCGACGATCACCATGGCCAGGGCCACCGGCAACCGCAGGGCGATCAGCGCGAACAGCACCGCGAACCCGGCCAGTCCGATCAGTTCCCGCTCACCCATCGGCATTGCCCGGGGTGCCGGCGTGGGGGTAGTGGCTGCCGGCGGCCTCCGGTCCCGGCGGGGCGGCGGCCATGACGGCGGCGGTGGCGCTCCAGGCCAGAAGGGCGACGATGCCCGGCAGCCAGAACGGCCATTCGGGCCACGCCCGCACGCTGGAGATCACGCCGTCCGCCCGCGCCTCGGCCATGCCGACGATCATCGAGCCGCCCAGGAACAGCGCCAGCAGCGCCGTCAGGGCCAGCGACAGCCGGTCCAGGGCGGCGTTGAAGGCGCGCGGAGCGCGCAGGGTGAAGAGGTCCACCGCGACATGGCCGTAGCGCAACTGGCAGTACGGCAGGAAGGCCAGGGCGCCGCCGCCGATCAGCAGCGCCACCACCTCCTCGTACCCCGCCAGACCGGGGACGGACCCGCCGAGCGGACGGACCAGGGCATCCAGCGCGACCCCGGTTACATTGACCATGGTCAGCGCGGTCACGACCAGCAGAACAAGGCCGCCGTAAAGGGCCAGGGCGATGGCCAGTGGTCGCAGCAGGCGCTCGCGCGCCGCCGTCAGAACACCGCCGGGGCGGGGATGGCGTGGAGTTGGCATGTCGGTCATGGCGCCCCGTCATGCGCGACCAGCGCGGAGGCGTCAAGCCGCGAGACGCGCCGGGATCAACTCTCGCCCTCGGTCTCGATATGCAGGGTCTCACCGCAGTGCTTGCAGTGGACCGCGTCCGGATCATGGCGCCGCAGGCCGCAGGTCTGGCAGGTGTGGCGGATCTTCGGCGGCCGGAACACGGTCTGCACCAACCGCAGGAACAGCGACACCCCGCCCACCATGACGACCACCGCCAGCAGGCGGCCCCACGTCCCACTCAGGGTGATGTCGCCAAAGCCGGTGGTGGTCAGGGTGGTGACCGTGAAGTACAGCGCGTCGATGTAGCTGTTGATGCCCGGGTTGTCCTCGTGCTGGAGCACGAACACCAGCGCCGTGACCACGAAGATGAACGTGATCAGGTTGATCGAGCTGATGATGACGTCTTCGTTGCGGCGGAAGAACGCGGCCTCGCGTCGCAGGTCCCGCAGCACCTGATAGGAATGCAGCAGCCTCACCAACCTGAGGATTCTCAGAAAGGCCAGATTGCCCGCCAGCAACGGCGCCAGCAGCAACGAGAACACCACGACGATGTCGGCCAGCGTGGTGGGACGCAGCAGATGCCGCCTCAGGTTGGGGGCGATCCACATCCGCGCCAGAAGGTCGGCCAACACCACGACGCCAATGGCGATGTCCACACCGATGATGGCCGCCGTGGACGACATCGGGAGCGTGGTCACGATAAAGGCGATGGTACACAGATCGAACACGATCAGGCCGTAGCGGAACCGCGTCGCACCCGGCCCGAAGCCGGTATAAAGGGTCGTCAGGCGGTCTTTCAGGGGCATGGCGTCCGTCATGACTCGGCGCGCTCCGACGTTTCAGTGCCCGGGTCCTGCCGTTCGGCGGCGGCGCGCTGCGCCTGGAAGGCATCGCTGAAGGCGCTCGCCAGAATGCCGGTCGGCATGGCGATCAGGCCGATGCCGGTGATTGCGGTCAGGGCGGCGAACACCCGGCCCAACGCGGTGACCGGGAAGACATCGCCGTACCCAACCGTGGTCAGGGTCGCCACCGACCACCACATGGCACGCGGGATCGAGCCGAAGGACTCCGGCTGCACCGCCCCCTCGACCAGATACAGCATCGCCGACGACACCAGCAGCAGCAGGCCGGCAAACGCCACGCTCAACCCCAGTTCCGTGGAGCGCGAGGCCACCGCCGCCGCCACGGCGTCGAACGCTTTGGAAAACCGACCCAGACGGGCGATGCGCAGGACCCGCAACAGCATGGCCAGACGCAGCAGAAACCCTTCCGTTCCAAAGGCCGTGGCAAGCACCACAAGAATGGTCAGAAGGTCGAACACGGCCGCCGGAGAGCGCACATAAGCCAGCCGACCGTCATAGGCGGGGTTTTCGACGCTCACCCAGACCCGCACCGCGTACTCCAGAGCCAGCAGCCCGGTCAGACCGATTTCGACCGCCAGGAACAGGGTTTCGCGTCCGGTGCGCAACGCCGGCTCGGTCTCCAGCACGGCCACCAGCATGGCGGCCACGATCAGGCCGCAAACGGCCCAGTTCGCCGGCGACAGTCCCGGCGCCTCGCGCAGGGCCGGATCCAGTTGCCGTGCAAGCATGGAGCGAACCGACATGCGTCCTCCTACCGCGTCTTCATGATCCGCACACGGGCCTTGAGGGTATCAGCCCTCCCGCTCCGGCGGATAGGGCATGGTCAATTCGACGCGGCGACCGCCATCAAGCCAGACAACGCGGTCGCAGGCGGCGCGCATCATCGCCAGCCCGCGCCCCCGTGTCGGCACATGCAGCGCTGCGGGGATGACCGCATCGCTCGTTGGGTCTCGCGGCGCGGCGAAGCCCGGTCCCTGATCAACAACCTGAGCCACCCATCCGTCAGATCCAGCAACCAGGGTGACCAGCACCGGGCGACTGCCCCGCTCCGGATCGGCCAGCGCCGCCTCGATTTCCTGACTGTGCTTCAGCCAACCTTCCGGCGTGTCCCGCAGATGCGGCGGCACCCGCAAGCACCCGTGCAACAAAGCATTGACCACAGCTTCGTGCAGGGCGAGCCGCAGCCTGTCCCGGCGTTCCAACAGGTCTGGCCATCGCCGAACGGCCGCCTCAATCAGCGTGTTGGCAAGGTCCAGCCGCCACGCGCTGGCCGCCGTCAACAACACCACATAGCCACCCTGCTCGGTGGCCCGGCGAGCGGTCTCCATCAATTCCGGCGCGGACTCCGTGGCCTCAATTGTCATCACGCCGAAGTTCGGCGGCGCCAACACTCGCTGCAGCAGACCGTCGCCCCCGTTGCGAACCTCGAACCGTGTCAAGATTTCCGGAGCATTCCGGTCGGTCGGACGATGAGTCGACTCGATCATCATTACATCCAGCAAGGACGGCCGGAAGCGCGGCCAGACACTCCGACGTCATTCGAACGAACGCTAGTGGTCGCACGATCAGCGCCACATTCCCAGATTTTTCCGCCAAGCTCGGGGATCGATTTGGGCGGCGCATCGTATTCCCTGGCAGCGACTCATCGCGTTTGCCCGTTGAGAAACAGGTTCCAGACAGGACGTGCGGATACCGCCCGCTTTTGATCGGCGTATCCGATCAAAGTGCAGGAAACAAATGCTTGGACAAAGCGGCACGTGTCCCGTATAAACGCTCCATGAATTGCGAGTCATTCGCATTCGCATGGCATGCCACCGCTGGAGGACACCACGCCATGACCACCTTGATTGCCGCCATCCGTCGGCCGGTCGCCGGCCTGCCCTTCCCCGGTCGGGGACGGATCGACCTCACCGGGCCGGGCCGGCGCGCCCTGGCGTTGGCCGTTCTGGCGGGAATAACCCTGTCGGTGCCGAACGGCACGATGGTTCTGCTGGACGTTCTCAGCGAAGCCTATCTGGCCGTCGCCGTGTTCGTGGCCGGCACCCTGGTTCTGTTGGGGGTGGCCGAGCGGGCCCTCGGCACCGACCTGGGCAGCGTGCTGCGCCGCCACGCCCGCTGGCAGGTGCCCATCGCGGCGGCGCTTGGGGCCTTTCCCGGATGCGGCGGCGCCATTGTGGCCATCACGCAATACACGCGCGGACACCTCAGCATGGGCGGCGTTGTGGCCACGCTGACGGCGACGATGGGTGACGCCATGTTCCTGCTGCTGGCCCAGGCGCCGGACATTGCTGCACTGGTGCTGGCCGTGAGCGTGGTCGTGGGCGTGCTGTCCGGATGGATCGTGGATGCCATCCATGGGCCGGGCTTCATGCGGCCCCGGGAGGCGGCCTCCGACGCAGCCCCGGCGTGCCGGACGGACGAGTCGGAAGGGGGAGGCACCCCGGTCGCCATCGCCCTTGAGCGGGCCTGGCTGCTTCTGCTTGGCCCGGGGCTTGCGCTGGGCGTGCTGCTCGCCTTCCAGGTGGACGTCGATGCCTGGCTGGCCTCGGTTCTGGGGGTCGCGCCCGGCTACTGGCTGGGCGTCGTCGGGGCTGCGGGCGCGTTGGCCCTGTGGGTATTGCAGGGCCGGGGCATGGAGGCCGGCGGCTGTTCCGACGTCGCGCCGCGGAAGGGACTGGACCTCAAGCCGGTGGTGGCCACGACCTCTTTCGTGACGGCCTGGGTGGTGTTCGCCTTCGCCGGATACCAGTTGATTGTCGCCGGGCTGGGGCTTGATCTCTCGGTCGTGTTCCAGACCGCCGCGCCCCTGGTGCCGGCCATCGCCGTCCTGGTCGGGTTGATCCCCGGCTGCGGGCCGCAGATCCTGGTGACGACGCTGTACCTGTCCGGCGTGGCACCCCTGTCGGCGCAGATGGGCAACGCCCTCGCCAACGACGGCGATGCCCTGTTCCCCGCCATCGCGGTGGCGCCGCGCGCGGCCCTCGTGGCCACCGCCTACAGCGCCGTGCCGGCGGTGCTGGTCGGCTACGGCACCTACGCCCTGGTCGGATAAGCCGGTCTGTTCAAGCGAGCCATGCGGCGAATGGGACAATCCCGTTCGCCGCAGGCCGCGTTTTCCTTTTCGGCGGTGTTCCACAAAAAAGGGATTGCCCCGCGCCCCATGCCGGAGGCTCAATGCGAGACGTGATGGCCCCGCGTCCTTCGGCCACACGCCACAGACACAACCAAGAACGAGACGACACCTCATGGACACCGCCCAGCTCACCCTGTCCGCCCAGGACGCCCTCATTTACATCATGGTCCTGGCCTCGGCCGTAGATACCGACATGAAGGAGGTCGAATGGCAGACGATGGGCGATATCGTGCGCGGCCTGCCCGCCTTCGACGGGTTTGATCCCCAGGAACTGCCGCGCCGGGTCGAGGCGTGCATGCAACTGGTCTCCTCCGGCGAGCATGACCTGGAAGACGCGGTGGCCGTCATCCGCGACAGCCTACCGCCGTACCTGCGCGAGACCGCCTATGCCCTGGCGCTGGACGTGGTGGCCGCCGACCGCAAGGCGGAACAGTCGGAACTGCGCCTGCTGGAAATCCTGCGCCACCGCCTGAACATCGACCGCCTGGTGGCCGCCGGAATCGAGCGGGGTGCGCGCGCCCGCTGGACCGGGATCTGAGCGCCGTGACGGACGGCGGCGGAGGCCGACCGTCTCTCAACGGCCTATGCGTGGGCGTCATCGGCCTAGGCCTGATGGGGCGCCCCATGGCCCGCAACCTCAAGGCCGCCGGCGCCACGGTGATCGTCCACAATCGCAGCCCGGGGCCGATGGCCGAACTGGGCGCGGAGGGCTTCGAGACCGCCGCCTCTCCGGCCGCCGTGGCGCGGGACGCCGACAGTCTCATCCTCATGGTGTCGGATACCCCGGCGGTCGAGGCTGTGATCACCGGATCGTCCGGCGTGTTGACCGCCGCGCGCCCCGCCACCCTGATCGTTGACATGGGCACCACGGCCGTGACCGCCACCCGAACACTGGCGTCCCGTGTGGCGCGAACCGGAGCGGCCTGGATCGACGCCCCGGTCTCGGGAGGACAGATCGGCGCCGAACAAGCAACTCTGACCATCATGGCCGGCGGCGTGGAGGCGGATATCGACCGCGCACGGCCATTGTTCGAGGTTCTGGGCCGTCGGTTCACCCACGTCGGCGATGTCGGCGCGGGACAGGTGGCCAAGGCAGCCAATCAGGTCATCGTCGGACTGACCATCGGCGCAGTGGCCGAGGGTCTCGCCCTGGCGCGGCGCGCTGGCGTCGATCCCGCCCGGGTGCGCGAGGCGCTCATGGGCGGGTTCGCCGGGTCGCGCATCCTGGAGCTGCACGGTCAGCGCATGGTCGAGGGGCGGTTCACCCCCGGCGGCCGGGTCACAACTCAACGCAAGGATCTGGCCCAGGCCCTTGATCTGGCCGAGACGCTGGGTCTGGACCTGCCCGCGACGGCTCTCACCATGGCACTGTACGACCGACTGATCGCCGCCGGAGACGGCAACCTTGATCACGCCGCGCTGGTGCGCGCGCTCGACGACTGGCCATCGCACACCGACCTGCCGACCCCGTCGTCCTGATTCCCACCCGACCACAAGGGGTCAAAGCGTGGGGACCGCCGAACCCCTCTGTTTTAGTTGTCATCCCCGGCATTGCCATACCTATTACGCGCACAGTCAAACGAACCGAAGCCCCCTGCATAAACCACTAGGGTCGCAGCTTCCCTGACAATCGCCTTAAGGGAAATCAACAATTGTCATAATTTTCAGTTAGTTATAGGCTACTCTCGCATACTTCTTGATATGAACCCGCCTAGCACGGTGAAATTCATTGTTTTTTAGTCTGTGATCCCGGATTCTTCGATGGAAACGGTTTCAACCGGATCGACTCCCCCCCCAGAACGGGGCCGATCCGAGACGAAGAAGAAGTAGGCCCGTGGTCACGGTATTCGCCATCCTCCAGGTCCAGGACACCCGACTCTTCGCGCCCCGGTCCAGCCGGAGGACATCGCGATGACGCCCGGGCTACCGTCGGACATTTCGAATCGCGTGATCCTGGACCATGCGGACGTCGGATTGGCCTTGGTCCGGGATCGCAGGCTTGTTTACGCAAATGCGGGTCTCGCCCGCATGACCGGGGGCCCGCGAGAGGCCCTGCCCCGTCAAAGCTTGGCGGACCTGTTCGCGGAAGAGGACCGGTGCGCCATCCAGGCCTGCCTGGATGACCCGGAGACCCACCTGGCTCAGACCGATGGCGGGGACAGCGGGCCGGCGACGTTTCGTCTGTGCCGTTGCGACCACGCCGCGCCGATGCATGTGTGGCTGCGGATGGTGCCCATGGCCAATGAAGCCGACGGCGCCGCGCCGGTCCCGCGCGACACATCCCGGGCCAGTGATATCCTGCTGGTAACCCTCATTGAGGCCACTCAGGCCGTCGAAATGAAGCGCGCGTTGCGGGATAGCGAGGCCAGATACCGGGGCCTGTTCGAGAACGCGCTGGAAGGCATCTACCAGACCACGCCGGAGGGCCACTACGTCACCGCCAACCCGGCGCTGGCCCGGATCTACGGATTCGACAGCCCGGAGGAGTTGATCGCCGCGCGCACGGATATCGCCCGCCAGACCTATGCGGACCCCAAGGCCCGTCAGCGGTTCATTGCGTTGATGGAAAGCGCGGGCGTGGTCGAGAACTTCGAGGCCCAGATCCACCGCAAGGACGGCTCGGTGATCTGGATCACGGAAAACGCCCGATGTGTGCGCGACCAGGACGGCACGGTCCAGTTCTTCGAAGGCACGGTCCAGGACATCACCGAGCGCCGTCAGGCCAACGCCGATCTGCGGCTGATGGCCAAGGTCCTCAACAGCGTTCACGAAGGCATCGTGATCATCGACCGTGACGGTCTCGTGTGGGGCGCCAACGAGGCCTATCAACGCATGACGGGCCATGACGCCGCCGACCTCCTGGCGCGGCCGGCCCGGTTGACCACGCCGGAACTGCACGAACCCAATTTCGAGGAAACCGTTCTGGCGCATGTGGATCAGCATGGCCTTTGGATCGGCGAGGCCTGGGCACCGCGACGCAAAGCGGCGCCATTCCCCATGGAAATGTCGGTCACCGCCGTGCGTGACCGGACCGGCGCCCTGACGCACTACGTCGCGGCCTGCACCGACATCACCAAGCGCAAGCGCGACGAGGAGCATATCCGCTTCCAGGCCAATTACGACATGCTGACCCACCTGCCGAACCGGTACCTCATCATGGACCGGCTGGAGCAGGCCATCCTGAAGGCCCAGCGCGACGGCACCCGTGTCTGCGTGCTGTTCCTTGATCTGGACCGATTCAAGAACATCAACGATTCGTACGGCCACGCCGCCGGCGACGAGGTGTTGAAACTGGTGGCGCGGCGCCTGCGTCAGGTGGTGCGCATGTCGGACACCGTCGGTCGGCTTGCCGGCGACGAGTTCATCATCGTGCTGACCGAGGTCTCCGACGGCGATGTCGGCGGGCAGGTCGCCGAGAAGATCACCGAGGTCCTCTCAGAGGCCTTCCAGGTCCTGGACGCGGAGTTGTTCTGCCTGCCCTCCATCGGCATCACCTACTACCCGGATCAGGCAGAGACCGTCGAAACGCTGCTGCGCAACGCAGACATTGCCATGTACCATGCCAAGCATTCGGGCAATGATCGCTACCTGACCTTCTCGTCCGACATGGCACAACGCTCCGTCGAGTTGATGAACCTGGAAACCGACCTGCGTCACGCCGTCAACCGCGAGGAACTGGAACTGCACTATCAGCCCAAGGTCGGCGGGGATGGGCGCACCGTGGTCGGGTGCGAGGCCTTGATCCGCTGGCGCCACCCACGTTTGGGCTTGGTCTCACCTGGGGATTTCATTCCCCTGGCCGAGGAGTCCGGCCTCATCATCCCCATCGGACGCTGGACCCTCGCGGAAGCCTGTCGACAGTTCATGGAATGGCGCAGACATGGCATCTCGCCCCCCAGCATATCGGTCAACGTCTCGGTGCGGCAGTTCAACGACTCCCAGTTCCTGGACAATGTGCGCGATGTCCTGGACGGGACAGGCATGCCCGCCGGCTGTCTCGACCTGGAGATCACCGAAAGCGTCATGATGGGCGATGTCGAACGGGCCGTCAGCGCCCTGAACACGCTCAAGGCCATGGGGGTAACGCTGTCCATCGATGATTTCGGCACCGGGTATTCGTCGCTGAACTACCTGAAGACGTTTCCCATCGACACGCTGAAGATCGACCAGACCTTCGTGCGCGATGTCGAGCACGACACCAAGGACGCCGCCATCATCGCCACCATCGTCTCGCTGGCCAAGAACCTGGGCTTCCAGGTGGTGGCGGAGGGGGTGGAATCGCGCGAACAGATGGACTTCCTGCGCAGCAACGACTGCTCCCTATTCCAAGGATTCTGGGTCAGTCGGCCGCTGCCCGCCACCGATTTCAGCATCTTTCTCAAGAACAGCGCCGCGCCTGCGCCCAAAAGCTGACGAAACAGCCAACGCAAGACCTGCGGTCAGGGCGGCATAGACGCCGCGCGCCTTTTGACGGCGCGAAGGCCGCAACGAACAGAGCCACGAACGAGCCTCACCAACAATCCTGATTGGCATAGTATTGTTATAGCCCGCCTAAGGCGTCACCTCTTGCCGCGCGCCTCGGCGTGGAACAAGACGAGTATCCGTATAAACCGCATCAATGCTTGATTGCGCCCATAGGCCGCCGCCTTGGAGCCGGGAAGCCCCCTGCCTCAGTGGCGGGATCGCCGAAGACATGCACGATCCGGGAAAATCGAACACCGGGCGAGGATTCGGTCTGGTTTTTTTGCGCCTTCTTCCCAATCTGTCACCCGACGCCATCCTGACCAGCAAGGAGACGCCGCGCATGGAATCCACCCTGTCCAACCCCCTCTCCGCGATCCGCAACTTCCTGCGCCTGGAGGCCGCCGGCGGCATTCTGCTGATGCTGGCCGCCGCCCTGGCCATGGGCGTGGCGAATTCGCCGATCGCCGCCACCTACACCACGTTTTTCGAGACCCACCTCATCATTGGATTCGGCGACTACACGCTCGACAAGGCGCTGTTGCACTGGATCAACGACGGGCTGATGGCGATCTTCTTCCTGCTGGTCGGGCTGGAGATCAAACGCGAGGTGTTGAGAGGCGAGTTGTCCTCGCCGTCCAAGGCGGCGCTGCCGGTGATCGCGGCCGTCGGCGGCATGGCCGCGCCGGCGCTGGTTTACGTGCTGTTCACCCTGGGCGACCCGATCGCCCTGCGGGGCTGGGCCATTCCGGCGGCTACCGACATCGCCTTCGCGCTGGGCATTCTCATGCTGCTGGGCGCGCGCGCGCCCCTCTCGCTGAAGATCTTCCTGACCGCGCTGGCGATTATCGACGACCTGGGCGCCATCGTGATCATCGCCCTGTTCTATACCGAGGATCTGTCGATGATGGCGCTTTACGCAGGTCTGGCCTGCGTTGCGGCCCTCGTGATCCTGAACGTGGCCGGGGTACGCAAAACGGCGCCGTATGTGGTGGTCGGCACCATTCTTTGGGTGTGCGTGCTCAAAAGCGGCGTTCACGCGACCCTGGCCGGCGTGGCGTTGGCCCTGGCGATTCCTCTGGGTGGGCGCGGCAAGGACGAGCGCGACCTGGCCGGCCACCTGGAGCACGAACTGCACCCCTGGGTCGCGTTCGCCATCTTGCCCCTGTTCGCGTTCGCAAATGCCGGAGTCTCCCTGACGGGGCTGACATTCGGTGACCTGCTGGCGCCGGTGCCGCTGGGCATCGCGCTGGGCCTTTTCGTGGGCAAGCAGATCGGGGTCATGGGCTCTTTGTACCTGGGCCACAAGGCCAAGCTGTGCCGCCTGCCGGAGGACGTCACCTGGACCCACATCTACGGCGTCGCATTGCTGACCGGTATCGGCTTCACCATGAGCCTGTTCATCGGCATGCTGGCGTTCGAGCATCACCCGCAGTTCGCCGACGACGTGCGTCTGGGCGTGCTGGGCGGCTCCATCCTGTCGGGCATCGCGGGGTATGTCGTGTTGCGCTTCGTGGCGCCACCGGCCCTCGCCGTGGGCGCCACCCCGGCGGCCACGCCCGAACCGAAGGACAAGGAAAAGGCCGCCGCCCAGGTGCAAGCGTAACAGCCGGCCGCCGTCAGAAGGGCCGTCGAATGAACTGACTTCATTCGACGGCCAGCCGGCGCGCCGGCGCCGCGAAGCGGCGGAGCCGCGCGCCCCGAAGGGGCGCTGCGGCGAAAAGAAACAAAGACTCAACACCGCCGACTGGGCGTCGTGAAGGCCGGACGAGTCAATTCTATCGTCGGCCGGCCCTAGAGGGGCCCGGTCGGAATCTCCAGCCGGGCCTCCAGCCCACCCGTCGGCCGGTTGCGCAGCAGCAGCCGGCCGCCGTGGGCATCGGCCACCGCCTGGACAATGGACAGGCCCAGCCCGATGCCCCCGGTATGGCGCGCCCGCGAGGACTCGACACGGTGAAACGGGTCGGTCACCCGGGGCAAATGCTCCTCCGGAATGCCTGGCCCCTCATCCCGCACGATGATGGCGTGACCGGGACCGTTCAGGACGCTCGCGGGCTCGAGCGCCACCTCGGCACCGCCACCGTACAGGCAGGCATTGCGGGCCAGATTGACCACCGCCCGGCGCAGCGCCACGGGTCGGCCGCGTGCCACGACACCCTGCCCTTCGTCCACGTCCTCGTCGAACCGCACCGGCTCGCCCGTCTCCGCCAGATCAACGCACACAGCGGAGACCAGGGCGGTCAGGTCGACGGCCCGAACGGCCTCGGCGGTGGCGTCCTCGCGGGCGAAGTCCAGCGTGGCCCGCACCATGGCCTCCATCTCCTCCAGGGTGGCCAGCATGCGGGTGCGCTCCTCCGCGTTCTCGATGAACTCGGCACGCAAACGCAGCGAGGTGATCGGCGTCCGAAGATCATGCGAGATCGCCGCCAGCAACCGCGTACGGTTGTCGATCAGGCGGGCCAGCCGGGCCTGCATCTCGTTGAAGGCCCGGGCCACCTCGCGCAATTCGCGGCTGCCGGCCTCCGGCAACGGGTCGTGGCGCGGGTCCACGCCCATGCGCCGCGCCGCGTCGGCCACCGCCCGCAGCGGCCGCGTCATGCGCCGCACCGCCCACACTGACAGCGCCAGCGTCACCGCCGCCATAAGACCGATGGAGGCCAGCGCGCCCGGCGTCCAGAAGCCCCGCGGGCGGGGCACGAAAGCCACCGCGTTGAGCCATCGTCCGTCCTCAAGAGCCACCGCGAGCCCCATGGCCTCCTCGTCCGGATCACCGACCACCCAGCGATGCAGATAATGCCGGAACGGACCATCCGCATCGCGGGGTTCGCCGTCCCCAGCGCCGGACCGCCAGGGCGGGAAACCGCGCCGTTCGAAATCCAGCCACGGCCGTGGCGGCCGACCGGCCTGCCCCGGGGCCACGGCAGGCGCCTCCGGCGGCGACAATCCGTCCGGTGGCACCACACCGATCCGCACCGCGCGCGGACCCGCGTCACCCTCCGCGAAGGCCCCTGCAAGCGCCCGTTCCAACACATGCGCGCGGAACGCCATCCGCCCCTCCGGCGCCGGCGCGTTCGCCGGGATCAACGGGCTCTCCATGACCCGAAGCCGCAGCCGACCGTCCCGAAACACCCTCTCCAGGCGCCGCTCCGCGCGGGGCGATCCGGCGGCCTCGATCAACCGTGTGGCCTCCACAACCCGGGTGACCAGCGCACGCCCGCCCAGCATCTCCAGCAAGCGGGCGCGGTCGAACGAATACAGGCCCAATGACATCAGATGGGAGACGGTCAGACCGATCAGCAGCACCACCACCGTCTGCCCGGCCAGACTCGACGGCCCCCACCGCCACGGTGGCCAGCGACGCTTTTCTGATTTGCTCTGACTGGGGCGGTTGTCGTTCATAAGGCCTCTTGATGCACGCGTGTCCCCGGTGACATGGCTCGCGGCACATTGTCGACTCATCATCATGACACCATGATCATGGCATCTTACCGTCCGACTTCGCATGAAAGGAGACGCGGCATGCGCGCCCACGCCACCGTTTTCGTTTTGGGTCTTGCCCTGGCATTGACCGCGCCGGCCATGGCCGACGAGGACCCGGCCACTGACGCTCCGGGAGCCGCCTACTGCAAAGCCATCGCCCATCAGTGCGGGCGGGCCTGCGACGACACCACGGAGCCGGGCAGCGTCTCCGCCGCCGCGTGCGAGGCCCGGTGCGCCGTAGACCGGGCCGCCTGCGAGGCCCGTGACGGCCTGTCGGGAGTCGAACCCTGGCTGGCCGACAAGACCGACAAGCTGGACCGCTTCATGCAGGGCTTCGACGAGGGGTTCGATCCAGACGACGCCCCCGACTCGGTGGCCTCCTGCGGCGCGCGTCAGGAGACCTGCGAAACCCAGTGCGAGCAGCGTCACCCCCACGACGACTACGCCCGATCTGGCTGTGACAGCGTCTGTGCCCTGGACCGGGCCACCTGCGAGGCCAATGCCGGCGTGGAGGCCGCCCGTCCGTTCATCGAACGCGAGGCCCGCCGCCTGGAGGAGTTCTTCGACGGCCTGCTTGGCGACGGCGAGCCGGCCCCGCCCGAGCCGCCGACGTGGGGCGAGCCCAACCCCGACGGCACGGTGGATCTCTGAGGCCAGAGATGCCAGGTGATTTACGTCCACGCGGCGCCGGGGCGGCCCATGTGGGTGTCGTAGATAACACCGGGGGCCTCGTCGCTCGGAATCACGCGCGAAACCGGCCGGGCAACGGCGGCGGCGGCCGTCTGGCGCAGAATCCAGCCGCGAAAGGCGGCGACGCGCGGCGTGTTCAGCAGGTCCGGCAGGCACACGAACCAGTAGGCGAAGTTGCTTTCGATGGCGAGATCGAACGGAGCCACCAGAAGCCCCTGGACCAGTTCGTCGGCGATCAGGCCGGTGCGCCCCAGCAGGACGCCATGGCCGGCGACGGCGGCCTGAATGCTCATGGTCGAATCGACAAACCCCGGTCCCCTGTCGGCGTCGATGTCGGCCGTCGCCCCGGCCGCGCGCAGCCACACACTCCAGTCCAGGCCGCCATCCTGCAACAGCACATGATGGGCCAGATCGTCGGGAGTCCGCAGGGCATGCTCGCCCGTCAGCAGCGCCGGCGCGCACACCGGAAACACCTCGTCCCGCAGCAGAAGCTCGGCATGCAGGCCCGGATACGGGCCCGGTCCCAATCGCAGGGCCACGTCCGCCACCCCGGCCTCCAGGTCCACCGGCGCGAACCCGGTCTCCAGCCGCAGCTCGATCTCCGGATAGGCCGACAGGAAATCCCCAAGGCGCGGAATCAGCCACTTGGCGGCGAAGCTGGTCATGGAGGCGACGGTCAGCCGGCCCGCCTCCTCCTGGGCCAGCAGCGAGTCGGTGGCGGTGTGCAAGATCTGGAACGCCTCGCGCACCTGACGGGCATAACGCTGGCCAGCCTCCGTCAGGTGAATCGCCCGCGTGCCGCGCCGGAACAGGGCCACGCCCAGATGCTCTTCAAGGGCCTTGACCTGATGGCTCACCGCCGCCTGGGTGACGTGCAGATCCTCCGCCGCGCGCGTGAACGACAGGTGGCGCGCGGCGGCGGCGAAGGCGCGCAGGGCATTGAGCGGCGGTAGACGGCTGGACGACATGGCGACGGGCTCGACCGAAGGGGGACCCACGCCAGTCTATGCGTTTTGGCGCCCGACGCACCCGGATTCCACGCGAGCGGGACGCTTCGTTCATCCGACCGCTGGCACCGGGCCCCGAAAAGCCTTACCTGTGCGGCAGACGATCAACTTGCGGAGACTGACCCATGCCCAGGGTGGAAATGTACACCACGCCGATCTGTCCGTTCTGCGTCCGCGCCAAGCAGTTGCTGGCACAGAAAGGGGTCGCGTTCGAGGAACACAATGTCATGCTCGACCCCGCGATGCGGGGCCAAATGATGGAGCGCGCCGGCGGCGCCCGCACCGTGCCGCAGATCTTCATCAACGGTCAGCATGTCGGCGGCTGCGATGAGTTGTACGCCCTTGATGCCAAGAGCGGGCTCGATCCCCTGCTCGCCGGAGAACCGGCATGACGGGCGAAGAGGCTCGGCCCTTCCGGGTGGCCTGTATCCAGGTCAACGCCGGCAACGACATGGACCACAACATCTGGCGGGCGCTGGACGCCGTGCGGCGCGCCCGGGCCGGCGGCGCGGAACTGGTCTTGCTGCCCGAAAACGTGGTCATGATGGAATTCGGCCGCGAGCGGGTTCTAGCCCAGGCCCGCCGGGAGGAGGAGCACCCTGCCCTGACCGCCTTCCGTGACGTGGCACGCGAGACCGGTGCCTGGATTCAGGCGGGCACCCTGGCCATCCTGGGAGACGACGGCCGGGCTTCGAATCGGGCCTATCTGATCGCGCCTGACGGCGCGGTGGCGGCTTGGTACGACAAGATCCACATGTTCGACGTCAACCTGTCGGCCGAGGAGAGCTACCGCGAATCCGACACCATGCGGCCCGGCGACCGCGCCGTGGTCGCCGACCTGCCGTGGACGCGGCTGGGTCTGTCGGTCTGCTATGATGTCCGCTTCGCCTCTCTCTACCGCGCTCTGGCGCAGGCCGGAGCTGGCGTGCTGAGCGTGCCGGCGGCCTTCACGGTGCCGACCGGACAGGCCCACTGGCATGTTCTGCTGCGCGCGCGGGCCATCGAAACGGGAAGCTACGTGTTGGCGGCGGCGCAAAGCGGGCTGCACCCGCGCGAACGGCGCACCTTCGGGCACAGCCTGATCATCGATCCCTGGGGCACGGTGCTGGCGGACGCCGGCGAAGCGGATTTCGAGATCATCCATGCCACCGTGGACCCGGCCCAGGTGGCCGAAGCACGCCGACGCATCCCCGCCTTGACCCACGACCGGCCGTTCACGGGTCCGTGACGGCCGGTCGGAGCCGGGATGGTCGAGGTCCTGGCAATGGGATGGATAGAGGAGCCGCGGATGCCGCGCAGTCAGCGGCTCACGGCGGCGACCAGGGCCTCAGCCACGCTGACGGCCTTTTCCGCCCGGGCCTTGGCGAAGGCGTCCCCGGCTTCCGCCACATCGTCGCGGGCCGACCGCAGGCGTTCATTGGCCGCGTCTGGCGCGACGTCGTCGAGTGTAAACGCCTCCTCGGCCAGCACGGTGCAGCGGTCCTCGGTCACCTCGGCAAAGCCACCGGCGACGAACAGCCGGGTTTTGACCTGACCGCCCTCGTGGATGTCGATGACCCCGGGGCGCACGGTCGAGAGCATCGGCGCATGGCGGGGCAGAACGCCGAAGTCGCCCTCCAGACCCGGCACCACCACCATTTCCACCGCTTCCGAAACCAGCAGCCGATCCGGCGAGACCAGTTCGAATTCCGTCGTTTCCGCCATGCTTCAGATCACTCCGGAGACGCAGGTCGTCTCAATCAGATGATTTGGCCGTAGGTTGGGGTGAGCGAAGCGAACCCCAACCCTGCCCACAACACTGCCAAGCCTTGTTGGGGTTCGCCTTTCCAAGGCTCACCCCAACCTACAATTCAGGCGCCCCTTACGCCGCCTCGGCGGCCATGCGCTTGGCGTTCTCGATGGCCTCGTCCATGGTGCCGCACATGTAGAACGACTGTTCCGGCATGTGGTCGTACTCACCCTCGACCAGACCCTTGAAGCCCTTGATGGTGTCCTCAAGCTTAACGTATTTGCCCGGCGAGCCGGTGAACACCTCAGCAACGTGGAACGGCTGCGACAGGAAGCGCTGGATCTTGCGGGCGCGGGCCACCACCAGCTTGTCCTCTTCCGACAGTTCGTCCATGCCCAGAATGGCGATGATGTCCTGCAGCGACTTGTAGGTCTGAAGGATGCGCTGCACCTCACGGGCCACGGTGTAGTGTTCGTGTCCGACCACGTTCGGGTCGAGCGCGCGCGACGTGGAGTCCAGCGGGTCCACGGCCGGATAGATGCCAAGCTCGGCGATGGCGCGATTGAGCACCGTGGTGGAGTCCAGGTGGGCAAAGGACGTGGCCGGGGCCGGGTCGGTCAGGTCGTCGGCGGGCACGTAGATGGCCTGCACCGAGGTAATCGAGCCCTTCTTGGTCGACGTGATGCGTTCCTGAAGGTTGCCCATGTCGGTGGCCAGCGTCGGCTGATAGCCCACCGCCGACGGGATGCGGCCCAGCAGCGCCGACACCTCAGAACCCGCCTGCGTGAAGCGGAAGATGTTGTCGACGAAGAACAGCACGTCCTGGCCTTCCTCGTCGCGGAAGTACTCGGCCAGCGTCAGACCCGACAGGCCGACGCGCGCGCGGGCACCGGGCGGCTCGTTCATCTGGCCGTAGACCAGGGCCACTTTGGAGTTGCCGCCCTCCAGGTCGATCACCCCGGAGTCCATCATTTCGTAATAAAGGTCGTTGCCTTCGCGGGTCCGCTCTCCGACACCGGCAAACACCGACACACCACCATGACCCTTGGCAATGTTGTTGATGAGTTCCTGAATCAACACCGTCTTGCCCACGCCGGCACCGCCGAACAGGCCGACCTTGCCGCCCTTGGTGTACGGGGCCAGCAGGTCCACAACCTTGATCCCGGTCTCCAGAATCTCGGTCTCGGTGGACTGGTCCACGAAACTCGGCGCCGGCTTGTGAATCGGGCTGAGCATCTTGGCGTTGACGGGGCCACGCTCGTCGATCGGCTCGCCGATGACGTTCAGGATGCGCCCCAGCGTCTCCGGACCGACCGGCATCCGGATCGGCTCACCGGTCGCCCGCACCTCCTGACCGCGCACCAGACCGTCGGTGCTGTCCATGCCGATGGTGCGCACCGTGGACTGGCCGAGATGCTGTGCCACTTCCAGCACCAGCCGGTTGCCGTGGTTGTCCACCTCCAGCGACGACAGGATGGGCGGCAACTCGCCCTCGAACTGGACGTCGACGACGGCGCCCAGGACCTGGGTGATCGTGCCGACGGTATTCGTGCTCGCGGTCGCCATGGCTACGTCTGCTCCTGATTGGCTGGTCCGTTTTGAAAGGTTCGTGTCGCGGCGCGGGCGCGGGGCCTCAACGTCAGGCCCCTAGAGCGCCTCCGCGCCGGAGATGATCTCGATCAGTTCCTTGGTGATCATGGCCTGACGGGTCCGGTTGTACTGAAGCGTCAGGTCCCCGAGCATGTCGCCCGCGTTGCGGGTGGCGTTGTCCATGGCCGTCATCCGCGCGCCCTGCTCGGACGCATAGTTCTCGGTCATGGCGCGGAACACCTGGGTCTTCACGTTGAGCGGCAACAGGTCGGCGAGAATGCCTTCCTCGGACGGCTCGAACTCGTAGATGGCCGCAGGCTCGCCACCGGCGGTGTCCGCCTCGTTGTCGTTGGCGCCGCTCGGCACCGGGAAGGGAATCAACTGCTGGCGCGTCGGGATCTGACTGATCGCCGATCGGAAGCGGTTGTAGATCAGGGTGCAGACGTCGAACTGGTCGTCGTCGAACATGTCCAGCACACGCTGCGCCACCTGTTCGGCCTCGCCGTAGCTGACCGTGCGCCGGCCCCAGTCCTCGAAGGTGTCGATGATCAGCTTCTGATGATCACGCTTCAGAAGGTCGCGGGCCTTACGGCCGACGCACAAGATCTGCACGTCCTTGCCGTCGGCCTGCAACTCGCGGATCAGCACCCGGGCGTTGCGCGCGATGTTGGAGTTCAGGCCGCCGCACAGGCCGCGATTGGAGGAGACCACGACCAAGAGGTGGCGCTGGGTCTCGCCGGTCCCGGCGAGCAGGCGGGGCGCGCCGGGCAGGCCCACCACGCTGCCGGCCAGGGTGCCCAGCATGCGGTCCATGCGCTCGGCGAACGGGCGGCTGGATTCGGCCGCCTCCTGCGCCTTTCGCAAGCGCGAGGCGGCGACCATCTTCATGGCCGAGGTGATCTTCCTGGTCGATTTGACCGAAGAGATCCGGCTGCGGAGATCCTTAAGGCTGGGCATGAGACGCGGTGCCTTTCCTCCTGTGGGGAGCGCTCACGCTCAGGCGAACGTCTTGGCGAAGCGGTCCAGGAACGCGACCAGCTTGGCCTCGGTATCCTGGGACAGCACCTTCTCCGTGCGGATGGCGTCCAGGATGTCCGGCGCCGACGCCCGCATTTCGCTCAGCATGTCGTGTTCGAAACGGCCCACGTTGTCCGTCTTGACGGCGTCAAGGTAGCCTTTGGTGCCGGCATAGATGGACACCACCTGCTCCTCCACCGGGAACGGCGTGTACTGGTTCTGCTTCAGCAACTCCGTTAGGCGTGCGCCCCGGTTCAGCAGCTTCTGCGTCGCCGGATCAAGGTCAGAGGCGAACTGCGCGAAGGCCGCCATCTCGCGGTACTGGGCCAGTTCCAACTTGATGGAGCCGGCGACCTTTTTCATCGCCTTGACCTGCGCGGCCGAACCGACACGCGAGACCGAAAGGCCGACGTTCACCGCCGGGCGGATGCCCTTGAAGAACAGGTCCGTCTCCAAGAAGATCTGGCCGTCGGTGATGGAGATGACGTTGGTCGGAATGTAGGCCGAAACGTCGTTGGCCTGCGTCTCGATCACCGGCAGCGCGGTCAGTGACCCGGCGCCGTGCTTGTCGCTCAGCTTGGCGGCACGCTCCAGCAGGCGCGAGTGCAGATAGAACACGTCGCCCGGGAACGCCTCGCGGCCCGGCGGGCGGCGCAGCAGCAGCGACATCTGGCGATAGGCGACAGCCTGCTTGGACAGGTCATCATAGAAGATGACGCAGTGCTTGCCATTGTCGCGGAACCATTCGCCCATGGTGCAGCCCGAATAGGGCGCCAAGTATTGCAGCGGCGCCGGCTCCGACGCGGTGGCGGCGACCACGATGGTGTAGTCCAGCGCACCCCGGTCGGCCAGGGTCTTCACCACCTGGGCCACAGTGGAGCGCTTCTGGCCGACGGCGACATAGATGCAGTAGAGCTTCTCGCTGTCGTCCTTGGCCTTGGCGTTCACGTCCTTCTGGTTGAGGATCGTATCCAGGATGATGGCCGTCTTGCCGGTCTGGCGGTCACCGATGATCAGCTCGCGCTGACCGCGCCCGATGGGGATCAGGGAGTCGATGGCCTTGATGCCCGTCTGCACCGGCTCGTGCACCGACTTCCGCGGGATGATGCCGGGGGCCTTCACGTCGGCGCGCTTGCGCTCGACATCGGTGATCGGGCCCAGGCCGTCGATCGGATTGCCCAGCGCGTCCACCACGCGGCCCAGCAGGCCGGCGCCCACGGGCACGTCGACGATTTCCTGGGTCCGCTTGACGGTGTCGCCTTCGCCGATCCCGGTATCGTTCCCGAAGATCACGGCACCGACGTTGTCATCCTCCAGGTTCAGGGCCATGCCCATGACGCCCCCGGGGAACTCGACCATCTCACCGGCCTGGATGTTGTCGAGGCCATGGATGCGGGCGATCCCGTCGCCGACCGACAGCACGGTACCGATCTCGGCGGCGTCCGCCTCGGCGCCGAAGTTGGCGATCTGTTCCTTCAGGATCGCGGAGATTTCCGCGGCGCGGATTTCCATCATCCAACCCCTTTCATGGAGAGACTCAAGCGTTGCAGACGGGAGCGCAGGGAGTTGTCGACCATGCGCGAGCCGAGACGGACCACCATGCCGCCGAGCAGGCCGGGATCGACCTGTGATTCAATGGCGACCTCGTTGCCGACGACCTGCTTCAGGCGGGCGGCGAGGCTCGCGCTCTGGGTGTCAGTCAACGGCCGGGCGGTAATCACCCGGGCGGTCATTTCGCCCCGCCGACGTGCCAGATGGCGCTGGAAGGCGAGGATCATGCCGGGCAGGGCCGACAGGCGGCCCTTGCGCGCCACAAGGCCCAGGAAGTTCCGGGTCACCGGCGCGGCGTCGATGCGCTCGGCCAACGCCAGGATGCCTTTCCCATGGTCTCCGCGCGACATCACCGGACTGGCGATGAAGCGGCGCAGATCCTCGCTGTCCGCCAGCATGTCCTGAAGGGCCTTGAGGTCGGCGGCCACCGCGTCAACGGCTTTCGATTCCTCGGCCAGATCGTGGAGCGCCGTCGCGTAGCGAACGGCCAGCCCGGATACCCGTGTCGTTTCCGATGCCACTGTCGCGCTGTCCCGATGGTTGTGCTGCTCAACACCGCCGACCGAGTGATTTCGGCAGGGCATTGAAATTAAACATGAAAACTGGCTCTCGGCGGGGCTCCCGCCGAAGACGGTGGTTCCTTACCACACTCCTTTCGCGGTTTGCAAGTGGCCGCCGACCCCGCGCTTACGGTTGTTGGCCGCGCGCCGATGCCCCGGCAACACCCCCCAGGGGTCACAAACCGGCCACAAACCCGGATCATCGTATTGTCGGATGGACAGAGGACCACTCGCGCAAGGACACACGCGGGACCTGGGGGAACGGGAACGGGATCAACCCGTATTGAGCCGAAGATCCGGATCCCTTATAAAGCCTTCTTCTGTCCGTCTGTCCGGACAGGACAGTCCGGCCCGGCGCCGCGGCCCACATGGTGGCCCGCGTGGTGACGGACGGGCTCAACAACATTGGTTTTTGCGTGGTTCGTTGAACCCTAAGGAACCGGTTTCGCGGAAGAACACTGAAGGAGACACTCCAATGCTGAGGACCTTGATCGCCACCACCGGGATCGCCCTGACCCTGGGCATGAGCGCCACCACCGCATCCGCTGCCGACGTGGAAAACGGCGAGAAATGGGCCAACCGCGTCTGCAAGGCCTGCCATACCTTCGACGAGGGCGGCAAGGACATGGTCGGCCCGAACCTGTACGGCATCGTGGGCGCCACCCCCGGCACGCGCGAAGGGTACGACTACGAAGCCCGCAACCCGAACGGCAGTGCCGCGATCCATTTCGCCGAGAACGGCCTTGAAAAGTGGACCGAGGAAGCCATCGCCGAGTACATTTCCAACGTGACCGCGTTCCAGGACAAGTACGGCGACGGCAACCGCAGCGCCATGGTCGTCAGCCTGCCGCCGAACGCGGCGCCGGATGTGGCCGCCTATCTGGCTACCCTGAACTAAGAGGGTCGGCCCGCCACATCGGCGGGCACACCCAACGAAGCCGCCGCCCCCACCCTGGGGCGGCGGTTTTGTATGACGGCCCGCGCCGGTCACGAATCGGGCGGGCCCCGTGAAACCTCTACAAGACCGCAAGCACCAGTAACGGAGAGACCGAGAATGACCGATTTCGTGCAGGTCGGAAAAGACCTCGCTGCCGGCATGGGCACTCTGGCCAAGGCAGAGCCCGAGACCATGGCCGCCTTCAAGGGCCTGATGGGTGCGACCGCCGGCAAGGAAGGCGAGCTGTCCGTCAAGATGAAGGAACTGATTGCCCTGGCCATCGCCATCACGGTGCGCTGCGACGGCTGCATCGCCCACCACGTCAAGCTGTGCATCGAGGCCGGCGCGACGCGCGGCGAGGTTATCGAGACCATTGGGGTGGCGCAGTTGATGGGCGGCGGCCCGGCCACCGTCTATGGGGTCGAGGCCCTGAAGGCCTACGATCAGTTCATGGACGCGGCGTAAAGGGCCCGCCGCGCCTTCCCACTTGACCGCGAAGGGCGCCCCTCGATGGACGGACTCACCCACGCCCTTCTCGCCGCGGCCATGGCCGGAGCGGCGATTGTCCTGGGGGGCGTCCTCGCCCGGGTCGAAGCGCTGCTGCCGGGCTGGCTCGACATGGAGGTGCGGCACACCGTCAATGCCGTGGTCGGCGGGGTCCTGTTCGCGGCCGTCGCCCTGGTCCTGGCCCCGCACGGCGCCGAGGTGCTGAACGCACCCGTCGCCGCCGCCTGCCTGGGTGGAGGCGGCATCCTGTTCCTCTGGGTGGACAAGGTTCTGAAGGACAGCGGCGCCAAGATGGCCCAGGTGCTGGCCATGCTGCTGGACTTCGTGCCAGAGGCGCTGGCGCTGGGGGCCATGCTGGCCACCGGGGCGCCGGCCGCCCTTCTGCTGGCGATGCTGATCGGGCTCCAGAATCTGCCCGAAGGGTTCAACGCCTATCGCGACCTGACGGCGGGTCGGCACGCCCTGCGCACGGCCACGGCGTTGGCCGTGCTAGGCGGATGCGCCTTGTTGGGGCCGCTGGCCGCCGCCGCCGGATATGGTCTCCTGGTCGACCGGCCGGAAAGCCTTGGCGTCATCATGCTGGTCGCGTCTGGCGGCATTCTCTACCTGACCTTCCAGGACATCGCACCGGAGGTACGCCTGGAAAACGCCTGGGCACCACCCCTTGGCGCGGTGGCCGGCTTCACCATCGGCCTTGTCGGCCACATGCTGACCACGTAACCCCGCGTCCGGCGCATTCCGGGCTTCACCCCGTCGTCATGACAAAGGCGATGGCGTTGACGAACAGGCTGAGAGTGAACCCCAGAACGGTGACGCCGACGGCCGGTCCCCAGCCGACCTGAAGCCCGAACCGGGCCAACAGGGTGGTGACCAGCAATGAGGCGCCAATCACCAACAGCCCGATGGAATTCCCGGTCTCGGCGGACAGCAGTTCGAGTCGCGCCAGCAGCCCCAGCGGCAGCACAATGACGCCGATGGGCAACTGCACCCAATTGAAGGGCACCAGGAACCGGAACACCATCGGCGCCAGCCCCAGGGCCGGCGCCATCATCAGCAACAGCAGCGGAAACGCCGCCCAATCGATGACATAGGCGATCAGTTCGACGGAGACATAACGCGCGGGATGCACCACCTGCCCGATGCCCAGCACCGTCAGGTCCATCACGATATGGAGTCCGTAAAGAGGCAGCAACGCCACCGCTACCCAGAACGATTTCAGCAGGCCTTCAGGGCTGGCGTCGAAGTACTCGAACCCCTCCCGGTCCAGCCGCATCAGGCGGGACAGACCGTGAAGCGCGGCCGCGAGTTCCGTCACGGTCAGGGGCGGCATGGCGTTTCCTCCCGGAACGCGCCATAGCTGGCGAGAACCCGCCGATAAATGTCCGTCAGGGTCTCCAGGTCGCTCAGGGTCGAACATTCATCCGCCCGATGGATGGTGCGCCCGACCAGACCAAACTCCGCGACGTTGGCCATGTCCTTGATGAAGCGGGCATCGGACGTGCCACCCGACGTGGACAACGCGGGCCGCTGTCCGGTCACCGCCTCGGCGGCGTCCTGGATCAGGCCTGACAGGCGCCCTGGCGGAGTCAGGAAGCTCTCGCCAGACATCGTGACCTCAAGCTCGAATCGACCCGGCTGTCCCGCCTGGACCGCCTCGCACACCTCGCGCAGATGCCGTTCCAGCGACTCGCCGCTGTGGTGGTCGTTAAAGCGGATGTTGAACATCGCCCGGGCCGACGCGGGAATGACATTGGTGGCCGGATTGCCGACGTCGATGCTGGTCAGGGCCAGAGTCGAGGGCTGGAAGTGCGCCGATCCCTCGTCCAACGGCCGCGCGGTCACTGCCCCGAGCATCTCCAGCAGGCGGGGAATCGGGTTGTCGGCCCGCTCCGGATAGGCGGAATGGCCCTGGGTTCCGTGGACGGTCAGCACGGCATTGAGGCTGCCGCGCCGGCCGACCTTGACCATCTCGCCCATGTGCTCGGGATTGACGGGCTCGCCCACAAGGCAGTCGTCGATGGTTTCGCCCTCGGCCATCAGGGTTTCGACCATGCGCACCGTACCGTTGAGCGCCGGACCTTCCTCGTCGCCCGTGATCATCAGGCTGATGGAGCCCGGGCCAGGGCCGCCCTCCGCGACATGGCGGGCGCAGGCGGCGACGAAGGCGGCGATGCCCCCCTTCATGTCGGCGACCCCGCGCCCGTACAGCACGCCGTCCTCGACGGTCGCCGCGAAGGGATCGCGAGTCCAGCCGCCGCCCGGCGGCACCACGTCGGTATGCCCGGCGAAGCACAGATGCGGGCCGGCCTCACCCCGGCGAGCATACAGGTTGTCCACGTCCGGCGTGCCGAGCCGCGAGAACGGCATCCGGCGGCAGCGGAAGCCCAACGCCACCAACGCGCCCTGAAGGACATCCAGCGCGCCGTCGTCGGCGGGCGTGACGCTGCGGCACCGAATCAGGGCGCGGGCCAGCGGCAACGGATCGGCCAGGGCCTCGACGGTCCAGTCTCCGGCGGGAGCGTCCGCGCGATCAGGGGGGGCGGGGTCAGTCACGCAACAGATCGTTGATCGAAACCTTGGCGCGCGTCTGTTCGTCCACGCGCTTGACGATGACGGCGCAGGACAGCGACGGCCCCGGCGATCCGTCCGGCAGCGGCTTGCCGGGCAAGGCCCCGGGCACCACGACGGCATAGGAGGGCACACGGCCCCGGAAGACCTCTCCCGTCTCGCGATCAATGATCCTGGTCGAGGCGCCGATGAACACGCCCATCGACAGCACCGCGCCTTCCTCGACGATCACGCCCTCGACTACCTCGGAGCGGGCGCCGACGAACACGTTATCCTCGATGATGACCGGGTTGGCCTGGAGCGGCTCCAGCACCCCTCCGATGCCGACGCCGCCGGATAGATGCACGTTCCTGCCGATCTGGGCGCACGACCCGACGGTGGCCCAGGTATCCACCATGGAGCCGGTCTCGACCCGCGCCCCCAGGTTGACGTAGCTGGGCATCAGCACCACACCCGGCGCGATGTAGGCCGAGCGGCGCACCGCGCACGGCGGCACGGCGCGGAAGCCGGCGGCCTTGAAGCGCTCGGCGTCCCAGCCCTCGAACTTCGACGGCACCTTGTCCCACCACGACGCGCCGCCGACACCGCCGGCAATGGGCGTCATGTCGTTGAGCCGGAAGCTCAGCAGCACGGCCTTCTTGAGCCACTGGTTGACGCGCCAGTCGCCGCCGATCTTCTCGGCCACCCGATAGACGCCGGCGTCAAGACCATCCAGCACCGCCTCGACCGCGTCGCGCACGGGGCCGGTGGTGGTCGCCGTGATGCCGTCCCGGGCCTCCCAGGCGTCCTCAATGGTGCGTTCCAGGGCTTCCAGCGTCATGGCGGGGGCATCCGTTGGCGAAGGGTGGCGAAACCTGGGCAGACCATACCCGCCGCGCCGGGCAAGTCAACCGGACGCAACGGTCCCGCAGCACGCCGCCACCGCGCGCGCCGCCAACACCGGAATCAGCGCCGCCCGGTAGGCCGGGGAAGCGTGCAGGTCCTCGTTGAGGCCCTCCTCGGGCCAGGAGACCGCGCGCGCGGCCTCCGGCGTGAACGAGTCCGCCAGCGCCTGCTCCAGGGCGGTGGCGCGGAAGGCGCTCGGCCCCGCGCCGGTCACGGCCACGCGCACCCCCTGCCCGACCCGGGCCACGAACACGCCCGCCACGGCATACCCGGAGGCCGGATTGCGCACCGACCGATAGGCCGCCACCTCGGCCACGGCAAACGACACGGCGGTGACAAGCTCGCCGCCCTCAAGCGCGGTCGTAAACAGACCGAGGAAATAGTCGTCGGCGGAAATGGCGCGCCGGTCGGTGTGGACCGTCGCCCCCAGCCCCAGCACCGCCGCCGGATAGTCGGCGGACGGATCGGCGTTGGCCACCGAGCCGCCCAGCGTCCCCCGATTGCGCACCTGCGGATCGCCGATCAGTCCGGCCAGGTCGGCCAGGGCCGGCAGCGCCTCCCGCACCAGGGGCGAGGCGGCCACGTCGGCATGCGTCGTGCCGGCGCCGATGATGACGGCATCGCCCTCCCGCCGGATCCCCTTCAGGGACTCGATCCGGCCCAGGTCCACGAGGGCCTCAGGCATCGCCAGCCGCTGCTTGAGAACCGGGATCAGGGTCTGGCCGCCGGCCAGGGCCTTGGCTTCCGGATCGGCCAGCAGGGCCACGGCCTCTTCGATCGACGAGGGGCGATGATACGCGAACGGGTACATGGCGCCACCTCCCTAGGACTGTTCCATCGCCTCGGCGCCGGCCCGCACCGCGTTCACGATGCCGCGATAGCCGGTGCAGCGACAGATATTCCCATACAAGCCGGTGGCGATGGCCGCCTCCGTCGGGCGCGGGTTCCGATGCACCAGATCGACGGCGCTCATGACCATGCCCGGCGTGCAGAACCCGCACTGAAGCCCGTGGTGCTCCCGGAAGGCGGCTTGCATGGGGTGCAGAACCTCGCCGTCGGCCAGCCCCTCGATGGTGGTGACGGCCGACCCGTCGCACTGCACCGCCAGAACGGCGCAGGACTTGACCGACCGGCCGTCGAGCCAGACCACGCAGGCCCCACACTGGCTTGTATCGCAACCCACATGCGTGCCGGTCAGCCCCAGTTGCTCCCGCAGCACCTCCACCAGAAGGATACGCGGTTCCACCGTGACCTCGACCGCGCGGCCATTGACGGTGAGGCGGATGGGAATGGACATGGCATTGCATCTCCTCCAGGGTCTCGGCGGATGGTACGCTACGGACGCGCCGTCTTCGCTGTCAATCGAGACCTCGCAGGGCAATCCCCGATCATGACAGAGAATTTCACTGAAAACGTCCTTCCCGATCTGCTGGCGTGGCGCCACGCCGAAGGCGCCGGAGCGCTGGTCACCCTGGTGCGTAAGAGCGCGTCCGGGCCGAGACCGCTCGGCAGCCAGCTCGCCGTCGCGACGGACGGACAGGTGGCGGGCCTCATCTCCGGCGGCTGCGTCGAGGCGGGCATCGCCGCCGAGGCCCGGGCCGCCATGGCCAAGGGCCGCAACCGCATGGTCCGGTTCGGCGAGGGCTCGCGATATGTCGATCTGCGCCTGCCCTGTGGCGGCGCCGTTGACGTATACGTCGACGTCACCGTCACCAATAAAGCGCTGGCCCAGGTGGCCGGGGCCATGGACGCCCGGTGCCCGGTGGTGCTTGTCACCGACACGGAGGGAGGCGGCAGCCACCTTGAGGAACCCGGCCGTGGCGACGACGCGATCTTCGCGACGACCGAACTGGCGTGGTGGGACACAACGACGTTCCGCCGACTGTACCGACCGACGCCCCGCTTGGTGCTGGCCGGTCGCGGTCCCATCGTGGCACCGTGCGCGCACATGGCGACGTTGAACGGATACGAAGTGGTGGTCCTGACGGACGATCCACCCTCCAGCATCGGCCGGGGCGCGGAGATGCTTCGCCTCACCCGCGCCACGGTCGCGTCGGTGGAGATCGATCCGTCCACAGCCGTCGTCTCCCTGTTTCACGACCACGAGGCTGAGCGGCCGATGCTGCATCGTGCCCTCGCCTCCCCCGCGTTCTTCATCGGTGCGCTGGGCAGCCGCACCGCCCACACCGCCCGGCTCGCGGACCTGCGCGAGGACGGCCTGGACGAGGCCGCGCTGGCCCGAATCGAGGGTCCGGCGGGGGTGCCGATCCACGCCGCCACCCCGGCGGAGATCGCCACCTCGATCCTTGCCGGGGTGATCCGCGCCTATCGCGCACGCCGGCCGTCGGTTGAGGCCCACGCCGAGTCCATGTGGTAAAAGCTGGGGGGTGAACGGCTGGCGTCAGGCCGACCGCACGCCCCGGGTGTCCGCGCCCGACCGGCCGCCCAGCAGCAGGTCCATGTAAAGATCAACGATCTGGCGGGCCAGATCCTCCATGTCCTGGCTCGACATCCCGTCGAGGCGCGAGACCCGCGTCGCAATAGCCCCGGCCGCACCGTCCGGATCGTGCTCGGCCAAACGGTCCCGCACGGCGCGGATCTGATCGCGCAGGGTCGCCGGCTCGATGGTGTCAATGTCCAGCGAGCGCAGACAGCGGCGGTAGACCACGCTCAGGCGGTGGCTGAGATCCGCGTCCATCGCGGCGAGGATTTCCAGGGCGGCATACAGGGCCGCGAAGGCGTGGGTCAGCGACATAAGCGGCTCCGGCGGTGATGATGACGTCTTGGCGCGGGACGCGCGTCCGTTTGTGCCTATGATTTAGGCGCTCTGCAAGGCCGTTGGGCAGGCGGCACGCCGTACCGGGCCTCAAAGGGACCGCGCGCCCCCGCAAAACCCGCGTTTTTGCCGGGGCTTCCCGGTTGGCACGCGGCGTGATAGGAGACCCGCGTGTTCACACTGCGGACAATCTGGGGCGGAGAGGGTCGGACTCCATGAAAAAGATCGAGGCCATCATCAAACCCTTCAAGCTGGACGAGGTGAAGGAAGCCCTTCACGACATCGGCCTGCAGGGCATCACCGTAACCGAGGCCAAGGGCTTCGGCCGCCAGAAGGGGCATACGGAGCTGTATCGGGGCGCCGAGTACGTCGTCGACTTCCTGCCCAAGGTGAAGATCGAGGTGGTCCTGGACGATCCGCAGGTCGAACCGGCAGTCGAGGCCATCCAGCAGGCCGCGCAGACGGGCCGCATCGGCGACGGCAAAATTTTCATTTCGGCGGTCGAGGAGGCCATCCGCATCCGCACCGGCGAACGTGGCGGCGACGCCATCTAAACGCGCCCAGCGCGCGTGGGCCGGCGCCTCGCCGGCTTGGACACAGGCTCACCACCAGGCACTGTAAGTACAGCCAAGGACAAGGGAACGAACGGTCATGTCGGACGTCAGCACCATTCTGGAAATGATTAAGGAAAACGACGTCAAGTTCGTCGATTTCCGCTTCACTGACCCCAAGGGCAAGTGGCAGCACACCGCCCAGCATGTGTCCACCATCGACGAGGACACGCTGACCGAGGGCATCATGTTCGACGGCTCCTCGATCGCGGGCTGGAAGACCATCAACGAGTCCGACATGATCCTGAAGCCGGATCTGTCCACGGCCGTGATGGACCCATTCGCCGCCCAGCCCCTGCTGGTGCTGTTCTGCGACGTGCTGGAGCCCTCAACCGGCCAGCCCTATGATCGTGATCCGCGCTCGGTGGCCAAAAAGGCGCTGGCCTACATGCAGTCGGCCGGCATCGGCGATACCGCGTTCTTCGGACCCGAAGCCGAGTTCTTCGTGTTCGACGATGTCAAGTATCAGGTCGACATGAACAAGATCGGCTTCGAGATCGACTCGGAGGAAGGCCCCTACGTGACCGGCAAGGACCTGCCGGAGGGCAACTTCGGTCACCGTCCGTCGGTCAAGGGCGGCTACTTCCCGGTGCCGCCGGTGGACAGCGCCCAGGACCTGCGCGCCGAGATGGTCACCGTGATGTGCGAAATGGGCCTGGAGATGGAAAAGCACCACCACGAGGTGGCGCCGTCCCAGCACGAGTTGGGCCTGAAGTTCGGCACCCTGATCCAGGCCGCCGACGCGATGCAGATCTACAAGTACGTGGTCCATCAGGTCGCCGCCGCCTACGGCCAAACCGCGACCTTCATGCCGAAGCCGGTCATGGGCGACAACGGCTCGGGCATGCACACGCACCAGTCGATCTGGAAGGACGGCAAGCCGCTGTTCGCCGGTTCGGGCTATGCCGACCTGTCGGACACCGCGCTGTACTACATCGGCGGCATCATCAAGCACGCCCGCGCCATCAACGCCTTTACCAACCCCAGCACCAACAGCTACAAGCGCCTGATCCCGGGCTTCGAGGCCCCGGTGCTGCTGGCCTACTCGGCCCGCAACCGCTCCGCTTCCTGCCGTATCCCGTACGTCTCCAGCCCGAAGGGCAAGCGCGTCGAGGTCCGCTTCCCGGATCCGTCCGCCAACCCCTATCTGGCCTTCACCGCCATGATGATGGCCGGTCTGGACGGCATCGAGAACAAGATCCATCCGGGCGACCCGATGGACAAGAACCTGTACGACCTGCCGCCGGAAGAACTGGCCGGCGTGCCGACGGTCTGCGGCAGCCTGCGCGAGGCCCTGGAGTCGCTGGACGCCGACCGCGACTTCCTCAAGAAGGGCGACGTGATGACCGACGACATGATCGACGGCTATCTGGAACTGAAGTGGGAAGAGGTGTACGCCTTCGAGCACACCCCGCACCCGGTCGAATACCAGATGTACTACTCGGTCTAAGGCCTCCTGGGGACGGGGCGGGCCGCCCCGGCTCGTCCGTCCGTTCCAAAAGCCCCCGGCGTTTGCGCGCCGGGGGCTTTTGTTTGCTCTTCTTGGCGGTTCGCCTGCGGGCTCAGGCGGGCCGTGGTAACGATCACCCTGACCCACATCCAGAACAGAGGGACGAAGAGGGCCGTGAACAGCCAGACCCCCCCATGGGTATAGTGATGGCGCCCGTATTTGTTGAGCCTCTCCGGCCAGATGGGCAGATGCCGCACCGTCACCGCCGAGCCGACGCCGGGCACCATCATCAACGCGCCGAGAATGAAGACCAGCGCCCCCCCGGACCCGATGGTCGGGTTGGCGCTCTTGCGGCCATCCGACCACGGCCGGCCGAACAGCTTGATGCAGAGGTCGTTGAACGTCATGCCCTGGTTCCCCTTCCGGGCACAGCCCTGAAAAAACAGGCTCACCACGGGGGCGAAATGATGCAAGACGACGGTCCACGGCAGGCGCGCCCTGGTTGATTGGCGCGGAAGTGCGGCGCGTCTTCCGATACCCTTCCTACCAAGGAAGGAGCGGCGGACTCGCAACACTCCGCGGGGCAGTGGGGCCTTGCCGCAAGGGAAACGGACGGATCGGCCCGACTCTATCCACGAACCCTGTGGATAAGGCTGTGAAAAGAGCGTGGTCCGAAGAGCACGAATCGTGGGGAACCAAGCGTTTTGTTCAAACTGCCGGTTTTTTGGGCAGACCCGGGGATGCGCGGAAAACTCAGAAAACTTCGCCCGACAAAGGAAACAAACATGGCGCAACGGGGGGTTATGTCCCGCCACGCCACCGTTTCACCGCGCTGTGCGCAACGTGGATGAACAGCCCCAGGCGATCCTGCAACCTTATATCGCACCTCGAGAAATGAAACGGAATAGTCCGCTTTCCACCCCTTGAAAGGCTGGCTTCTTTCGGGTCCGGGTGCGCCGATGCAACAGGTACGGTGGACTTAGCGCAACATCGCGGCCTGCACGGTGGCCTCATCCTTCATGAAGGCCAGAAACGCCTCGGCGGCCCGCGACAGGGGCCTGTTCGCCCGCTGGACGGCGTACCACTGGCGGGTCAAGGGAAAGCCCTCCACGTCCAGCGCCACCAAGCGTCCGGTCTGCAACTCCGGCCCCAGGCAGTAGGACGACAGGAAGCCGATGCCCAAACCGGCCTGCACCGCCTGCTTGATGGCCTCGTCGGAGCCCAGTTCCATGAACGGCGCCACCGTCAGCCCGGCCTCTTCAAACGCCTGCTCCACGGCACTGCGCGTGCCGGAGCCGAGTTCGCGCTTCAGGATGCGCTGCTCGGCGAGATCGGTCAGCGGGATGGGGCCGCGTCCGGCCAGGGGATGGTCCGGCGCGGCGATGGGCAGGATGACGTTGTCCAGGAACGGCACCGCCTTGACCGGCAGCCCCCCGGGGATGCGCCCGGTGATGAACAGGTCGTCCTGATGGCCGGCGAGACGTTCCAGCAGATTGGCGCGGTTGATGACGCTGAGCACCGGCCGCACCTTGGGATGGCGGCGTACGAACGCTCCCATCAGGTGCGGCATGAAGTACTTGGCCGTGGTCACCGCCGCCACCCGCAGGGGGCCCGCCATGTCGCCGCGCAGGTCGTCCAGGGCGACGTCCAGCGCCTCCAGCCGGCCCAGGATGTCCCGGCTGGCGGCCAGCAGTTCCTCGCCGGCCGGGGTCGGCACCAGGGTACGGCCGATGCTGTCGAACAGTGGCATGCCGACCTGTTCCTCCAGACGCTTGACCTGGATGGACACCGCCGGCTGGCTCAGGTTCACCTCCTGGGCGGCGCGGGTGAAGCTGCCGTGGCGGGCGACGGCCTCGTACAGGCGCATCTGCTGAAGGGTCGTGTGCATTTCACCGCGTTTCCATGATGATGTCCCGAGGCCATTCCGGCCATGCCACGTCATTGCGAGGAGCGAAGCGACGAAGCAATCCAGGGCGAAGATCGGTGTTGTCCGCTCTGGATTGCTTCGCCCGCATTGAATGATACGGGCTCGCAATGACGCAGTATGAAGCCGCCCACGGCCCAGGTTCCAGCAATGGCACCACCCGGCGCGCCGGTCAGATGAATCGCATGGCCGCTCGCCTCTTCCATAAACATATGTATATGGAACGCATAAGGAGAATAAACTTAATTATTATGATCGGGGCCGCTATGGTGCCGTCCATCGGATCGATCGCCTCCCGGGCAGGCGACGGCGGGGCGGTCCGCACAGACACACTTCCGAGGGAGGACCAGGCGGATGGCTGGCAAGACGTACAAGGCGGGCGTGAAGGAATACCGGGAGACATATTGGGATCCCAACTACACGCCTCGCGAAAGTGATTTTCTGGCGGTCTTCAAGGTCGTGCCGCAGGAAGGCGTGCCCCGCGAGGAAGCGGCGGCGGCCGTGTGCGCGGAATCGTCCACCGCCACCTGGACCACGGTGTGGACCGACCTGCTGACCGACCTGGACTACTACAAGGGCCGCGCCTACGCCATCGAGGACGTACCCGGCGACGACGAGGCCTTCTATGCCTTCATCGCCTATCCGATGGGCCTGTTCGAGGAAGGCTCGGTCGTCAACGTGTTCACCTCGCTGGTGGGCAACGTGTTCGGCTTCAAGGCGGTGCGCTTCCTGCGCCTGGAGGACGTGCGCTTCCCGCTGTGGTTCGTCACCACCTGCGACGGCCCGCCGCACGGCATCCAGGTCGAGCGCGACAAGATGGACAAGTACGGTCGCGCGCTGCTGGGCTGCACCATCAAGCCGAAGCTGGGCCTGTCGGCCAAGAACTACGGCCGTGCCGTTTACGAGTGCCTGCGCGGCGGCCTGGACTTCACCAAGGACGACGAGAACGTCAACAGCCAGCCGTTCATGCGCTGGCGCGACCGCTTCGAGTTCTGCCAAGAGGCCATCGAGAAGGCCGAGGCCGAGACCGGCGAGCGCAAGGGCCACTACCTGAACGTGACCGCGCCCAACGTCGAGGAGATGTACAAGCGCGCCGAGTTCGCCAAGGAGATCGGCACGCCGATCATCATGAGCGACTACCTGACCCTGGGCTGGGCGGCGCATTCCAGCCTGTCGCGCTGGTGCCGCGACAACGGCATGCTGCTGCACGTCCACCGCGCCATGCACGGCGTGATCGACCGCAACCCCAAGCACGGCATCAACTTCCGTGTTCTGGCCAAGATGCTGCGCCTGCTGGGCGGCGACCACCTGCACTCCGGCACCGTCGTCGGCAAGCTGGAGGGCGACCGCGCCGCGACCCTGGGCTGGATCGACCTGATGCGCGAGCGTTACGTCAAGGAAGACCGGTCGCGCGGCATCTTCTTCGATCAGGACTGGGGCCAGATGCCCAGCGTCTTCCCGGTGGCGTCCGGCGGCATCCACGTCTGGCACATGCCAGCGCTGGTCTCGATCTTTGGCGATGAGTCGGTCCTGCAGTTCGGCGGCGGCACCATCGGCCACCCCTGGGGCAACGCCGCTGGCGCCTGCGCCAACCGCGTGGCGCTAGAGGCCTGCACCCAGGCCCGCAACGAGGGCCGCGTGCTGGAGAAGGAAGGCAAGGACATCCTCACCGAGGCCGCCAAGTCCAGCCCGGAACTGAAGATCGCCATGGAGACCTGGAAGGAGATCAAGTTCGAGTTCGACACCGTCGACAAACTCGACACGGCGCACCGCTAAGGCGCGCCCCCTCCTTTCCCAGACCCATTGCCGGATCAAAGGATCACGACCATGACCATGCAGGACTATCCCTCGCGCCTGTCGAACCCGAACAGCCGCAAGCTGGGCACCTTCTCGTATCTGCCGCAGATGACCCCGGAGCAGATCCGCAAGCAGATCGAATACATCGTCTCCAAGGGCTGGAACCCGGCCATCGAGCACACCGAGCCGGACTTCGCCAGCAGCAACTACTGGTACATGTGGAAGCTGCCCATGTTCGGCGAAAGCGATGTGGACGCCATCCTGGCCGAGATCGAGGAGTGCAAGTCCGCCAACCCCGGCCACCACGTGCGCCTGGTCGGCTACGACAACATCAAGCAGACCCAGGGTGCCAACATGCTGGTGCACCGGGCCGAGGCCAGCTGAGGCTGTTCGACGGTTCGACCCGTCAATCACGACCCCGTCATTGCGAGGAGCGTAGCGACGAAGCAATCCAGGGCGAAGCTCGGCGTTCCCCGCCCTGGATTGCTTCGCCCCGCCCATTTCGCCATGCGAAAACGGCGGGGCTCGCAATGACGGTGTTTTCCGAGCGACAGCCACGCGATTCAGCGGGAGCAGACCGTTATGTCCGAAGACATCGCCGCCCAATACCGCATCGAGGCCGAGCCGTACTACCGGGCCGTCGGCTCCGAGGTGGAACTGTTCCGTGCCGCCCATGCCCGGCGCATGCCGGTCATGCTCAAGGGGCCGACCGGCTGCGGCAAAACCCGCTTCGTGGAGCACATGGCCTACACGCTGGGCCGGCCGCTGATCACCGTGGCCTGTAACGAGGACATGACCGCCTCCGACCTTGTCGGCCGCTATCTGCTCGACCGCGAGGGCACCAAGTGGCACGACGGCCCCCTGACCGTGGCCGCGCGCATCGGCGCCATCTGCTACCTGGACGAGGTGGTGGAGGCCCGCCAGGACACGGTCGTCGTCATCCACCCGCTGACCGACCACCGCCGCGTCCTGCCGCTGGACAAGAAGGGCGAGCTGCTGCACGCCCACGATGACTTCCAGCTCGTGATTTCCTACAACCCGGGCTATCAGAGCCTGATGAAGGACCTCAAGCAGTCCACCAAGCAACGCTTCGGCGCCCTGTCTTTCGACTACCCCGACGCCGGCGTCGAGGCCGAGATCATCGCCCGGGAAACCGGCTGCGACCTGAAGGTGGCCGAAAAGCTGGTCCAGATCGCCCACCGCGCGCGCAATCTGCGCGGCCACGGCCTGGACGAGGGCATCTCGACCCGCCTGCTGGTGTACGCCGGGCAGATGATCGCCGAGGGCATCGATCCCGCCCACGCCTGTCAGATGACGCTGGTCACGCCGCTGACCGACGATCCGGACATGCGCGAGACCCTTGAAGCCGCCGTGGCGACGTTCTTCACAAGTTAGGGTATCGGTCACACGCCGCGTCATTGCGAGGAGCGCAGCGACGAAGCAATCCAGGGCCAGGCCCACCTTATTCCGCCCTGGATTGCTTCGCCCCCGTCAAGAGACGGGGGCTCGCAATGACGGCTCAAGTGGGACTGCCCGACCGGCGCGACCGAGCCGGGCCGATCCGGAAAAGGGGCCAACACATGACCGTCGATCTGGAACAACACCTGGGCGAATTGCTGGACCGCCACCCCGACCTGCGCGACACGCTGGGTCCCGCGTGGCAGGAGGCGACCCGGGTCATGTCGCCGGCCGGGTTGCAGGCGTACGCGGACGGCGCCCAGGCCCTGGGCAACCTGGGACGCGGGCTGGACCCGCTGCGCGCCTATCTGGAGGAAATGCCCCAGGTGGTGCGCGAGTGCGGCGAGGACGTCATCGACGACTGCGTCTCGGCCGCGCTGCAACTCTCGTCCATGACCTCCGGCGCGGTCATCGCCCTGCTGCTGGCCAGCCTGCCCACGGCCGCCCGCCGGCTCGGCGACCCGGAGCTTCTGCGCGGCTACCTGACGCTGATTCACCAGATGTCGGCGCGGGCGGCGCGCGGCCTGCGCCCCATGTTGCAGAACATCGACGAGTTGCTGTCCAAACTCACGTTGTCCGGGCTGCGTCGCTGGGCCGACTTCGGCATCGAGGCGTACCGGCGCGACCACGACAACTTGGTCCGCTACTTCGGCCTGAAGAGCCAGGACGCTCAGGCCATGCTGCAACAGCAACGGCGCGGCACCCTGTTCGTGGACAGCCAGCGGCGGCTGAACTTTTACCTCCGGGCACTTTGGGGGCGGGACTTCTTCCTGCGGCCCACCGGCGCCGACGATGATGGCTTCCGCCCCTATGTGGACCGCAACGTGGTCCATGTGCCGGACGCCGTGGACGGCGTCGGCGCGGGCGAGGCGGCGGTGTCCGGCTTCGACCTTTACAAGGCCATGACCGCGCACATGGCGGCGCACCTGACCGGCATGACGGCGGCCATGCCGGCCGGCGACATGGCGCCGGCGGAAAAGTTCCTGGTCGGGTTGCTGGAGGACGCCCGCGTCGAATACAGGGCCGTCACGGCCTTTCCCGGCCTGCGAGACCTGTGGCGCCGCCTGCTGTCGCTGCCGCACGATCCGGCGGCGGTGGAGCATCCCACCGTGGTGCTGCTGGAGCGTCTGGCGCTGGCGCTGCTCGACCCGGATGTGCGCACCGACGACGCGGACCTGGACGCCGTCGCCGCCGCGTTCCATGCCGACGTGGCCGAGAACCAGGGCAATCCCCTGTTCGCCCGCGATTTGGGCCGCGACCTGTTCGCCCGCCTGACCGCACGCAAGGCCATGCCCAGCCTGCGGGTGCTGGAATCCATCCGCCTGCCGCACCGCGACGACAACCGCATCCTCTGGTCCTTCGAGCCGGTGCTGGCCGAGGACGCGTTGGACTACGTCCCCGCCAGCCAGCGGCAGGTGCGCCGCACGGTCAGCGTCATGGAGATGGTCAACGAACTGGACTGCGAGCTGGCTGGCGACGACGCCCAGGAGATCTGGCGCCTGGAAACGCCGTTCTGGCTCGACCAGGAGGCCTGCACCATCAACGAACTGGAGGGCAAGGAGCCGATCTCCGTCCCCTTCCATTACCATGAGTGGGACCATCAGGTGCAGTTGTACCGGCCGGACTGGACCACGGTGTACGAACGGCGCCAGCCGCGCGGGCGGGCCAGCGACATCGACGGCATCCTGGAGGCCCACCGCCCCATCACCCACACCATCCGCCGCATCATCGACACCCTGCAGCCGCAGGGGGTGCAGCGCCTGCGCAACCTGGAGGACGGCGACGAGGTCGACATCAACGCCGCCGTGGACGCCATGGTGGACATCCGCGCCGGCCGCCAGCCCGACCCGCGCATCACCCTGCGCAACGTCATCAACCGCCGTGATCTGGCGGTGGTGCTGCTGCTCGACCTGTCGGAATCCACCAACGACCTGCTGCCGGAGGTGGAGGAGCGCGCGGCCAACGATGACGAGGCCGAGGCGGCGCCGGAGGGCATCGTCCCCGGCAGGCCGCGCACGGTGCTGGACCTGACGCGCGAGGCCACCGCCCTGGTGGCCACGGCCATCCAGGGCATCGGCGACCCGTTCGCCATCCACGGCTTTTCGTCCGACAGTCGGCACGACGTGCAATACGTCCGCTTCAAGGACTTCAGCCAGGGTTTCGACGATCCGGCAAAGGCCCGGCTGGCCGGCATGCGGGGCGGCCTGTCCACCCGCATGGGCGCCGCCATGCGCCACGCCGCCGCTCACCTGCTGAAGCGCCCGGAGCGGCGAAAGCTGCTGCTGCTGGTCACCGACGGCGCGCCGGCCGATGTGGACGAGCGCGACCCGGCGCACCTGCGCCAGGACACCCGCAAGGCGGTGGAGGAACTGCACACCCAGGGCATCCTGACCTACTGCCTGACCCTGGACCCCCACGCCGACGCCTACGTCAAGCGCATCTTCGGCGAACACCGCTACACGGTGGTGGACCACGTCCGCCGCCTGCCGGAGAAGCTACCGACCCTGTTCGCCAGCCTGACGGGGTGAGCCTCGCCCAGTCCCCCGCCCGGTGAACGATCAGGGCATCACCCCCTTCCCATGCCGGGGCACCTGTGGTACACACCCGGTCCCGCCGAACGACGGGTCCCTGCTGGGGGATAGTTTAACGGTAGAACAGCGGACTCTGACTCCGTCAGTCCTGGTTCGAATCCAGGTCCCCCAGCCATTGATTTTGTTAGGCTTTTTCCTCCTGGGTCGGGGACACTCCGGCCCGGTTTGAGGGCCGGTTTGAAAGATCCGTTCCCGGTGTGTCCCCCAGACGGGCTATGGCCTCGTCCGCCAATAGGGCATTCCGGGAAACATAGTGGTGATCGAGAACCCGCCCGACGTCGCCCATCTTGTGCCCGGTGATGGCACTGATTTCGGCATGGTCACACCCGGCCCGGGCAAGGCGCGTCACGGCGGTTCCCCTCAGGTCATTGAACGTCAGCCCCTCGATTCCCGCCCGCGCGCACAGTTTGCGCCACGATGCCGAGAAGCCGGCGGCGGTCCAGGGCACCCCCTTCGTGTTCGTCAGGATCAGCGGAGAGCGGCGCGGGGCCGTGTCCAGGGCTATCTTCAATGTGTCTGTCGCGGGAATGGACACGCGCGCGCCCGTCTTGTTCTGCTTCAAGCGGATGCGGGCGCCGTCGTAGGCGCTCCAGGGAAGCCGTAACAGGTCGCCTTGACGTTGGCCGGTGTGAGAAGGGCCATCAGGAACGCAAGGCGCATCTCCGGCCCCGCTATGGCCAGCAGGCGCGCCACGTCATCGTCGGTCCAGATGTTGTCGGCCCGGCTCCCACGGTAGATTCGCCCCGCCTTCTCCAACGGGTTCGCCGGGACCAGGGCCCGATGGTGCGCCCACGAGATGACGCGCGCCAGAACGGTGAACGTGTAGTCAGCCTGGCGGCGGGACTTGCTCGCCAGCTCATCGCGCCATTGCAGGAAGACGGCGCGTGACCGGCGGTCCGCCAGGGCCGCGAGCGGGAACGTGCCGAATTTCGCTTCGATGGTCCGGATATGCTTGACGTAGTCGGCGCGGGTTCGGTCAGCCAATCCAGCGAAATCGGCCGAGTCCTGGTAGGCACGAAGAATGGAGTGGATCGTTCCGGGCGGCGGCTGAACGCGCTCCCGGACGGCCTTCTCATAGGCGGCCATGAATTCGGGCGTCCCCGGCGTTCCCTCTAGGCGAGGCCCGCCGCGCCAAGCGTAGTAGTATCGCCGCTTGGTCCCGTCGGCCAACCGCTTGTCGGTGTAATGCAGATTCTTCAACATAACGCGCATTGCCCTGCTCCTGCATCCACTGGTCCAGCACGTTCGCCGGTTCAGGCGTCGCGACCGGCGTGGCCAAAACGATCCGACCATCCGGCATGACCTCGACCCGGGCCACCTCCAGACCGGCCGCCATGGCGCCCTTGATGGCGCGGGCAACATCGGCCTGGGTGAACGCTGGGGACTGTCGCGGCATCGTCGAAACTCCGGACCTCAGGAGGATTGGCGCCGACCACGCGGGCTGGAGTCCACCCCCGCCGCCGGCTGTCGGTGTTGTTGCGGTCACCGCCGACTGGACCGGGCGCCGCGACCCGTCGTCCGGCGCCAAAGCCTGTGGGCAATCACGATCACGCGGCGGCGGCCGTCGCCACGCCGTCCAGGCGCACCGCGACGGTGGCCGCGCCGTTGCCGGCGGCCTGAACCGCCGTGCCGATGGGGTAGTGACCGGAGTCCGGCAACACCACCTGCCCCGGGTCGATATCCCACGACACGGCGGCACCCTGCCCGATGACGGCCGTGGACAGCTTCGGCAGGGTCCAGACACCCGTCGTCTGAAGCACTACGTCGGCCGTGGCCTCGGCATCGGTCAGGACCACGCCCGCGATGGCACCGACAATGACCAGGTCGCCGGAGGATACACCCCCGGCCGGGGCCGCGACGGTGACCCGGTCACCATCCTGCAGGAAGGTCTTCGCCATGATCAGAGTCCTTTCGTGGTCGAAATGCGCACGGTGTAAACACGGGCCGTCCCCGAAGCCGACGCGATGGCCCGGTTGAGACGGGAGAGCGCGGCCTCCATTTCAGCCATGTTGCGATAGGTGACCCGCTTCCCATCGTGCTCGACGGTCAGAACGCCCGCCGCCATCTGCCCTTCGAGGGCATCACGGCGGGCGATCAGGGTGGCCAGGTCCGCCATGATCAGGCGGACCCTTCGTTCAGGTACAGGCCCCGGTAGTCGATGGCCCCGCAGCCAAAATCCAGGCCCGCGCGCACGCGCACGCCGCGCGTGTCGAAGTCGATTTCGGTGTGAATCTGGGGGCCTTCGGCGCCCTGGACGTAGCCATAGACGAGGCTCGGCACCTGCATCGGATCGGCCGCCACATGCCACCGATTGCCGGTGATGTTGGCATCAACCACCAACTCCAACTGCCCGGCCCACGGGTTCACATCCCCGGACTTGGTCGGAGTGATGGCGGCCAGGACCTGGCGCGCGGTCAGTTCGGTATCGGGGCCGCACACCAGGAACTTCGGCTGGACGTTCAGCTTCATGCCGTCCAGGCCCGTCATCTTGCGCAGCGCCGCCACGGCCGCGCCAACGGTGGTCACGCTGATCGCCCCGCCCGTGCCGGCCTTGTTGCCGTGGGACCCCGCATGGAACAGCGCGACTCCATCGCTCATGGTCGGGCCGTTGCCGGCCAACAGCGCATAGACCAAGCTGTTTTCGAACGCGGCGGCGCGGACGGCGACAAGGGCGGAAAAGTCCGCGAGGGCGCCAAGGTCATCGTTGATCAGGACCCGCCGACCGATGGTGATCCCGGTCGCGAACTCCTTGGGCGTCACGGTTTCCTGGGTTTCGCTGATCGAACCACGCACATGCGCGCCGCCTTCCGCCACTTCCTGGAAGTCCGGGAAGTCCCCGACGCGAAGGAACTTGTGGGCCTTGAAGTCGTTCATGGGCTTCTTGGCCGCCAACTGGCGATAGGTCGGCGCCGCCGCCTGATACTGCGCCAGCAGCGCCTTGTTGGCCGCGTCCGCCAGCAGCAGCGGGAAGTCCGACGTCGTGTGCGCGCGGGTGAAGATGGTGTTGAACACCGCTTCACGGTCGAAGGCGTTGACGCGCTCGCCACGGACCGCCGCCAATTCCGCCACAAAATCCAGGGCGCGATGTCGCATGAACTGCGCCGCCATGCCCTCCGGCTTCACCAGGGGCGTGAAGTGCGCCGCCAGCGAGTCCGCCATGGCGCGGCGGATCACCGCCGGGTCGGTGTAGTCGGCGCCGCCCGTCACGCTGCCCGGCCGGTTGTTGATGACGGTGGCGCGCGTGCTCACCGTCCCGGGGGCAACGGACCGCGTGGCCGTGTCCGACCGGCTGTCGTTGTCGTTCGTGCCCTTGGTCACGGCCGCCTTGATTTCGTCCAGGGTGGCGGCCATGCCTTCCATATTGGTTTCGAGAGCGCCAACGCGATCCTCGATGCTCGCGGCGCCGTCCGTATTCGGCTCGCCGGTCGGCGTCGGCTGCGCCTGATCCGCCATGGTGATGTGCTCCTTTCGCACGATGGCGCCGGGGTCGCTCCCCAGCGGGGTGAAAGACAGTTCTCGGGGCGTCCACTTCGTGGCGCGGAAGACGGGAAGCCCATCGCGGGCGCCCGCGCGCCTCCACTCCTGGACGCTGTAGCCCAGCGACACGCCGCGCACCGAACCGGCCTGGACCTTGTCCATCAGGCGATCCGCCTCCGGGGAGGCATCGAAGCGCACCGTCGCGATGATCCGGTCACCCTCGACCCGCGCGCCCTCGACGGTGCCAACGACGGCATCCACGGCGTTGCGGTGGTCCATGAGCACCGGGGCGCCCGTGACATAGCCGGCGCCGGCCGCGTCCAGTTCCTCAATCCACGGGCCGCGCACGTCGTGCGCGGGTGCCGGTGCCGGACGGGTGACAGGGGCCAGCCCGGACAGGGCCACGACCTCCACGGTCCGGGCTTCACGATCCAAGGTCGCGGCCCGTTGAGCGGCGCGGGTGCGCAGCGCGGTGGAATCAAGCGGCATCGTCGGGGGCCTTCCGCGCAACCGGTTCATCGTCCATCAGGTCTTCAAGCAGGCGTTCGAATTCGGCTTCACGCTCAGCCAGCCAGGCGGCGAAGTCCCCGCAACTGGCGGCGCGGGCGCGTTCAGAGCAGGGTTCATGCCGCATAGTCGGTCGCCTCCGGTGCTGGGGACTCATCGGTCAAGAGCGTCGGGGTCAGGCCCGCCTTGGTCGTCACGGCCGGGTTCGTGTCCACCGTCAGGCCAAGCCGGGCCTCGCGTGCGCGCTCCGCCGCAAGCTCGGCGTCGATCTTTTCGGCGTCATAGCCGCGTTCGGCGATGGCCTGGGTCCGGGACTTCAGGCCCGCCCGGATGGCGATGATTTCCGCCTCGGCGTCCTTCTTGGGATCGACCCATTCCTGACGCGGGGGCAGCCACTCGACGCGATGGAACGCGGCGGGATCGTCGGCATAGCCCGGCAACAAACCAGCGGCGCCGGCCGTCGAGACAACCCGGTCCCACACCGGTTGGCAGAACCGGGGCACCATGACGTTGTGCTGCCAGTGCTCCAGGCGCTTGCGGAACTCGACCAGACCCGCGCGGATGGACGAATAGTTGACGCCCGCCAGGTCCCCGGTCAGGACCTCGTAAGGGATGCCCAGCCCGGCCGCGACCGCGCGCAGGTGCGCCTTGGTGAAGGCGTCGTAATCTTCGAACGCCTTGGGGTCGAACCAGTCCACACCCGTGCCCGGGGGCAGGTTCAGCAGGCTCCCCGGCTCCATGCCGGCGGTCAGAACACCACCGTCCTGGGTCCCGTCCATGCCGCCCCCGTTGCCCTCGGGGTCAGTGATCGCGCCCATGATCATGGCGCGGGCCTTGGCGCTCACCAGGGTGGCGTCGTCCAACTGGTCCAACTCGTGCAGCTTCAACAGCACTCGCGCGAACCAGGACACGCCGCGCAACTGTCCGGGCTCTTGAGGCAGAAACAGATGGACCATGTCCCGCGCGTCGATCCGAACCGGGGTGAAGGCATTCACGAACGGTGCGGTCGGATCGTCCGGACGGCGGGGAAGGACGTGGTAAGCCTGCACCCGGCCCATGTCGTCCAGTTCCACACCCGCGCGGACGCGGGAAGCGGGGCCGATCATGGGGAACTCATAGGGCACTTGGTCCGCGTGGATCAGGCGAAGGCGCGTCAGTCCCGGTTCGTCGGAGTCTTCGAACAACTGCCCGAAGCACTCCCCGACCTCGACCATCTGACCGCACGCCATGGCCTGGGCACCGTAAAACCCGCCCGGGCCGTCATAGTCCAGATGGTCCAACAGGTCCCCGGCAACCTCGTTGATCCGCTCCCGCGTGGCGGGGTCGGGATGCTGCGAGGACGGCTTGATGCCCGGCCCAACGATGTTGGACACGAGCCCCTGGACACCCGCGCCGGCATGGGCGTTGTTGCGCACGACGTGCGCGGCCCGCGCCTGGATCGTCCGGCCGGCGCCGATAACCTCGTTGGTCAGGGACCGACCCGACACCGGCGCCCCGGACCAGCGCCGGCCCGACCCACCGGCATCCAGCGAGCGGCGGAACAGCCGCCGGACGATGCGGGAAAGCGGCGCGGCCATGGTCAGGCGCCCCGAAGCTTCTCGGCCGTTTCGCGACGGATCGCGGAAACATCCAGGATCACCGCCAGGCGGCGGGCCGCGACCTCCGCCTGAAGTTCAGCCGCGTTGTACATCAGGGCGAAGTCAACGTAGTCCCGACCTTCCGTGTCCCGCGCCTTGATGATGGACACGTAAAACGGTTCTTCAGGAAGGCCCGCCTCTTCGTACTCCTGGTGAACGTCGATCCAGGACCGCAGGTCCTGGCGACTGAAGATTTCAGCCGCAACCCGGATCGAGACGCCACAATTGACCAGTTCAGCAATACAGGCGAGCGAGACGATATCGGCAAAGCTGAACGTCCGGGCGCGGCCTGCGACGGTCTCAGAGGTGCCGGGAATGCACCCACGGTGAATCCAGGAATTGAGGGTGTTGCGGGGAATGCCCGTAACGGCGGAAACCACGATGGCGGGGTATGAGGGTTTTGCGGTCATTGGAGTGCCTCACCTATTGCGCTTGCGCTAGGTTAGGAGCAAAGCTAGTGCGAATGCAATAAGTTTTTTCGTTGGATGGGGAGAACGTTTTCTGAACCCGGCCGCCACGGCGCCCACAACGGCGCCGCTCAGCCTGGGGCCGGGCCGCCCTGGATCACCACCACGCCGATGGCCTCGCACGCCACCATGGCGTCGGTGGGCTCCGTTCGATGCCAGTAGACCCGCCGCTTCATGGGAGCGGCCTGGGGCGGTTGGAAATCGGCCGCGCGGAAGATCGTCAGCGCGCGCGTTGCCTCGGCCGGGACCGGCGTCAGCGCCACAACCTCATCGCCGGGTTCGGGCGCCCGGATCAGGTCCACCAGCAGACGACGACCGCCAATCTGCATGACGGCAAAGCCGCCCAGGTGGTGCCGGGTTGGGTCCGGTTCAGGTGCGCGTATGGGGGAGAGGACGGCAAGGGGCACCGATGCAGCGGCGCCCGCAAGAGCAACCGCCTTGATGACCGTGCGGCGTGGGATGGCGTCAGGCATGGCGCACCCCCTCAACGATCACGCCCACGGCTTCGTACCAGCGATCCGTCCGCCAGACCGTCCGGGACCCATGGGGCAGGGCGTAATCCACAGAGCGGCCTTGCGCCTTGAACACTTGCAGAGACCGGTCCCGAGTTCCCAGCGTGGGCACAAGGGCAACCACGTTGTCACCGGGTGTCGGCGCGCGAAACAGGTCCACCAGGATGTGCCGGCCTTCGATCTGCATGACGGCCAGTCCGTCCATGTCGGGCGGGACCGCGTCCGAGTACGGCGCGGCCAGCGCAACGGCGGGAACAGCGGCGGCGCCGACGGCAAGCGCGCCGGTCTTCAACAGGGCGCGGCGGGAGTGTGTGGCGCCCCTCGGGGGCGGCGTGGTATGTCTCGAATCAGCCATGCCTCGTGTCTCCGTCACGGGGTTTCGGTCAGGCTGGCGACGGGAGCTTCCACCTTCCCCGCCAGCCGCTTTGGTGATTTTGTCACCATAAGCCGATCTTGGGCAGGGCAGGCTTGCGTGTCAAGTCGAAAACGGTGATAAAGTCACCATTATGATTTCAGGCAGACAATCTCGAATGGGGCGGGCGGCCCTCGATTGGACGACACGGGATTTGGCCGCCAAGGCCGGTGTCGGCGTCAACACGGTCACGCGCTTCGAGAGGGGCGACGATACCCGCGCAGCTACCGAAGCCGCCATCCGCACCGCTCTTGAAGCGGCTGGCGTTGTGTTCATCCCTGAGAACGGCGGCGGGCCGGGGGTGCGGCTAAGCCTCAAAGGGGATAATAAGGATGACTGAAAACAAAACCCCGCTCGATGTTCATTTAGAGTGGAATGAAAAAATGGTTGCGCCGCATGAACAGCGAGCGCAAGAGTTCATGGGGCACAGCATTTCGTACGCACAAATTGCAGTTAGATGGGCCTTTATGTTGAATGGCGGCGCTCTAATTGCCTTTCCCGGTTTTGTGACTGCCCTTGGCAACAAAGGCACTGAAATTGACCTAAGCTGGTTTGTTGCTGGATTAGCATCTATCGCGTTATGCGCTTTGATCGCCTACATTAATTTCCAATGCCTCGCTCAAATGCAGTATAACGAGGCAAATAAGATGAGATGGATCATATCGGGTAGCGCGGACGAAGTCATAAAAGAAGAACAGTCTCAGATTGAAAATGAAAACGAACGTTTAAATGGACGCGTTGCCCTAACCTACGGCCTTGGCATATTAACAGGGTGCGCAAGCTACCTTCTATTCTGCACAGGATGCTTCAAGGCGCTATCAGCCTTTGGTGCATAAACTCTGACAGAACCCGTTGACCCGGCAGGGTAAGCAGCGCCCCGAAACTGGCCCGCCGGCGTCGAGTTCATCGCACCTAACGGCGGCGCGGCCGGGCGTTCGGTTGCGCAAGGGGACCCCCACCGTGAACGGCGCGTACCGGTCGGGTTGACGAAACGCATTTGAGCGCGCCCGATTTGGCGAACACAAAGGTGCCCCAAGTGGGGCGCGACCCAATCGTGAGGTGGCAAGGGGGATTGAGCCATGATGGGGCATCGCGACCCGACGAGTCAGGATGAGTACGACGCCTTCAACCGGAAGGGGCGCAGGTTCATCCAGTGGCGCCGTGGGGAAGTGCGGACGATCAAGCGCCGGTTCGCCAGGCGGATGCGGCGTGTCGGACGCGCGGCGACCAGGGCTCAGGTGCGGGACTGAATTGCGGCCGGGCCGACCGCTTCGAAGCCTGTGGCGCCCCACGGCGCGCGATTGCAAAAGGGAACGCCATGAATCCGGATGAAACCGAAGCCTTGCGCCAGGAGTATCTGGCGGACATGGGGAAGGACCTGGACCCCAAGGGAGTCCAGCCCGGAAGCTACGGGTGTCACGAAGCCTTGCACATGGCGTCGTTTCTGATGGAAGCCGTGGACGGGCATCTGATGGAACACCCGGCCGTCACCCTGAACCCCGAGTGGTTCGCGCTTGCGGCCCAGGCGCATGATGCTCTGTTCGCGTTGTATCAGGCCATCGGCGCCGCCCACCTTCATGCCCAGGACTGACGAACCGGAGGGGGTGGCGGACGCCCTTCGCCAGCGGTGTAAGAACGTAAGGCATTGATTAAAAACAATTCCCCCGTTTTGGGGAATTGGTTTTCAATGACTTCCGGCGTGCCCCCCCGCCGCTGCCAGCCCCATCCGCTCGGTCCCCAGAATTGGGGAACGTGTTCTGAATCAAGGGGATAGGGTCATTCCAGAGTGGGAACGGCGTGGTGGGCGACTTTCGCGAACCGTAGAAGGTAACCGGGGCAGAAGTGCGGGCGGTCAGGCTTGGCAGCGCGCTGTGACGAGTTCGGCGAGGTTCGGCACGGGGGAGGCGACAGGGGCGCCGAGG
>NZ_FNAP01000014.1 GCF_900101965.1 Rhodospira trueperi | reverse complement strand
ACCTCGCCGACACCCTTGCCGCTTTCGTCAGCATCGCTTCCATCCAACTCGCGCTGCGACGCCTCGCCCGCCAGTAGGCTTTTGAGTCAGGCTCTCAGCCAGGTCAGGGCGCCTTTGGTCGAGGTCCAGGTTTCCAGGCTGGAGAGGACAGTGAGGACCGCCTCGTCCTTCGATCCCAGGGCGTCGTGGGGCGGCGGCTGTTTCGGCAGGCGTGTCTCGCCGAGCAGGGAGGCCGGCACATGGGGGGTGTTCTTGATGGCCGCGGTTAGCGCCGTGTTCGCCCCCGACGTGGCCCCGCCCTGTTTGAACCTCAGCAGGGCGTCGGTGTAGCTCCATTCGGCCCCCGCCTTGGCAAGGTCCGGCTCCTCGTACGCGTCGAGCACCGCGCGGACGGCCTCGAACAGGGTCAGGTGCAGCAGTTTCGGGGCCAGCACATGGCGGAGGCCCATGTTGTCGTTCGGGCACAGCCGCAGCATGTCGCGCCAGTGGGCCACGGCCTCATCGCGGTCCCGCAGTACAGGGCCAGCAGGAACAGAAGGACGGCGACTGCCATGGCGCCGTATCGCAGCGCCGCCACCTCGAACGCCACCGGATCGTGATTGGCCATCGCAATGTCAAAAGCCGCCGCGTCCGGACCCAATGTGCCGCGCCGGTATCACACTCACGGAATCGGCAGGGTTCACCGTCGCGTTCCTCTCAGGCACAGCGCGCGTGAGACCTTGTAGGCAACGTTGCAGGACGTGATGACCTCCGCCGTGATCTGGGGTGAGTGTCGCCAGCAGCCCCAGCCGGCATTGACGCAGGGGCCGTTGGACGTGTCCTCGCAGGACGGCGAATAATCGACCGATTTGGTTTCGTAGTACTTCGAGACGGACGATGAGCCCGACGACGTCGCCCGGCAGATGCAGTTCATCAGGCTCAAGTGGTCTTCGTCGGTGCCCAGCCGACGGCTCAGGCTGGCCAGTTCCGAGGGTCGCATCGACCCCAGCAGGCTCTCGACTTCGTTGACCGTGGTTTCCAGGAACTTGGTGCAGGCGTCGTCCACGCCCTCGACCGTGACCCGCTCAACCATGGTTGGCGCACGGTCGGCCAGTTCCAACCAGGGCTGCATGGCCTGGTCAAGCTCCTGGCCCACCGGATGGTCGCGCCCCAGGGACTTGTCGCGGAACTGGCGCCAGCGATCAGCCGCCTGTCCCAGAGCCGCCCGCGCCTCGGCGTATTGCTGTTCCAGCATCCGCCGTTCGGTGTCGGATCGGGTTTCGCGCAGCCGATTTTCGATTCGCTTCAGGTCGTTGACGCGGTCGCGGATGGTCGTTTCATAGCGTCCGCCCACACCCCGGATCAGGGCATAGCCGCGCCGGTCGGCCTCGGAATCGTAATACCAGTTGTCGGCAATGGCCTTGATGCCGGTGATCTCGCCCAGGCCCCGCACCGTGGCGTCGATCAGGTGGCCGCCGGCCTCCACCGGATCCTCAGTGAGATCGAGGATCCCGTTGCCGGTGACGGTCGCGACCCAGCCCAAACCCTGGCCGGTGGCGTTGGCCGCGCCCTTGGTGATCCGCCACATGCCGCGCCCGAAGGCGGCGGCGCCGTCCAGCGCGCCGTCGGCGCTGGCGAACTCCTCGCCCATGATGCGCGAGGCTTCGCCGATGGTCCCGTCCAGCACGGCGTGGCCCAGCTTCACCGGCGCCACGACCATATTGTTGAACATCTCTTCGGCCATCTCGACCCCACCCGCACCCAGCCATGTGACCTGTTCACCCTGCATGGCGGCGCGTTCCCGCACGGTCAGCGCGGCGCGAGAGCCCTCGCCGGCGATCTCGATGACCGCCAGCACCGCCCCGCCCGCCTTGGCCAGCGTCTGCAGCCCGCTCTTGGGCGGGCGCAGCTTGTGGGCGGCCTCGAACAGGCCGGTCCCGCGCTCGATCACGTCATCCACCGAGGTGCCAAGCTGCGCCAGCCGGCGCCGCACCTCAGCCGGAGCCAGCCGGCTTTCGCCGCCCATGCGGAGAATCCGGGCCGCCTCGTCGAGGTTGCTCGGCACCTGCCCGCCCAGGGCGGTGACGCGCGGCAGGATGTGCTTGTCGTACTGTTTCGCAAACTGGCGGAACTGCTCCAGTTCCTGGCCGACGGCGGCGCGGCGAGCCTGATCCAGGATCGCCCGCGCCTCGGTCGAGTTGGGGGCGAGGCCCTGGGCGCGGACCAGATCCTCGGCCTCGTCCAGGATGGCACGCGCCCGGTTGGCAGGCTCCAGCGACTTGTGCCGCATGGCCATGCGGATCTGCTCCGGATCGCGCAGGCGGGCATCCGGCGGGCCGTCGAAGAAGGTGGCGGTGTCGCGCCGGTCGATGCCGTAGGCCTCGACATGCTTGACGTCGGTCACCTCCACCGAGAGGTCGCGGGCGAAACGCCGGGCTTCGTCGGGCGAGGCTGGCGGCCGGCCGTGCGTGGCTTCGAAATAAGCATCGGCCACGCGGCCCTCGACCTCGGCGTGGGGGATGTCGCGGCCGTTGACCCGCACCGTCACATCCCAGTCCTGGCCCAGCTTGGGACGGTCACCCGGATTGGGAGCGTTGGTGGCCTCGAAGAACTCGATGGCGTCCTCGGGCACGTTGTATTCCCGCGCCAGCCGTTCCCGCAACCGGTCGCGCGTGCCGCTCTGGATCATATCGTGCTGGCGCGCGGCCTCGCGGATCAGCCGGTCGTCGCCGAACTGATTGAGGCGCTGCACCGCGACCGGATCGGCGCGCAGTTGGACGGCCAGCCGGCGCATTTCCACCGCATCGCCGCGCCGCGCCGCCGCCTCGAACGCCTGGATGGTCTCGTCGGCCTCGCGGATCGCCCCGACCCAGGCCTCGACGTTGGTTTCGACCTGGGCGCGGACGGGAGCGGGCAGCGCCAGCAGGATACAGGCAACGACGGCCAGAACACAGGCACGGCGGATCATGGCTGCCCCTCCTCGCGCAGTAGGGTTTCCGCCAGCGCCCGCAGCAGCGGTTCGGTACGCGGGTTGTCCCGGATCATGGCGATCACGGCAGTGCCGCCGTCCTCGTTGCCGCGCGCGCGCTCCAGGATGCCAAGCGCCAGCAGGGTGCGGTCGTGGGGCGAGATCAGCAGCATGTGGTCCAGCAGGGCCGCGCCCCGGTCGAGCGTTTCGGTGCGGGCATACAGCGTGCAAGCCATTGCAAGGTCCAGCCAGTCCGGATCCTCGGCCGTGCGGGAGAGCAGGGATTCATAGGTCGTCAGGGCAGCGCCGAAATAGCCGCGCGAGGTCAGCAGGCCGGCCAGCGTGCGTTCGGCATCGGTCAAGGTGGGGTCGTACAGCAGCGCGGTGGAATAGGCCGCGATCGCCGCATCCGCCTGGGTCGGGCGTGCGGCGAGGGCATCGCCCAGCCGCACCCACAGGGCGGCATCGTCCGGCGTGCGGTCCAGGTCGGCCCACAGGGCTGCGACCTCCCGTTGGCGCTCTGGGGATAGGCCCGCCAGCGCCTCCGGATCGAGGGCGGGTGCCGGTTCGGACGATGCCTTGTCGGACGGGGCCGCCGGGAGTGCGAAGGTGGGGATGGCCGGCTCGGAAGAGGCCGCGACGATGACGTCGGGCGCCGATCCTGCGTCGGGCTTGGCCTTGCGCTCGGCCTGAGCCGCACCATGCGTGACGCAAAGGCAGACGGCGGAAACCAGCGTCGCAGAAAGGATGCGTTGCGCGCGTTTCATCGGCCGTCCTCCCCGACGATAGCCTCAAGCTGGCGGATCAGGTCGCTGACGTCCAGGTCCTCGCGAATGGTCAGGTCCGGCTTTTCCTCGACCGGTCCAGCAAAAGTTGCGTTCCATCCGGCCGTGGGCGGGTCGTCGCAGTAGCCCCATGTTCCGCGCAGGGTTTCCCCGTCGCGCTCGAACATCACCCGTCCCCAGTGATGGCGGCCGTTGCGGGCCGTGTCACACCTCTGTTTGGAGCCATTCTCGATCCAGTAGCCGTCGAACCGGGACCCGCGAATGGAGCCGTCCAATTCACCGTCGTCAGGCACATAGGTTCCGGTCAGCCTGGTTCCGTCCACGGTCAGGGTCATGGGGTGTCCGCCCTCTGTATTGCGCCAGATGCCGGCGTAGCCCATGGGATCGGCGCCGGGATCGAGGGGGGACGCATCGTCACCGCCATCGCCAACATCCGCCACACGATCGGTCCCGCTCCCATCCGAAGGCGCGCCGGCGCCGCGCGCGCTGACCGGCTTCACATCATCCGGCCGGGTCTCGGAGACACGCAGGGGCACCGAGACAAGCTCCCGGTTGTTGCTGGTTTCGGCCATGCGGAGCGAATAGAGCCCTGGTTCGGCCGGAGCCCGGAACTCCCAGCTGCCTTCGGTGGCGTTGTCCAGCCGGTGATAGGCGATGTCGTGCTGGTCGAGCACCGCGAAATCGCCGTGCGGCACGTCCGCCTTCATCAGCAGGATAAAGGTCCGCGCTGGATAGGTGGCCGACGCGGTGAAAGCGACAGGAAACGTCTCGCCCGGGGCCACCCAGTTCGCGGCCAGCGACAGCGAGGCCGCGCCCGTGTCCACGGCGACCGTAACCGTCCGCGAGGCCAACTCGACGTTGTTCGTCGTCTCCGCCATGCGGATGTCGTAGGGGCCTTCAGCCATCGGCGCCCGGAAGTCCCGCGTACCGTCGGTCGCGCCGTCCAACCGGTGATAGGCGGTGTCGTGCTGGTCGAGCACCATGAAATCGCCGTGCGGCACATCCGCCTTCATCAGCATCAGATACGTCCGCGCCGGATAGGTGGCCGAGGCCGCGAACTCGACCGGCATGACCTCGTTGGGGGCGTAAACATCCTTGGGCAGGGACAGCGAGGCCGCCTCCCGGTCCACGCGCACGTCGAAGGTCAGCGAGGCCAGCTCGACGTTGTTGGTGGTCTCTGCCATCCGCAGGTCATAGGTGCCCTCGACGGTCGGCGCGGTGAAATCGCGCGTGCCCTCTGCGGCGCCGTCCAGGCGATGATAGGCCGTGTCGTGCTGATCCAGTTCCGCGAAGTCACCATGCGGCACGTCCGATGTCATCAGCATCAGATACGTCCGCGCGGGATACGTGGGCGAGGCCGTGAAGGCCAGCGGCATGGTTTCATTCGGCGCATAGACCGGCTTCGGCAAGGACAGCGACGCGGCCGCGCGGTCCACCGCGACCGTGAACGTCAGCGAGGCCAACTCGATGTTGTTGGTCGTCTCCGCCATGCGGATGTCATAGGTACCTTCCGCCAGCGGCGCCGTGAACGGCCGTTCGCCCGTGGTCGCGCCGTCCAGCCGGTGATAGGCCGTGTCGTGCTGATCGAGCACGAGAAAGTCACCGTGCGGCACGTCCGTCTTCATCAGCAGCAGATACGTGCGCGCCGGATAGGTCGCGGACGCCGTAAAGGCCAGCGGCATCGCCTCGCCGGGGGCATAGGTGTCCTTGGGCAATGACAGCGAGGCGGCCTCGCGGTCCACCCGCACGGTGAAGGGAACGGAGGCCAGTTCGCCGATATCTCCGGGCGCGGCCATGCGCAGGGTATAGGTGCCCTCCGGCAGGGGGGCCCTGAACTCCCGCACGCCCGACGTGGCGCCGTCGAGCCGGTGATAGGCGGTGTCGTTCTGGTCGAGGGTGTTGAAATCGCCGTGCGGGACGTCGCCCTTCATCAGCAGGATGTAGGTGTTGCCGGGATAGGTTTCCGACGCCTGAAAGGTGACCGATACGACCTCGTTCGGCGCGAACACGGGTTTGGGCAACGACAACCCGGCGGCAGCCCGATCCACGGGCGTTTGGGCGAGTTGCACGGCTGCCGCTCGGGAGCCGTCGGCACACGCCGCGCGTGGCGGCCCGGCCACGCCCCAAACCAGAACGGCAAGACCAACCACTATCAGGCGCGCCGCGCGCCAGCCCATCCGTGCCATCGTCCCAGCCCCCCACGCAGTCCCCCTCGACCGGATATCCCGATGATGATCAGGGATTTTGGCGACGGCAAGGCATTTGCGTACACATGGCCTGGACAGCCGTCGGGCACCGGTCATACCTTTGTTGCCGCTATGGGTTTCCGCTCAATGCATCCGCGCTTGAATGCCGAGCCGCCCGCAATGGAGTGTCGCCATGCTTGGTGTTCTGCTGCGTTTGCTGCCGCTGACGGCCCTGATCGTGGTCCTGCTGGCGATCTGGTTCCCCGCCCCCGAGGTGGTCGAGGTCGAAGCCGTCGATTGGCCGGCCCGGTACGAGCGAGCGCATTCGCCGTCGCTGGTCGGGTTCGGCGCCCTGTCCGCGATGCGGGCGCAGGTGCGCCGCCAGCATGACGGCGAGTCGATGGCCGACTTCATCGCGCGCGAGACGGACGGCGGCCCGGTCGCGGTGTCGGGCGACGGGTGGGCGCCGCTGCTGTCCGCCGCCGCGCGCCGACCGGGCGAGCGGGTTTACGTCGCCGTCGAGGCGGTGCCCATGGCCTTGAGCCCGCACCACCCCGTTTACGCGACCGTCGGCGTGGGCGCGCAGGCGCCCACCCTGTGGCTGAACCGGACACCGACGGCCGATCTGTGGTCGTGGGACGAGGTGCCGGCGGACCTGCTGTATCCACTGCGGGGATGGTGGCCATTGATGCTGGGCGGGCTGGCGGGCGCGGTCGGGCTACGCTGGGCCGGCGATGGCGGACTCGCGCGCCAGCCAAAGGCCCGCGCAGCCGCCACCACCCACGGCAAGGCCGTGGTCTGGACGCTGGGCATGGCCCTGGTCGGCGCCGCCCTGATGGCGATGCCGCATCTGTACGGCATCTGGGGCGCGGGCATCGGGTTCGCGGCCACGATGTTCGGCCTGTTGCTGCTGCTGAGCGGCCTGATCGCGTGCGCGCTGTTCATCGGCGCGGTGGGCGCGCTCGACCGCCTGCTGTCGGGGCGCGAGCGGCTGGCCTGCTGGTCCTATCCCGAGGCCGACTGGATCGCCTTCGTCGGCGACACCCGGGCCGAGCAACGCGAACGGGCCAAGGCCATCCTGGCGGTGATCGGCGGTCTGATGGTGCTGATCGGCGGCGGGTTCCTTTTGTTCGCCGAGGACACCGAGGCGGCGTTGATCACCGTGGGCGTGCTGGCGGCGGTTTTCGTTTTGGTGCTGGTGGCGGCCCTTGTCATGCCGTGGCTGTCGGCGCGGCACCTGCGGCGCGGTCCATTCGAGATCCACATCGGCCCGCGCGCGCTGTGCGTCGGGCGCCAGAGCCATGTCTGGGGCGGCCTGCTGGGCCGTTTCGAGGACGCCGGTGTCGAGGACGCGCCCGAACCGGCACTGCGAATCCACTACTCCGTGTTGCAGTCTGCCGGAGGCCGTGTCTTCAGCCTCTATCGTCGTCATGAGGTCGTGGCGGTGCCGATCCCGCCGGGCCACGAGGCCGAGGCGCGGCGCGTCGCCGACGCCCTCAGGGCGCGACACGCGGGGTCGGGCGGGGCGGCCTGACGATCGAGCGAGGGCAGGAACACGAGGGGCAGGTGAGCGGTGTTGTCGAAAGGCGCACGCTCGCCTCCAAGGACCGCGCGGCGTCCGGCCGCGATGACCAGCACCAAACCCGATCCATTCTTGCGCCCGGCGCCCCCTTGAGCACCGATTGTCCGGTGTCGGAAACGGGGGACATCATGGATGGGGCGGAGTCCGAGGGGCTGATCCTTCACGTCGAAACGACACCGAAAGTGAACTTCGCGTGCCACCAGAGCGCGTTTCCGGTTGTGCGCGCGCTGAGCGTGGAAAACCGCGGTCCCGACACCGCCAAAAACACCCTGCTAAAAACAGCCGCTCAAAATCCGCGATAGCGGTCTGTGATCGCTCACAAAACCCTGATCTACCCAAAACCCGGTGACGGATGCGGGTTCAAGGCGGGGCCGCGTCCCCGATCAGAAGCTGCGCGGCAACCCGAGGACATGTTCGGCCAGATAGGACAGGATCAGGTTGGTCGAGATCGGCGCCACCTGATAGAGCCGCGTCTCGCGGAACTTCCGCTCAACATCGTATTCCTGCGCGAAGCCGAAGCCGCCCAGGGTCTGCAGGCAGGCGTTGCCGGCCTGCCACGACGCATCGGCGGCCAGCATCTTGGCCATGTTCGCCTGCGCGCCGCACTCTCTGTGGGCGTCGTACCGTCGGCAGGCCTCGAACCGCATGAGATTGGCGGCTTCCACCTGCGTGTAGGCCTGGGCCAGCGGGAACTGGATGCCCTGGTTCTGCCCGATGGGCCGGCCGAAGACGACCCGCTCGCCCGCGTAAGACACCGCCTTATCGATGAACCAGTAGCCGTCACCGATGCACTCGGCCGCAATCAGGGTCCGCTCCGCGTTCAGGCCATCCAGGATGTAGCGGAACCCCTTTCCCTCCTCGCCGATCAGGCTCTCAGCGGGAATCTCGAGTTCGTCGAAAAAGATCTCGTTGGTCTCATGGCCGACCATGTTGGGGATCGGCTTCACCTCCATTCCCTGGCCGATGGCTTGGTCCAGCTCCACCAGGAAGACCGACAGGCCGTCAGACTTGCGCTTGACCTCGGATAAGGGCGTGGTGCGGGCAAGCAGGATCATCAGGTCGGAATGCTGCACCCGGCTGATCCACACCTTCTGACCATTGACGACATAGCGATCGCCCTTCCGCACGGCGGTCGTCTTCAGCTTCGTCGTATCGGTGCCCGTGGTCGGCTCGGTGACCGCCATGGACTGCAACCGCAACTCTCCGCTGGCGATGCGGGGCAGATAGCGCGCTTTCTGCTCTTCGGATCCGTGCCGCAGCAGCGTGCCCATGTTGTACATCTGGCCATGGCAATGGCCGGCATTGCCGCCCGCACGGTTGATCTCCTCCATCACGATCGACGCCTCGGTGAGCCCGAGGCCCGATCCGCCATACGTCTCAGGGATCATCGCGCCAAGCCAGCCGGCCTCGGTCAGAGCCTGGATGAACGCCTCGGGGTAGGTCTCGTCGGCGCCATGCTGCCGGTGATACGCCGCCGGGAACCCGGCACAGAGCGCCCGCAGCGCGTCGCGCAGGTCGTCGAACTCTTCAGGTGCGCTGGTTCGCACAAGCCGCTCCTTCTTCTTCCTTGGCCTCGGGGCCGCCGTATCGCAGGATTTCCTGCTCCAAACGCGGAGGATGCTCTCGGGCGTTCCGCAGGTGGCCGTCCTCAAACATGGATCGTTGCCTCGGTCAGGGCCTGCACCTCGTCGAGCGTGTTCCCCGGAGCGAGATCGACCAGCACGAAACCGCGTGGCGTCACGTCCAGAACCGCGAGATCGGTGTACACCCGCGTCACGACCCCCAACCCCGTGAGCGGATATGTGCAGCGGCGCAGAACCTTCGGCGTGCGGTCCTTGCCGGCGTGGCGCATCATCACGAAGACCTTCGGGACTCCGACCACAAGGTCCATCGCGCCACCGACCGCCGGCGGATAGGTCTCGTCCAGTGTGGCCCAGTTCGCGAGGTCGCCGTTCTCGGCCACCTGATAGGCCCCGAGAACCGCGATATCGATATGCCCGCCGCGCATCATCGCGAAGCTGTCGGTATGCTCGAAATAGGCCGCGCCCGGCACCGTCGTGATCAGCCGCTTGCTGGCATCGATCAACTCGGGGTCCTCCGACCCTTCGGCGGGGGGCGGTCCGACCCCGATGATGCCGTTCTCAGAGTGGTAGATCACCTCGCGCCCCTCGGGAACATAGGCCGAGACATGCGTGGGCTTGCCGATCCCAAGATTGACATAGGAGCCGTCCGGGATGTCCCGCGCCACCCGGGCCGCCAGGTCCGCATCGCTCAGGCTCTTCATGGCCGAACCCCATATTCGACAACGCTTTGCACGAAAATTCCCGGAGTCACGACCACTTCGGGATCGAGCGGCCCGTCCGACAGGGACCGCACCTCGGCGATCGAATGGCGCGCCCCCATTGCCATGGCCGGATTGAAGTTCCGCGCGGTGGCGTGATACCGGAGATTCCCCCAGCGGTCCCCTTCCTCGGCGCGCAGGAGCGCGAAGTCGGCAGGCAAGGGCGCCTCCATCACGTAGCCGCGACCGTCGATCACCCGGGTCTCCTTGCCCTCGGCGAGCTTCGTCCCATAGCCCGTCGGTGTGAGGAACCCGCCGAGCCCGGCACCCGCCGCGCGGATGCGTTCGGCAAGGGTGCCTTGCGGGACAATCTCCAGCGCGACCTCGCCCGCCTCATAGCGCCGCTCGAACCAGATCGAGCCCGGCGTCCTGGGGTAGGAGCAGATCACCTTGGTGACCCGGTGTTCCTTCAAAAGCAGGGCGATCCCGGTTTCGCCCGCGCCCGCGTTGTTCGAGATGATCGTCAACCCGCGCGCCCCCTGATAAAGCAGGGCATGGATCAGGCCGAAGGGAATGCCCGACGAGCCGAAGCCGCCAATCATCACCACCGCCCCGTCCCGGATCGGGGCCACCGCGGTGCCAAGGTCCGTCACACGTTTGTCCATGCTGTCTCCTTATGCCTCCGCCTTCGCCTCTGCCTTGCGCCGCCCGAGGGTGAGGTTCAGCACGATGACGCAGGCAAGGATCGCGAAGCCGGTCAGGCTGGTGATCGGCTCGGGAACGAGGATCAGCAGCCCGCCCAGGCCGAACGCCACGCGGCTGGGTAGGCCGATCCGACCGACGCGGTAGATCCAGGCCTCGAATCCCGAGGTTAGCGCCCAGATCGCGATAACCGCCAGCGCGACGGAGTGGAGGACTTCCATCGGGGTGCCGTGCATGATCAGCGCTGGATCGTAGACGAAGATGAACGGCAGGATGAAAAGCGTGATCCCCAGCCGCATCGCCTGAACCCCGGTGGTCAGCGGGTTCGTCCGGGCCACGTTTGCTGCGGTGATGGCGGCCAGGGCCACGGGTGGCGTGATGTAGGACAGCATCCCCCAATAGAGGATGAAGAGGTGGCTGGCGACCGGGTCCAGGCCGGTCTGGATCAGCGCGGGGGCGAGTAGGATCGACAGAAAAATGTAGCAGGCCGTGACCGTCATCCCCATCCCGAGAACGAAGCTCGTCACGGCACCCGCCGCCAGCATCAGTGCCGTGTTCCCGCCCGCATACAGCAGGAGTTCGCGCGAGAATGCGCCCGCGACGCCGGTGTAGGAGAGCCCGCCGACGACCAGCCCGATGCCGGCCAGGATCGCCACCAGCGACCCCACGCTGACCGCGATGTCGTGGAGAAGCACCTTGAACCGTTCGAAGGTCAGGCGCGTTTCGCGGTTGAAGGCGGTGGCGATCAGCATGACCGCCGAGGCGTAATAGGGCGCGCGCGATTCCATCCGCAGCCCCATCAGGACGTAGATCAGCACCGCGAGGCTCAGAAGGTACGGCCAGCCCTTGCGCAGCACCGGCCAGATGTCGGGGAGCTCCGACCGTGGCAGGCCCTGCAGCCCCCGGCGTGCCGCGAACATGTCCACCTGGAACAGCAGCGCCACATAGAACAGCAGCGCCGGGATGACCGCCGCCGCGACGATGGTGGAATATTGCACCCCCAGGAAGGAGGCCATGACGAATGCCACCGTCCCCATCACCGGCGGCATCAGCGTGGCCCCGGTCGAGGCGCAGCTTTCAACTGCGGCGGCGTAGCTTGCCGGATATCCCACGCGCTTCATCGTCGGAATCGAGAACGGCGCCGACATCAGGATGTTCGAAATCACGCTGCCCGAGAGCGAGCCGAGGATGCCGCTGCCCATCACCGCGACCTTGGCCGGCCCGCCCCGGCTGTGCCCGAGCAGCGCCGACGCCAGTTCCATGAAGAACTCGCTGCCCTTGGTGACGACGAGGACCGAACCGAAGATGACGAACCCGATCACCAGTTCGGCCACCACCTGCATCGGGATCCCGATGATGCTCTCGACCCCCAGGACATGGGCCCGCACGGTCTCGATCAACGAGAACTGCGTGCCCCAGAGGAAGCCGGGCATGTAACCCGCGAAGAGGGGATAGCTCCCGAAGATCAGCGCCGTCACCAGCAGGATCGGTCCGCCCGCGCGACGCACGCCCTCCAGAACCAGGAGGATCAGGATCGAGGACATGATGTCGGCGATCAGCGGCGCATCGTATTCCCATCCGGCCTGGATGATCTCGAGCCCGTGGAGCCCCAGATAGCCGGCGCTGATCATCGCTGCCGCGCCCAGCAGCAGGTCAAGCCAGAGGAGGTGCCGCCTGGCCTTGCTCTGGATCGGGATGGCCAGGAAGGATACGGCCAGGAACAGGCCGATCAGGTAGTAAAGATAGGCGTTCCCCAGCGGCTGGAACCCGAAAAGGTTCAGCAGGAACTGCTGGTTGATCGCCATCAGCACGCCAACGGCGCCCATGATGCGGACCAGCCAGCGCAGGGCCTGCGCCCGGGAGGAGGAGCCTGCCTGATTCCGCGCGGACGGCGCCGATCCGGCGGCGAGTGGCTTAGGGTCGCCCGACATTGAAGCACCCTATCGTCTGGGTTGCCGCCCCCCGCCTGTGACGGAGGGCGGAGCCTGCAAAGGCGATGGTGCGCGGTCCTCAGTCGAGCGACGCGACAATCTCGTTGCGGCGTGCCATCCAGGCTGCGGCGAAGTCCTCGTCGGACAAATCCGAATGACCGTCCTTGAAGCTGCCCCAGGCCTCGACCAGGGCGTTCATCCGCTCCAGCCGTTTCTCGTTCCAGGCATCGTCCTCCTCGGTCCAGACGCCGATCTCTCTCAGATACCGGATCGCGCCCTCGTGGAACGGCAGGTCGATGGCGGGGCGACCCGCGCGATCAAGCGACCAGCGCCGCATCGTCGCCGTGCCGTCCTTGTAAAGGTCATAGGTCTCATCCAGCGCCTTGATGAAGGCATAGACCGCGTCGGCCGACTTGTCCGGGGTCGTTGTGACGACCGGATACCGGTAGGCCGCCATCTTGGCGGTCTCGCCCTCGGCCAGACCCGCCGCCACGTCCTCTTCCGACGGGCTCATGATCGGCAACACCTTCAGAAGCTTGGCCCAGCCCTCCTCGTTGTCGGGCTCCAGCGGGGCGTAGTAGATGCCGCGCGGGCTCTCGGCCAGTTCGTAGAGTTGGCTGGTGGTCGGCGTGGTGCAGGTCGCGTCGGACTCGTTCCTGGTCATCGACGACATGGCCGAGGCATAGGTCGGGAAGGTGATGACCTCGACATCGTCAAGCGTCAGCCCCCCGAAAGCCAGGATCGCCTCGCATTTCACGTTGACCGACGGATTGCCGGCCACGAAGGCAATGCGCTTCCCCCGGGCATCGGCGACGGTGTCGATCCCAGCGTCGCCCGCCGCGATCAGCGTGATGCCCGCCGGGCGTCCCGCCACGGCGCGCAATTCGTGTGGGCCCCAGTCGGACGTGGCGAAGTCATAAACGCCCTCGCTGACGAAGAACGCCTCAGTGGCGAGGAAGGCGTAGTCGGCCCGGCCCTGCAAGAGCGGCTGCAACCGGCCGATGCCGCTGCCCGACGGCTGGATGCGCACCCGCGTGCCGTACTCCTTGCCAAAGGCGTCCGCGATGGCCGAGGCCTCGGCGTAGCCGGCCGAGCCCACGTCATACGACGTCCAGACCATGGTGTCCGGCAGATCCTGAGCCGCGGCGGGCAGGCTCGCGCAGGCGAGCACGGCACCGAAGGCGGCCCCGACAGAACGATTGGTCATGATTTCCTCCCGGTTTTTTTTGATGGGAGAGAGCCGCGCGGCCCCGGTCTCCTCCGCGGTGGCGCGGGCCAAGGCCCGGACCTGCGGCGGCCACTCTGTCGGCACGGCATATGGCCTCCCTTGTGCAAATGCTGCAGGGCTGCCATTCATGTTTCAAATGCATTATGGATATAACAGAGATATCATGCAGGCATGGAATGGATCTGAAACAGCTGCGCAACTTCGTCCACATCGTGGAACTGAACAGCATCACCGCGGCCGCCGAACGCATCGCGATCGCCCAGCCCGCGCTCAGCCGGCAGGTCAAGGCGCTTGAGGCCGAGTTGAACGTGGCGCTCTTGCGTCGCCACGGACGCGGTGTGATGCCGACCGAGGAAGGCCTTCGCTTGGCCAGTCGCGCCCGAGCGATCCTCGAAGAGGTGGACGCACTCGCCGGCGAGTTCTCCGGAGAGCACCAGGTGCTGCGCGGTACACTGACCCTGGGCCTGCCGCCAACCGTCGCCGAAGTTCTCGCGACCCACCTGATCGAACGGGCGTTGGATTCGTTTCCCGAGGTGAAGCTGCGCATCGTCTCGGGGTTCAGCGGCCATGTCCAGGATTGGCTGTTGCGCGGGCGGATCGACCTCGGCGTCGCCTACGAGGGGCAGAAATCGCCCTTGGTCAAGATGCAACCGATCATCCTTGAGCAGCTCTTCCTGATCCAGTCGCCGGACGTTGCGAGCGTGGCGGATGGCACGCCGGTCCCGGTGGATGTGGCGTTGGCCCAGCCGCTGGTGCTGCCCAACCCCGAACACGGATTACGGGGCCGAGTGGAGATGCTCGCGGCACAGGAAAAAGCCGATCTGAACGTGGTGCTGGAGATCGACATGCTGCCCAGCATGCTGGCATTCGTCGAACGCGGGCTCGGCAGCACCGTCCTGCCGCTTGTCAGCGTGGCCGGTCGGGTCCGCGCCGGGCGCCTGATCGCCCGGCCGATCGTCGGGCGTAGCGTCGACCGGACACTGGTGCTGATGACGCCGATCAACCGTCCGTCCTCGCGCCTGATCGGCGCCTTTTCCGAATTCCTGATCGCCGAGGTCCACCGTCTGTCGGCCACCGGCGAATGGCCGGGCACGACGCTCTGAATCATGCCTCAGCGGCATTTCTAAAATCACGAAATAGCCTTAGAAGCATAAAATCTGCTTTCCTATCCTGTCGCGAGGACGCCCGCTCGTGCGGTCAGGGAGGAGCAGCGATGCATGAACAGCCGCTGAACGGTATTCTCGTGGTGACGGTCGAGCATGCCGTGGCCGCGCCCTTTTGCACGTCGCGCCTGGCCGATGCCGGAGCGCGCGTCGTCAAGGTCGAGCGGCCGGAAGGCGACTTCGCCCGGGGCTACGACCGGGCGGCGGCGGGGGAAAGCAGCTACTTCGTCTGGCTCAATCGGGGCAAGGAGTCGGTCGTGGTGGACTTGTCGGCGGACGCGGACCGGCGACTGCTCCTCGCGATGACCGACCGCGCGGACGTCTTCGTGCAGAACCTCAAACCCGGCAGCCTGGAGCGCAAGGGGCTCGGTTTCGATGCGTTGCGGGCGCGCAACCCCGGTCTGATCTGTTGCGCGATCAGCGGCTATGGCGAGACCGGCCCCTATGCGAAACGCAAGGCCTATGACCTGTTGATCCAGGCGGAGTCCGGACTCTGCAGCATTACCGGAGGGCCCGAGGAACCGGCGCGCGTGGGCATTTCTGTCGTCGACATCGCCACCGGCGCGGCGGCCCAGGCCGCAATCCTGGAGGCGCTGATCGCCCGCGACCGGACGGGTGAAGGCACCGAGATCCAGATCTCAATGTTCGACGTGGCCGCCGAGTGGTTGAGCGTGCCGTTCCTGCATGCTGCGGCCGGGACACCGCCCCGGCGCATGGGCCTCACCCATCCCTCGATCTCGCCGTACAGCGTGTTCCGCACCAGCGACGGGCGTGACATCCTGATCGCGGTGCAGAACGATCGGGAATGGGCCGTGCTGTGCCGGATCTTGCTGGAGCGCCCCGAGTGGGCTACCGATCCCCGCTTCGCGACCGCCCATGAACGGGTCGTGAACCGTGCCGAGGTGAACGCCGCCGTGGCCGCCGCGGTCGAGGCGCGCGACGCGGCCGAGGTCGCGCGCCTTCTCCTGGGGGCCGACATTGCCTTCGCGGGTGTCAACGACATGGACGGGCTGATTGCCCATCCGCATCTGTCCACGGCGCTGGTCGAAACGCCGGCTGGCGCCGCCGTGGCGCTGCCGGCCCCGGCGGCGATCTTCGATGGGGGGCGGCGGGTCGCGCACGCGGAGGTCCCCGCTCTGGGTCAGCACTCGAACGCGATCCGGGCCGAGTTCGGCGCGGTCCCCTACAGCACGCCCGCCGCCATGAGAACGCCGAGCACCACCCACCAGGCCAAAAAGATCGCAAGGCAATAGGGGCCGTTCCAGATTGGTCCGATCCGTGCGGCCGGACGCCGGATGATCGCCGAGCAGAAGATGACTGTGGTGATGAACGGCGACAGCCCGATGACCGTGCCCCAGCCGCCGATGATGGCCAGCGCGATGAGGGGATCCCCGAGGCCCGGCACGTTGAGTTGGGAGGCGATGGCCCCAAGCACCGAAGAGGTGACGATCGGATTCACGCCGATGAAGGCCAGCCCAATGATCGCGACGGAAAGCCCCGGCGCCAGGATCGCCGGACCAAGCGCCAGTTCGGCAATCAGGCTGCGCAGTGCGTCGACCGGGATCAGGGCCGGCAGCACCACCGAGGCGAAGCCCGCCGCCGCGAACACGCCGATCTCCGCGCCCATGTCCGGAAGCCGCACCCAGGCGCCGCGAACCGCCGCCACCACCGCGCCCGTGGGGCCGCCTGGACGCCCCATCCCCACGACGGCGGACCAGAGCAGCGCATAGGCTGGCACCAGCAGGATCAGCGCCTGCTGGAAGCCGAGCGGCGACAGACCATGCAGCAGGAAGACCAGGCCGCCCACCAGCACGACGTGCCCCACCACAAGCACCGCGCCGAGGGCCGACCCCGGTGGCGGTGCGGCGCGCGGCAGGGCCTTCCCCCGGAAGCGCCGCCCTTCGATCCGATCGACCGCCCAGCCGATCGCCACGAAGACGAAGGACATCGCGAAGCCGAAGGGCCCGAAATCGAGGTAGGTCAGCCCCGGCATGGAAATGAGAAGGGCGTTGGTGGCGAATCCGAGTGGCGACCAAAGCGAGATCAACGAGAACCCGCGCACGATGGCCAGCGTCATGCGCTTGAGCTTCACCTCGCGGATCTCGGCGGACATCCGTCGATTATCGTCGGTGTCCATCGAGCGCATCGCCATGTCGAGGAGCAACGCAAGCCCGCCGAAATTGATCAGCACCCCGAAGAGATGCCCCCCGAACGTCAGGGCCAGATATCGGCGCGAGGCGGGCTGCCCGGTCAGATAGGCCCCCGCCTGACTGACCTCGCGGGCAAGCGCCGCAGCCGAGCGCAACGTGCCCAGAAGCGCGATCAGTGCGGCCAGAAACAGCATCCGCCCGAAGCCGTCCATCAGAACGGTGCCCGGCACACCCCCGAACAGACTCACCGTCAGGACGCCCAGCGCCAGCAGGATCGGCACCCAGGCACCAAAGCCGAACTGCCGCCAACCGAGGACGAGATAAAGGGTCAGCGCGGTGGCGCCAACCAGGGTGAGCCATGCCACGTCCACGAAGACGAGCACGAGGACGGAGGTCATCACAAAAGAAAGAAGCACTCGCCGCGTTTGAACGATGGGCGCCCTCCACGGGTTGTCATGTAAGGCCACCGCGCTGCCTCCGCCGTTCAGCGCCCCTTGAACCGGGCGGGACGCTTTTCGAAGAAGGCCGCGCGCCCCTCGGCGGCGTCGGCGCTGTTGAGCAGGATCGGCTGCACGCCGTGCTCATAGTCCAGCGCCGCGTCCACCACGCTGGCAAAGTAGCTGAGAACGAACTGCCGGGGAAGCGGCGCGCCCGACGCTTCTTCAAGCGCCAGGGCCGCTGCGGTTTCGACCGCGCCGCCAGGGTCGGCGACCGAATCGACGATCCCGAGCCCGTGCGCCTGTTCGGCCTCCAGGGGTGCGTTGCCGAGCAGAATGCGCCGCGCCGTGCCGGGCCCGACCCGGGCGGGCAGGGTCGCCAGAAGCCCCATATCAGGGATCAGGCCGATCTTCGTGAACCCCGCGACAAAGCGTGCGTCGCGCGCGGCCACCACGGTCGGGCAGGCGAGGGCCAAGGCAAAGCCACCGCCGACCGCCCAGCCTTCGACCGCGGCGACCAGAGGTTTCGCGTACCGCACCATGCGCCCGATCAACTCCCTGATCTGGCCCATCCGGGCGCGGTGGGCGGCAATGCTGCGCTCCGTCTGGTCGCGGATGTCGCCGCCGGCGGAGAAATGGCCCCCGGCCCCGGTCAGAACGACGGCGTGAACGGCATCGTCGGCCTCGGCCTCGGCCAGATGGGCCGCGAGGGCCTGCCGCACCGCAAGGCCGAGGGGGTTGCGCCGTTCGGGCTCGTCAAGCGTCAGCACCAACACCCCATCGGCTCTCAAGACGCGCGATACGTTCATTTCATCACCTCCGATGGCGGAAACGCCCGTTGCCGATCACGATCGTGTCGCGCTCGACGGCCCGCGTGCGGAACGACCCGTCCGCCCATATCTCGGTGCGAAGGGTCTCTCCCGGGAAAACATGGGCGGTGAAGCGGGCGTCCATCGACCCGAACCGGTCGGCGTCGTAATCGCACAGCACGGCCAGCAGCGCATGGGCCGCGCAGCCGAAGCTGCAGAGCCCGTGCAGGATCGGCCGCTCGAACCCGGCGCGTTCGGCTGCCTGCGGGTCGAGATGCAGGGGGTTCGGATCGCCGTTCCAGCGGTAGAGCAGGGCCTGTTCCGGCCGCGTCGGCGTCTCGAACACGTCGTCGGGCGCGCGCTCGGGCACTTGGTGGGGAACCTTCGCCGGCCCGCCCGGTCCGCCGAAACCGCCATCGCCGCGCAAGACGATCGTCGCGTGGCAGGTGGCGAGCACGTCCCCGGTCCCGGCGTCGCGCACCTCCTTTTCGCTGTAGAGCAGCGCGCCCTTGCCCTCGCCCTTGTCGATCAATCCCACGACCCGGGTCTTCGCACGTACATCGCCCTGGGGCGGCAGCGGGCGGTGCAGCGTCATCCCCTGTTCGCCGTGGACGAGGCGCACGGCGTCAACCCCCGTGGCCGGATCGGCCAGCCAGAAGCCCGGATGCCCCAGCACGTTGGCCAGGGCGGGCATCGCGCACGCCGGGTTCGTCGCTCCGACGTAGGGAAGCTGGCGCGCGTCCAGCGGGTCCTGCCCAAGCCCCACCGACAGGGCGTAAACCGCGCTTTCCCGGAGACCGTAGGTCTGGCGCACTTCGGGGATGTCGTAATTCATCAGGTGGTCGTAATCGATCGCCACGTTAGGCTTCTCCCTCCAGTTCGATTACCGCGTCAAGCGCGTAGGCTCCTTGCCCCGTGGGCAGCGCCAGCACCGGGTTGAGGTCGACCGAGATCAACCGCTCGCCCGCGCCGGCGGCGAAAACCGACAGCCGCGACAGCATCTCGGCCAGCGCGTCGATATCGGCCGGGTCCCGCCCTCGCGCGCCGGTCAGGATCCGTGCGCCCCGGATCGACAGGATCATCTCGCGCGCCGTGTCCACGTCGAAGGGACAGGGCCGGAGCGCCACGTCGTTCAGAATCTCCACGAAAATGCCGCCGAGGCCGAAGACGGCCATCGGGCCGAAGCGCGGGTCGCGGTTGAGTCCCATCAGGCACTCGACCCCACCCGAGAGATGTTTCGCGACCAGAACGCCCGAAAGGCGCGCTTCGGGCGCGTTGCGCCGGGCCGCATCGAGAATATCCAGGTGTGCCCGGCGTACCGCCTCGGCATCGGTCAGGTTCAGCTTGACCCCGCCGATATCGGACTTGTGCGCAATGTCGGGCGACAAGAGCTTCATCACCACCGGATAGCCCAGCGTTCCGGCGGCTTTCGCGGCGGCCTCGGCATCCTCGGCGACGATCTCGGGCGCGGCCCGGATCCCCGACCGGGCCAACAGCGCCTTGGCCGCCGCCTCGTCGGGGGAAACGGACGGCAAGGCGACGGGCGACACGACGGGAGACCGCGCCGTCGGCTTCGCGCGGGCGGCGCCCATGCCGCACACCGCGTGAATCGCCCGCGCCGCTCGGCACGGATCGTCGAAGACGAGAATGCCGGCCTCATCATAGCGGTCCAGCACATCGGGCGCCCCCAGGGCGCAGAAGGCGATGATCCGGTCGGGAAACTCGGCGCGCAGGGGCCTGAACGCCTCAAGGATCACGTCGCACAGCGCGGGACTGCCCGCGACATAGGTGAGAAAACACAAGACCGCGCCATACTCGCCGTCGTTCAGCGCCGCGCGCGTGAAGCTCTTCAGAAGCGAGGGATCGTTCAGCGCCTGCGCCGTGCAGTCGAGCGGGTTCGTGGCCGAGGCGTAGGGCAGAATCCGTTTCAGCGTCGCCTGGGCGTCGTCGGGCATGGCGGGCATGGCGGGCATGGGCAGGCCGATGCGTTCTGCCTCGTCGCTGATCACGATGCCGGCGCCCCCGCTGACGGTGATGACGCCCAGCGAATGCCGATCAGGCAGGATCTTCTTGCTGGCGGCGTAGGCGAAATCCATCAGCGTTTCGGGATCGCGGACCGCGACAGCGCCGTGCGCGGCCAGCACCGCGTCGGCCACCGCCGCGTTGCCCGCCAGCGACGCGGTGTGCGACGTCGCAGCCCGCGCCCCGACGGCCGAGCGGCCGGCCTTGAGGGCGATCACGGGCTTGCCCGCCTCCCGCGCCGCGTCGAGCGCGGCGAGAAAGGCGGGGACGTCGTTGACCGCCTCCATGTAGGCGCAGATCACATCCGTCCGGTGGTTCCGCGCCATCCACGCGATGGCGTCGGCGACAGTGATGTCGGCCTCGTTGCCGGTGGTCATCAACACCGAGGTGCCGAGCCCCCTGTCGCGGGCGAGTGCGCCGAGATGGGCGCCGAAAGCGCCGGACTGGCTGGCGATTCCGATATTGCCAGGCCGTGGCAAGCCCGTGTCGAGGGACGACGAGAAGGTGCCGTAGTAGCCGATGTCGACGTTGTAGACGCCCAGCGTGTTGGGCCCAAGCAGCCGGATCCCGGCCTCCCGCGCCAGCGCCAACAGCTCGCGCTGTGCAGCTTCGCCGTCCCCTCCCACCTCGGCGAAGCCCGCGGAGAAGAGCGTCGCCACCTTGCACCCCTTCCGGCCCAGCGCCGCGATGCTTTCGGGGACCCGTTTCGCGGGCACGGCGATCAGTGCCGCGTCGGGCGCCTCGGGCAGGTCGTCGATCCTGGGATGACAGGCCAGGCCCTGAACAGTCTCCCGCTTGGGGTTCACGGGCAGGATGCGACCCGCGTATCCGGCGCGGCGCATCACCGCGATGGGACGCCCCCCGATCCGGGTGGGATCGTCAGAGGCGCCGATCACCGCGACCGTGCGGGGTGCAAGCAGCCCCTCGATGGTCGCGAGATCACTCATGCGACGGCCTCCGACGCGAGGATCGCGGTGCATTGGCTGGACAGCGTGCCGCCATTGCCGTGGCAGAGCGCCAGGTCGCAGCGGTCGAGCTGGCGTTCGCCGGCCTCGCCCCGAATCTGGGCGACCGCCTCGGCGATCAGGAACAGCCCGTACATGCCCGGATGCACGCAGGACAGCCCGCCACCGTTCGTGTTGACCGCCAGATCGCCCCCCGGCGCAATGCGGCCGCCCTCGACGAACCGGCCGCCTTCACCCTTCGGACAGAACCCCAGGTCCTCAAGGAACAGGATCGTGTTGATGGTGAAGGCGTCATAGAGCATCACGAGGTCAAGATCCGCGTGCGTGACGCCCGCCATTTCCAACGCGCGCGGGCCGCTCTCGGCGGCGGCGGTGGTGGTCAGGTTGGGCATCGCGACGATCGAGCGGTGCGTGTTCGCCGCTCCCACCCCCATGACGTAGACGGGCTTGGCGGTCAGATCCTTCGCCCGATCGGCGCGGGTCAGCACGCAGGCCGCCGCGCCGTCGGTGACCAGACAGCAATCGGCCTTGGTCAGCGGGTCCGAGATCATGCGCGCGCCCAGCACGTCATCCGCCGTCAGCGGCCCGCGCGCGAAGGCGTCCGGGTTGAGGTTGGCCCACCCCCGCGCGGCCAGCGCAACCTCTGCCAACTGCTCGCGCGTCGTGCCGAACTCGTGCATGTGGCGGCTCGCGGCCAGCGCGTAGGCGGTGATCGGGTGACGCGGACCGTAAGGGGTCTCGTGCCATTGCGGCTCGCTCATGGACACCAGCCGCCCGCCCGCCGTCCGTTGGTTCGAGCCGTAGCAGACGAGCGCCGCGTCGCAGAGACCGGCGTCGAGCGCCAGCGCCGCCTGCAGCAGGTGCATCTCGAAGCTGGACCCGCCGACATTGGTCCCATCGAAGAAGCGCGGCCTGAGGCCGAGGTATTCGACCACGCTCATGGTCGGGAACGCATGCGAACTGGTGGCGGCGAACACCCCGTCGATGTCGGGCAACGCCAGACCCGCGTCCGCAACGGCGGCCACGGCCGCCTGCCCCAGAAGCTCCATCGCCGAAAAGCCTGGCGCCTCGCCGACTCCCGCCGTCGCCATGCCCACGATCGCTGCCTTGCCGCGCAGATCCTGACTGCTCATGCCGCGCTCTCCTCGATCAGGTCGAAAACCACGCGCGGGCCTTCACCCGCGGCCTCGATGCGCGCGCGGACACGGGCGCCGATGGGCGCGGTCTCGACATCCGGCAGGGTCGACATCATCCGCACGCCTTCGTCGAGCTGGATCAGCGCAACGTTGTAGGAGCCAGACCGGCCACGAGTGACCGTGATCGCGTAGACCCGACCGGTCCCCGCCGCCGGCACCCATTCGAGATCCGTCGCCCCCGACGGCGTCGTGACGCGGGGGTAGAAGACATGCTCGCCGGTGCTTTTCGCGCGCTGGATCATGAAACGACCCTCGGTCAGGTATCGCTCGTAGGCCGCCTGCGGCCCGAGTGGCGGGGTTCCCGTGTTGCTCATTCTTGTCCTCCCTTTGTCCGTTTGCCGTTCCAGTCGATCACCATGTGCGTCTGGGTCGACATCGCGGCGATCTTGCCGTCCCCGCGCGTCATTTCGATCTGGAACACCATCACCGTGCGGCCCCGATGGAGGGGTGTGCAGCGCGCCGTGAGCACGTCGCCGACCCGCACCGCCCGCAGGAAGTTGGTCTTGCTCTCCACCGTGGTGTTCGATTTGTCCGCCGGGATGTTGATGAAGGCCGCGCTACCCGCCGCCGCGTCGGCCAGCGTCATGATCGCGCCGCCGTGCAGCACCCCGTTTCGGTTGGTCTGCGTCTCGGTCACCGGCATCTCGTAGACGACGAGATCGGGCGTGACCGACACCGGGCGAATCCCGGAATGGCGGGTGAAGGTCGAGGTGGGCGGCATCTCGTCGGGACGCCGTGGCCGTTGGTCGGTCATGCGGTCCCCTCAGGCGGCACGGGCGGCCAGGGTGCGGCGCGCGATGACGATCTGCTGGATCTGGCTGGTGCCCTCATAGATCCGCAACAGGCGGATATCGCGGTAGAGCCGCTCGATATCGTATTCGGCCATGTAGCCGGCGCCGCCATGGATCTGCAGCGCCCGATCAGCCACACGGCCGGCCATTTCGGTGCAGAAATACTTCGTGCAGGAGGCCTCAAGGATCGCCTTGCCCTCCTGGTCGTACGTCTCGGCGGTGGCGCGCACCAGGGCCCGGCCCGCCTGCAACTCGGCCTGGCAGTCGGCCAGCATGCCCTGCACGAGCTGGTGCTCGCCGATGGGTTTTCCGAACTGCTTGCGGTCCAGCGCGTAGTCGGTCGCGATATCCAGCATCCGTTGCGCCTGACCGACGGCCATCGCGCCGATATGAATGCGCCCGCGGTCAAGCACCTTCATGGCGGTGCGAAACCCGCGATTGAGCATGCTCGGCCCGCCGATGATTGCGCTTTCGGGAACGCGCACGTCTTCGAAGATCACGTCCGAGGTCGTGGTGCCGTTCTGGCCCATCTTGCGGTCGGGGCTGGCCACGGTGATGCCGGGTGTCCCCGCCGGCACGATGAAGGCGGTCAGACCGTCCGCTCCCGGCTGATCCGGATCGGTTCGGGCGATCACGGTGAAGACCCCGGCGCGAACCGCATTGGTAATGTAGCGCTTGGTGCCGTCGAGCACATAGTCCGACCCGTCGCGCCGGGCCCTTGTGCGGATGCCGGCGGCGTCGGACCCGTGGTCGGGCTCGGTCAGTGCAAACGAGGTGATAATCTCGCCGCTGGCGATGCGGGGCAGCCAATCCTGTTTCTGCTCGGGCGTGCCGTCCATGACGATCCCCTGCGAGCCGATGCCCACATTGGTTCCGATCAAAGACCGAAAGGTGAGCGAGGCGTAGCACAGCGTTTCGATCAGCTTGGCCTCCTGCGCCGCGCTCAGCCCGATCCCGCCATACGCTTCGGGCGTCGACAGGCCGAACAGGCCCATCTCCTTCATCTGCATGACGATGTCGTCGGGGATCTCGTGCTCGGACTCAACCTGGCGCTCCGCCGGGATCAGCCGTTCCCGTGTAAACCGGCCGACCGTTTCAACCAATTGCTCGAAAACATCGTTGTCCACGCCCATGGCCATCCCGCTCCTCCTCGTCATCACGCCCTTTCCGGGGCACTCTTGATTCGACAGCCGTCATTCTGTATAGTGAACATCATTCGTCATGGGAAATATCATGCCTGATGAGCTACGTCAAAAACTCGTTCCAGCCGTCCAGAACGCGGCCCTCATCCTGCGGGTGCTGGCCGAGCGCGGACAGCCGCTCGGCGCGACTCAGATCGCGCGCGAAACGGGCATGAACGTTTCCTCGGCCTTCAACATCCTCAGGACGCTGAGCCACGAGGGGCTTGTGACCTTCGACGGCGTCGCCAAGACCTACCGGATCGGCATGGGGCTGCTGGAGTTCGTTTCACCGCTCCTGGGCGCAAGCCCCGCGGCATTGATCCGGCCCGCCCTGATGGAAATCGCGCAGACCCACCAGGTGATGATCGCTTTGTGGCAGATCACCGCGAAGGAGCGGATCGTTCTGATCGACCGGATCGCCGCGCCACGCATTGTGCAGGCCTCCATCGCCCGCGAAAGCCGCCTGCCGGTGTTCGTGGGGGCGGTTGGACGTGTCTATGCGGCGGCGCGCGGATTAGACCGTGCGACGACGCGGGCCGGCTATGAGTCCGTGCATTGGCAGGCCGAGCCCGGTTTTGAGGCCTATTGGGCGGATGTCCAGGAGGCCCGCGAGACTCGCATGGCCTTCGACCATGGCAACCTCTTTCGCGGGCTCGAGATTGTGGCAAGCCTCGCCCGGGATGCCGACGGCGTCCCCCGCCTGGGATTGAGCAGCATCACCATCGCCGGCCAGCACGACAGCGAGAATCTCGTCACCGTGGGCCGGGCACTCGCCGAGGCCGGGCTGCGGATCGAGCGCTGCGTTTTCGGGCCCGGTCCAGGCCCGGGCGATCCCTGACCGCGCCCTTGAACCCTGACATCACGGAGGAACCATGTCCAAATCCAACCCCCTCGACGGCAAGGCCGTTCTCGTGACCGGCGCCGGTGGCGGAATCGGCCGCGCCATCGCCATCGAAGCCGCGAAGGCGGGCGCCAGCGTGCTGGTCAACGATCTTGGCGCGACGCTTGGGGGCGAACGCGAGAGCAGCGAGGCCGCGCAGAGCGCCGTGACTGAGATCGAGAGAGCGGGCGGCCGGGCGATCGCCAATGGCGACGACGTGTCGGACCGCGAGGGCGCGGCTCGGATGATCCGGCAGGCGACAGACGCCTTCGGCCGCCTTGATGCCGTGATCAACAACGCCGGCATCCTGAGGGACTGTTTCTTCCACAAAATGAGCTACGAGGATTTCGACGCGGTGGTGAAGGTCCATCTCTACGGCACCTTCAATGTCAGCCGTGCCGCGGCGGACGTCTTCCGCGAGCAGAAATCCGGCGCCATGATCCACATGACGTCGACCTCGGGGCTGATCGGCAACCTGGCGCAGGCGAACTACTCCGCCGCGAAGCTGGGCGTCGCGGCGCTGTCGAAATCGATGGCGCTGGACCTTGCCCGCTGGAATATCCGATCGAACTGCATCGCCCCCTTCGCATGGAGTCGCATGACCTCGTCCATCAAGGTCGACAGTCTCGAGCAGGAACTGCGCGTGGAGCAGATGAAGCTGATGGTGCCGGAAAAGATCGCCCCGCTCGCGCTCTGGCTCGCCTCGGACGCCGCCACCCACGTGACCGGCCAGATCTTCGCGGTACGCAACAACGAGATCTTCCTGATGTCGCAGCCGCGCCCCGTGCGGTCGGTGCATCGGGATGAGGGGTGGACCATCGATAGCGTAGACACCCACGCCATTCCGGCCTTGAAGGCCAACTTCCAGCCGCTGGAGGTCTCGGCCGACGTGTTCTGCTGGGATCCGGTCTGAATCACCCGACGTGCCAAAGGGGAGAAGACGGGCGCCTCCAGGCCGTCCCGGCCATCTTCTTGCGATTGGAGGCCGAGCGGGTCGACCCTGGTCAACGCGGGACCCTGTCCGTCGCGTCCCCGGTGGCCGGGCCGGTGCTGGTCCGCCCCCCCTCGGCCCCGCGCCGCAGATTTGTCGATGATGCGACAGATCGACCCGAAAGGCTTTGACATTCTCTATTCGGAATAGCATTCTCTATTCAGAAAGCGCCCATGGCGTGGAGCGAGGTGGATCGAGCGGATGCCCGCCCCCCCCGCCCCCCCTTGGGCAAACGGAGCCGTCCGGCAACGACCGGCGGCAGCACGGGAGGATGACAGCATGAACACGTTCCGGCTTTGCATAGTGGTCGCGGGCCTTCACCTCGCCACCGCCTTTCCATCCCAGGCCGCCGATCATCAGATCGGAGCGTTGTTCCCGCTCAGCGGGCCGAACGCGACGTACGGCGACATCTTCATGTCGGGCGCCGACCTGGCGGTCGACCATATCAATGCCGACGAACTGCTGTCGGGCGAGCTGTCCTTGCGCTACGAGGACAGTCAGGCCCTACCGCAACGGGCCGTGGTCGGGATGACCAAGCTGGTCAATGTCGATCAGGTGCCGTACGTGCTGTCGGCGTTCACTGGTGTCTCCAAGGCGATCTCGACCCTCGCCCAGCGCAACCAGGTGGTGGCGGTGAACGGCGGCGGCGTGGGCCCGGACCTCGCCCAACTTGGCGAATATTTCTGGAATGTCATCCCGCTCGCCAATCTGGAGGTGCGCGGGCTGGTGCCCTATCTGGTCGAGGAAGAGGGCCTGAAGAACGTCGTCTTGATTTATGTCGACGACCCGCTCGGTCAGGCGATCCGGACCGAACTGGAGACCGAATTGCCGACCGTTGGCGGCACCCTGGTCGACGCCTTGTCCGTGCCGACCACGGCACAGCAGTTCTCGGGGATCGCCGCGAAGGTGCGGGCCGCCGAACCGGATGCGGTCTACATCGCCTCCTACGGGGCTCAGCAACTTCAGATCGTCAAGCAACTGCGCGACAACGGAGTCGACGCGCAACTGGTCACCTACTCCGGCTATTCCGTGTCCGAGGCGTTGGCGCTGCCCGAGTCGGAGGGCCTGATCTACACCACCCAGAGCGTCGACTACGACTCCGATGACCCTGTCACCAAGCGCTTCGTCGACGACTACACGGCCAAGTACGGGCGCGCGCCCACCGCCTACAACGTCAACTACTACAACGCGGTGCGACTGTTCGGCCTGCTTGCCCACGCGCTCGAGGACAAGGGCCAGGCGGTCACCGGGGCGAACCTTCTGGCCGAGCGCATGGCAACGGACAGCTTCGACCTCGTCGGCGGCACGGTCTCCTTCCAGGACGACGGAACACTGGTGGCCCCGATTCAAATCAACATCGTGACGGACGGTGCCGGCCAGCCCGTCGCCACGGTCGACGTCGCTGACTGATCCGCCGCCATGCTCTGGCTTCAACTCGCCATCACCGGCCTTCAGGTGGGCGCGCTCTATGCGCTCACCGCCGTCGGTTTCTCGCTGATCTTCGGGTGCACCCGCATCTTCCACTTCGCGCACGGCGCCACGTTCGTCCTGGCCGCATACGTCTTTTATTACGTCGAGAGTCAGGGTTACGGGACGGCGGCCGGTGTGCTGGCAGCGTCCGTCGCCGCGGTGGGATTCGGGGTGTTGATGGACCGGCTGGTTTACGCCCCGATCCAGCGCCACGAGGGCTCGTTCTTCACCGTCTTCGTGGCCTCCTTCGGGATCGGCATCGCGGTGCAGAATCTGGTCGGCATGGTGTTCGGCCGCAGCTTCGTGACCGTCACCACGCCCCTCAGCCGATCGGTGGAAGTGCTGGACGGGGTTTACGTCTCGCCCCTGGCCTGGATTGCCGTAGCCTGCGCCGGCGTGTTCTTCCTCGGCCTGTGGTTCTTCCTGCGCCGCACCAACCTCGGCACGGGATTGCGGGCGCTGGCCGACAACCCGGAACTGATCCGCGTCTTCGGGCTCAGTCCGCGCCTGTTGTCGACCTACGCCTTTGCATTGGGCTCCTTCCTCGTGGTGCCGGCCGCGGTCATCACCGGAGCCACGGCGGGCCTCAACCCGGCGCTCGGCCATCACGTCATGCTGATCTCGTTGGCGGCCACCATCGTGGGCGGAATCGGCAGCATCGGCGGCGCCCTGGTGGCCGGTTTCGGCCTTGGACTGGCGGAAAGCCTGGCGCTACTCCAGTTCGACTCGCAATGGACCGAAGCGGTGACGTTCGCGATCCTGTTCCTGTTCATCCTGTTGCGCCCCTCCGGCCTGTTCGGCCGCGCCGCAACCAGTTGAGGAGGCCGCCGGTGGAAGCCTATCTGCTCAATCTGGGCGTCCTCATCTCGCTGTACGCGATCCTGGCAGTGACGCTGAACTTCATCATGGGCTACGCGGGCATCTATTCCTTGGCCCATGCCGTCTTCTTCGGGACCGGGGCCTACGCTGGCGCCTCGGTGGCCCTCAATTTCAGCGCTTCGATTTTCGTCATGGTGCCGACGGCGATGCTGTGCGCGGCCGCGCTGTCGCTGTTGCTGGCGCTGCCGGCCCTGAGGGTGCGCGGGGAGTACTTCGTCGCCGCCTCGCTGGGCTTGCAGGTGCTCGCGGTGACCGTGTTCGCCGAGTGGAAAGCGGTCACCGGCGGCATCGGCGGGCTGATCGGCATTCCGCCCGTCGACATCGCCGGCTTCGAGATCTACAGCCCGGGCAGCTTCTTCATTCTGTCGCTGGTCACCCTCGCGGCGGTGGTGGCCATCACGCGACTGCTCGTGCGCTCCAGTTTCGGGCGCAGCCTGAAGGCGATCCGCGACAGTGAATCGGCGGCTCTGGCGTTCGGCAAGAACATCGCCCTGATCAAGACCACCTCGGTGGTCATCTCCGCCGCGCTGGCCGCCATCGCCGGCTCGCTCTATGCCGCGTACATGAGCTTCATCAACGTCGAGAGCTTCATGCTCGATACATCGGTGCTGATCATGGCGATGGTCATCATCGGCGGCACCGGCACCCAACTGGGGCCGATCGTGGGCGCCGCCCTGCTGCTGATTCTGCCGGGGGCTCTCAGCTATCTTAGCTTCCTGCCGCAGACAGAGATCGGCTCCATCCAGCAGATCCTGTACGGCCTGGGCATGGCCGTGCTGATGATCTTCCGCCCCGGCGGCATCGTCGGTCGCGGGCGGGCAGAGACCGGCGAGGGCGAGGCATGACGATGAACGGCGCACGCAACGCGGGCGAGACGCTGCTGGAGATTCGCCATCTGGAAAAGCGGTTCGGCGGCGTCAAGGCGGTCGCGGACGTGACGATGGACCTTCGGGCCGGGATCGTGACCACGCTGGTCGGCCCGAACGGTGCCGGCAAGACCACGCTGTTCAACCTGATCACCGGCCACCTGCCGCGCAGTGGCGGCAGTGTTCGCTGGCTCGGCCGCGACATCGGCGGCCTCAAGCCTTACCAGATCGCCCGGCTGGGCATCGCCCGCACGTTTCAGGATCTGCGCCTGTTCAGTGAGATGACAGTGGAGGAAAACATCCTGACCGTGATGGAGCCGAACGCGCTGCCGTTCCGCCTGTCCGGTCCGCCGCTGAAGGAGCGCCGCGCACGCGCCGGGCACGTGCTTGAGCGCACCGGGCTCGCCGATAAGCGCGCCGTGCGCGCCATGGATCTCGCCTATGCCGAACGCAAGTTCCTCAGTCTGGCGCGGATCATGGCCACCGACGCCCGTTTGTGGCTGCTCGATGAACCCGCCTCCGGGCTGGACCCACACTCGTACGAACTCTTCCTCGCGCTCCTACGCGAGGAGGTGAGCGCCGGCGTGACCGTCTGCATCATCGAGCACAACCTGGACATCGTCATCGGCATCTCCGACCGCATCGCTTTCCTCGACCACGGCAGGCTCCTGGCTGACGACGATCCGAAGACGGTGCTTGAGGACCCCGCGCTGGCCGCCATCTACTTCGGAGATCGCTCATGACGGACCGGGTGGTACTCGAAGGTCGCGGCCTGGTCGTCGGCTACGGCGGCCGGCCCATCATCACCGGGCTGGACATCGCCTTGCTCGAGAACGAGGTGCTGTGCCTGATCGGTCACAACGGCGCCGGCAAGTCCACGTTGTTGAAGACGCTGTTCGGCCTGCTGCGGCCGTCCGCCGGCGAGGTGCGGGTCGATGACGCCCCGGTCGACGACGCCGAGCCTCGCGCCCTGGTCGCCAAGGGCCTCGCGATGGTGCCGGAAGGCCGCAGCGTCTTCCCGAGCCTGACGGTGGGCGAAACCCTCAGAATGGCGATGTGGGCAACCGGCCTCCCTCGGCATGAGCAACGAGTCCGGATTGAATGGGTGCTGGACATCCTTCCGGCCATCACGGAGTTCCTGCACCGCCGCGCCGGCACCCTGTCGGGCGGTCAGCAGCAGATGGTGTCCATCGGTCGCGCCCTGCTCAGCCGTCCGCGCATCCTGCTGCTTGACGAACCCTCGATCGGGTTGGCCCCGAAACTGTTCCAGGACCTGTTGCAGCCGATCCGTCAGCTTCAGAAGACGGACGGGCTGTCCATCCTGCTGGTCGAGCAGAATGTGCGCGAGGCCCTGAAGATCAGCGACCGCGTCGTTGTCATGAAGTCGGGGGCCATGATCTGGGAAGGAGTGCCCAGCGACCTCGAGGACAACCGAAAGCTGATGGAGCTGTACTGATGGACCGGGATCTGCCCCGCCTCGACGCGCTCTTGGATCCGTGGAGGGCGGCCCATGGTGACGCCGTCGTTTTCGTCGAAGAGGACGGCGGCACCGTCACCATCCGGCACTTCGATGCCCTCGTGGCCGCGACCGAGGCTTGGTTGCTGCAGGCCGGGATCAAGCCGGGCGACCGTGTGGCGGTGTGGCTGCCCAACAGGATTGAATGGTTGGCGCTGCTGTTCGCGCTGGCACGCGTCGGCGCCACGCTGGTGGCGGTCAACACACGGTACCGCTCGGCCGAACTGACCCACATCCTGACCGCGTCCGGCGCCCGCCTGCTCATCATGCAGCCGGGGTTCCGGCGCATCGACTTCCGCACCGTGGTGGCTGGCATTGACCCTGCGGGACTGCCGGACTTGAAGGCGGTCGCGATCCTGAGCGACACGGGCGAGACGCTGGAGCGGGTGCTCGACCGGCCAACAGTACCGTTCAGGCCCGTGACCGAGGCGCCGCCGCCGGGCCCCGACACCACGAGCGACCCGGCGGCGCCGCTCGTTCTGTTCACGACCTCGGGCACCACCAAGGCACCGAAACTCGTGGTGCACCCCCAGCATACGCTGGCCCGGCACTCGCTGCGGGCGGCCCACGCCTACGGTTTCGATGTGGAGGGCAGCGGCTTTTTGACCGCGATGCCGTTCTGCGGTGTGTTCGGTCTCAACGGTGTGCTGGCGGCGCTGGCCGGCCGGGCGCGGATCCATCTGAGCGCGCTCTTCGACGCGGCTGACGCGGCGGCACGGGTGGAACAGCATCGCATCACGCACCTGATCGGCAGCGACGAGATGTTCCGCCGGCTGATCGAGTGTGGCGCGGATCGCTTGGCGTCAACGCGCCTCTGCGGGTTCGCTTCGTTCACCCCCGGCCTGGGTGACCTGCTGCGCAAGGCTGCCGAACGCGGGCTGCCGCTTGCGGGGTTGTACGGGTCGAGCGAGATCAACGCCATCTTCGCCATCCAGCCGATGTCCCTGCCGCCCGAGGACCGCCTGAAGGGCGGCGGTCGCCCGGCCTCCGGCGGTGCCGCAGACGTGCGCGTTCGCGACATGGAGACCGGCGCGCTGCTGCCCCCCTTCGAGACCGGCGAACTCGAGGTCCGGGCACCAACCAACTTCACCGGCTACTACAACAACCCCGACGCGACCCGAGAGGCGGTTGATCCGGAGGGATTCTTCCGCACCGGCGACGTTGGCTACGTAAGGGACGACGGTACGTTCGTCTACGTGGCACGGCGGGGCGACGCCATCCGGCTGGCGGGCTTTCTGGTCGACCCGGCGGAAATCGAGGACGCGCTCAAGACCATCGACGGTGTGGACGATGCGCAGGTGGTGGGCGTCGAGCAGGACGGCGGGACGCGCCCGGTCGCCTTCGTCATTCCGGACGGCCAGACGCCCTTTGAGGAGCGCCGGGTGATCGACGCGGCGGCCGATATTCTGGCGGCCTTCAAGGTGCCGATCCGTGTGCTGCCGATCGACGCGTTCCCGATCGCCCAGAGCGCCAATGGGCCGAAGATCCAGCGAGTCAAGCTGCGGCAGATGGCGGCCGAATGCGTGGCGCAGGAATGAGGACACGCCCATGACGACGACACTGTATTTCGAGGACTTCCAGCCCGGCCAGGTCTTCGAGACGGTGGGACGCACCATCACCGAGACGGATCTGACCCTGTTCTCCATGCTGACCGGAGACTGGAACCCGATCCATGCCGATGCCGAGTACGCCCGCGCCACCCGCTTCGGCGAGCGACTGGTGCACGGCGCCTACGGCATCGGTCTGGCCATCGGTCTGATGCATCCGCTCGGCATCTTCGAGAAGAGCGCGGTGGCCATGCTCGGGATCGCAGACTGGCAGTTCAAGAAGCCGATCCTGGTCGGCACGACGCTGCGTCTGCGGCTTAATATCGTCGACACGGAGCGCGGCACGTCCGGTCGAACGGGCCGTGTCGGCCGCCTGCTCGAGTTGCTGGATCACGGTGGGGAGGTTGTCCAGGCTGGCCGCAGCGACGTCCTCGTCCTCACCCGGGCCGGCGCGGAGGCCAACGCATGAACGATCCGATCCGCCCCCAGGACAATGTCCGCGCTGCGGACGATCCGCTCGCGCGCCTGCCGGCGCCGCTACGCGACCGGTTGACGCTTCCCCTCATCGGCTCGCCGATGTTCATCGTCTCCGGTCCCGATCTGGTGGTGGCGCAGTGCCTGTCGGGGATCGTGGGCACATTTCCGGCCCTCAACGCGCGTGCTCCCGAGACCCTGGATGGATGGCTGTCGGAGGTGAAGACGCGGCTGGCGCAGGCCGCCGCCGCCGACCCGACGCGCCGTATCGCACCCTTCGCCGTCAACCTCATCGTGCACGCCTCCAACGACCGTCTCGCCGCGGATCTGGAGACCTGCGCCGCCCATGAGGTCCCGCTGATCATCACCTCGTTGCGGGCACCAGGCGACGTCGTGGCGCGTGTGCACGCCTACGGCGGTCTCGTCTTCCACGACGTCACCACGATCCGACATGCCCAGAAGGCGCTGGAGAGCGGCGTCGACGGTCTGATCCTGGTGTGCGCCGGGGCCGGCGGCCACGGCGGGACCCTCAGCCCGTTCGCGCTGCTGGGCGAGGTTCGGCGTTTTTATGACGGCCCATTGGTGCTGGCGGGGGCCATCACCAGCGGGCGGGCGATCCTGGCCGCCCAGGCCATGGGTGCCGACCTCGCCTACATGGGCACGCGCTTCATCGCCACCCGCGAGGCCAATGCCGCGCCGGACTACAAGGCCATGATCACGCGGGCGAGCGCCGCCGATATCGTCTATACGCCCTACTTCACCGGCGTACCCGGCAACTACCTCAAGCCCAGCATCGTCGCCGCCGGCCTCGACCCGGACGCGCTGCCCGCGCCGAGCCGGGACAGGGCTTCCTTCGGGAGCGCGCGCGCCAAGCCCTGGCGCGACGTCTGGGGCTCGGGTCAGGGGGTCGGCACGATCGACGACGTGCCGGCGACGTCCGATCTGGTGGCCCGCCTGCGGGCCGAGTATCTGGCGGCGCAGCGGCCACTGCTGGCGCTGGCGGGCCGTTACGGCGGGTCGGGCGGCGACGTCGACTCATAACACACGCAGTTCCACATGAGGTACGCGATCAGCCTGACGGCGGCGAGGCGGATCAGCGGACCCGTGTCTTGGCGGGGCGTGATGCCCCGGACTTGTTTGATTCATTTGAAGGCACGCTCCACCAGGGTGCACTGGCGGAAATTGCTCATGGAGTTGGTCAGGTGGCGGCGAGGGTTTGGCCGGCGCCTGCTACGAGACGGCAAATTTCTGCTTCGCGCAGAGCACGCAAGGCGGCCCACACCAGCCGCTTGCGTCTCGGCGGGGGGCTTTCCCTCGCCCGATTGTCCGATCTCTTAATGTGAAGACAGGGTGACGACACCGCCCGGGATCTGCTAAGGGCTAAGGACGCTGGGCCGGCATCGTCCTGTCATGAGTGCCCGCGTGGAGGCGACGGACGACTGATGTGTGTTCTGGAAAACCCCGCCCCGACCCTCGAGATCAACATCACACAGCCGGCCGACCCGAAGGTCGCCGGAGATCGGCCGCCCTTGGTCTTCGTGCATGGGGCGTTCGCGGGCGCGTGGTGCTGGATGGAGTATTTCGTCCCGTACTTCACTCACAAGGGATACACCACGGTCGCCTTCAGCCTGCGCGGCCACGGCGACAGCGAGGGGGGTGACTACCTGGACCTCGTCAGCCTGGGCGATTACGCCAACGATCTGCGCCGTGTTCTGGAGGAGCTTGATCGGCCGGCGGTGCTGATCGGCCATTCCATGGGCGGTATGGTGGTGCAGAAGTACCTGGAAACCGGTCCGGCGGCAGCCATGGTGCTGATGGCGTCGGTCGGGCCCTGGGGACTGGTGGAAAGCTCGTGGCACATGATGCTGGCCAACCCGGGGTTGGCGCAGGGCATCTCGTTCATGCAGACCATCGGCAAGTCCTTCATCAACCCGGACGTGCTTTATGAAGGGTTGTTCTCCTCCGACGTCCCGCAGGAGCGGGCGGAGCGCTACTACAACCAGTTCCAGCGGGAATCCCAGCGGGTCATTCTGGACATGACGCTCTGGGACGTGCCGCGCCATCCGCCGCGCCGGCCGGTTCCCACCCTGGTCATGGGCGCCGCCAACGATGCCTTCATTCCGCGCTCAATGGTCTTGCGCACGGCGCGGTATTTTGAGGCGGACCCGGTGATCGTGCCCGACATGGCGCATGCCATGATGCTGGAGGAGAACTGGCGCCACGCCGCCGACCCCATCCTGCACTGGCTGGTCGAAAACGGGATGTGAGTTCGCCCGGAGGTGAGGCAGGCTTTTCCGTCGGGCGGCATGACACGGGCCCGACCGATTTTTTCTAGAGCACATCCCGAGCGATCCGGAACGGATCGCGACGACGATTTGCTTCTAGATCAAATGACGAGGGCGCGTTCTCAGGAATCCCCTCATTTCGGAAAAGGGCCGCAAAATCAATGGGTTTCACGACACCGGCCTGCGCGATAACCTGTTGATTTAATTGCATATTTAAGAAATGAGGGGCTTCCTGAGGGGCGCGTTGGGTGACTCAAATGAAACGCAACGATCCCTAGATAAAACCGGTGTGGCGGTGTTTGCGGCGGCGCAGGCGGCCGAGTACGACCATCACGATGCCCAGGAGAGCGAACGCGGTCCACGCCGGCATTGTCATGACACTGGCGGCCACCATGTCCATCCAATGGTTGGGAGAAGCCAGGGCGCTGGCCGGTATGCCGGACAGCAGCGTCCACACCTCGCCGGTGGCCAGTCCCGGGCTCGGCAAGGCCCCCGGGGTGAGGGCCAGCACGGCCTCGGCCGATGCGGCCACCGACGCCACAACGATCAGACACCACCCAAGGAAACGGATCAGAATCATTGAGCCCTCGAAGCCTGCTCGATTCACTGAAGGCTATATGCCAAAATCTGCCGCTAACGGGCGATTCTGGCAAGACTTTTTTTGTCCTAAAGTTTGATGAAAATTTCGCGGACAGACGGACTCCGTCCCCTGTTCCCAAGGTGTCCGTTCACGTTCGTGCAACAATTCCGGCCAATCCTGGACAGACTCGCCCGACCAACGACTTGTCGCGCAAGCGGCGTTTCGATCCAGAGGCGCCTCTTCCGGGGGGGCTGGCTTGACGCCAATGCATGCCCCGCCTGCTCTCGCAGGGGGACCGTGGCTTACCCGCGCTCACAAACGGGCGGGTCGCTCTGATCCACGCGCACCAGATTCTCGACCGGGAAGCCGAAGTCCCGGGCCCTGCGCATCAGGGCGTGGCGTTGCTCGTCCGGCATGGTCGGCGTGCGCGACAGGATCCACAGGTATCCTCGCGTCGGACCACTGGCCAGCGCCCACTGATAGTCCTCTGTGTCCAGGGCGATGATGTGCAAGCCGCCCTCAATGGGCGCGCCCAGCGTCACGCCGAAGCTCGCGACGTCGGGCCCCTCGCGGAACCGGGCCGTGCCGGAGATGGTGGACCAGCGGCATGTGCGCGGGTTCCAGCCCCGGTTGAGCACAGCCACGGTGCCATCGTCACGCGGCTGATAGGTGGCCCGTACGTTGGTCATGCCGCGCTCGAAGGAATGGTCGAGCCGCATGATCGAATACCAGGTGCCATAAAAACGGGTCACGTCGAAGTCCCGCACCGCCGTCAGGCCGGACGGCAGGCCGGTGCATCCGGCCAGGGCCAGAAGCCCGCCCAGGAGCGCGAGCGGATTCAAGCGGGGCAGCCAGCGGGCGCGGCCCTTGTCGATGTTCATGCGGATCCTCTCCAAGTCAGGTCCCTCAGCAGATCGGGCAGCCGGTCCAGACTGTCCAGTTCGGCCACCGGGCAGCCAGGCAACCGTTCCGCGGGTGCCCCGCGCCGGTTCACCCAGACGGTCCTGTAGCCGAATGACGCCGCGCCAGCGACATCCCACCCGTTTGACGATACGAACATCACCCGTTCCGGATCAGTCCCGAAGTGCGCACGCCCCAGGTCATAGGCGGCGGCGGCCGGCTTGAAGATGCCGACCGCGTCCACCGACAGAACGGCGTCCAGAAGGTCCGTCAGGCCGGCGCTGTCGCAGGCGGCCTTCAGCATGTCGGGGGACCCGTTCGACAGGATGGCGGTGCCGATGCCGCGGTCGCGAAGGGCGGCGAGCACGGCCGGAACCTCCGGATACGCATCCAGGGTCATGTACAGCCCCATCAGGCGATCCCGCAGCGTCGTCGAGGGGGCCTGCCCCGTCGCATCCAGCGCATAATCGAGGGCCTCCGCCGTGATCGCGCGGAAATCCGTGTAGCGGTCCATCAGACTGCGCAGCCACGTGTACTCGACCTGACGAACGCGCCAAGTCTCGGCCAGGTCTTCCCACGACGGCCCAATCTCGTCCTTCAGATGCCGCGCGGCGGCGGTGACGTCGAACAGGGTCCCGTAGGCATCAAACAGGCACGCGACGGGGCGTTGGGGAGTCACGGACATGGGCAGAAATCTCCAGAGTTTGGCCGGGCGCGAAACAGGCACGCGACGGGGCGTTGGGGAGTCACGGACAGGGGGACCGGCCTCCGTAAGCGACACGGCTTTCAGGGCGGATCAACGCCGCAGGTCCACGCTCAGGGACCCGAACGACGCCTCCTGCCCGAGACGATACCGGTAGACCTGGGCGCCCTCCAGCACGCGCTGCACGTAATTCCGGGTTTCGGAGAAGGAGATCTTCTCGATCCAGTCCACCGCCTCCTCGATCGTCATGCGGCGGGGATCGCCGTTTTCGCGTATCCAGCGCACGGAGCGGCCGGGGCCGGCGTTGTAACCGGCGATCGACAGCACGTAGGAGCCTCTGAAATCATCCAGCAGGGAGGCAAAATAAGCCGTGCCAAGCCGGGCATTGTGACCCGGATCGCTGACCAGACGCACCTGAGACGTCTGCTCGCCCAGACGCGAGGCCACCCGCGAGGCGGTGCGCGGCATCAACTGCATCAAGCCCCGCGCCCCGGCGCGGCTGACCGCCTCCGGATTGAAATTGCTCTCCTGGCGGATCAGGGACAGCATCAACGCCGGCTCCGGCAGCGGCCCGGTGGGCGGACGCTGGCGCAGCCCCTGAAGCACGTCCGGCGGGGTGGGATAGGCGAGCTCCGGCAGCGCGACCCCCTTCAGGGCGGCCCGGCGGGCCAGATACACGGCCATGTCCGGCCGCGTCGTGCCGGCGACGAACTCGGCGGCCAGCCGCAGGAATCCCGGTGTGGCCGCCTCATCGTTCAGCGCCAGCACGAACGGCAGCGCCATGTCCGCGCGCCCGGCCCGGTCCATCAAGGCGATCACTTGGCGGCGCTCATCGCCGGCGAAGCGGGCGCGGTCGGCCTCGGTCACCGGCGGCGCCTCCCGCAGATGGTCGCCGAGCGGCTCGCCCAGGGCCTCAATGGCCAGTTGCCCGTAGAAGGTTTCCGCATGCTCGGCCGCGCGCCGGTACCAGGCGGCCGCCTTGTCGGACTGCCCCAGGGCCGACGCCGCCCGTCCGGCCCAATACGCCGCCCGCGACAGGCTTTGCGGATAAGAAACGCCGGCGTGCATGGTCTGGAAATGCTCCAGGGCGCGGGCCGGATCGTTCTGAAGGCGCAGGGCAATCCAGCCGGCGGTCCATTCCCCGACGGCGAAGTAAAGGCCCTCGGTGAGGCCGTGGCCGGCATACAGCCGATAGGCGATGGCAATATCGCCCCGTTGCTGGGAATCCCGGGCCAGAATGGCGCGCTCCCGCGCCCAGGCCTCGGGACGGTCCTTGTTGGCGGCGGGATGGAACAGCATCTCGACGGCGCGGTCATGCAGGTCGTGCTTGCGCCGCCAGACCATCCGGTCGAACACCAGTCCGGGATCGCCCTTCAGGGCGGACGGCACTCGGTCAATGGCCGCGTCGACGCCGCCGCTGTCGCGGATCAGCCGGATCCGCGCGTCGGCAAGCCGTTGATGCCCGGCATCCAGTTTGGGAAGGGTGCGCTGTGCCTCGGTGACGCGTTCATCCCACAGCAGTTCCGAGACCCGCCGGGCATGGTCCTCATGCCGCAGCGTGTCGCCGAAATCCCGCAGAAACGCCTGCTCCTCCCCCGGTGCGAAACGCCCTTCGATCCACGCCCGGCGCGCGGCCTCGATAGCCGCCGTCCCCTGCCCGACGCTCCGTAGCGCGCGCGCCTTGGCAACGAGCCCGTCGGTGGTCAACGGCGGGTTCTGCTCGAACCACGCCAACAGACGGCGGGGATCCTCGCGCCCGGTCATGGACCGCTCGGCCGACCGCCGCAACGCGTGCTCTTGGGGCCACCCCGGGTTCTGGGCCATGAAGGCGGCGATGGTCTCGAACGTCGCCGGCCCTTCCTTCAGATACGCCCAGGTAAAGAGTTCGCGCGCCAGCGGATCGTCCAGCCGTGCGGCCAGGGCCCGGGCCGTGTTGAAGTCCTTGTCCTCGATCGCGTCCAGAAGCGCCGTGACCGAATCCGCCCGGGCCGGCCCGGCGGCACCGATGGCCACCACGGTCCAGGCCATCAGCAACGCAATGAGACCGGCCGCGCAGCGTCGCACCGACGGCACACGGAACCGGGGGGCCAGGGTGGCGCTCATGACGCGGCTCCTTCGGCTCTGACGCGAGGGGGTTAGTGGTCGCAACGGGTCTGGCGAGAGTGAGAGCGGCGAAGACGCACCCGAGCGCCGACGTCGCTGAACATATCGTGGGGTCGTTGCCCGGCGAGGGCAAGGGCGAGCGGTGACGATGCCAGGGCAATCGGGTGAAGGCACCTTTGGCGAAACGCGAGACTTTGTAGGGCGGGTTCGCGCCGAAGGCGCAACCCGCCGCATCGCCGCCAAACGGCGGATTGCCCCGCTTCGCGGGTCTAATCCGCTCTACCTTCATAAAAGATGGTGGGGCGTGCTTTCACCCGATTGCCCTGGTGACGATGCCTCTTGCGAACCGCCCACCTTGCGATATGTCAGGGAAACGATGTCAATCCGGGGCTAGTCTCGCCCGACCCTCCATTCAAGGACGCCTCAATGGCCGAAGACCGATCTTCCTCCCGGGCGCTGGCGGTTCCCAGCGGCCGCTTCTCCCGTTTGGCCCGCTTCGGCGGGCTGGCCACCAACATCGCCGGCAGCGCCGCCCTGAACAGCGCGCGCCATCTGTCGCAGGGCCGCCGCCCGCAGGCCAGCGACGTGCTGCTGACCCCCGCCAACGTCCGCAAGGTCGCCGACCAGTTGGCCCAGATGCGGGGCGCGGCGATGAAGGTCGGACAGTTGATCTCGATGGACGCGGGCGACATGCTGCCACCCGAACTGGCCGAGATCATGGCCCGCCTGCGCGCCGACGCCCATTTCATGCCCGGCCCCCAACTCAAGTCGGTGCTCACCGCCGCCTGGGGCCGGGACTGGCTGAAACGCTTCACCAAGTTCGACACCCGCCCCATCGCCGCCGCCTCCATCGGGCAGGTCCACCGCGCGCAGACGGCCGACGGGCGCGATCTGGCGATCAAAGTGCAGTATCCGGGTGTGCGCCGCAGCATCGACAGCGACGTCAACAACGTCGCCGCCCTGATGCGCCTGTCCGGGGTCATGCCCCGGGAACTCGACATCCGCCCGATGCTGGACGAGGCCAAGCGGGAGCTGCACGACGAAGCCGACTACGAGCGCGAGGGCCACTACCTCACCCGCTTCGGCGACCTGCTGGCGGACGACCCGGCGTTCCGCGTTCCCGGCCTTCATGCGGACCTGACGACGCGCGACGTGCTGGCGATGGACTACGTCGAGGGTGTGGGCATCGAAACCCTGACCTCGGCGCCGCAGGAAACCCGCGACCGGGTGATGACGGTATTGATCGGGCTGGTGTTCCGGGAACTGTTTGCGTTCCGGATGATGCAGACCGACCCGAATTTCGCCAACTACCGCTATCAGCCCGACACCGGGCGCATCGTCCTGCTGGACTTCGGCGCGGCGCGGGAGTTCCGGCCGGAGATGCCCGAGCAGTTCCGGCGCCTGATGAAGATGGGGCTGGACGGCGACCGCGACGGCATGCGCGCCACCATCCGCGAGATCGGCTTTTTCGGGGACGATACCAAGGCGCGGCATCAACAGATCATGACCGACATGTTCGACCAGTCGATGGAACCGCTGAGGCACCCCGACGGCTTCGACTTCGGCGGCAACGATCTGGCGATGCGCATGCGCGACGCCGGCATGGCGCTGGGCGCGGATCGCGATTTCTGGCACATCCCGCCCATGGACACCCTGTTCATGCAGCGCAAGTTCTCGGGGGTCTACATGCTGGCGAGCCGCCTGAAGGCCCGCGTGAACCTGCGCGCCATCATCCAACCCTACCTGTGATACCGCCCTGCCCCGCTCCGCCGTCACCCAACCGCGACCGCGCCGTCCGCCGCCGGGCGGCGCCGGCGGTCCACAATCAGGTCCGTGACGGCGGCCCCCAGCGACATGAACACCAAGGCGGTCCAGGCGGTCAGGGCAAACACGGCGCCGCCACTGACCCCGGCCCCGATGGCGCAGCCGCCAGCCAGCATGCCACCGAACGCCAGCAGCACCGCGCCGATAATGTAGCGGGGCACGGAGTAGCCGGCCGTGAAGCTCTCCAGCTTGATCTCACGACCGAGGAGGGCGGCGAGAAATGACCCCAGGACCACACCGGGGATCATGCCGGTATCGAAGTCCAAGCCGACGGCTCCGGGGCTGAGCAACAGCATCAACATGTCGGCGGACGGGCCGGTGAAACTGAGGCTCTCCACCGTCACGGGATCAAAGGCCTGAAGGGACAGACTGTACGTCAGCAGCCAACCGAGCGCGACGGCAGCCCCCACACCCACGCCGCCGATCCAGGCCCACGCCGACAGCCGCGCGCGCATCGCCACCAGGATCGCCCCGGCCATGAACACGCCGGCCAAGACAACGCCCCAGTTCGGACCAAGCCCCAGGACCGTGAGAGCATTCTGCACCGACGGATCGTTGACGACCCACAGCCCCGCCAGGCTTTCCCGAACAGGCGCCAGCACGCCCCGCAGCGAGGCCTGAGCAACCACCGCGAAGACGAGACCCGCCAGCAGCGCCCGCAGATTGCCGTTTGCGGCCAGCACCAGCAGCCGACCGGGACATCCCCGGGTCAGAATCATGCCGGCCCCGAACATCAGGCCGCCGATGATGGCGCCGGACAGGCTGCCGGCCGAGGCAAGCTGGCGCGCCTCCGAGACCTCCAGCATCCCCGACCACGCCAACCCCTGGGTGCCCAGGACGGCGCCGGCAAAGGCGATCATCCACACGGCTGTCCTGTTCACCCCGGTGCCGCGCGACAGTTCGACCACCGCCGCGCGCATGCAGAAGCGACTGCGTTGGGCACACACCCCGAACAGCATGCCGGCCAGGAGGCCGACGGAGACGAATGTCACCGGTTCTCCCAGGGGATCGATGGCCCACGTCATATCCATGGCAGGTCTCTTCGTAACAGGGGCGGAATGCTTTCACATAGGGTCGGGTCGCGACCGCGCCCAGGGCACGTCAGGCACGATGTCTCTCCGCCTCCGCCCCTGCTCTCGGCCTGGGGCGGCCCTGCTCGGGCGTCGCCGCATCACACGGGCCGTCGCATCGATGGTCTCATCGGCCTGACGATCCCCGCGCCGGCCGGCCTCCAACAACGCCGACCGTCTCGTCAGCGGCATGCGGGGCCACCGGGGTTGCCGCCCCTGATTCTGAACCGGGTGGCACGATGTTCGGAGGGTGAATTCTCCCCGCGCAGCCCCGGCAATGCGACGGGGTCGGTGACGCGGCCCCGCACCCGCCGCGTCGCGGCGGTCAACCGTGCCCTATGTCGTGGTCTCGGGCGCGCTGGATGGGTCAGATGGAACCCCGGGACCTAGAGGGCGTCGCGTGAGCTCTGACACACGCAACGCATTCTATTGGATTGATCTTGAAGCAAATCATCGTCGCGATCCGTTCCGGATCGCTCGGGATTTGCTCTAGAACCCGAGACGTCCACCGCCGTCGAACGACAGCGGCGCGGGCGAAACCTCCGCCACGGTGCCGTCCGACTGGATCTCCATCACGGCCAGTCCGCGCTGCACCGTTCCGTCCGGGCGAAACCGGAAGATCCCGGCCACGCCGCTGAACCCGGCGGCGCTGGTCAGGGTGGCGCGGTCGAAGCGCGCCCCGCCGGGCGTGCGCGCCAGCACGGCGGCAAGCGCGACGGCGTCATATCCCAACACCGCCAGATCGGGCGGTGCGGCGCCGAACGCGTCCGTGTACTTGCGGTCGAAGGCCCGCGCGCTGCCGCGCGGTGGCGCCGGGAAGATGCCGCCGGCCAGGGCGCTTTCGCGCCACAAGTCCGGGTCATCCCACAGCATGGTCCCCATATAGCGGGTGCGGCGCGAATCGATATCCACGTAAGCCAGACCGTTCGCCGCCGCGCGCAACCCATCGCCGGCATCCGGAATCAGCACCGCGTCGGCACCGCGCAGCGCCCGGGCGGGTTCGCGCAGATCCGGGTTGTCCGGGGCATAGGTCTGGGCCGCGACCATCTGCCCGCCCCGCGCGGCAACCCGATCGCGAAAGGCCGAGGCCGCCGCATAGCCGTAGGTCTCGTCCGGAGTCAAGGTTCCGAAGCGCGTGCGCCCCTCTCCCATGGCGAAGGCGACCATGCGGTCCACCTGCTCGGCAACCAGGAAGCCCATCACGAACACGTTGCCGCCGGCCACGCCGGGATCGGTGGTGAAGGCGACGACGTTCACGCCCGCGCCGGCCGCGACGGGTCCAACGGCCCGGGCGCTGGCGCCGAACAGCGGCCCCAGCAACAGACGCGCCCCTTGCGACAGGGCCTGTTGGGCGGCCCGCGCCGCCCCGGCGGGCGTGCCGCCGGTGTCATACGGTTGCAGGACGAAGCGACGGTCACCCATGTCGAACGCCGCCATCTGCGCCGCGTTCGACAGCGCCTGCCCGGCCCCGGCGCCACGGCCGGTCAGGGGCACGAGCAGACCCACGCGGACCAGTCCGTCGTTGCCCAGCGTGCCCGCCGTCATGTTCGGAAGCGGGGCATCGACGCCGGGCTGACGCGGCAGGTTTTGAGGGGACGGCGCAGTTTCCACCCGTTGCGGCGGGGCGGCCACGGGCCGGCTCGGCCGGGCCGGGCCGGACATCGGGGTGCAGGCCGCCACCGTCGCCGCCGCGACCATGACCAACGCCAGGATCGCGCGGCTGACGTTTCTTCTGTCTGATTGCCGCCCGTGTTCGCTCCGTCTCACCGCGCCCTCCTCCCTGATCCGCCCACGTATCCCTATCGGCCCGTCGGCCCCGACCGCCGCTTGGCGGCCCGCCGCGTCGCCCTTTCCCCGGGCCGCCGGCCCGTGAAATACTGTCCCGCCCGCCTGGGGCGGGAAAAAGGCGAACCACGGGACCCGACGATCATGACACCACAGCCTAGCCACGGCGACTCGGCAAGTAAACACACCCTGCCGCCGGGGCTTTATGTCGTGGCCACTCCCATCGGCAATACCGGCGACATCACCCTGCGCGCCCTGGAGGTGTTGCGCGCGGCCAACGTCATTGCCTGTGAGGACACGCGGACGACGGGCCCGTTCCTGGCCCGGCTGGGCGTCTCCACCGCCCTGACCGCGTATCATGAGCACAACGCCGCCCGCCAGCGACCGGCCCTGCTGGCGCGCCTGGAGCGGGGCGAGGCGGTGGCGCTGGTGTCCGACGCCGGCACACCGCTGGTGAGTGATCCCGGCTACAAGCTGACCCGCGCCGTGATCGACGCCGGGCATGCGGTGATTCCGATCCCCGGAGCGTCGGCGCCATTGGCCGCGCTGGTGGCGTCGGGACTGCCCAGCGACCGCTTTCTGTTCGCGGGGTTTCTGCCGCCCCGGGCGGCGGCCCGGACGACCGCGCTGGCGGACCTGGCGCCCGTGGCGGCAACCCTCGTGCTGTTCGAGAGCGCCCGGCGTTTGCCGGAGACACTGGCCGCGATGGCAGAGGGTCTGGGTGAGCGCCCGGCGGCGGTGTGCCGCGAGCTGACCAAACTGCATGAGGAGGTGCGCCGCGCGCCCCTCTCCGAATTGGCCGCGCACTATGCGGAGGCCGGGGCGCCCCGGGGCGAGGTGGTCATCGTCGTCGGCCCTCCCGCGTCCGCCAACGCCGCCGCCCCGGCCCCGGAGGATCTGGACGCGCGATTGCGGGCCCTGCTGGCCGAGGGGCTGGGGACCCGCGACGCGGCGGCGCGCGTCGCCGTGGAAACCGGCCTGCCCCGGCGGGCGCTGTATCAGCGGGCGCTGGCCCTGGACGGGACAGCGGCCCCATGAGACGGCGGCCGCCGGAAGCCCGTCGCGCCGCCGAACAGGCCGGGCGGGCGGCGGAGGATGCCGCCGCCGCGTGGCTGGCGGCCCAGGGCTGGCTGATCCTGGACCGTCGGGCGCGCGGCCGGCGCGGCGACGGCGCGGGGGAAATCGATCTCGTGGCCCTGGACCGGTCCGGCGCGGAGCCCGTGGTGGTCTTCGTGGAGGTCAAGGCACGGCCGACGGTCGAGGCGGCCCTATCGGCCCTCACCCCGGCGCAGCGGCGGCGTCTCGCGGTCGCCGCCGAGGGCTGGCTGGCGGCGCGTCCGGCGTTCGCCGAGGCCGGGGTCCGCTTCGACGTGATCGCGGTGGCGGGCGGCGGCGCCCCCGCCCACCTGCCGGACGCTTGGCGCCCGGAGGCGTGAGCGGCGCAACACCAGGCGCCGCACCGCCTTTTCGGCGGGTCAGTCCTCGCCGCTGGCGGCGACCGGCGCGTCGTCGTTGTCCTCCAACCCGCCCGGACCCGTGATCATCGTTTCGGTGATGAGCCCCTCGTTGGCGCGGATGGCGTTCTCGATTTCCTCCGCGATGGCCGGGTTGTCGCGCAGGAACTGGCGCGCGTTCTCGCGGCCCTGGCCGATCCGCTGGGAGTTGTAGGAGAACCACGCGCCGGACTTCTCGACGATGCTGGCGCGCACGCCCAGATCGAGGATCTCGCCCAGCTTGGAGATGCCCTCGCCGTAGAGAATGTCGAACTCGACGGTCTTGAAGGGCGGCGCGACCTTGTTCTTGACCACCTTGACACGGGTCTGGTTGCCGACCGTCTCGTCCTTGTTCTTGATGGCGCCGATGCGACGGATATCCAGCCGCACGGAGGAGTAGAACTTCAGCGCATTGCCGCCAGTGGTGGTTTCCGGGCTGCCGAACATGACGCCGATCTTCATGCGGATCTGGTTGATGAAGATGACCAGCGTGTTCGACCGCGCCACCGAGGCAGTCAACTTGCGCAAGGCCTGACTCATCAGGCGGGCCTGAAGGCCGACATGGGAATCGCCCATCTCGCCTTCCAGCTCGGCGCGAGGCACCAGGGCGGCCACCGAATCCACCACAAGCACGTCGATGGCCCCCGAGCGCACCAGGGTGTCGGCGATTTCCAGCGCCTGCTCGCCGGCGTCCGGCTGCGACATCAGCAGGTTATCGAGGTCGATGCCCAGTTTGCGCGCGTAGGAGGGGTCGAAGGCATGCTCCGCATCGACGAACCCGCAGGTGCCGCCGCGTTTCTGCGCCTGGGCGACCACATGCATGGCCAGCGTGGTCTTGCCCGAACTTTCCGGCCCGTAGATCTCGACGATGCGCCCGCGCGGCAGGCCGCCGATGCCCAGCGCGATGTCCAGGCCCAGCGAGCCGGTGGACACAGACTCGATCTCAACGATCCGATCACGCTGGCCCAGGCGCATGATGGAACCCTTGCCGAACGACCGCTCGATCTGGCTGACGGCGGCGTCCAGTGCCTTCTGCTTGTCCATGGTGTCCTGATCCACGAGGCGGAGTGCGCTTTGCGACATGACGAGACCCCCTTATTCCATACGGACGCGGCACGGTGCAAGGCGGGACCGCGCGCCGCCGATCGCGATTACCGTACATGGTTTGTTCCGCAGCGCAAGCGAAAAGAACATTATGGGAACAATCAATGTTGCGTGGGCCACGCAGGCTGCTGTACACGGCAGGTGTACACGGCGGGCCGGGGCTGTTTGAATGGGCCTGCGAGCGGCTTGCGTCGGCTCGCCGAAACCAGGAGATGATTGCGCATGATTCGGATTGGGATCGTCGGCTGCGGCGGCCGCATGGGCCGCACGCTGGTGCAGCAGGTGCTGGAAACGGACGGTGGTGCCCTGGCGGGTGGCACCGAACGGCCGGGAAGCGACCTTGTGGGGCAGGACGTGGCCACGCTGGTCGGCGCGCCACCGGCCGGCGCGGCCGTCACCGACGATCCGAGTACGCTGTTCGCGACCGCCGACGCCGTCATCGACTTCACCACCCCGGCCGTGACGGTGGAGAACGCCGCGCTGGCGGCGCGGACCAACACGATCCTGGTGGTCGGCACCACCGGCCTCGACGCGGGCGCCCTCGCCCGGTTGGCGGAGGCGGCGAAAAAGACGCGCATCGTGCAGGCCCCGAACATGAGCGTCGGTGTCAACCTGCTGTTCGCGCTGACCCGGCGCGTGGCGGCGACACTGGGGGTCGAGTACGACATCGAGATCGTCGAGCACCATCACCGCCACAAGGTCGACGCGCCGTCCGGCACCGCGCTGGGGCTGGGCCGGGCGGCGGCCGAGGGGCGCGGCGTGGACCTCGACGCCGTGGCCGACCGCGCCCGCGACGGCCACACCGGCGCCCGGGAGGATGGCCACATCGGCTTTGCGGTGCTGCGCGGCGGCGACGTGGTCGGCGACCACACCGTGATGTTCGCGGGGCCCGGCGAGCGGGTCGAACTCACCCACAAGGCCAGCGACCGGGTGATCTACGCCCGGGGCGCGGTGCGCGCGGCGCTGTGGGCGGCGGACAAGCCGAACGGCCTGTATTCGATGACGGATGTGCTGGGATTGTGAGCGCGACGAGACCCGCTCACGCCTCCTCGCGCAACCGGACCCAAGCGGGCGTATGGTCCGATGCCTTGGGCTCGCCGCGCGGGGCGCGGTCGACGCCGGCGTCCTCCAGCCGGTCGGCGGCCAGCGGCGATAGCAGCAGATGGTCGATTCGCAGGCCGTTGTCTTTCTGCCACGCGCCACCCTGGTAGTCCCAGAAGGTATAGACCCCGGGCCGGGGATGCCGGACGGCGATGGCGTCCGTGTACCCCAGGTGCAGCAGCGCCCGGAACCGCTCCCGGCTGTCCGGCCGGCACAGGGCGTCGTCGCGCCATCCGGCCGGGTCGTAGACGTCCCCGTCGGTGGGACAGACGTTGTAGTCGCCCCCCAGCACCACCGGCTCGTCCAGCCGCGCCAGTCCGGCCGCATGCGCGCGCAGGCGCTCCATCCATGCCAGCTTGTAGGGAAACTTGGGCGAGTCGGCGGGATTGCCGTTCGGCAGGTAGATCGACGCCACCCGCAGCGTGCCGCCGACCACGGCCTCGATATAGCGCGCCTGATCGTCGCCGTCGTCCCCGGGCAGGCCTCGCGTCACGTCCTCCAGGCCGAGGCGCGACAGGATGGCCACGCCGTTGTAGGTCTTCTGGCCGTGCACGGCGCAAGCATAGCCCAGATCACCGATCTCCTGCTCCGGAAAGCCGTCGTCGACGGTCTTGATCTCCTGCAGCAGTGCCACGTCCGGCCGCGCCCGCTCCAGCCAGCGCAGCACGGCCGGCAGGCGAGCCTTGATCGAGTTGACGTTCCAGGTGGCAATGGTCGGCATGGGATTTCCGTTCGTATTTGCGATCAGGATCACGGAGTCGGGCCTCAGGATGTGGCATCATCCCGGGACGGCTCGATCAGCGCAAGAGAGACCCATGACGCCTGTGTTCCACAACACCGTTCCCGGGATGGCCACGATCATGCTTCTGGTGTCGGCGGTTGTGATGACGTCGCCCGCCCTGGCCGACGGCTCGTGTCCTGGACGGGACGCGCCGGTCCAGATCACCCTGAACACGCGTTTCGATCCGGCGCGGCTCGATCACACGCGCAGCCGCGCCCAGATCCACACCATGTTTCAGGACTCTCAGAGCCAGCCGACCATGCCGGTGGGCGGAGGCGCGGTCGGGCTGACCGTGACCAACGCCGCATTCGGTTTCCGCACGCGAATCGAACTGTTCCACCGTCGAGACGGAATGGTTTGCGTGTATCTGCGCTCCGTGGAGGCGCACATGAATCAGGTCGACACCGTCGTCTATGTCGCCAGGGAGTATCCGAAGGGGTCGTGCAACTACGACAACATCTACGAACACGAAAAGATGCATGTCGGCGTCTACTATTTTACGCAAAGGGACTATGCGCCGCGTGTTCGAGAGCGGCTTCAACGCCTCGTGCGCGGCATCAACCCACAGGTGGTCCGCACCGAGGCCGCCGCGAGAGAGGTGCATACGGAGATCCTCAACCGGGGCGTTGCCGACCTGCTCGCCGACATGGAGGCCGAGCGCAAACGGCGCAACAGCGCCCTCGACACGCCCGAGAACTACCGTCGCGAGCAGGCCAAGTGCCCGAGTTGGTGACCGGATCGCGTGCGGCGTTTGCCAAGGCGCGCCGGATGGGATAGTCGGAAGGGACGCCGCGCCCCCTTGTCCCGTCCACCCACGACCGCCGCCATGACGCCCGATCTATTCCGCGACCGCCGCAAGACAGACCTGCGCGCCCTGCCGCCCGGCATCGCGCCCTGGATCGCGCCGTCCGACGACCCGCCGGACGGCGAGGAGCCTGACGCGTCGGAGTTGATCGCGCGTCTGATCGATCCCGCCCGCACGCCGGCCCCGCTGTACGCCAGCGCCGACCCGGCCCGCGCCGCGCAAAGCCACGCGGTGACCCGTCTGGTGCTGGAGAGCCTGGGCCGCGACAGCCTGATCGACGCGGTCCCCGGGGGACCGCTGGCGATGGACATCCGCAACGCCGAGGACTACCGCTTCCAGGATCTGTACCCGCGCCCGCCGCGCTGGCAGACCCGGCGGCTGCTGGACTTCCACCCCGGGTGCGGTCGCCAGCTCAACATCTGGTGCCAGGAGGTGCCGGGACTGGTCTACACCGCCATGGAGTCGGACGAAGCGGCCTATATCGCCCAGGCCGAGTACTTCCGCCGCGCCAACGTGCTGCCGGTCAGCGATTACGTGGCGGCGCCGCGCGCCTTCAGCCTGGGGGAGCAAGCCGGGCTGTACCACCTGCCGACATGGCGCTTCGACCTTCTGCCGCCCGGGTTCTTCGACCTCATCATGTGCGTGGACGTGCTGCCGCACCTGTCGGAGCGGCTGTTGCGGCACATGCTGCCGCTGTTCCATCGCTGTCTGGCGACCGGCGGCGGGCTGTACATCCGCGACGACGCGGATGCCGCGTTCGACCAGGAGCTGGACCGCGCCTTGAGCCAGCTCGGCTTCGTGCTGGAGTTTCGCCCCTACCTGTTCTCGGGTGAGGACATTCACGGCCTGCCCCGGCTGTGGCGCAAGGTGGACCCGCGTCGGCCGGCCGCCGGCCGCCCCGTGGGGGGATAGAACGAAACCGTCATGCGTCCCGCGCATGGCGGCCCTGCCCGCCGCCCACCGATTTCCATCGTCATACGGCGCGCGGTCGCGATAGTCTCGACCCTTCCCGTTTGAAAGAGGGAGTTCGCATGGGTCCGGCCGCCGCCACGCGCTGGCGGGCGTTGTCCGGCAACGTCCGTGGCATTCTGTTCATGCTGATGAGCGCCGTGGTGTTCTCCACCATGGGGGGGCTCATCAAATACGTCGGCGACGAACTCCATACTTTTCAAGTGGTCTTTTTCCGCTGCCTGTTCGGGCTGCTGGTGCTGTTGCCGTTCATCCGCCGCGAGGGCCTGGGCATCCTGCGCACGGCGCGCCCGGGCCTGCATGCGATTCGGGTCAGTATCGGCATCATGGCCATGTTCTGCCTGTTCCACGCCATCACCCACATGCCCCTCGCGGCGGCAATCTCCATCACCTACGCGCGGCCGCTGTTCATGATCGTGCTGGCCGTGCTGGTTCTGGGCGAGGTGGTGCGCTGGCGGCGCGGGCTGGCCACGCTGGCCGGGTTCATCGGGGTGCTGATCGTGATGCGTCCCGACCCGGCGGCCCTGGACCTGAACGCGCTCGCCGCGCTGGCCTCGGCGGCGCTGATCGCCGGCGCCCTGACCATGGTCAAGGTCCTGTCGGCCACCGAACGACCCCTGACGATCCTGATGTGGTTCGCCATCGGGGCGGTCATCACCTCGGCGGTGCCAGCGGCGCTGGTCTGGCGCTGGCCCGAGCCGGGAACCTGGGTCCTGGTGGTGCTGATCGGCGCCGCCGCCAGCGGCGGGCAGTATCTGGCCGTGCGGGCGTACCGCGAGGGCGAGGCCTCGCTGGTCACGCCGCTCGACTACTCCCAGATTCTGTGGGCGACCCTGATCGGCGTGCTGGTCTTCGCCGAGATCCCGGACGGCTGGACCCTGACGGGCGCGGTGGTGATCGTCGCCTCGGCGCTGTACATCGTGTATCGCGAAACCCGGCTGGGACGGCGGGCGATTCCGCACGGCGGCGACGCCCCGGGACCGGACCCGGACGCCGCGCCGGACCAGGACACCGGACGGCGCGCCGGTGACGAACCGCGCCCATCCTAGAGCGAATCCCGAGCGATCCGTTCCAGATCGCTCGGGATTTTCCGTGGACGATCAACCTTGTCGTCGCGCGATCTCAGTAGCAGGGGTAATAGGCTTGCAAAGCCCTCACCATGACGACAGGCAATGTCGAGGCGGGCTGGACTTTGTTTTCGGGGTTTGCCTGTACGTAATTTCTCAAGATATCGAAATAAAACTGGTTCGTGCCGGCAAGATGATCCGGCGGACAATATATATCAACCTCGAAATCACTATGCGCCACTGCGGCGCTCCATGAAATCCCCTCAGTGATACCGTAGAAATAGCTGTTAAGAAAACTCCCCTCTTGATGTCCGTACATCTGATAGTTGAATAGAAACTCCTGGACCGTGTAATCCTGTTCGGTCGCGTTGGATGGCGTCACCGAAGCCAGCATGACACTGACAGCAATGCCAATGCGCCATACCTGTCTCATGACGAACGCTCCCTGTTTATGCGTGATCGGGGCGTCAACGCTCCTCGACCACAGACCGCGCTTCTTCCGGACTCATCGGCGCCTGGGGCCGAGGCCGGCTTCACGGGACGAAACCTCTCTCGATTCAACCGCGTTCACCCGTTTCAGGATGACGCCGACACAATCGAGACGGGGGCGCGCCACGTCATTCGTTTTAGGCTACCCCGGTTCACAACCGGCTTCAACCGTGGTCTGTCCCGGTTGATGGCCCTGTGGGTTTGTGGGCAAGCTGGCGGGCTTGTCCATCATATCTTCAGGGCGCGCGTCTGCGCTGGCTTCCGCTGGCGTGTGCCAGCCGAGCGCTCAATGCGGGCAGACATCGGTGTTATCGTCGCGCCACGCCGCCAGCTCTTCCCGCGCCTGGGCGAGGCGGCGACACCGACCGACGAATGAAGTGATTTCATTCGTCGATCGATATCTCACAGCCGCCGCGCGACCTCATCATCTGTCTTGCCCGATGGACAGGATACGCCTGATCATTGCCAGCGCCGCCGCCGAGTCCGGGAGCCTGCCAAGGTCGGCGCGGAGTCGGCGGCATTCGGCTCAGCGGATCGCGGCCGTCACCAGGCTGGAGACGCCGCGCTCCACACCGGTCTTGAGGACGGCGCCGAAGACCGCCTTGCCGATGGCGCCGCCGAGCACGCCCAGCGCCTGCGTGGCCAGGGCGCCGGTCGCCGCGGAGGACAGCGCTCCGCCACCCGGCCCACCGGACACCGACGCGCGCGGGGCGGGAACGGGGGCGGTGGTGTCGTCCGGCACCAGGCCATGGTCCCTCACCAAGGCGATCAACGCGTCGGCGGACACGAGGGAGGGATCGAACAGCACGATCAGGCTCGCCGCCCGGGGCTTGTGGGCCACATCCTCGACGCCGAGGATGGCCCGCAAGGCATGGCAGGCGGCCCGGGTGGCGCGGGTTTCGGCAGACAGGGCCCGGGTCTTCAGGCGCAGGCGCCCGGGAACGGCGTGGACGTACGGCATGGCGAAGCCCTTTCGGCGAATGGGGTTAATCATCGCGGATGATAGCCATTCGCAACGCCGCAGGCCAGTCGGTCAGAGTCCGCACTATCACCCTCAATGACCCGTTTGTTCAGTTGATGCTGTTGGCGGCCGAGCCGCAGGGTCAAGCGCGGTCGTCCCGTCCCCACAGAGTGGCCGCGATCAGCACGCCAATGGTGGTGCCGTTGTGCAGCAAGGCGGTGGGCGTGGGCGGCAGGCGGCCCAGCGCGGCGCCGATCAACACCCCTGTGTTGACCACGGCGGACGCCTGGAACGTCCGGTCGATGCGCCGCAGGGTCTCCGTCGCCAGCATTCGGGTGCGGGCGACGCCATCCAGGTCGTCTTCCGTCAGCACGACATCGGCCGTGGCCCGGGCGATGTCGGCGCCCCGGGGCATGGCGATGCCGACATCGGCGGCCATCAGCGCCGGGGCGTCGTTCACCCCGTCACCGACGAAGGCCACGCGGCGCCCCTCTTGCTGAAGGTCGGCGATAATGTGCGCCTTGTCCTCGGGCGCGATGCCGGCGTGGACATGATCCAGGCCCAGATGCGCCCCCAGGTCCGGCCCCGCCGGGCCGGGGTCGCCCGTGATCAGCACCAGCCGTTCGATCCCGGCCGCGCGCAGGGCCTCGACCACTTCACCGGCGTCCGCCCGCACGCGGTCGCGCATGGCGATCACCCCATGCGGCACGCCGTCGGCTCCGATGTACAGCAGGGACGCCCCGTCCGCCGTCAGGTCGGCCAAGGCGTCCTCGAATGGGGCAAAGTCGATGCCCTCGTGTTCTTCCAGATAGTGCCGGCTGCCGATTCGGACGGAGCGGCCGCCGACCATGGTGGACAGGCCGTGGCCAATGAAGAATTCGACCGCCTCGTGGTCGATGTGGGCCAAGTGCCGTTCCCGGGCCAGATCCACCACGGCGCCGGCCACGGGATGAGTGGAGTGTTCGGTGACCGACGCCACCAAGGCGAGCAGGTCGTCCTCGCCCCGGCACTGCGACCCCAGGCAGGTGATGGAGGCGACGTCCAGGCTGTTGTGAGTCAGCGTGCCGGTCTTGTCGAACACCACCGTGTCCGCCGCCGCCAGCCCCTCCAGCGCGGCGCCGCCCTTGATCAGCACGCCGCGCCGCGCCGCGCGGCCCATGGCGGTCTTGATGGCGACCGAAGTGCCCAGCTTGACGGCGCAAGAGAAGTCCACCAGGAACAGGGCTTCCAGGCGGCGCGCGTCCCGCGTCAACGCCAGCACGACCAGCCCCGCCGCCAGGGTGATGGCGACGCGCCGGTCGGCCAGTTCGGCGGCCTTGGAGAGAATACCCCGGTCGTCCTCCAGCGCGGTGCGCAGGAAACTGGCGATGCGGGCCATGGTCGTCGCCGCGCCGATGCGCTCGGCCGTGATGGTCAGGCGGCCATCCTCGACCACCGAGCCGGAAATCACCGCATCGCCGGGTTCCTTGGGCTTGGGCAGACTCTCCCCCGTGACAGCGGCCTGGTTGACCGAGGCCAGACCGGCGGCGACGGTCCCGTCGACCGGGATTGTCTCTCCGGCCGCCACCACCACCCGGTCCCCCTCGCTGAGGGAGTCGGCCGGCACGCGGTGGCGCCGGCCGTCGGTGTCCTCAATCCACACCTCACCCAGGTCGGGGCGCATCAGGTGGGCGAGCAGATCATCGGCGGCTCGCCGGGTGGTGCCCTCGACGAAGGTCGCCAGCGACAGCAGCGTCTGGGTGACGTTGGTGGCCATCCAGTCCCGTCGCAACGCGGTCAGGGTGACGGCGGTGGCGTCCAGGGCCTCGACCGTGATCCCCCGGGTGAAGAGCGCGCCCACACCCTCCCGGATCGTCCCGCTGATATGCGCCCAGGTGACGAACGCCCGAACCGGCGGCGGCAGCAGAGGCACGAGGACAAGGGTGGCGACGCCCGCCACCAGCGGCAGCGGATCGGCGCCGTTGGTTCGGTCCCGTCCCGTCGAGACCCGCCGGGGCGGGCGCGACTCCGCGAGCCCGTCGAGCGCGGCCGCCACGCGGTCGCGGACCTCGGGCGTCTGCGCGTGCTCCACCACCACCGACCGGGCGACTTGGTTGAGGCGGGCGCGCGTGACCCCAGGCACGGCCTCGACATAGCCGCGCACGTAGTGCGGATCCAGCGTGCGGTCGCCGAGCAGCGGCACGCGAAAACGCGACCGGCCCGGGCTTGCGTGAACCAGTTGGACCATGGGTGAGCTCTGGGGTGTGCGCTGGCGCCCCGGCGGCGCCGGGACCGCGCCAGGGCGCGTTGCGTGAGGTCTGCCTCACCCAACGCGCCCGAACCTTTTGATATTCAAGCAAATCGCCGTCGCGACCCGGTCCGGAGCGCCCGGGATATGCTCTAGTCCTCCCGGTTCGTCGCGGGCATATCGTCCGGGGCTGCCGGGGCCCGGCTGGCGGCGCTCATTTCCGCCTCCACGTCGGCAAACCGCTCCTTCAACTCCTCCACTCCGCCCTGAAGCAGGGTCCAAAGACCGGCGACCGACTGCATAGCCTTCTTCTGCACGTCGTCGTTGGACATCAACACGGCCCCAAGGGCGCCGACCAACAGACCCTTCAGGTAGGCCTCGTTGCGGAAGTCCAGCCAGCCGCTGGTCCAGTTGAACGAGGCCGGACCCTGGCCGGGCGATCCAGCAGTGCCAGCACCGTGGTCCGTTCCACCGCCGTGCGGACCGCCGCTCCAGCCCGCCTGGGGCGCGCCCCAGGGACCCTGCGCGGGCCAACCCATGGTCGGGCCACCGTAGGGTCCGGGCGCCGCCGCCGGGTACCCGGGGGCGGGGCCGTGTCCGTAGGCCGGCGCACCGTAGGGCATGCCGTGGGGCGCACCGTAAGGCGCTCCATACGGGGCGCCATACGGCGGCGCACCTTGGGGGGCGCCATACGGCGGCGCACCTTGGGGGGCGCCATACGGCGGCGCACCCTGGGGGGCGCCGTGCGGAACCCCGTGCGGCCCGAGGTGCCACGGCTCATGGTACGGTGGGGGCCCCGCCGGCGGGCCGTGCGGCGCGGCTCCGGGATGCGGGGCGTGGGACGCGGCCTCGGGCCGGCCGTCACCGGCGCAGCCGCCGGCCTGGGACGTCGCGGTGTGATCGTGACTCATGCCGTCTCTCCGGTCTCGGGGCGGGCCTGGGTGTCGTCCTGGGTCTGTTTCGCGCCGGGCCGGCCCTTGCTCATCAGGCGCAGCGCCACCGCGCCGGTGGCCACCATGACCGCTGCCGAGACCAGAGGGCCGCCGCGCAGGCTGTTCGCGGCCAGGGCGCCCAGGCCGGTCGCCAGCCCGGTCTTGCCGGCGGTCACCGCCACGTCCTTCAGCGCGGCGTCGCGCGCCGGTCCGCCTTCGCGCAGGCGTGGCCAAGTCGAAGCGATGGCGCCGGTGGCGCCGACCAGCGCGCCGACCGCGCCAGCCCGGACCAGGGTGTCCGTCGGCATGCCAAGGCCAGCCGGCGCGTGGGGGTAAGCGTACGGCGCGACAAGGCCGCCGCCCCTGTTGGCGAAATCCTGACTCATGTAACGGTCTCCATGTCGGACGTGTGCTCCGGGAAGGTCTCGGCAAGCCGGGCGCGCGCCGTCTCCTCCGGGCCGTCCAGGCAGTCGTGCCAGAAGACGGGCGGGAAGCGGACCGCGTCATGGGTGATGACCACGGATCGGGCGCCGGCATTCAACCGCACCGTGCCGGGCGCGAACAACGGGGCCAGGTCGTCGACCGCCCAGGCCCCGGCCCCGAGACGCGCTAGAACGGCCAGCGCTCCGGAGCCGATGCGCAACCGCACGCGGCCCGGCACCTGATGGACCAGCGACAGGTGCGGCCGAAGATGCAGAAACACGGTCAGGGGATCGGGACGCGCCGAAGGCGCGGCGTCGGTGGTGGCAGGGGCGGTCATGGGTCCAAACGGCACGGGCAACGGGGAACAGGATCCGCACACTAGGCGGAAGCAACCGCCCGTCAAAGGCGACGAAAGCCCTGTCTCGAACCCCCTTAAACCCTTTTCTGCGCGGGGTTGTTAGGCGACATACAGCACCAATCCCGAGTGATCCGGACCGAATCGCGACGACGGTTTGTTTAAACATCAAATCATTAGGGAGCGTCGAGGGCGTCGGAACGCACGCAACCCGGCCAAGACCACGGGCGGTCTTTTTGGGGGTTGGGCGGGGTGCGCGCCCTGCTGTCCCGCACACGTGCTATTGCGACTGACTCGCAAATGGAATACCGTCACGGCGTTTAAGGATGTGGCGCCGGAGACTCCGTCACCTCCTTCCGTGAAACTGGTACCTCCCCTACGGCGACCGGGTCTTTCAGGGACCTTCGGCCCGGTCGCCGGCTTTTCCCTGGTTTCGCGGTTCCATCCCGATCCGACCTACTCTCAGGAGCCGCCACCCGATGACCGACGCCCCCCCATCGCACCCCCACCTTTCGCCGTCGACACGACCGTCCAACGTCACCGTCCATCCGGCGACCAACCGCCCCGGGCCGTCGGCGCCCGCGCCCCGCGCGACCGACCCCAAGGCGGTGGCCAAGGCCCGCCAGCGCGAAAAGACGAGGGCCAAGAACGCCATGGTCGCGTCCCTGGGAGCGCTGGTCTTCACCGGATACCTGTGCGCCCGGGGCAGCCGGCGCGACACCGAGTCCGCCCGCATGGCCCACATGGTGGCCGGCGTCGCCCTGCTGGGCGCGTCCTATTGGCACACGACCCTTTATGGCGCCCGGAACGGCGGAGGTGGAGGCCGGGTATGAGCCGGCCTCATGCTCCCGTTCGATCGCGCCCAGAGTTTGCTTCCGATCCGCACGGAGACACGTCATGGATCCCACCATCGTTGCCTTTCCCCGTCAAGGCGGCGAACCGGGCCGCCACGCCCTCGTTCTGCTCGACGCCGCCCGCGCCTGGCGCCGCTGCCCCGTCCACGACGACGTAATTTCAGACGCGCCAGGTCCCGTGGTTCCGTTCCCCGACGTCACCGTCCGACGGATGGGCGCGGCCGGGCTGCTGAACGCGCTGGCGCCGCTGGACGGGATGATGCTGGTGATCGCCGCCCATGCCGACGAACCGCTTGACCTCGGCCGGCCGGGCGAGCCACCGCGCGAACCGGACGCGCGCCTGATGGCCTGGGTGCTGGACGCGGCGCTGGCCGGCGAAATCAGCGAGGACGCGGTTGATCGCCTTGCCCTGCGCATCGATATCGGGGCGCGGGCGCTGTTGCGGGCCGCGTTGCGCCGGCTCGCCGGGGCGATGCAGCCGCGCGTGGAGCGCGGGGTCTGGCCGCTGTCCGCCACCCGGTGTCCCCCGGACCACGACCTGGATGCCGCCCCCGTCCCCGATCCCGTAAGCCTCCTCGCCGCCGAGTGACAGGCATCCTGCGGGCCTCTCCCGCCGGTGTCGAAACCGCGTCAAGCGGCCCGGCGGGGCGGGGCGGAACCATCCCGCGCCACCATAGCCCGTTGCGACGACGAATAGGCGCAACACAACGCCGCATACCCCATTAAAAAAATACAAATGTGCAACACGGGGACGGAATGAGGAAGCGTCCCACCAATGCCGAACGCCCAGGCTTCGCATCAATTGAAAGAACGCCTTTTCGCGCAACGCACGCATATCTGGTATGATAAATTCACGAGGCATTCTCGCACTCTGGACTATTGGTCATTGATACGGAATTTCGCTTCGCTCTATACTTGCATAGTATAAAATATAACATTATATATTTAACCGCTTTGGGAGCATCTCGACGCCACGACCTTTAAAAGAGAAGCTCCCATTACTGGCGCTGCGTGCTGCCGGCCTTACTTATGGAAAGTCTATGCCGTTCGCCCTATAGTCAAACAATCAATCTTGGTCTACGGATCATCCCCCATGAGGCACCAGCCTCATGGGTCAAAGGCCGCCCGGAACCCTGCGGTTCCGCTGGCGCGTTTGCCTTAGTGCGCAGGACTCCCCCCCACCTCTGAAACCTGTTTTCTTAATCAATGGGTTCGTGCACAATTCGATTGCATGCAACACATCGGTTTTTCTGCGTTTTTCGAGAATCGGGAACCCCTTGGGTTTTTCTGTCACCTTCGAGAAGGATCACTTGCATGAAGCACGAAATCGCTCAAATCGCCGGCGCAACGGTGATTCGCCTGCAAGGGCAGCTGGTCTTTGCTGACCGAATGGCTTTTGACCGTGCCGCTTCAGATGCCCTGTCCCGTAGCACGGGGCAACTGTCCGTCGACCTCGCAGGTCTTGACTACATGGACTCCGCCGGCCTCGGCTTCTTGATCACCTTGCGCGAACAGGCCTCAAAAAGGGGAGTGAGTGTCGTGCTGACCAATCCCACGGGGCAGGTCAGCGAGCTTTTGTCCCTGGCCCGATTCGACATGCTTTTCTCGATCCGCCAAGGGTCCTGATTCGATCACGCCGGAGGTGAATGGCACATCAACGCGCACAAGCGCGCCCGCATCGTGCCTCACCCGTCGCCCAGAGGACTGCGCGGCTCACGCCGCGACGGATCGCCCGTGCCTGCCCCCCCGCGTTCACGCCACGAGAACCCGACTCGACCGCCGACGAGAAAGGGAAGGTTTATGAGCCTGAACAGTATCAGGATCAGCGTCAAAATCTGGTTCCCCACGCTTGTGGCCACATTGGGGATCGTCACGCTCATCGCCGTTGCCGTGACCTTCAGTCGCGACGCCGTTGTGGAGGAACGGCAGGCCCAGGTCCGCGCCATGGCCGAAGCCGCCCGCGAGATCGCCGCCCACTATCATGAGCGCGCCGAGGCGGGCGAACTGGAGACCGCAACGGCGCAGACCCGGGCGCTTGAAGCGATTCGGGCCATCCGCTACTCGGGTGGAGCCGAATACGTCTTCGTCTATGAGTACGACGGGCTGGCCAGGGCGATGCCCCCGCGACCGGAATGGGAAGGGACCAACAAACTGGATCTGAGGGATTCAGACGGAGAGCCCATGGTGGCGGACATGATCGCGGCGGCCCGCACCGGCGGCGGCGCGGTTTCCTATCGGTTCCCGCGGGCCGGACAGACCAAGCCGGAGCCCAAGGTCTCGTGGGCGGCCGGGTTCGACCCCTGGGACTGGATGATCGGCACCGGTGTTTATGTCAGCGACGTCGACGCGGCTGCCATGGAAAAAGGCTTGAACCTTGCCGCAATCGCCCTGGTCGTCATGGCGCTGGCCGCTGGCACGGCCTTCATCGTCATTCGCGGCATCACGCACCCGCTGAAGCACCTGACCAAGGCGATGACCGCGCTGGCCGGCGGCAACCTAGAGACCGTCATCCCCGACACCAACCGCCGCGACGAGATCGGCGAGATGGCCGGGGCCATTGAGGTCTTCAAGGACAATGCCCAGGAGGTCCAGCGCCTGCAGAGCGAGCAGGCCACCCAGCAGCGCCGCAACGCGCGCCGGGTGCGTGGCGAGATGTTGGCGTTGACCAACGCCCTGGACGAAGAGGTGCGGAGGGCCCTCGCCACGGTGCTGTCGGAGGCAGGCACCATGCACGACGCCGCGATCGCCATGACCAAGGCCGTGAGCGAGACAGAGCATGGCGCCGACGCGGCCGCGTCCGCGTCCCGCGATGCGTCCAACAACGTGGACGCCGTGGCAGCCGCCTCAGAGGAACTCTCCAACTCCATCTCCGAGATCGGCGGCCAAGTCAGCAACGCCGCCGATGTGGCCCGGCTTGCGGTGGACGAGGCCAACGCGACCAATGAGCACGTCTCGGGCTTGGCCAAGGCGGCCAACGAGATCGGTGACGTCGTCAACCTGATCAGCGACATCGCCAAGCAAACCAATCTTCTGGCCCTGAACGCCACCATCGAGGCGGCCCGCGCCGGCGAGGCCGGTAAGGGCTTCGCCGTGGTCGCCAACGAGGTCAAGACCCTGGCCACACAGACCGCCAAGGCGACCGAGGATATCGCGGCCCAGATCGGGGGCATGCAGGCGGCCACCAACAAGGCCGTTGAGGCGATCGAGCGCATCAGCACCGTGATCGGACAACTCAACGAAATCTCGACGGCCATTTCAGCGGCGGTGGAGGAACAGACCGCGGCCACCGGAGAGATCAGCCACAACGCGCAGTTGGCCGCGCGCAGCACGCAGGACTCCTCGGACAACATCAACAGCGTCTCTCAGAGCAGCGAGACCACCGGCGGGCATGCACGGTCCGTCAAGGCATCGGCGGAGGAGGTGCGCACGCGAGTGGCGGCCATGCAGACCTCGCTGGAACGCATCATCCGTTCCAGCAGCGACGAGGATCGCGAGGGCAATCGCCTGCGCACCGTCAACGTGGCGGCGACGCTGACCTTCCCGAACGGTTCCAAGCAGTCCTGCCTGTTGCAAGAGCTGTCCCTCAGCGGCGTCGGCACGCTGGACCGCGTGATGAAGGACGCCCAGGACAAGGCGTTCGAGATCACCCTTTCGGACATCGGCACCCTGCCCGGCAGCATTGTCACGACCACCGACGCGGCCACCCACATCCGGCTGGATGTCGGCGACGCGGAAACCGGGAAGCTCAAGGCCCTCCTTGCGCGCTACGAGCGCGGTTAGTGCAAATCCCGAGCGATTCGGAACGGGGCGCGACGCCCAAGCGGTTCGGGTGGCCTGGCCGCAACGTCCCGCCCGGCGTCCGGACCCATGTGGAGTCATCTGAATGCCGGTGGTTCCGAGGCGCGTGGCACGGACCAAGCCGCAAAAAGCCATGGGGCGCCGCAGTCGGCCTTCGAAGGGGTGTCTCGGCCGCGTCGCCGTGAAGCTTAGGCCTTCTGTTTGCGCTGCGCGTATTTGTCCAGCACGGCCTCAAGCTGTCCCAGAAGCGGGGCGATTTCCTCGCGCATCGCCTCGCGTTGCTTCTCGTCGAATTCCTTGTCGATCCTATGGTGGATGCCCATCATACGGTCCTGGAAATCGGCGAGTCGCGTGTATTGCTGGGCTTGCCCCTTGTTGGCCTTCTTCAGCCGGTCGATCAGCAGAAAGATCAGGGAACGGATGACGACATCCTCAATCTTGCCCAGTTTTTTCTGCAACTCGTTCTGTGAAATAACGGTGACCGTGGTGTCTTCCATGGCCTTGACGGTGGCCGCGCGGCGCTGATTCGACAGCAGCGCCATTTCCCCGAAGACCTCCCCGGACCCGAGTTCGGACACGACAACCCGGTGGGAGCCGGCCCGGACACTGATTTCCACCCGGCCTTTCTCAATGTAGTAGGCGTGCTGACCCTGGTCGCCCTCCTCGAAGATCACCCTGCCGCTGTAAAAAAGCTCGCGGCTGCGAAGGCGCGGCCGCCCGGACTCATCCAATTCCTTGCGGGGGTCGAGGTACTCCTTGCCCGCCTTGCTCGTCGTGTCCGTCATCGTCTGGCTCCAAGGAAGGGGTCCGAACGCCACCATAAAACAACAGATCGCCCCCATTCTCGCAAAATCTTTGAGTCCTCGACGGTTTGTGCGACCCCGGCCCCATCAGTCCGCCTCGTCGGCGAGGTCGCCGTCGGGATCCCAACCGGCGGCGCGGGCGGCGGCCAGGGCCTCGGCCTGGATGCGCTCGAAGCGGGCGCGCACCTCGTCGGGCAAGTTGGCCACCCGGAAGTCGTACCGCTGCCATTCCTGCTCCACCCGAGCCCACAGGTCCTCGAACCGCTTGCGGGTCCAGCCCGCGCCGGTCTCGGTCTCCGGCATGAGGCCGAACGCCCATGCGTCGCGCAGAATGCGGCCCCGGTCGGTCATGCCGCCCATGTCGTCCTCGTCGATCCCGGGATAAGGGGTTTCCATGGTGGACTCGTCCTTCCTGTGCTGCCTGCCCTCCATCCTGGACCGGCGGCGGCACCATGACCAGACCCCGATCATGCCCCCAGGCTCCGGTTGGTGACGGCGCCGTCGCGGATATTGCATGGCGTGGGAGGCATCGGTATAGTGCCTCTCCCGCTGGCGCCGGACGGTGCTGGCCTCGAATTCGGAGAGTGGCGCAGTCTGGTAGCGCACTTGACTGGGGGTCAAGGGGTCGTGGGTTCGAATCCCGCCTCTCCGACCAATAAAATCAAGCACTTACGGAAGGGCGCTCTCTTGACAGAGGGCGCCTTTTTCGTGTGCGGACTCGGTTCGGCTGCGGGGACGGGAAACACTGGGCCGGCCCCGACCATTGTTCAGTTTTCCCGTGCGACTGTGATCGTAACCCCTTGACGGGTCGTGCCTGTCGGGCGCCAATGGGCGATACGCGTTCGCACGATCACCGCGATTGGTGTGCCCATGGTTGCCTCGGTTCGTCTCTATGTGGCCGTCAGTCTGGACGGTTTCATCGCGTCCCCCGATGGGGGCGTTGACTGGCTGGCGCCGTTCGAGGATCAGAATCTCGGGTACGCAAGTTTTTTCGAGGAGGTCGGCCTCCTCATCATGGGACGCGCCACCTATGACCAGACGGCCTCGCTGGGCCCGTGGCCCTACGGCGACAAACCGTGCCGCGTCATCAGCCGCCGGCCGCTGACCGGAGCCCTTCCGCCCGGTGTGCGCCGTTGGGAGGACGACATCCCCAGCCTGATCACCCGGGCTCGCGATCATGACGACGGCGACACCTGGGTCGTGGGCGGCGCGCGCACCATCGCACTGTTCCTGCACCATGGATGCGTGGACCAGATCGATATGTTCGTCATCCCGGTCTGGCTCGGCCTGGGCCGGCCGCTGTTCCCGGACGTGCCCTCCCGGCTGTCGCCTTCCCTGGCGCGGGTGCGGCAGCATGGGGGCGGCGTGGCGCAACTCACCTATCGCATGCGTCAGCCGTTCGACGTCAGGTCGGACTTGGACTGACCCGCACGCCCACTGGCGCTGTGGTTGGCGTAGGTCGCCCAGGTCGGCGCGTATCCCTCGTCGGCCTGATTGCCCCAGCAGGTCCAACCCGGCCGGGTACCGCGCGCGAACAGTTCCAGGCGCGGCCCCGGCGAGCACGCCTCGATCAGGTCATAGAGTTCGTCGGGCTTGCGGGAGTGCTCGCGTTTCTGCGCGGCGATCATGTTCACCTGCCGCCGCGCCGGGTCGAGGGTGCGGGCGTTTTTCCCGCGCACACCGAACAGCACCATTTCCGTGACATTGCGGAAGTAGAAGCCGACGCCGCGCCCGTCGCTGCCGCCGTCCTTGCGGACCTTGTGCCAGATCAGGTTGGTCTTGTAGGTGAAGCCCCAGGCGGCCAGCACCTGCAGGCCCTCGGGCAGCAGCGCGTTGGGCACCCACAGGTAACAGTGTGCCGGCTCGGCGGTGATCTCGGGCACCGGCAACGCGGCGATGTCCTCGGCCGTCATGGTGCCGTAGCGCGACAGCCGGCGGTGCTCCGGCGCCATCTTGCCGGTGCGGTTGGTGAACCGCCACGGCGGATCGGCGAGCAGGGTGGCGAACCGGGTCGCCCCGGTCACCGCGCGCAATTCGCGGCTCGCGACCTCCCGCACCGTGGCGCTCACCATGCCACCAGCCCCACCACGGCGCCCGTCATCAGCGTCGCCAGGGTCCCCGAGACGATGGTCTTGCCGCCCAGGGCGACGATGTCGCCCCGCCGTTCCGGCGCCATGGCGGTCAGGCCACCCAGCATGATCCCCAGGCTGCCAAAGTTGGCGAATCCGCACAGGGCATAGGCCATGATCAGTTCACTGCGCGGTGACAGAGCATCCTCGGGCAGGCCAGCCATACCGGCATAGGCCAGAAGCTCGTTGAGGATGGTCTTGATCCCCATCAGCGAGCCGGCCGCCGCCGCCTCCTCCCACGGAATGCCGATCAGCCATACCACCGGCGCCATGACCCAGCCGAGCATCCGTTCCAGGGTCAGGGGCTCGCCGGCCACCGCCGGCAGCAGCCCGAGCGCCTGGTTCACGAGGCTCACCAGCGCCACCATGACCAGCAGCATGGCGGCGACGTTGATCAGCAGGGTGATGCCGTCTCGCGTGCCGATCAGGATGGCCTCCATGGTGTTGCGCGCCTCGGGCGGCGGCAGGGTCAGGCGGGCCTCCGTCGGCGTCTCGTCGGCCTCGCCCGGCACCAGCATCAGGGCCAACGCCAGCGCCGCCGGGGCGCTGATGATGGAGGCAATCAGGATGTGCGCCAGCGGGGTCTCTAGAATGCCTTGCAGGAACCCAGCGTAGATGACCATGACGGTGCCGGCGATGGTGGCCATGCCGACGGTCATCATCATGAACAGCTCGGAGCGGGTCATGGCGGCGACGTAGGGGCGCACGAACAGCGGCGCCTCGACCATGCCGACGAAGACGTTGGCGGCCGACGACAGGCCCACGGCGCCGCCCACGCCCATGGCGCGTCGCAACCCCCAGGCGAAGCCGCCGACGATCGTGGGCAGGACGCGCCAGTAGAACAGCACCGACGAAAGGGCGCTGACCACCAGGATCAGCGGCAGCGCCTGAAAGGCCAGCACGAAGGCGGCACCCGGAAAGGGTTCCTCGAACGGCAGGTCTCCGCCGCCGAGATAGCCGAACACGAACGACGTGCCGGCCCGCGTGGCCTCCTGCAACGCCAGAACCACCTGATTGAGCCACACGAAGACGGTGGGCGCGCCCGGCGTCTTCAGCAGGATCAGCGCCAGCACCGGCTGCAATGCCAGCCCGATCAGCACCGGCCGCCACGGGATGGCCCCGCGCCGCTCGCTGAAGGCCCAGCACAGCGCCACGATGGCAACGATCCCCAGCACCCCCTGCCCCGCCTCCATGACGTCTTCCCCCTCGTTGGCGTCGGTTTGGAACCCCTCGGCGCGGGAGTATACGGGCGCCACGGTGTCCGACCAAGCCGACCGTCAGGTTTGCCCCTGCCCACCGTGTTGGGTATGATCCCCCCGCATCGTCCCGGGACTCGCCGTGTGGCGTGCGATTCCGGTTCCGATCCACAGTTGAAAGCCCACCTGGAGCGTTCCCATGGCCATGTCCCTCGTTGACGAGCTTCGTTTGCGGACCCGACATCAGAACCAGCTCGAACTGGATCGCCTGCGCAAGGAACGCGCCGCGATGACCGACGAGAATGAGGCCGCGGCGGCGACGGATGAGCGCATCGCCGCCCTGGAGGAAGCCCTGAAGCCGCCGGAAAAGCCGAAGCCGGTGCTCAGCCTGTGGCACTACGGCGTCATCGCGGGGGCGATCGCCGTCATGGTCGGCATGGGCTTCATGGCCGTTGTCGCGATGAGCAATTTCATCAACGCCCAGTAGCCAGGCCCGCCGTCCGGGCAATCGGGTGAATGCACAGTTGGCGAAACGCGAGACTTCGTAGCGAGACTTCGTAGGGCGGGTTCGCGCCGAAGGCGCAACCCGCCGCATCACCGCCACGCGGCGGATTGCCCCGCTGTGCGGGTCGAATCCGCCCTACCTAGACAAATGATGGTGGGGCGTTCCGCCACAAGGCATATGATCCCCACGTCTTCATTGCCGCGTCTTTGCGACCACACACCCTTTCACCCGATTGCCCTAGGCCCGCCGTCCGGGACCGTGGCCTTCGGGTCCGGGGTCGTGCTACACAGGCGGCCCCGTCCACCTGCCGAGCCGTTCCATGATCCCGGATCCCCTGGTCATCGCCCTGCCGAAGGGGCGCATCTTGTCCGAAGCCCTGCCGCTGTTGAGCGCGGTGGGCATCGAGCCCGCGCCCGAGTTCAACGATCCCGCCTCCCGCGCCCTGCGTTTCGGGACCAACCATCCCCATATCGACCTGATCCGGGTGCGGTCGTTCGACGTCGCCACCTTCGTGGCCTTCGGCGCCGCCCAACTGGGCATCTGCGGGCAGGATGTGTTGATGGAGTTCAGCTATCCGGAGCTTTACGCGCCGCTTGATCTCGGCATCGGGGCCTGCCGGCTGGCCGTGGCCGAGCCCGAGGCGCTGAGCGGCGAGGACGATCCCGGCCGCTGGTCGCATGTGCGCGTGGCCACCAAGTATCCGGAAGTCACCCGGCGCCACTTCGCGGCACGCGGCGTGCAGGCCGAGTGCATCAAGCTGAACGGGGCCATGGAGTTGGCGCCCGCCCTGGGTCTGTGCCGACGCATCGTCGATCTGGTCTCGACCGGCAGCACCCTGCGCGCCAACGGACTGGTGGAGATCGAGCACATCGCCGACATCACCTCGCGCCTGATCGTCAACCGACCGGCGTTGAAGACCCGGTCGGCCGAACTGAACCGCTGGATCGACGGCATTTCGGAGGTGGTCGCCAATGGTCGCTGAACTGAACACAGCCGACCCCGCGTTCGACGAGGCCTTCGCCGGCCTGCTGGCCGCGCGGGCCGAGTTCGACACCAGTGTCGATCCCGTGGTGGCCGAGATCCTGGCCGACGTGCGCGCGCGCGGCGATCAGGCCGTGATCGACTACACCCAGCGCTTTGATCGCGTCCACCTGACCACCCACACCCTGCGGCTGGACGACGAGACCATCGACGATGCCGCCGGCCGGGTCGATCCGGAGACCCTGGCCGCCCTGAACACGGCATCGGAGCGCATCACCCGCTTCCACGAACATCAGCGTCCCACCGACATTGCCTTCACCGACCCGACGGGGGTACGGCTGGGACAGCGCCACACCCCGGTGGACGCCGTCGGCCTGTACGTGCCCGGCGGCACGGCGGCGTATCCGTCCTCCGTGCTGATGAACGCCATTCCGGCCAAGGTCGCCGGGGTCGAGCGCCTGACCATGGTGGTGCCGACGCCCGACGGCGTCATCAATCCGCTGGTGATGGCCGCCGCCCGGCTGGCCGGCGTGGACGAGATCTTCCGCATCGGCGGCGCCCAGGCGGTGGGCGCGCTGGCCTACGGCACCGGGACCATCGCCCCGGTGGACAAGATCGTCGGCCCCGGCAACGCCTATGTCGCGTCGGCCAAGAAGCAGGTCTTCGGCACCGTCGGGATCGACATGATCGCGGGACCGTCCGAGATCCTGGTGGTCGCCGACCGCGACAACGATCCAGCCTGGATCGCCGCCGATCTGCTGAGTCAGGCCGAACATGACGAGGCCGCCCAGGCCATTCTCATCACCGATGACGCCGCCTTCGCCCGGGCGGTGGCCGAGGCCGTCGAGGGCCACCTGCGCACCCTGCCCCGCTCGGCCATCGCGGCGGAAAGCTGGCGCCGGCACGGCGCGCTGATCGTGGTCGAGGACCTGGACGAACAGGCGCCGCCCCTGGTGGACGCCATCGCCCCCGAGCACCTGGAACTGGCCGTGGCCGATCCGGACGCGCTGGCCGCCCGCGTGCGCCACGCCGGCGCCATCTTCCTGGGTCGCCACACGCCGGAAGCCGTGGGCGACTACGTCGGCGGGCCGAACCATGTGCTGCCGACATCGCGGGGGGCGCGGTTCTCCTCCGGCCTGGGGGTGCTCGACTTCATGAAACGCACGACGCTGCTGGGCTGCGACGCGAACGCCCTGGCGACCATCGGCCCGTCGGCCGTGCGGCTGGCGCAGGCCGAGGGGCTCGGCGCGCACGGCCTGTCCGTCGCCATCCGCCTCAATATGCCGCGCGAGCGGCCGGCCGACGCGGGCTGACCCATGCTGACGGGCGGCCATGCCAACCCGTTCGGCCCCGACCACCGACTGGTGGACGTTCGGCTGGACGAGGCGACCCTCGTCCGTCGCCGCCCCGAGGTCGAACATGAGCAGTCCGTCGCCCTGTTCGACCTGATGGAGGACAACCGGTTCCGCCTGAAAGGGGCCAAGGGACCCTATGTCCTTGTCCTGAGCCTTGAGGACGACCGCCTGGTGCTGGACGTCCGGTCCGAGGACGACCGGCCGCTGCACCGCTTCCTGATGTCCATCAAGCCCTTCCGCCGCATCGTGAAGGACTACTTCATGGTGTGCGAGAGCTACTACGGCGCCATCACGTCCGGCGCCTCGCCGTCGCGCATCGAGTCCATCGACATGGGCCGGCGCGGCCTGCACAACGAAGGTGCCGAGCTTCTGAGCCAGCGCCTCGCCGGCAAGATCATGATCGACCACGACACCGCGCGGCGGCTGTTCACCCTGATCTGTGTCCTCCACATCAAGGGGTGAGAGGGATGGTGGACCCGCTCGCCCTGCCCGGCGCCGTCCTGTTCGCCTGTACCCACAACGCCCTGCGCTCGCCGATGGCCGCCGGGATCCTGCGCCGTTATCACGGCCACCGGGTCTGGGTCGACTCGGTCGGCGTGCGCCCCCGTGCCACGGACGGCTTCATGATCGCGGTCATGGATGAGATCGGCGTGGACCTGACCGGCCACCGCGCCCGCGCGTTCGAGGACCTGGAGGACGAGAACTTCGACCTCATCATCTCGCTGTCGCCGGAGGCCCAGCACAAGGCCGTGGACATGACCCGCACCATGGCCTGCGAGGTGGAATTCTGGAACACCTTCGACCCGTCGCTGATCGAGGGCAGTCGGGATGTCCGCCTGGACGCCTACCGTGAGGTCCGCGACCAGCTGGAACGCCGGCTCCTGGAGCGCTTCCCGGTGCCACGAATGGGGCGGGTGTAGGGGGAGGGACCATCGCAGGACACGCGCACGGCGCGGCTGTTTGCTCGGTTCCGACGCCGGTTCGGGCGGCGACCCGCCGCGCATGGAAGCCTTCGCCGATCACGTACGGGGACCAGGCGACACGACGCCCTATGTCATATCATCATGGACGCGAAGCGCCCGGTGGGCTACATGCAGGGTACACTGTCGATTTCTCCAGCCCGTCGGTTCCGTTCCCGTGACGCCCTCAACGCCCTCCGCCCCGACACCCGCGAACGCCGGTGCCACCGACCCGCCTCCCGGAGACCGTGTCGCCAAGGTGCTCGCCCGTGCCGGCGTCTGTTCCCGTCGAGACGCCGAACGGCTCATCGCCGAGGGGCGCGTCGCGGTCAACGGGCGCGTGCTGGACAGCCCGGCCCTGAACGTCGGGTCCGCCGATGTCGTCACCGTGGACGGCGCCCCCGTGGCGGCGGCCGAGGAAACACGCCTGTGGCGCTATCACAAGCCGGCGGGACGGGTGACCACGACAAAGGACCCCCAGGGCCGCCCGACGGTGTTCGACAACCTGCCGGGTGATCTGCCGCGCGTCGTCAGTGTCGGCCGGCTGGATCTGAATAGCGAGGGGCTGCTGCTTCTGACCAACGACGGGGCGTTGGCCCGCCACCTGGAGCACCCGGACACCGGCTGGGTGCGGCGCTACCGGGTGCGGGTGCATGGCCGGGTCGATCCGGATCGGCTGGTGGGGCTGGAGGATGGTGTGACGGTGGAGGGGGTCCGCTATGGCCCCATCAAGGCGGCGCTGGAGCGCCAGCAGGGGTCCAACGCCTGGGTGACCGTGGCCCTGCGTGAGGGCCGCAACCGAGAGGTGCGACGAGTCATGGAGCATCTGGGCTGGTCGGTCACGCGGCTGATCCGGGTGGGCTACGGCCCCTTCATCCTGGGGCCCCTGCCCCGCGAGGGCGTGGAGGAGGTGCCGCGCCGCCAGCTTCGCGACACGCTGGGCAAGGCATGGCGCGCGGGCGACGGCCCCCGAGCGGGGCGGAGCCGACGGCGCCCAGGCGCTAACGCGGAGGCGGAGCAATCCGGCGGGTCGGCATGAGGCTGTTGGCCGTACCCGTTGAGATGGCCGCCGCCCTGGCCGACCATGGCTTCGACGCCCTGCCGCCCGGGCTGGGGATCAGCGAGTCCCGCGATTTCCTCGTCGTCGCCGCGATCGCCACCCAGAAACTGTATGCCGCCAATGGCCACGAACCACCGTGGATCATCTATCTGGCCATTGATCCCGGGACCAACACGGTGGTGGGGTCGTGCGGCTTCAAGGCGCCATGCCGCGACGGGACCGTTGAGATCGCGTCCTTCACCTTTCCGCCGTTCCGGGGATATGGCCACGGCACCGCCATGACCGAGGCGCTTCTGAACATCGCCCGGGCGCGGCCGGACGTCCGCCGCGTCATCGCCCACACCCGGCGGCGCGACGGGCCGGCGTGCCAGATCCTGCGCGGACGCGGGTTCCAGTGGAGCGAGCCCGTGGATGATCCGGAAAACGGCTCGGTGTGGCGCTGGATCTGGGCGTCGCCCCCCGCTGGCGAACATCGGTCATAGCCGCCGACACCGGACGGTCCGGGGCCGCCGCGCCGCATTCCCCTGTTGCCAGTCCGGCGGCGGTGCGGTAAGGCCCCGCGAGGTCTTCTCCGCTTCAACCGAACAGGCGCCCGATGGGATTCAACTGCGGCATCGTCGGCCTGCCCAACGTGGGCAAGTCCACGCTCTTTAACGCGCTGACCGCCACGGCGGCGGCCCAGGCGGCCAACTTCCCGTTCTGCACCATCGAACCCAACGTGGGCCGTGTCGCCGTGCCCGACGACCGGCTGGACAGGCTCGCGGTGCTGAGCAAGTCGGCCAAGCTGATCCCCACCCAGCTTGAGTTCGTGGACATCGCCGGGCTGGTGCGCGGCGCATCGAAGGGCGAGGGCCTGGGCAACCAGTTCCTGGCCAACATCCGCGAGACCGACGCCATTGTCTCCGTGCTGCGCTGCTTCGAGGACGAGAACGTCACCCATGTGGACGGTTCGGTGGACCCGGTGCGCGACGCCGAGACCATCGAAACGGAACTGTTGCTCGCCGATTTGGAGAGTCTGGAAAAGCGCATCGTGCCCCTGGGCAAGAAGGCCAAGGGCGGCGACGCCCTGGCCAAGGCGCAGATCGCGGTCATGGAACCGGCGCTGGAGCTGCTGCGCGAGGGCAAGCCGGCGCGCATGGCGAAGCCGGACGACGCGGAGGCGCTGAAACAGTTCCAGCAACTGAACCTTCTGTCCACCAAGCCGGTTCTGTACGTCTGCAACGTCGATGAGGGATCGGCGGCCGAGGGCAACGCACTCTCGGCCAAGGTGGCGGAAAAGGCGGCCGCCGAGGGCGCGGCCCATGTCATCATCTCGGCGGCCATCGAGTCCGAGGTGGCCCAGCTTGAAGACGCCGAGGAAAAGGCCGCGTTCCTGGAGGACCTTGGGCTGGCCGAGACCGGCCTGACCCGGGTCATCCGCGCCGGGTACGGACTGCTCGACCTGCTGACGTTCTTCACCGTGGGGCCAAAGGAAGCCCGCGCCTGGACCGTGCGGCGCGGCGCCAAGGCCCCGGAGGCGGCCGGGGTGATCCACACCGACTTCGAGCGCGGCTTCATCCGCGCCGAGACCATCGCCTACGACGACTTCATCGCCTGCGGCGGCGAGGCCGGCGCCAAGGAAACCGGCAAAATGCGCTCAGAGGGCAAAGACTACGTCGTGCAGGACGGCGATGTGGTCCACTTCCTGTTCAATGTGTAGAGCCCATCCCGCGTGATCCGGATCGAACCGCTCGGAATGTGCTCGCGGCGATGAGACAGGCGACGCTAGGACCGTGGCACGACGTCCGCCGTCCGTCGGGCGGGGTTTCCCCACACAGCGGGACAGTCAGCCGGAATCGGTGACGCGACGCTTTGCCCGCCGCGTCGCGGCAATCGCCTGCATCACCGTCGTTGTTTCTTTCTCCGTAGGCTCGCGGAAAGCCCCCGCCGGCCGGCGTCACTTCCCGATGCAGAAGTCGCCAAAGATCACATCCAGGAGATCCTCGACGTCCACACGGCCGGTCAGGCGGCCGAGCGCGCGGGCGGCAAGGCGCAGGTCCTCCGCCACCAGTTCCGGCAAGGGCGCCTCCCGGGCGCGGGCCAGGGCGTCGCGGGTCTCCTCCAGCGCGTGGCGATGGCGGGCGCGGGTCAGGGCCGGCGGCGCGGCGGCCCCGGTCTCGGATTGGGACCGGACACGCTCGGTCAGCATGGACAGAAGGGCCTGGAGCCCCGCCCCGGTGGCCAGCGACAGCGGCAGCGGCGCGCGCCCACCGGGCAGGATCGGAAACGGCGCCGCGCCGCGCAGGTCGGTCTTGTTCAGCACCACCAGCGTCTCCGCATCGGCCACCAGCGGCGCCACCGCCGGGTCGAGCGGGTCTTCGACCCCACCGTCCAGCAGCAGCAGGCGCAGGTCCGCCGCCTCGGCGCGGGCGTGGGCGCGGCGCACGCCCTCCTGTTCGATGACATCGGCGGAGTCGCGCAGGCCGGCGGTGTCGGCCAGCACCACCGGGAACCCGTCCAGGTCCAGGTGAACCTCGACCACATCGCGCGTGGTGCCGGCGATGGCCGAGACGATGGCGGCCTCGCGCCGGGCCAGGGCGTTGACCAGGCTGGACTTGCCGGCGTTGGGCGGCCCCAGCACGGCGACATGCACCCCGTCGCGCAGGCGCTCGCCCCGGGGCGGTTCGGCGAGGTGGGCGGCGATGTCCGCTTCCAGCGCGGCGACGTCGTCCAGCAGGGACGGCAGCAGCGTTTCGGGCAGATCCTCGTCCGAAAAGTCGATGGTCGCCTCCAGGTGAGCCAGCGCGCGTACCAGCCGCTCCCGCCACCCCTCGACGAGGCGGGCCAGGGCGCCGTCCTTCTGGCGCAGTGCCTGACGCCGTTGCGCGGCGGTCTCGGCGTCGATCAGGTCGGCCAGGGCCTCGACGGCGGTCAGGTCCAGCTTGCCGGCGTCGAAGGCGCGCCGGGTGAAGGCGCCGGGTTCCGCCGGGGTGAGGCCGGGCAGGACGGCGAGCGCATCCAGCAGCGCGCGGATGGTGGCGCGGCCGCCGTGGCCGTGCAGCTCGGCCATGTCCTCGCCGGTGTAGCTGGCCGGGCCGGGGAACCACAGGACCAGGCCGTCGTCCAGGGTTTCGCCCGTGGCCGGATCGCGGAACCGCGCGCGGGTGGCCCGGCGCGGCTCCGGAGGCGCGGCGCGGCCGGTCAGCGCGCACAGGGCGGCGCCGGCGTTGGGTCCGGACACACGAATGACCGCCACCCCGGCGCGACCGGGCGCGGTGGACAGGGCGAACAGGGTGGGCGTGTCGGGCGGCTGGGTTGGCATGGCGCGGAGCATGCCCGGGGACACGGCCGGAAGCAAGCTGTATGGACAGCGTGTATTGACGGATGGGTGGGGCGACCTTAACGTTGGGTTGGTAAGGAAGGTCCTTGATCGCATGTGGAAACTGGGCGGGAACGGGGGAGTGGAGTTGTAGGTTGGGGTGAGGTGCTGCGCGCCGAACCCCAACGGCTCTGAACGGTGTTGGGGTTCGCTTCGCTCACCCCAACCTACACTGTGCCAGCATAGCAATCCAAGCGTGTGCGAGAGCCTGTTCGCGGTGGCGTTTCAGTGAAAAAGGGTTTCGGGATGGATTTTAATATCAATACGGGCATCGCGCTTTGGGGGGCGATCTTAAGCACGATCCTCGCCGTGTTGAGGTTCTTGGAGGTACGGCCACTTGTGTATGTTGAGGTGGTTCGATCAACATTGACCGATGAAAGTGAGTGCCGAGTTAAAATCTACAATCCGTCAGCATATCCCATTATCGTAAACAATATAAAGTCCTTTAAAGTTGGAGATAACAATAATTTGCACTTTACAGCAGAAGATTGGGGCTTGCGCGATGTCGTTGTCTCCGCTCTTGACAAAAGAATTGACCAGTGCATTCCGCCGAAAACGGAAGCTACGATAAAAATTTCTTCTGACAGACGTTCTCCTGAGCGACTCGGTCTGATTGTTTGGTGGTCCAGGCACAGCCCAGTAATTTTTCCAAGCGTCCCTAAGTTAATATGGAGAACGAAGAAGCAGATGCGTTCTCTTGAGGCCCATCCTCGGGCTCTTGATGATCTTGCGAGCTAGACGAGGCTCAATGGGCTATCGACGAAGCGAGGAAAGATGAGCGAGCGCGTTATCAGGAAGAGTTGGGACGACATCAAGCCGCGCCAGGAAGTCCTGGATGCCCTTGACGATGTCGCGGACGAGGAGCTCGAACGCGACATTCGCGAAGACCCGGATGTCGCGCCGATCCTGGACGAGGCTTGGTTCCGCGATGCTGAATTGCTTCCGGCGCGCAAGATGCCGGTCTCATTGCGGCTCGATCCGGACATTCTGGCGTTCTTCAAGAACCAGGGGCCGGGCTATCAGACCCGCATCAACGGCGTGCTGCGGCGCTACATGGAAGCGGTCCAGAGACAGGAACGAGGGTAGGATGCGCCGGATGTGGCGTCCGGATAGGGACCGGGTCGCGGTGTTCCTTGCCGACATCACGTAGGGCGGGTGACCGCAGGGCACCCGCCGCCCATCGCCATCCCGGCGGCTGTCCTTCGGCCCGCCGCCCTACGGCCGCGATCCAATCCTTGGGCACGTTACGCCCCGGGGCCGGGCGGTAGTTGCGTCACTCCCGCTCCGACCCACCGCTGCCGCCGGTGGCGCGGCTGGCGGCCTGGGCGAACTGCTGCCAGAAGAATTTCTGCAACTGCTCCAGGTTGCCGATCTGGTGCGGCAGCCAGGTCTTGAACAGCACCTCCGGATCGGTGGCCGCCAGATTGGCCTCCAACCGCTCCTGAAGCTGGTTCATCAGCGCGCCCTGCATCGGCTGCACGTCCGGGAGGCCCAGGAACGCGCGGGCTTCCTCGGGCGTGCAGTCCACGTCGATGTGCAGCTTCATCGCTTCGATCCCTCCCTTGGGCGGGGCGAACGGTTGTTCCATCCCGGCGCCATCCCAACCTTATCGGGACCGGGTGGGGAATCAAACCCCCCGAGTCCCGTCCGCGCCCGCCGTCCGTCGCGGGTCGCCCCGCGTTCATGGAGACCGTTGGCCATGTCCCAAAATCGTCTCGGCGCCGAGACCAGCCCCTACCTGCTCCAGCACAAGGACAATCCGGTCCACTGGTGGCCGTGGGGGCCGGAGGCGCTGGCCGCCGCCAGCGCCGAAAACAAGCCGATCCTGCTGTCGGTCGGCTATGCCGCCTGCCACTGGTGCCACGTCATGGCCCATGAGAGCTTCGAGACCCCCGACATCGCCGCGCTGATGAACGACCTGTTCGTCTGCATCAAGGTGGACCGGGAGGAACGGCCCGACGTCGACGCCGTCTACATGACCGCACTGTCGATGATGGGGGAACAGCCGGGCTGGCCGCTCACGATGTTCCTGACCCCGGACGGGACGCCGTTTACCGGCGGCACCTACTTCCCGCCGGAGCCTCGGTATGGCCGCATGGGCTTCCCCCAGGTGCTGAAGCGGGTCTCCGAGATCTATCTTGCCGGCGACGGACAGGTGGAGCAGGCCGCCGAAAGCCTGCGCGACGGTCTGAGCCAGTCCGCGCGGTCGGGGGCGACGCCGGACGGCGTGCCGTTGCCCACCCGGGCGGACATGGACGAGTGGGCGCGGTCGCTGGCGGGCTATGTGGACCCGGTCCACGGCGGGCTTCAGGGGGCGCCGAAGTTCCCCATGGCCTATGCCTTTTCCGCCCTGTGGCGCGCCCATCTGCGCACCGGCGAGGACATGCTGGGCGCCGCCGCGCGCCGTACCCTGGAGCGTATGGCCCAGGGCGGCATCTGGGACCATCTGGGCGGCGGTCTGGCGCGCTATGCCACGGACGAGGCTTGGCTCGTCCCGCACTTCGAAAAGATGCTGTACGACAACGCCCTGTGGATCGACCTGCTGACCCGGGTGTGGACCGCCGACCGGTCCCCCCTCCTCCAGGCCCGGGTCGAGGAAACGGTGACCTGGCTGGAGCGTGAGATGCGCGCGGACAACGGCGCCTTCGCCGCCGCGCTGGACGCCGACAGCGAGGGCGAGGAGGGCAAATTCTACGTCTGGACGGCGGCGGAGATCGACGCCGTTCTGGGCGATGATGCGGAGACACTGACCCTGTTCAAGGCGGCCTACGGGGTGACGCCCGGTGGCAACTGGGAGGGCAAGGTGATCCTCAACCGCTCCGGTGCCCAGCCGGAGCCGGGGCCGGAGGTCGAAGCCCGGCTGGCGGCGGCGCGGGCGCGCCTCTTGAAGGTGCGCGAAACCCGTGTGCGTCCCGCCCGCGATGACAAGGTTCTGGCCGACTGGACCGGCCTGACCATCGTCGCGCTGGCGCGCGCCGGGCTGGCCTTCGACCGGCCGGCGTGGCTGGAGCGCGCGGCGGAGGCGTTCCGGGGGGTGCTCGACACCATGACCTGGACCGACGACACCGGCCGGGCGCGGCTGGGCCACGCGTGGCGGCTGGGACGGCTGAAGCGAACGGCGGTGCTGGACGACTACGGCCACATGACGCTGGCGGCGCTGGCGCTGCACGAGGCCACGGGGGAGGACGGTTTTCTCGACCACGCCCGCGCCTGGGTGGAGACCGCTGTTGCCCAGTACCACGACGCCGAGGCCGGCGGGTTCTTCCTGACCGCAGAGGATGCCGACGACCTGATCGTCCGCCACAAGACGGCGGTGGACAACCCAACCCCATCGGGCAACGGCGCCATGGCGGTGGCTTTGGCGCGGCTGTGGCTGTTGACCGGCGAGGGGCGCTACCGCGATCTCGCCGAGGGCACGGCGCGGGCGTTCGGCGGGGTGCTGGCGCGGCTGTATCCGCACTCGGCCACCCTGCTGGAGGCGCTGGAACTGCTGGAGGGCGGCACCCAGGTGGTGCTGCTCGGCCCGCGCGCGGCGCCGGAAACGCGGGCGCTGGCGCGGGCCGTGGCCGACAGCGCGGTGCCCGGCGTGGTGGTCTCGTACCGCGAGCCCGCCGCCGAGCCGCCACCCGGTCATCCGACGCACGGCAAGGCCATGGTGGACGGGCGCCCGACGGCGTATGTGTGCCGGGGGCCGGTGTGCTCGGCTCCGGTGACCGACGCGGCGGATCTGGCGGCCCGGCTGGTGGCGTGAGGCCCGCGTGGTCGGTCCCGGTCACCCGACTATACTAAAACCGCTTGATTGGTTCGCGTTCTTCGACCGGATTCCCGTAGGTTGGGGTGAGGTGCCACGCACCGAACCCCAACGTTTCGGCCGATGTTGGGGTTCGCTGCGCTCACCCCAACCTACGCATATGCGAACGGATCAAACGGACTTCGTATCACGGCAACAGCACGGTGGGCGGGTGGACGAAAGACACCCACCATATGACGGAAAGAGATCCTGTTTCTGAACGGCTGCTGTCCTACGGCCAGCCGCCCTACAGGTGCGAACCCGCTTCACCGGAAACCGGTTCACGCGGCCTCTGACAGGTCCTGCGAAAAGCCGATGGCCGCGCCGGTGGCATCGCGCAGAATGACGATGCGGTAGCCGGCGGCCTCGAACGGCCCACGCAGCACCTGGGCGCCCGCCTCTTGTGCCGCCTTGAGCGTCGCGTCAAGGTCGTCGGTGCCGATGTAGCAGAACCAATTGTCGGGGACACCGTCGAAGAACGCCTCTCCCTCCATCACGAGCATCCCGGCGACCGGCCGGTCGTCCTTGCGGGCGATCCAGTAGGTTCCGGCGTCGTCATGAGGGGTGAAGGTCCACCCCAGCGTGGTCGCGTAAAAGGCTTTCGCTCGCTCCGGGTCGCGAGTCATGAGTTCGGTCCAGCAGAATTCGGCGTGTGGGTGCGACATGGTTGTGGCCCCCCGTACTTGTCCCAGGACGATGCCGACGAAAATCCAGCGGCCGACGATCCAGCGGTTACGGCAACAGCGGCGACCACGCCGGATCGGAGGCGTCGGTGGGCGTCGGCACCGGGCGCTCGTTGTAACCCGTCAGGTCGATGCTGTAGAGCCGTGTCGCCCCGCCCGGCTGCTGGCGGAAGAACATCAGCACGCGGCCGTTGGGCGCCCAGGTCGGGCCTTCCACCAGATAGCCCTCGGTCAGGATGCGCTCGCCGCCGCCATCGGGCGCCATGACACCGATGTAGAACGTGCCGCCCTTCATCTTGGTGAAGGCGATCAGGTCCCCGCGCGGCGACCATACGGGCGTCGCATAGCGGCCGTCGCCGAAGCTGATGCGGGTCACGCCGCCGCCGTTGGCGCCCATCACATAGATCTGCTGGGAACCGCCCCGGTCGCTGTTGAACGTGATGCGCGTTCCGTCGGGGGAGAACGACGGCGAGGTGTCGATGGCCGGGTTGTCGGTCAGGCGGCGCGACTGGCGGGTCCGCAGATCCATCAGGTACAGGTCTGAATTGCCGGACTCGGCCATGCTCAGCACCACCTTGTTGCCGTCCGGAGAGAACCGGGGCGCGAAGGTCATGCCGGGGAAGTTGCCGAGCAACTCGCGCCGGCCGGTGTCGATGTTGAACAGGTACACCCGGGGCACGCCCTGGTAATAGGACATGTAGGTGATTTCCTGCGCCGTCGGCGAGAATCGGGGCGTCAGCACCAGGGCCTCGCCGTTGGTCAGATAGCGGTTGTTGGCGCCGTCCTGATCCATGATGGCCAGCCGCTTGGTGCGGTTGGTGGCCGGCCCCGTCTCGGCGATATAGACGATGCGGGTGTCGAAATAGCCCTCCTCGCCGGTCAATGCCTTGTAAATCTCGTCCGCCACCATGTGCGCGGCGCGCCGCCAGTTCGTCGGATCGGTGACGATCTGGGTGCCAACCAACTGCTGGGAGGCGAACACGTCCCACAGCCGGAAGCCGACCTGAATGCGGCCGTCGGGCAGCGCCTGCACCTGCCCCTGCACCAGCGCCTGGGCCTTGAGCGCGCGCCAGTCCTCGAAGCGCGGGCGCTCGTCCAACGAGGCGAAGGCCTGGATGAAGGCCGCCGGGTCGAGCGGCCGAAACAGGCCGGAACCGCGCAGATCGTTGGTGATGACGGCGGCGACCTCGCGGCCACGCTGGGCGCCGGCGGGGTCTCCGCCCCCCGAAAAGTCGGGAATGGCGATGGGCAGCGGCTCGGGCCGCCCCCCGGTGATGTCGATGCGCACCTGGGCGGTGGCCGGGCCGGGCGCGGTCGCGATCACCATCATGGCAAGAACGACCAGCACGGACATGCCAAGGACGGCACGCAGGCGGGACACGGCGGGGAGTCGGGTCATGGGCTCGGCCTCTTGTCACCTGACGAGGGGGAGACAGATCCCGTTTTTTGACCGGAGAATGGGGCATGATTGCGGCACCCCGATCGGCGCCCCGGTCGGCGCCCCGGTCGGCGCCCCGGTCGGCGGTGGCGGCGGGCGCGGGCCGGGCCGGCCTTGCTTGCGCCGCCTCCGTGCCCGTGGCACAACCGGCCCCGACACGATCCGCCGTCGACGAGGGCGGCGCGTCATCGCATCGCAAAGGGAGTCATCATGACCAAGCCTGTTCGAAAGGCCGTCTTTCCCGTGGCCGGCCTGGGCACCCGGTTCCTGCCGGCGACCAAGACCATGGCCAAGGAAATGTTGCCCGTGGTGGACAAGCCGCTGATCCAGTACGCGGTCGAGGAAGCGGCGGCGGCCGGCATCGAGTACTTCATCTTCGTCACCGGGCGCGGCAAGCATGTCCTGGTCGAGCATTTCGACCATGCCTTCGAACTGGAGCAGCTACTGGGCGCGCGCGGCAAGACCGAGGCGCTGGAGACTCTGCGCGCCGCCATTCCGGCCCCCGGCACCGTCATTTCGACGCGCCAGCAGAACCCTCTGGGCCTGGGCCACGCGGTGTGGTGCGCCCGCGCCTTCATCGGAGAGGACGAACCCTTCGCCGTCATCCTGCCCGACGACCTGATCCTGTCCGACACGCCGGCCATCGGCCAGTTGATCGAGGCCCACGCCAAGGTCGGCGGCAACGTGGTGGCGACGGAGGATGTGCCGCGCGAGCACACCAACCGCTACGGTATCCTGAAAGTGCAGTCGGACGACGGCCGGCTGGCCCGCGCCGACGGTCTGGTGGAAAAGCCGAAGCCGGAGGACGCGCCCTCAACGCTGTCGATCATCGGGCGCTATGTGCTGGACGCCACGGTCATGGACCGCCTGGGGTCCATCGGCAAGGGCTCGGGCGGAGAAATCCAGCTCACCGACGGCATGGCCGCCACCATCGACGACGGCGTGCCCTTCCACGGCCTGAGGTTCGAGGGCACGCGCTTCGACTGCGGCGACAAGGTCGGGTTCCTCAAGGCCAACATGGCGTTCGCCCTGGACCGACCGGACATGCGCGACGATGTCGCCGCCTTCCTCAAGGACATGGCGGCCGGGTTGTAGGGCGGGGCACCGGCGCCGGCCTATGCGCCCGCGCTCGCCTCTTCCCGTTCGACGGCCCGCCAGCCGATGTCACGGCGGCAGAAGCCCTCGGGCCAGTACAGGACATCGATGGCGGCGTGCGCGCGGGTGCGGGCCTGGGCGACGGTTGTCCCCAGCGCCGTGACGCCGAGCACGCGCCCGCCGTTGGCCAGAACGGCGCCGGACCCGTCGCGGCGGGTGCCGGCGTGGAAGATCTCCATGTTGCTGATGGCGCCGGCTGCCTCCAGGCCACCGATGGCGGTTCCCTTCTCGTAGGCGCCCGGGTAGCCGCGCGCCGCCATCACCACCACCAGAGCCGCTTCCGGCCGCCAGCGGGGTGCCCCGACCTCCGCCAGCCGGCCCGTCGCGGCGGCCTCCAGCAGGTCCAGAAGGTCGCCGTCGAGCCGGAGCATCAGCACCTGACATTCCGGATCGCCGAAGCGCACGTTGAACTCCAGAACCTTAGGGCCCTCGTCGTCGATCATCAGGCCGGCGAACAGCACGCCCTTGAAGGGAGTCCCGCGCGCCGCCATGGCGTCCACGGTGGGCTGAATGATCTCTGTCATGATGCGGTCGGCCATGGCCTCCGTCACGGCCGGTGTCGGCGAGTAGGCGCCCATGCCGCCGGTGTTGGGGCCTGTGTCGCCCTCACCGACCCGCTTGTGGTCTTGCGCGGCGCCCATCCAGACCGCCGTCGTGCCGTCGCAGAGGGCGAAGGCGCTGGCTTCCTCGCCGCCCAGCCAATCCTCGATGATGATCCGCTCGCCGGCGCCGCCAAAGGCACGCTCCGTCATCACCGTGTCGATGGCCGCCAGGGCCTCGCCCTCGGTCTCGCACATCAGCACGCCCTTGCCGGCGGCCAGCCCGTCGGCCTTGACCACGCACGGCACGCCCCGGTCCTTGATGTGCGCCTTGGCGTCGCCCGCGTCGGTGAAGGTCGCGGATCGGGCCGTGGGCACGCCGGCCTCGGCCAGCACCGCCTTCATGAACGCCTTGGAGCCCTCCAAGCGCGCCGCCGCCGCCGTGGGACCGAAGGCAGTGATGCCCGCGGCCTGCAGCCGGTCCACCAGACCGGCGACCAGGGGCGCCTCCGGTCCCACCACCACCAGGTCGATGGCGTGGTCGCGGCAAGCGGACAGAATGCCTTCGATGTCCTCCGCGCCCACCTCGGGCAGGCACGTCGCCACGTCGGCGATGCCGGCGTTGCCGGGCGCGCACCACAGCCCTGAACAGCGCGGCGAGCGCGCGATGGCCCAGCACAGCGCGTGTTCGCGTCCGCCGCCGCCGACCACCAGGACCTTCATGTTGATGCCTCCCCTTCGAGTTCTTTGCGTCCGGCGCCCTGTCTAGCATATCGTCAGCCCATGATCACACCACCCGAAACGCCCGACACCGCCCACAACCTGCCGGAACTCAGCGTCTCCGACCTGTCGCAGGCGCTCAGGCGCACGGTCGAGGACGCCTTCGGCCGCGTGCGGGTGCGCGGCGAGATCAGCCAGCCCAAGGTCGCCGGCTCCGGCCACTGCTATCTGCGCCTGAAGGACGAGGGCGCGGTCCTGGACGGCGTCATCTGGCGCGGCGCCATGGCCAAGCTGTCGGTGCGGCCCGAAGAGGGGCTGGAGGTCATCGCCACCGGCCGCCTGACCACCTACGCCGGGCGGTCAAGCTATCAGATCATCGTGGAGTCGCTGGAACTGGCCGGTGAGGGCGCACTGCTCAAGATGCTGGAGGAGCGCCGCCGCCGGCTCGCCGCCGAGGGCCTGTTCGCCCCCGAACGCAAGCGGCCGATCCCGTTCCTGCCGCGCGTGGTCGGCGTGGTGACCTCGCCGACGGGCGCGGTGATCCGCGACATCCTGCACCGGCTGAACGACCGCTGCCCGGTGCATGTGCTGGTCTGGCCGGTGCGGGTGCAGGGGGAGGAAGCGGCCGGGGAGATCACGGCGGCCATCAACGGCTTCAATGCACTGGCGCCGGGCGGATCGGTGCCGCGCCCGGACGTGCTGATCGTCGCGCGCGGCGGTGGCAGCCTTGAGGACCTGATGGCCTTCAACGAGGAAACCGTCGTGCGCGCCGCCGCCGACTCGGCGATTCCCCTGGTCTCGGCGGTCGGGCATGAGACCGACACGACGCTGATCGACCACGCCGCCGATCTGCGCGCCCCCACGCCCACGGGCGCCGCCGAGATGGTGGTGCCGGTGCGCCTCGACCTGCTGGCGCGGGTGAGCGACGACGGCCGCCGCCTGCTGGGGGCCGTCGGGCGTGTGCTGGAGGAGCGTGGGGCGCGGTTGACGGGGCTGGCGCGCGGGCTTCCCGACCTGGGCCGGCTGGTGGAGGACCGCACCCAGCGGCTGGACGACCGCGCCCAACGGCTCGCGCTGGCGTGGCCGACCCTGCTGGAGCGCCGGCAAGCGGAGGTGGACCGGCTGTTTGCCCGCCTGCGCAGTCCGCGCGAGGTGGTGAGCCTGCGCGGCCGCGACCTGACGCACCTCGGCCAGGGACTGGACCGCGCCGCCCGCCGCGCCGTGGACGATGCCGCCGCCCGCCTGGACGGACGCGGCCGGCTGCTGGAGAGCTATTCCTTCCGCAAGGTGCTGGACCGGGGCTTCGTGCTGGTGCGCGATGCGGACGACCGACCGGTCACGGCGGCCGGCGCGGCCCCGGCGGGCCAGCCGGTGACGCTTCAATTCGCGGACGGACGCGTGGGCGCGGTCATCGACGGCAGCGCGGCCGGTGGAACGGGGCCAACGGGACCGTCATCCCCGGTCGCGACGCGGCCCGCCGCCGCGCCCAAGCGCGCCCGAAAGACGCGGGGTGATTCGCGGCAGGGCAATCTGCTGGACGAGCTGTGATGACGTCCGACGCCCCTACGCCGTCGGCTCCACGCCCACCGGGCCGGTGGGCCGGGCGCGCATGTGGGCGCTGACGCGGTGTTCGATGAAGCGCAGCGCGCGCACCAGCACGAAGGTGATGGCCATATAGATGATCCCGGCCATCAGGAACGTCTCCAGCGGCATGTAGTTGCGCGCGATCACGGTGCGCGCCATGCCGGTCAGGTCCAGCAGGGTGATGGTGCTGGCCAGCGCGCTGCCCTTAAGCATCAGGATCAGTTCGTTGCCATAGGCCGGCAGGGCGATGCGCGCCGCGCGCGGCAGCACGATCCGGCCCATGGTGCCGGCCCGGGTCATGCCCAGGGCACGGGCGGCCTCGACCTCGCCCGCCGGCACGGCCTGGATGGCGCCCCGCAGAATCTCGGCGATGTAGGCCCCGGTGTGCAGGCTGAAGGTGATGATGGCGCACCAATAGGGCTCGCTCAGCACCGGCCACAGGATCGGGCTTTCGCGCACGAACGCAAACTGGGACAGGCCGTAATAGACCAGGAACAATTGCACCAGCAGCGGCGTGCCCCGGAAGAAAAAGATGTAGGCGAACGGCAGCGCCTTCACCGCGAGGCTTTGCGAGGCCCGCGCCACCGCCAGCGGCACCGCCAGCAGCACCCCGAAAAAGCCGGAGATGAACAGCAGTTGAAGGGTCAGTCCCGCGCCCTCCAGCAGCTTCGGCAGGGCGGCCATCATCACATCGATGTTCATGACGCCCTCGCCCTCGGCATGCCCCGGTTGGCGCGCTTCTCCATCCACGCCAGCCCAGCCATGGAAACGATGGTCAGCCCCAGATACAGGAACGCGGCGGCGAGGTAGAAGGTGAACGGCTCCTTGGTGGCGCCGACCGCGAACTGGGCCTTGCGCATGATCTCCTCCAGCCCGATGACGGAGACCAGCGCCGTGTCCTTCATCAGCACCAGGAACAGGTTGCCCAACCCGGGCAGGGCGATGCGCCAGCCCTGCGGCAGCACGATGCGGAAGAAGATGTGGATGCGCCCCATGCCGAGCGCCCGGGCGGCCTCGCCCTGGCCCGGCGGCACCGCCTGGAAGGCGCCCCGGAACACCTCCGACGCATAACCGCCAAAGGTCAGGCCGAGCGCGATGGAGCCGGCGACGAAGGGGCTGAGTTCGATGTAGCCCGTGTATCCGAACGGCCGCAGGGCCGCCATCAGCACCACGGAGGACCCGAAATAGATCAGCAGCACCACCAACAACTCAGGAATGCCCCGAATGATGGTGGTATAGCCATGCGCGATCCAGCGCACCGGCGCCATCGGCGCCGACATGGCGGCCGCCCCCGCCAGCCCCAGCACCAAGCCAAGGCCCAGGGCCGACAACGCGAGACGCACCGTCATCCAGAGCCCCAGCAGAAGCTGGTCGGAAAAGCCATGCAAATCGGGCACGAATGGGGGGACCTTCGGGGCTCAGGCTTGGCACCCGTCATTGCGAGCCCTCGTCGTCTGACGAGGGCGAAGCAATCCAGGGCACAAGGCGCATATCTCCGCCCTGGATTGCTTCGTCGCTTCGCTCCTCGCAATGACAGTACAATGGGGATGGCGCCCGTTGACCTGGCCAGTCAGATCAACGGGCGATCCAACTCAATAAATGCTGAACGGGAAGTACTTGGCGTTGATCTCGGCGTAGGTGCCGTCCTCGACGATGGCGTCGATCGCCGCGTTGATCTCCTCCACCAGATCCGCGTTGCCCTTGCGCAGGGCGATGGCGATCAGGTCGTTCTCGAACACCGGCTCGCCCTTGAACTCGAAGTCGGCGCCAGCGTCTGATTGCAGCCATTCATAGTTCACCAGCATGTCGGCGATGATCGCGTCGATACGGCCGGAGGCCAGATCGAGGTAGGCGTTTTCCTGGGTGTCGTACAGCTTGATCTCAACGCCCGGCAGGTTTTCCTCGACCCACTGGGCGGAGATGGTGGCGCGCTGGGCACCGACGGTCTTGCCGGCCATGCCCTCCGGCGAAATATCGAGGTCCACGTCCGTAGGCGCGATGAACTGCAGCTTGTTGGTCCAATACTTGTTGGTGAAGTCAACCGCCTGCTTGCGTTCCTCGGTCACCGACATGGAGGCGACGATGGCGTCGTACTTGCCTGCCAGCAGACCCGGGATGATGCCGTCCCAGTCCTGGATGACAAAGGTGCACTCGCGCTCCATCTCGGCGCACAGGGCGTTGGCGATGTCGATGTCGAAGCCGTGCAGATCGCCGTTCTCGTCCACCATGTTGAACGGAGGGTAGGCGCCCTCTGTGCCGATCCGCAGCGGCTCCTCGGCAACGGCGGGGCCGGCGAAGGCGACCGTGGCGGCGACGGCCAGGGCCAGGGCGGTGGTGCGAACTCCAGTCATGCGGTGCCTCTTGGTGTGGTTGCGTGTGGGAACGGGCGCCCCGACTTCAATGCAGGTGCTTCAATGCAGGTGCCGGGACAGGAACTTGCGCAGACGCTCGGACTCAGGCGCGGTGAACAGGGCGGCGGGCGCGCCGTCCTCCTCGACGCGGCCCTCGTGCAGGAACAGGGTGCGGGTGGACACGTCACGGGCGAAGCCGATCTCGTGGGTGACGATCAGCATGGTGCGGCCCTCGTTGGCCAGCGCCTCGATCACGGCCAGCACCTCGCCCACCAACTCCGGATCAAGCGCGGAGGTCGGCTCGTCGAACAAGATCACCTCGGGGTCCATGGCCAGGGCGCGGGCGATGGCCACCCGCTGTTGCTGGCCGCCGGACAGGTGGGCGGGGTAGTAGTCGCGCCGCTCCGCCAGCCCGACCTTCTCCAGCAGGGCCTCGGCCTTCTCGATGGCCTCGGCCTTGCCCAGCCCGCGCACGCGACGCGGCGCCTCGACAAGGTTGGACAGCACGGTCATGTGCGGCCACAGGTTGAACTGCTGGAACACCATGCCGACCCGCGCCCGCAGGCGGGTCAACTGGCCGTGATCGGCCGGACGCAGCATGCCGGCGCGGTCGCGCCGGGTCCGAATTTCCTCGCCGTGCAGATGGATGCGCCCGGCCGACGGCGTTTCCAGAAAGTTCAGGCAGCGCAGGAAGGTGCTCTTGCCGGAGCCACTGGACCCCAGGATGGAGACGACGTCTCCATTGCGCGCCTCCAGCGAGATGCCGCGCAACACCTCGATCTCGCCGAAGCGCTTGTGGATGTTCTCGACCGCCAAAACGGTCGGCGCGGCGGTGGTCTCGGATGACAAGGCGGCGGCCCCCCAAAGCCGGGCAGGATCCGGACGACGGTCAGGGGCGGGGCGGCTGGCGCACCCCGCACCGACCGAGTCATAGCCTTGTCACGGCGGGTCTGGCAATAACAGAGGCAGGGGCTTTGCGCTGCCTACGCCGTGACCGCCTGGGCGACCGCCGACGGGTCCCGCATCGGGCGTCACCGCGCATGGCGCGGATCGTTGCCGTCAGTCGCGCGGAATCTCGGATGAAATGGCGGGCAGCGTTCCCCATCCGGACTTTTCCGGGACCTTGACCGGGGTTGCGAACAACCAGACCGCAATCGCGCCAACGAGCACGACTTGGAAGGCAATCCTGAAGGTCCGAAAGGCCTCATCGGACATGGCCACGAGAACCCTATTCATGACAAGCTGAATGATGCGGCTCGACGCGATCAAGGTCGTGCCCCACAGTCCCATGATCTTAAGCTGCCCGTCGAATCCCTTGAAATAGTCGGAACTCCCAAGTTCCGAGAAATAATAAAAGTAGAACGTGAAAAAAACGCCGACGATCGCAGAAAAAAACAAAGAGTATCTTTTTCTGTTTATTTCTTTGAAATCAATATCAGGGCTGACCTTTTGTTCTTTTGCCTCGTCCTCGTCGATCTGGACGTCTACCCGTGAAGCCATCTCAGCGCCATGGTAAGCGCCGGTGTTGGTGCGCGCTTTCGCCCAGACCTCCCGCGCCGCCAAGCCGGGCGCGTTCACGACTCCGCGACCGCCGCACTTCGGACAGGCATTGCGTGCCGCGCCGGAGGTCCCGGCCCGGCCGAACCGAACGGGACCCTTGCCCGTGCCTCCGCACGCCTCGCATCGGATCGTGTCCATCGGCTGACTCGCCCCGCCAATCGCAAGTACAAATCCATGCCACCGCAGGATCGTACATGATTACATTGCATTAAGGCAAGCATAAGCCTTTTGTGTGCACATCCACGGATTGTATCCGGGTATCCGGCGTTCGGTGGCTTGAGGGCAACGGAAGGGAAGAACGGCCTAAAATGAGGTGGTCCCGCTGAACGCGACCCAGACTCGCCCCGAGGTCAAACCACGCCGGAATTGGCGGCCGTCGATCCGGGTGACCCAGACGGGGACGACCCCGATCATGGTTCGCCCCCGGGGGTCTGGCTGGAGCAAATCCCGAGCCATCCGGAACGGGTCGCGACGACGATTGGCTTCAATATCAAATCACTAGAGCGCATTGCGCGAGTCCGTACGCCCGCATTGCGCTCCAAAACCCCGCGCCCCTACTCTTCCACCGCCTTGGCGGTCAGGGTGCCCAGGTTCATGGCCATGCCGCGAAACGGCTTCATGTCGGCGGGCAGGCCATGGCGTTCGGCGAGGTACGCCGGGTCGTTGTAGGCCAGCCAGGTCTGGCCGTCGGCGTCCTCCCAGGCGACCACCTTGATGGGCAGGTCGATGCCGATGGCCGGATTGGCCCTCATCAGCGGCGCACCGATCTTGGGGCTGCCGAAGATCAGCAGGTGAGTGGCCGGCATCTCCAGGTCCATGGCGGCGGCGTTGGCGCCGTGGTTGATGTCGGCGAAGATGGTGATGCCTTTTTCCTCAATGGCCGCCTTCAGGCGGGCCATGGTGTCCTCGACCGAATGCGGGCTCCGCAGGCGCACGAGGCCGTTTTCGTCGGCGGCCAGGGCCGGAGCGGAGACGGCGGCGGACGCGAACAGCGCCCCCGCCAGGGCCAACGGCGCCAGGGCGCGACGGGTCAGGGTCATGGAGAGTCCTCCGTGATGCGGGTGGTGGCGTCCGGCGGCGCGGACGGCGTGATCCCTCGCATACCCATGTGGTCCGACACACGGCGATGATAATGCGCAATGGGGGCGCGCAATGGGGGACCAAACGTGGCGCGGCCAAAGCGCCGCCGCGGCGCGCGCCAACGGCAACCGCGTCGTTCCGGAAACCCGCACAAACCACCGATCCCGCGTATCCGGATCGGCCCTGACTGTCGGGGTATCGCCTGCTGGAGAACACCGTTGTGCCCCGGCCGGAGTCAGTCCGAGACCACGTTCTTGACCTGGACCACCTCGTTGGCGATGGCCTCGCGCACGGCGGTGAACGCCTGTTCCAGTTCCTCGATGCGCTCGCGCATGAAGCGCATTTCGTCGATCTCGGCCTTGGTCGGCGGCGCCGTACCGCCGGCCGCCGCCAGCGCCGTCGCGACATAGCGGGCGCGCAGGTTGGCGACCCGGCGCGCCAGATCCAGCACCTCGGCGGGTTCGATGTCGCCGACGTACTTGGTGATGGCGGACTTGGTCTGCTCCTCCAGCACATGGGCGAGATGGCGGTTGAACTGTTTGGTGGTCAGCCGGCCCGCGGGCAGAGCCTCGGTGACGGGCGGGGCCTCGCCGCGCGCCAGGGCGGCCTCGGCCCGGCGGGCCTCGCGCAGTTTGCTGAGGTCGTTGAACTGGGTGACGGACATGGCTGGACTCTCCCGCGACAAACCGGTTGCCACCATCGAAGCAATCGCCATGCCAGTCCTCAGGGCCGGCGAAGCCCCGCCGTTCCGAGCGGTTTTCCGGGCAGGGCGGCAACTCCTGCCCGGGTGCGGCGAGACATGAGGCAGACCCTGCCGACGGCCGGGACGGCGCGGACTCCATTGCATCGGCCCCGGCGCGGCCCCATGTTGCCTTCGCGAACACCCTCCCTTCTCTCTCCAGGCAGACACCCCACCCGCTCCATGGACACCGTGAAGACCGCACCTGTCGGCGAGCGCGCCGACGCGCCCGATTTCGCGCTCGGATTCGACCTCGGCTTTGCCGATCTGTATGACAAGGCCGGGCTGGCCAAGGTGGACGCCGCCTTTCTGGCCCACCTGTCGGGCGCCGACGTCGCCCTGGCCGACCGCCTGACCGCCGCCCGCACCGCGCCGGACGCCCTGGACCGCAAGGCCGAGTCGGCGCTGATCCTGGACTTGGCGCCCCACCTTCAGGACTTCATCGGCGCTCTGTTCGGCATCGGCGCCGACATTCGCGCCAAGGCGGCGGCGGACGACGCGCTGGCGGTGCTGTTCGCCTGCAAGCGCCTCTTCGTGCAGCGCCTCGCGTTCAAGAAGATCAAGCCGGAGGCGGCGGCCGACCTGGACGGTCCTGCGCTGGAACGCGACCTTGCCAAGGCTCTGGGTGGCCCGGTGACGGAACCCCTGTTCGCCGACCGCGTCATGACCTGGATGGAGGACGAGGCCGCCAACGCCGACGGGCTCGATCTGGCCATGCGCTTCGCCGCCTGGGCCGGCCTGACCGACGCCGGGCTGGCCCGCTTCCCCGACGGCGTGCTGTTCCGCCAGCCGAAGAAAAACGACCCGCTGGCGCTGATTCCGCTGGAGACGAACGAGAGCGGCGCCGTGCCGTGCCAGCGCCTGCCCGCGCATCACCTGCGCCGCCGCGACGGCTTCGGCCTGACCGACCCGGGCGCCGACACCGTCCACGGGCTGAACGAAGCGCACTACTGCATCTTCTGCCACCACCAGGGCAACGACAGTTGCTCCACCGGCCTCAAGGACCGCAAGACCGGCGCCGTGCAAACCAGCGCGCTCGGCCGGGACATGCTCGGCTGCCCGCTGGACGAGAAGATCAGCGAGTTCAACGAAGCGCGCACGAAGGGGCTCTTCGTCGGCGCGCTGGGCATCATCACCATCGACAATCCGCTGTGCGCCGGCACCGGACACCGCATCTGCAACGACTGCATGGTGGCGTGCATCTACCAGAAGCAGAAGCGCGATCCGGTGAACATTCCGCAGTCGGAGACACGGGCACTCAAGGACGTGCTGGCCCTGCCCTGGGGCTTCGAGGTCTACAGCCTGCTGACGCGCTGGACCCCGCTCAACATCCGCCGCCCCCTGCCCCGCCCCGACACCGGCAAGCGGGTTCTGGTCGTGGGGCTGGGGCCGGCGGGGTATTCCGTCGCCCACCACCTGATGAACGACGGTCACGACGTGGTCGGCATCGACGGCCTGAAGATCGAGCCGATGGACCCGGCCGTCTCGGGCGTGGACGCGCTCGGCCGCCGCGTGCCGTTCCGCCCGATCCGCGACATCGACTCCTTGCGCGAACCGCTGGACCGGCGCGTCATGGGCGGCTTCGGCGGCGTGGCCGAATACGGCATCACCGTGCGCTGGGACAAGAACTACCTGACCGTCATCCGGCTGCTGCTGGAGCGCCGGGCGGAGTTCGCCATGATCGGCGGCGTGCGCCTGGGTGGCACCATCACGCCCGATGACGCCTTCGCCATGGGCTTCGATCACGTCGCGCTGTGCATGGGCGCCGGCAAGCCCACCCTGGTGCCGATGGAAAACGGGCTGGCACGCGGCGTGCGGCAGGCGTCGGACTTCCTGATGGGGCTGCAACTCACCGGTGCCGCCAAGCCCGACAGCATCGCCAACCTTCAGGTGCGGCTGCCGGTGGCGGTGATCGGTGGCGGTCTGACCGCCGTGGACGCGGCCACAGAGGCGCTGGCGTACTACCCGATCCAGGTGGAGAAGATGCTGGCCCGCTACGAGGCCCTGGCCGCAGAGAAGGGCGAGGAGGCCGTGCGCGCCGGCTGGGGTGCCGAGGACCGCGCGATCCTGGACGAATTCCTGGGCCACGCCCGCGCGATCCGCGCCGAACGCGAAACCGCTGCTGCCGAGGGCCGCGCGCCCCGCATCCGCGAGCTGCTGCAAGAGTGGGGCGGCTCGACCCTGGTCTATCGGCGCCTGATGATCGACTCCCCGGCCTACCGCAACAACCACGAGGAGGTGGAAAAGGCCCTGGAGGAGGGCATTGCCATCGCCGAGCAATGGAGCCCGGTCAGGGTGGACCTCGACCGCTTCGGCCACGCCGAGGGCCTGACCGTCGAACACCGCGCGAGCGGCGAGCGGCGGACCATCCCGGCGCGCACGGTCATCGTCGCCGCCGGCACGGTGCCGAATACCACACTGGCGCGGGAGTTGCCGGGCCAGTTCGCCCTGGACGGCAAGTACTTCCAGGCGGTGGACGAGACCGGCGCGCCCGTGTCTCCGGAACACCGCGCCAAGCCGGCCAAGGCCGACGTGCTGATGGCCGTGAACGACGACGGCACGTCCATCAGTTTTCTGGGCGACCTGCATCCGTCGTTCGCCGGCAACGTGGTGACCGCCTTCGCCTCCGCGCTGCGGGCCTATCCGGTCATCAGCCGCGCGCTAGCGCGCCGCCCGGCCGGAACCGAGCCGCGCGAGACCCTGTTCGCGCGCCTGAACGACCAGCTTCGCCCCGTGGTCCACGCGGTCAAACGCCTGACGCCGACCATCGTCGAGGTGACGGTGCGCGCCCCCCTGGCCGCCAAAGGCTTCCATCCCGGCCAGTTCTATCGGGTGCAGAACTTCGAGAGGTTGGCGCCGCACGCCAACGGCACCCTGCTGGCCATGGAGGGCCTCGCCCTCACCGGCGCCTGGGTGGACCGGGAGGCCGGCCTGCTGTCGGTGATCGTACTGGAGATGGGCGGTTCGTCCGACCTGTGCGCGCTGCTGAAGCCCGGCGAGCCGGTGGTGGTGATGGGACCGACCGGCATGCCGACCGAAATCCCCTCGGGCGAGACCGTGCTGCTGGCCGGCGGCGGCCTGGGCAACGCCGTGCTGTTCTCCATCGGCAAGGCGCTGCGGGCGGCCGGCTCTAAGGTGTTGTACTTCGCCGGCTATCGGAACAGCCGCGACCGCTTCAAGGTCGCCGAGATCCATGACGCCGCCGACGTGGTGGTGTGGTGCAACGACGACGGGCCGGCCTTCACGCCCGAACGCCCCCAGGACAAGGCGTTCGTCGGCAACATCGTCCAGGCCATGGTGGCCTGCGGCGACGGCACGCTAGGCGAGACGGCGATCCCGCTGTCCGACGTGGACCGGATCGTGGCCATCGGCTCCGACCGCATGATGCAGGCCGTGGGACACGCCCGGCACGATGTGCTGGCGCCGTTCCTGAAGGCAAAGACGGTGGGCATCGGCTCCATCAACAGCCCGATGCAGTGCATGATGAAGGAAATCTGCGCCCAATGCCTGCAACCGGAGACCGATCCGGTCACCGGGGAACACAAGGTCGTGTTCACCTGCTTCAACCAGGATCTCGATCTGGACGCGGTGGACTTCCAGGCCCTGCACGAGCGCCTGGGCCAGAATGCGGCGCAGGAGAAACTGACCAAGGCCTGGGTCGAACACTGCCTGGAGTCGATGGCCGAATAGAAGGAAACACCGCCGATGGGCGCACTCGACCGCCGCGACGCGGCGGGCCGTGCGCCGCGTCACCGACCCCGGCGGATTGCCCCGCTGCGCGGGGCGAATCCGCCCTACAAGGTTCTGCTGGCGCAACCCGCCTGCGCGGCGTTGTTGGCGGCGGATTGCCCCGCTGCGCGGGGCGAATCCGCCCTACAAGAGTCTATTCGCGTGATCCGTAGGGCGGGTTCGCGCCGCAGGCGCAACCCGCCGTTTGCAGCGTCGTTGGCGGCGGATGTCGCGCCACCCGTTTCATCGCCCCGGATCTGAGACCGGCGCCGCCGCATCACGCCGACGGCAACTCGACCGTGAAGCGCGCGCCCAGCACGCGCCCGGTGTCGTCGGTGCGGTTCTCGGCGCGGATCGTGCCCCGGTGGTTCTCGATGATCTGCTTGGAGATCGACAGGCCCAGCCCCGAATGGGTGCCGAACTTCTCGCCCTTGGGCCGTTGCGAATAGAAGCGGTCGAAGATGGCCGCTTCCTTGCCGGGCGGCAGGCCGGGGCCGTCGTCCTCCACCGTCGCCACCACCGACGGCCCCGCGCGCCACGCCCGCAGCGCCACCGATCCGCCCTCCGGGCTGAACGACACGGCATTGGCCAGCAGGTTCTGGAACACCTGCCCCAGGCGGCTGTCGTTGCCGAAGACCCTGAGCGGCGCCCCGCCCTCCTCCGGCCCCTCGTAGCGCACGGACACGCCCGAGTCGGCGGCCGTGTTGGCGTGGACATCGGCCAGGGCGGCCAGCAGCGGGCCGAGATCCATGATCTGGGTCGGCGCGCGCGACATCTCGGCGTCCAGGCGCGAGGCGTCGGAGATGTCGGAGATCAGCCGGTTCAGCCGCTCCACGTCATCCAGGATCACGGCCATCAGGCGGCGTTGCTGCGCGGGGTCGGTGACCCGGGCGACCGTCTCGACGGCGCTGCGCAGCGAGGTCAGGGGGTTCTTGATCTCGTGCGCAACGTCGGCGGCGAAGCGTTCAATGGCGCCCATGCGGGCGGACAGGGCGGCCGTCATCTCGATCAGCGCCGCCGACAGCTCGCCCACCTCGTCGCGACGGTTGGACAGATCGGGGATGTCCCGATGGTCGCCGTGGGCGTGACGCACCCGCTCGGCGGCGGCGGCCAGCCGGGTGAGCGGACGCACCAGCGTGCCCGACAGATACAACGACATCAGGATGGTGATGGCCAGAGTGCCGGCGAAAATCTCCAAGATGGCCAACCGCACCTCGAACACGTCCCGTTCAATGCCGCTGTCGTCGGCCGACACCAGCAGCGCGCCGACCACCTGCTTGAAGTACTGCACCGGCACCGCGACGCTGAGGACGATGCGGGTGCCGTCGGGGTGGCGCCGCATGGCGGAACTGACCGGCCGTCCGGCCAGGGCCTCGCCGACCTCACGATAGTCGGACGCGTCCTGGTCGCCCGGCTCCCGATACAGCGGCAGTTCCGGGCGCGGCAGCACCGCGCGGGTGGCACGGGTCATCAGGCCGTCCACCGTCGAGACGAGGTCGTCCAGGCGATCCCCCATCGAATCGGGCTCCGGCAGCGGCGGCAGCGGCGAGACCAGGAACTGGCCGCGCTGGGTCTGTTCGCTGTCGGCCACCAGGGCGCCGTCGAGGCCGAAAAGACGCCCGCGCACCCCGGCCAGACGCGACAGGCGGCGCACGATCTGACTGGCCAGTTCCGGCGTGATGATGTGACCGGGGACAAGGCTGCGGGTTTCGGGATGGACCTCGAAGGTCAGGGAGCCCTCGGCGACGGCGGCGGCGATCAGGTCGGCCTCTGTGCGAAGAGCCTGCAACCGGGCCTGGGTCAGGGTCGTCCGGTAGTTGTCGAGATAGAACATCCCGGCGACCAGCAGGATGGGCGCCAGCAGGTTGACCGCCAGAATGCGCCATGTCAGACGCGAGCGCAGGACCGATCCGGTCCGCACCCGGGTGGTCCGCCCCGCCCCGTCGTCCCCGTCCCTGACGCCGCCGCGCGTCACCTCAGCCCGCGTCCTTGTAGCGGTAGCCCACGCCGTACAGGGTCTCGATGTCCGAGAACTCGCCGTCCACCTCGCGGAACTTCTTGCGCAGGCGCTTGATGTGGCTGTCGATGGTGCGGTCGTCGACGTAGATGTGCTCGCCGTAGGCGGCGTCGATCAACTGGTCGCGGTTCTTGACGTGCCCGGGGCGCTGGGCCAGCGACTGCAACAGCAGGAACTCGGTGACGGTCAGGTTCACCGGCTCGCCCTTCCAGGTGCACAGGTGGCGCTCCGGGTCCATCACCAGTTCGCCCCGGATCAGCGCCTTGTCGGACAGGTCGGGCGGCCCGTCGCGACCCGCGTCGCCGCGCCGCAGGATGGCACGGATGCGCTCGATCAGCAGGCGCTGCGAGAACGGCTTCTTGATGTAGTCGTCGGCGCCCATGCGCAGGCCCATCAATTCGTCCACCTCGTCGTCCTTGGAGGTCAGGAAGATGACGGGCAGGCTGGATTTCACCCGCAGCCGCTGCAACAGCTCCATGCCGTCCATGCGCGGCATCTTGATGTCGAGCACGGCCAGATCCACCGGATCGGCCAGCAGGCCACGCAGGGCTTCGGCGCCGTCGGTGTAGGTGGCGACCTCGAAGCCCTCGGCCTCCAGGGTGATGGACACCGACGCCAGAATATTCTGGTCGTCATCCACGAGCGCGATTCGGTGGGTCACGGGCTGTCCTCCAGCGGGGCCTGATGCGGTTCGGCGATGCAGTGTTCCTAACAGGAAACCGCCGGAATGTGGCAACCCCGGGGAGCGAATGGGTGCGGAACCGTGGCGGGTGCCGATTGCTTGGCGCCGTCAGGCCGCCTCCGACAGGGGATGGACGCGCCGCGTGTCCTCGTTCATCCGCGCGATGACGGTTTCGGCGGTCGCCCGCGGGTTGCCTGGGGCGCAGAGGCTTTCGTCACGGCCGCTGTTATCCGTCCGGCACCGGGAAGCACACGGTGAAGACGCTGCCCTCGCCGGACACGCTTTCGACCGTCACCGTCCCGCCGTGCAGATCCATCAGGGATTTGACCAGAGCCAGCCCAAGCCCCGTGCCCTCGATATGGCGCCGCTCGACCTCCTCCGCCCGGGTGAACGGTTGGAACAGGCGGGCCTGATCCTCCGCCGAGATGCCCATCCCGGTGTCGGCAACGTGGATCGCGACACCGCCCTGGCCGCACGGCGTGGCCGTGATGGTCACGCGGCCGCCGCGCGGGGTGTACTTGATGGCGTTGGACAGCAGATTGAACAGGATCTGCCGCACGGCCAGACTGTCCGCCATGAGAGGAGGCAGATCGGGCGCGACGGATCGTTCCAGGGTCAGGCCGGCATTGGTTGCCCGCTGTTCGACGAGATGCAAGGTCACCGCCATCACTTCGCCCGCGTCCAGACTCTCGATGGTCAGGTCGCGTCGGCCCGCTTCGATCTTGGCCAGATCCAACACGCTGTTGATCAGGTCGGTCAGATGGGTGCCGCTGGCGTGGATATCGGCGGCATACTGACGGTATGTCTCGTGACCGAGTTCACCCAGCATTTCGTCCTTCATCATCTCGGAAAAACCGAGAATGGCGTTCAGCGGCGTGCGCAATTCGTGGCTCATGGCGGCCAGGAACTCGGACTTCGCGTGGCTGCTCTGTTCGGCCGTGGCGCGTGCCTCGATGTCGGCCAGTTCCTTGCGCTTGCGGGCGTCGATGTCCGTGACCGTGCCGATCATGCGGGAGACGCCGCCCTGGTCGTTCCAGTCTATCGGACGACCATGATCCCAAACCCACAGCCATGTGCCGTCGGTCCGGCACATGCGGTACTCGGTCTCGAACGGGATACCGGTTCGGATGCTGGCCAAGCTGGCCGCCTCGACGTGCGGCCAGTCGTCCGGGTGCACGAGGCCGCGCCACGCGTCGAAGGATTCCTGAAACGCTCCGGGCGCATAGCCCAACATCTCGAACAACCGGTCGTTCCATTCAACCGCCCCGGTTTCCACCTCGAAATCCCAGATGCCGTCGGCGGCCACGTCCATCGCCAAGCGCAGTTTGTGTTTGCGCAGAATCAGGTCGTCCCGGATGCGTTTCTCTTCCGTGATGTCCTGGATGGTGCCGTGAACGACATGACCGGCGGGTCCCGCCTCCGCCTCCGGCTCGCCGATGGCCCGAACCCATTTTGGCGGCCGGTCGGGCAGACGCAGGCACAGGGTAATGTCGTACGCGATCCCATCACGAATGGCGGCTGTGAAGGCGGTACGGAAGCGGTCCAGGTCCTCGCCCTCGTACAGGGTGTCGCAGTCCGCCAGCGTCAGCAGGGGCTGGGCCGGGTCCCGCCCGTAGATGCGATAGATCTCGTCGGACCACACCGGCACGCCGACAGCCGGGTCAAAGGACCAGTTCCCGATGGCCGCGATCCGCTGGGCCTGTTTCAGATCGGCGATCGCCTGAGCCAGTCTGCGTTTCGCCTCGACCCAGTCGGTGATATCGCGGGCCACCTCGACGACCCCCAGCATGGTGCCGTCTTCGTCGCGCATGGGAGAGGTATGGATCAGGATATGCCGCCCCTCGATGACCGTCATGTCGGCAACCGCGTGTTGCCCGGTCTTGAAGGTCTGGTGCACGGGGCACCCCTCACAGGGCGCGTCGGCGCCAACCACGACCGAATAGCAGGTTCGCCCCACCACGTCCTGTCCGACGAACTGGGATTTGTGCCCCAAACCCAGGTTTGACCAGGCGATTCGCAAGTCCGGGCTCTTGTAATAAGTGATGGTGTCGGAAATGCTCGACAGGATCAGGGCCTTCTCGCGTTCGCTGGCTTTCAGGGCCTCCTCGGCGGCCTTGCGTCGGGAGATGTCCGCCGTCATGCCGACCATGCGCAACGGCCTCTCATCGCGCCGTTCCGTCACGTGGCCCCGGCACTCGACCCACAGCCAGTTTCCGGCGGCAGTGCGATACCGCAGTTCCACGGTGAAGGAATCGCCTTGCGCGACCTGACCGCCGATGACCTCCCAATGGCGGACGGCATCATCGGGATGCAGCATGGATATCCAGCGATCAAAGGTCAGGGATTCAGCCTCGGCGGGATAGCCGAGCATCTCCATGAAGGCGGCGTCGAAGTCGAACATGCCGCGTTTCAGGTCCCCGACCCAGGTGCCGTAGCGGACGGTCTGGGCCACCATACGATAGCGGTCCTGGTAGGCTCGCAGATCCTCCTGTTGCCGGACGCGCTCGGTCACGTCCATGATGAGCCCATGCCACAGCACGCTGCCGTCGGGCAACGGCTCCGGCTGCGACCGTCCCTCCACATGGATCAGGCCCCGCGTGGGGTGGTTGACCCGATACTCCGCGTGCCACGTCTCCAGAGTCCGCGCGGACTCCAGGATCGACGCCGCGACGCGGTCGGTGTCGTTCGGATGCAGAACCTTGAAGACCAGGGCCCCATCCTCGCGCACGTCCGCCGGCGACAGGCCATAAATGTCGCGGATGCCCTCGGTGACGTAGGGAAAGGCGCTGCGTCCGTCCGGCCATAGTCGATACTGGTAGAGGACACCCGGCACCTGGGCCGCCATGCGCGTCAGCCGGCTTTCGGCGGCCAGGGCCTCGGTCGTGCCGCGCGTGGCCAGCCGCACCACCATGCTGCGGGCATCGCGGGCCTGGGCCTCCGCGACCAGACGGCGCGCGATTTCCCGTGCCATGGAGCGAACCAGAGGCAGCACGGTTGAGGCCTGAGTCCCCGTCAATGGACCCGAGCCATTGCCGTTGGCAATGATGATCAGATTGGCCACATGGATACCGTCCGCAGCCAGACGCGTGCCCCAGGTCGTTCGTCCAGCCGTGAGGGATCTGAGAACCGTATCCTCGCAGCCTTCCAGCGCGCGCGTCATGTCGACGAGGATAGGCTGGACCTCGGCCGGGTCCTCGGACTCCGTCTTCGGGGTCAGCCGACGTCCCAGGCGGTCACACAGATGCACGGGAGCGTCCACCAGGGTTCCCAGGCGATCCAACAACGGTGTCAGCGAGGCGACCTGGGACTCGGACAGCGCCAGCGCATCACCGACGGGATCCTGGGACGACCAGACCGCCGCCACATCTTCAATCGTGCCTTCAGGACCCGCCCAGGAACGACCTTCTTTACTAGAAATAGGCATCGCCCGTCTTGGATCAACAAAATCGGACGGCATTATTGCTACCCTACACACTGCAGGAACTGCCCCACCTTGAGTATCAATTGCATAGCCTGTGCGCCGCTGTCTAGCCTGTCTTCGGTTCTATGTCTTTCCGAACAGGGATCTTACCCCCGGAGTCCTAGAGCAAATCCCGAGCGATCCGGAACGGATCGCGACGACGATTTACTTCAATTACAAATGGCGAGGGCGGGTTGGGTGACTCAAAAGAAACGCAACGCACCCTCGTCGGTGCTTGCGCTTGGTGCCGAAGCCGCCGACCGGCGAACGGCCGGCCGGCCGCGATCATACCCGACTGTCCGCCAGAAATCCCCTTGGCTGCTGGCCCGAAACGCGCTCCAGTCGATCCGTTCCGGTTCGATGGGCGTTGCGGTCCAATCTGGATACAATAGGGAACGGATTGATCCGGAGACGTCGGGAACAGGTCCTCACAATGGACGCGGAGGTGCTGCCATGCCACGGGGTCGTTTGCTGTCTGCCGCCGCCGTCGGCGCTCTTGCGCTGATCGTGGCGGGGTGCCAGAGCGTGCGCACGGTGTCCCACTCGCACAGCCTGAACGATGTGTTCGGCTATGTGTACACCGCAAGTTTGCCGTTGGAGGTGGTCGGCAACCCCTACCCCGGGGCGGCGAACGATCAGGTCGCCGCCGCCGCCGCGCACGCCATGAGCGGGTTGGTCAGTCGGCGCCGGCTCGATTTCGTGGCGGTGCCGCCGGATGCCGGCGCCCACGCCAACGGCTATCGCGTGGTTCTGTTCCTGAGCGGCGGCGGCATTGTCGCCGGGGAACGGCTGTGCGCCGGCCGCCTGCCCACGGACCCGGCGAAGGGCGGCAGCCTGCACGCCAGCGCGGCGCTGTGCCAGGGGGCCAAACTGGTCGCCTGGGCCGAGGGCTGGGGCGGTCCGGTGCCGGCCGTGCCCGACGCGACCTTCGCCGCGCTGATGGACCGGCTCATCGACGCCGTGTTCAAGCGCGAGACCGACCGCGAGAACAGGAACCCGACCGAGTGGCCTGAGGGCTGACCCCCAACAGCCACCGCATTACCGCGCCGTGGGCGTGAACACGAACGTGAAGTCGTTCAGATAGTTATAGAACTGGCGCGGAATCGGCAGCGGGCTCGACAGCAGCACCGCGCGGCGCGCCGATTCCGCGAAGGCGGTGAAGAACGGGTCGGACCCATAGGCCCCGCTGCCGCCCACGATCTGCACGCCGACCACGCTGCCGTCGGGCTGCACCTTCACCCGGATCTCGACGGACATGCTGAGCACGTCGCGCCCGCCCTCGTTGAAGCGCCAGTTCGCGCGCACATGGTCGGCGATGCGCTTTTTGTAGGCGTCGAGCTGCGTCATCGTCAGCCGATCAGACAGCCGTCCCCCACTGTTGCTGGGCTCGGGCTGTCGCGAGGACTCGCCGAGCAGATCGCGCAGCATCGAATCCACGACATCGTCCGAACTGTCCTCGGCTGGCTCCGGGGTCCGTTCCGCGGGCGGCGGGGTCGAGCGCTCCGGACGCGGCGGCGCCGTCGGCTTGGCCATCAGGATCGGCGGCGGCGGCGTGGCCGCTTCCGGCTCGGGCTGCGGCTCGGGTTCGGGTTCGGGTTCCGGTTCCGGTTCCGGCTCGGGTTCGGGCGCAGGGGGAGGCGGCTCGGGCTCGGGTTCCGGCTCGGGTTCGGGCGGCGGGGGCTCGGGCTCGGGTTCCGGTTCCGGCTCGGGCGGCGGGGGCTCGGGCTCGGGTTCCGGCTCGGGCTCGGGCGGTGGGTCCGGCGTGGGCGGCGGCGGCGGCGCCTCGGGAGTCGGCGGCGGCTCGGGCTCGGGCTCGGGTTCCGGCTCGGGGACCTGTGGCGTCGGCTCCGGTGTGATCGACGTAGTCTCCTCGCCGATCTCCACCAGTTCGACCAGCAACGGCTGGCGCTCCGGCGGCTCGCGCAGCACCCGGGGCAGCCCCAGCCAAGCGACAAGCAGGACCGCCACATGCAATGAAAGTGAGATCAGGACACCCCGGGACATGGCGCTTTATCCGATCCGCGCGGCCATCACTGCGCCGCGCCGGTGTCGCCCGCGCCCGACGGCGGGCGCGTGATCAGCGCCACCCGGCGGTATCCGGCGTCGTATAGCGAGCCCATGGCGGCCATGACCCGACCGTAGGCCACGCCCTCGTCCCCCCGGACGTAGACGCGCGCCTCCGGGTTGGCGCCGGTGATGGCGTCCATGCGCGCGGCCAGCGCGTCCAGGGTCACCTCCGTCTGATTGAGGAAGACGCGCCCGTCGCCCTGCACGGTCACCGTCAGGGCGGTGTTGTCCTGGTCCAGGCTGGGGCTGGAGGCGCGCGGCAACTCGACGTCCACGCCGGTCACCAGCAATGGCGCGGTCACCATGAAGATGACGAGCAGCACCAGCATCACATCGACCATCGGCGTAACGTTGATCTCGCTCATCGGCTGCCGGCGGCGGCGGCCGGGTCCCCCTCCGCGCGGTTGCAGGCTGGCCCCCATGGCGGCGTCTCCCTCTTCAGGCGCGGTCACACAGGTCGCGTCATTTCGACGTGTCGCCGGACCCGGTGCGCTCTTCGATCTGGCGCGACAGGATGGCGCTGAATTCTCCGGCGAAGGCCTCCAGGCGGCGGGCGTAGCGGTCGATCTCGGTGGACAGTTTGTTGTAGGCCACCACCGCCGGAATGGCGGCCACCAACCCGATGGCGGTGGCGAACAGCGCTTCGGCGATGCCCGGGGCCACCGTCGCCAGACTGGTGTCCTTCGACGCGCCGATGGCGTGGAAGCTGTTCATGATGCCCCAGACGGTGCCGAACAGGCCGACGAAGGGGGCCACGGCCCCGGTCGAGGCCAGGAAGCCGAGCCGGCGTTCCAATCCCTCCAACTCGCGACTCATGGTGATCTGCATGACACGGTCGATGCGCTGCGACAGGCTGGCCGACAGGCCGCCACCGCCCTCGCGCCCGGTGGCGCGGCGCCACTCCCGCATGGCGGCGAGGAACAGCGAGGTCATGGGATCGCGCGGGTTCGGCCCCAGGCGGTCATACAGGTCGTCCAGCGAGCCACCGGACCAGAAGCGGTCCTCGAAGCTGTTGGCGCGGCGGAACAGGTTCCGCAGCCGGAACATCTTGTCGAAGATGATGCCCCACGACCACACCGAGGCCAGCACCAGCATCAGCATGACCGCCTTGACGATGATGTCCGCCTGCCAGAACAGGCTGACCGGGTCCAGCTTGGTGGCCGCCAGTCCACCGCCGGGCGCCGCCGTGGGCGCGCCGCCTGGACCGGCGTTCAGCAGGCCCAGGCCGTCGTCGCCCGAGGGCGTGGCGGGCAGCAGCGATTCGCGGCCGACCGGCGCCACGGGCGCGGCGTCGGGCGGGGGTGGCTCCACCTGCACGGCGTCGATCAGGCCGAGATGGGGCAGACCGTCGAGGAACGACGCCACCGCGCCGGAAAGATCGAGAAAGAGCGTATCCATGGTCCGTCCGTCATGTCTCCGGGGCATCGGAAGGGTCGGGCGCGCCGCCATCGGGTCGGCCCGTCATATGGTCCCACAGGGTCTGGCGCAACCCCTGCGGAATGCGGCCGGCGCGTCCCTGCGTGGTCATCATCGCCAGTCGCAGACGCAGGCCCACCAGCAGGGTCGCGTCACGCCGGATGTCCTGGCGCAGCCGCATGGAGGCGCCGCCGACCTCCGTCAGGCGGGTCTCGACCCACACCAGGTCGTCGAGCCGCGCCGGACGATGGAACGTCATCTCGCAGTGGGCCACGGCGAACACCAGTCCGGTCCGTTCCATCAGATCCTGATGGTTCTGTCCGAACAGGCGCATCATCTCGGTGCGGGCGCGCTCGGCGAAGCGCAGATAGTCGGCATGATAAACGATGCCGCCCGCGTCCGTGTATTCGTAATAGACCCGCACCGGAAAAACGTGAACACCGTCGCGCATCACGCCGCCGTCCGGCGCGGGGCCGCCTTGCAGGGGAACGTCAAACGTCATGATGGCGCGCCCTTTCCGTCGCCAGTGTCGTTGCGGTCGTCCAGAAGATCGAACTGCCGCGCCTCCGCGCGTGACGGCGGCAGTGCCAGTCCGAGATGCCGATAGCCGCTCTCGCTGACCATCCGGCCGCGCGGGGTGCGCTGGATCAGCCCCTGCTGGATCAGGAACGGTTCGATCACTTCCTCCAGGGTGTCGCGCGCCTCCGACAGGGCGGCGGCCAGGGTTTCCACACCCACCGGCCCACCGCCGTGGTGGCGCACGATGCAGTCCAGATAGCGCCGGTCCATGGCGTCCAGGCCCAGCGCGTCCACCTCCAGCCGCCGCAGCGCGGCGTCCGTCGCCACCCGGTCCACGCGGGCGCGCCCGGCCACGGCGCCGAAGTCCCGCACCCGGCGCAGCAGCCGACCGGCCACGCGCGGCGTGCCCCGGGAGCGGCGCGCGATCTCCGCCGCGCCGTCGGCGGTCAGATCCATGCCCAGCTTGCCGGCGCCCCGGCGCACGATCACCTCCAGGTCCTCGGGATCGTAGAAGTTCAGGCGCACCGGAATGCCGAACCGGTCGCGCAGGGGCGTGGTCAGCAACCCGGAGCGGGTGGTCGCCCCCACCAGGGTAAACGGCTTCAGGTCGATGCGCACCGACCGCGCCGCCGGCCCCTCACCGATGATCAGGTCCAGCTGGAAGTCCTCCATCGCCGGATACAAGACTTCCTCTATGGCGGGATTGAGGCGATGGATCTCATCGATGAACAGAACGTCGCCTTTTTCAAGGTTGGTCAGGATGGCGGCAAGGTCGCCGGCCTTGGCGATCATCGGCCCGGCGGTGGCGCGGAAGCCCACCCCCAGTTCGCGGGCGATGATTTGCGCCAGCGTGGTCTTGCCCAGGCCGGGCGGGCCGTGCAGCAGCACATGATCCATCGCCTCGCCGCGCGTCCGCGCCGCCTGGACAAAGACGCGCAGGTTCTCGCACGCCAGCCGCTGGCCGATGAACTCGTCGAAGGTCTGCGGCCGCAGCGAGACGTCCCCCGCGTCCTCCGGCCGGATGTGTCCGGCGACAAGGCGGTCTGAGGGGTCGGCGTCGCTGTCGCTGGCGGCTGGGGTCATGATGGCCTGAGTGCTGGAACGCAGGGGGCGGCGCGTGCGCCGGGTCCCGACCTTAGAGCATTTTCATCGGCGGCGGAATCGGCCGCGACGTTACGGACAGAGCCATCGCTCGAACAGCCCCCGCATCACAGCCTGCCCCTCGGCACGCCTGTCAGCCGTCCGCCAGGGGTGGCATTGAACAGCCGCCGGCCGTGGTGGGCGTACACCACCGCCGCGTGGCGGAACGCCGCCAGCATGCGGTCTGGCTTGGGCAGGTGCCAGCGCCGCCCCGGCCCGAAGTAATCCGGGTCGTGGTGGTTCGGGTCGGGACCGGTGGAGGTCACCACCCGCCCGCTCACCCGTGCCGACACCGGGATCCGATAGTCCAGGTCCACCCCCACGAGATAAACAGGATCGCAGCCCATCAGGAACGCCAGTTGCAGCGCCAGATAGGCGACGCTCTGTCCCGCGAACAGCGGCCCGTCGCCGGTGGTGGCGAAACCGGGAACGGCGGGCGCCCGAACCCCGTCGTAGAAGGACCAGTTCACCGGCACATGCAGCCGTCCCGGCCCCGGCGGAATGATGTCCCGGTGATCGCGCGGCACGACCAGGGGCGCCCAGTCAATGGCCTTGAGAGCGGCGGCCTCCTCCTCGGCCACCAGCCGGTCCTCCACGACATGCCACGTCGGGGTCAGCCGTCCGGCCAGATGCAGCCGCCATGCGCCGTTGAAGGCAAAGACAACCGTTTCGTCGGGCCACCACGGGTCCGTCCGGTTGAGCGACGGGCCGTTGCCGACGATCACCGCCGGGGCTCCGGCATGGCGGTCCACGAGATCGGTCAGGGAATGATCGGGCCCAGGACGACCCGCCGTCACGTCCAGGCGAAGGCCCACGGGTCCGGCTAGCCCCGCTGGGCGGCCACGGCCGAGCGCTTGGCCAGGATGACCTCGGGCGGCATGAACCCGTCGGCAAGCAGCGCCGCCATGTTGTTGTGATCAATCGGCCGGCTGAACAGATACCCCTGACCCAGTTCGCAGTTGTTGACGCGCAGGAATTCGGCCTGATCCTCGGTCTCGATGCCCTCCGCGACCAGTTTCAGGCCCAGTGAACTGGCCATGCGGATGATGGCCTGGGTGATGGCCATGTCATCCTCGCTGGCCGGAATGTCCATGATGAACGACCGGTCGATCTTCAGCGCGTCGATGGGGAACCGCTTGAGGTAGGACAGCGAGGAATAGCCGGTGCCGAAATCGTCGATGGACAGCGTGATGCCGATGTTCTTGAGCGACCACAGCGCCTCGATGGCCTCGTTGGCGTTCTCGATCAGCATGCTTTCCGTCAGTTCCAGGTCGAGCAGGTCGGCCTGAACCCCGGTGTCGCGCAGAATGCCCTTGATCGTCTCGGCCAAGCCCTGGTCCCGGAACTGGCGCGCCGACAGGTTGACGCCGACCCGCACCGGCGGCAGGCCCTCGTCGAGCCACGCCTTGATCTGCTTGCAGACCGCCCGCAGCACCCATTCACCGATCGGCACCACAAGGCCGGTTTCCTCGGCGACGGGCACGAACTCGGTCGGCGAGACATCGCCCAGATCGGTGGAGCGCCAGCGCAGCAGGGCTTCGGCCCCGACCACCATTCGGGTTTCGAGGTCGACCTTGGGCTGATAGACGACCGACAACTCGTCCCGCTCCAACGCGCGCCGCAGGCCGGTTTCGACCTGCAGCCGGCGCACCATGTCGTTCGACAGGCTGTCCGTGTAGAACTGGAAGTTGTTGCGGCCCTTCTTCTTGGCGTGGTTGACGGCCGTATCCACGTTGCGCAGCAGGTTGGAGATACCGCCCCGGGTGCAGGGATAGATCACCACGCCGATGGATCCGGACGTATAGATCTCCCGCCCGTCCAGTTCGAAGGGACGGGACAGGTCCTCCAGCATGAGGCGGGCGATCTCGGCCACATCCTCCTCGCCGCCCACGTTTTCCAGAATGACGGTGAATTCATCGCCGCTCTGGTGGGACACCGTATCGCCGGGACGCACATGCCCCTGCAACCGCCGCCCCGCCATCTGCAACACCCGATCGCCCGACGGATGCCCGAGCGTGTCGTTGATGTTCTTGAAGTTGTCGAGGTCCACGAACAGGATGCCGATCATGGTGTCCCGCTCGTCGGCGCGTGAGATAGCGGCCTCCAGGCGATCACGGAACATGGCGCGGTTGGGCAGGCCGGTCAGCGGATTGCGCGTGGCCAGGAACAACAGCCGCTGTTCGGCGATCTTGCGTTCGGTGATGTCGCGCATCATGCCGATGAACAGATGGCGCCCGCCGATCTTGAGTTCCGACACCGACAGATCCGCCGGGAACGTGGTGCCGTCGCGGCGCCGCGCTTCGATCTCGCGGCCGGCTCCGAGAATGGCGCTCTTTCCGGTGGTCAAGTAGGATCGGATGTGGTCCTGGTGGGCGTCGCCGGCCTCGGGCGGCATCAGGATGGAGACGGGCTGGCCGATGACCTCGGCGGCGTCGTACTCGAACATCTGTTCGGCGGCCGCGTTGAAGGTCTCGATGATCCCCTCGGTATCGATGATGATCAGCGCCTCGACCATGGTGTCCATGATGCGCGACAGGCGCTCCTCGCGCTGGATGATCTCCTCGGTGGCGCGCTGGCGTTCACTGACGTCGCGGGCAACGAGCATGCAGGTCTGCCCTGGCCCGTCCGGATCGTAGGGGACCGCCGCGATTTCCACGTCGATGATGCGCCCGCGCATGTCGAGCAGGCGGGCCGGCACATGGCGGCGTTCGCCGATCATGAGGGCATCGACATCGTCCAGAAGCGGACGGCTGTCCTCGTGCATGTATTGCCGGAAATCGCGGCCGATCATGCTGTCGGCCGGCCACACTCCCAGCATGGCCGCGCCGGCGTCGTTCATCATCTCGATGCGGTTCTCGCGCACGGTGCAGATCAGATCCGGCGCCAGATCGAGGAGGTGGCGGTAGGTCTTGTCCGCCCGCGCGATCTCGCTCAGCCGGCCGAGATCAAGCAGCTTGTTGATGATTTCCAGCATGCCGTGGCCGGAGCGGACAATGTCGTCGATATACGCGCGGTAGTGCGCGTTCTCCAGGGCGCCGAACACCTCGGTCTGAATCACCTCGGCGAACCCGATGATGCTGTTGAGGGGTGTTCTCAGGTCGTGGCTGATCGACTGTAGGACCTGCGTTTTCGCGGCATCCGCCGCCTCCGCCTGCTCCAGGGCGCGGCTGACCCGCGTCTGTTGCTCATAGCTTTCGTTGATGTCGGTCAGGGACATCGCCACGCCGTCGCCGAGCTGGCTGGCCCCCATCCGGACCCACAGGTCACCACGACCCGCGCGCAGGATCGAGTGATCCACCGTGACCGGCGCACGGTCGGTGACCACATCCGCAAGCGTGGCCACCAGATCGGGCCAGCCGATGTCGTCGGCCAAGTCCCCCAGGGTGCGATGAACGATGTCGCCGCCCTTGAGTCCCAGCACTTGTGTTAGCGCCGGATTGACGAGCAGGAATCGGAAATCGACGATGGCGCCGTCGGCGTCGCGAACGGTTTCCAGCGCGGCGAGGCCGTCGCGCACGGCGTTGACCAGCCCCTCCAGGAACGCGCCGCCCTGGGCCAGTACGCTGATGGTCTCCCGCCGGACGACGGCGTAACTGATGGCGCGGCGGAGGCCGTCGGCCGACAGACCATCCTTGCTGAGATAGTCCTGAGCCCCACGGCGGACCGCAGTGACCGCGGTGTCCTCGTCATCGGACCCGGTCAGCACGATCACCGGAACGTCGGGAGCCGCGTCCACCACCCCGTCCAGCGTGGCGAGGTCGGAGGAATCGGGCAGCAGCAGGTCGACCACCACGGCATCGAACACCGTCTCCCCCAGCCGCGCGCGCGCGGCCCCAAGAGTGGTGGCGACGACCACATCGAAGACATCACGACCGTCCTCGCGCAGCAACGCCGTCACGAGACTGGCATAAGCCGTATTGTCTTCGACCAGGAGGATATTCAAAGGATCCTACCCCTCAGCCATCACCCTTCAGCCCTCAACCGGGACAACGCCCACCTCTGAACACGCGGGAAACCGGCCCTTCGCGATCCGCCCTATCGAAGAGTGACTCGGCCCGGACACCTTGTCCAGTGGGGCGGCCGGTGCGGTACGGAACACCGGATCGGCAAAAACCGGAACGCTCGCGTTCCAAATCATCGCCATTCTATAATAGGACAGAATCACGAAGCATCCAAAGTTTTTATCCGTTGTTTTTTCACGAATGCCCGAAAGTAACAACTGCATACTGTGCTCGCGACAGTTCGTTACGCCCGCCCACTTCCGCTTCGTCAAGCCAAGAAACCCCTTCGGTTGGACCCGGGCGCCCGACGACGACCGCTGTCCCGCCGATCAGGTCTCCCCCACCGGCGCCCACAGCACGTCCTCGATGCGACGCACGCCAGCACACAGCATCACCAGCCGGTCGAGCCCCAGGGCGATGCCGGCGCACTCGGGCAGGCCGCTTTCCAAGGCGGCGAGGAAGTCCCCGTCGATGGGATAGCGCTCACCGTACAGGCGCTCCTTCAGGTCCATGTCAGCCTCGAAGCGGACGCGCTGTTCGATGGCGTCCGTCAACTCGCCGAAGGCATTGGCGAGTTCAAGCCCGCACACGTACACCTCGAACCGCTCGGCAAGGCGCGGGTCCCCGGCCTTCGGACGTGACAGGGCAGCCATGCACACCGGGTAGTCGTAGAGGATGCACGGCACGCCGATCCCCAGGCGCGGCTCGACGAAGGCCAGAAAGATGCGGAAGAACACGTCGTCGAAGCGGTCGCCCTTTCCCACGGTCAGCCCGAGCCGCCGCGCCTCCGCCGCCAATGGCGCCGGGTCGGGATCCGGGTCCGGATGTGGCGGCAGGCAGGCCATCAGATCCACGTCCGCGAACTCGGCCAGGGCCTCGGCCACCGACAGCCGACGCCAGGGGCGCGCGGCGTCCGCCTGATGCCCGTGCCAGCGCAGCGCATCCCCGCCCGCCGCCTCCTGGCAATACGCGACCAGGGCCTCGGTCTCATCCATCAGGTCGGTATAGGACGCACCGGCCCGGTACCATTCCAGCATGGTGAATTCGGGGTGGTGGGTGGCGGAGCGCTCGCCATCCCGATAAACCCGCGCGACCTGAAAGATACGCTCCAGCCCGCCGGCCAGCAGCTTCTTCATGGCGAATTCGGGCGAGGTGTGCAGGAAGAACGGGACCGGCGGGCGCCCGTCCGGCGGCGTCCACCGGGTGGCGAAGGCCTTCAGGTGCGGCTCCAGCCCCGGTGAGGCCTGAAGGGCGGGGGTCTCTACCTCCAGATACCCGCGATCCGCGAAAAATCCCCGCGTCGCCGCCAGCACACAGGCCCGCACCGCCAGTGCCGGACGGCGCTCGGCCAGCGCGTCGGGATGCCACCAGGGGCGGGCGGACGACGCCTCGTTCATCGCACTTTCCTTCACCATCAGGGCCTTACGGCGCGGCCGCCAAGCGGTTGCCTGGACCGGGGCAACCTGCTAGGGTCCGCCCGCATTCAAAGGAATGGCCACATGAAAATCAACGCTAACACCATCCGGCCCGGCATGGTCCTGGATCACCAGGGCAAGACGTGGTCGGTGCTGAAAATCCAACTCATCCAGCCGGGCAAGGGCGGCGCCTTCATCCAGGTGGAGATGCGCGATATCGCCAGCGGCAACAAGACCAACGAACGCTGGCGCACCGCCGACACGGTGGAGCGCCTGGACGTGCGCGAGCGCGACTGCCAGTACCTGTTCAAGGACGAGACCGGCTGTCACTTCATGGACGAGGAAACGTTCGACCAGTTCCTGCTGCCCGAGGACGCCATGGGCGATCAGGCCCCGTTCCTGCAGGACGGCATGAAGGCGCAGGTCAGCTTCATCGAAGGTACGCCGATCTCGGCCAAGCTCCCGCAGCAGGTGACGCTTGAGGTGGTCGAGGCCGATCCCGTGGTGAAGGGCCAGACGGCGGCCGCGTCCTACAAGCCGGGCATCCTGGAGAACGGCGTGCGCATCATGATTCCGCCGTTCGTCGAGGCCGGCACCCGGGTGGTCGTCAACACCGAGGACAGCACCTACGTCGAGCGGGCCAAGGACTGAGGACTGACCGGCCCATGGCCCACCGCTCCGCCAACATCAATGTGATGGTTCAGGCCGCCCAGAAGGCGGCGCGTGGTCTCGTGCGCGATTTCGGCGAGGTCGAGCAACTTCAGGTCTCGGTCAAGGGGCCGAGCGATTTCGTCTCCACCGCCGACATGAAGGCCGAACGGACCATCAAGGCGGAGTTGAAGAAGGCCCGGCCCGACTGGGGCTTCCTGATGGAGGAAAGCGCACCCGAGGAGGGCCGCGACCCGCGCTGGCGTTGGATCGTCGATCCGCTCGACGGCACCACCAACTTCCTGCACGGCATCCCGCACTTCGCCATTTCCATCGCCCTGGAAAAGGACCGCGAGATCGTCGCCGGGGTCGTCTTCAACCCGATCAGCGACGAACTGTACTGGGCCGAGAAGGGACAGGGCGCCTTCATGAACGACCGGCGGATGCGGGTCTCGGCCCGCAAGGACGTCGGGATTTCGCTGTTCGCCACCGGCATCCCGTTTCGCGGCCGGCCTGGGCACGCGCCGTTCCTGGAGCAGATGGGCCGCGTCATGGCCGTCTCCGCCGGCATCCGCCGCATGGGGGTGGCCTCTCTGGACCTCGCCTTCACCGCCGCCGGACGGTTCGACGGCTTCTGGGAAAGTGACCTGCATCCCTGGGATGTCGCGGCGGGTGTGATCCTGGTGCGCGAGGCGGGCGGCTTCGTCACCCAAATCGACGGCGGGCCCGACCCGGTGCATTCGGGCACCATCCTCGCCGCCAACCAGACCCTGCACGCGGCGCTGAAGGACATGGTGGCCACGCCGCCGGCAGCGGCGTGATTCTCCGCCGACGGGATGACCGCCGTCCGTCATCCCCGCTGCATGGGGCTGGATCAGGCCAGCGCGGCCATCATCGGCGCCGAGTCCTCGATCTTGGTGATGTTGTCCAGGCCCTGACGGATATCGGTCATGATGAATTCCGAGCGCTTGACCGGCCCACCGGAACTGGGACGCGGGAACAGCCGCACCCAGGCGTTCATTTTCACCGTCAGACCGCACAGCACGCCGCCGATGGTGACATGGTAGGCCTGGATCAGGTCCTTGACCTTCTGGAATCGCTCGGCGGAGATGTTGTCCCACATGGCCTTGGTGGATCGTTCAAAATTCTCGAACCGGCCCGTGATGGCAGCTGTCAATTCGTTAATCGTAGACTCAATCATGTCGCACGATTTCATCAAGTTCTGATCCTGCCGCATTTGGTAGTTCTGTTTTATTTCGTACATGGAATTGATGAACACATCGAACAATGGGTAAAGTTGATCGAGACACTGCTTGTAGTATGAAAGCGAAAGGAATATATCTCCGTAGTCTTCCAGGAACTGTGGCACTCCCATGATCTCGATGCCCAAGGCGTCGGCCATCTGTTGCAGACGGTGCTTTGCCCGCTTTACGTCGGGATCGCGGAACAGCTTGACCACATCCTCGAACCTATCGACCTTGATATTGTCACCACCATAAATCTCTGCGATCAAGGGGCGTGTGAACTGGGTCATATACTCGGTCAGTTCCTGGTTCTTCTCGGGAGAAAGCTGCAAAGCCTTCTGGTCGTTCACCGTCACACCGGTCTTGCGCAGCATGATACGCAACGAGAACACATCATAGCTGTGCAGCGTCGACAGTTTGCGCAGCACCGTGTGATCGGGATGAATATTGTCGTCCGGCCAGTTCATCAACTTGGGCAGGTCACGGATTTCCACCTGACCGCTGCCGGTCTGAACATCGGAGAACATCTCGATCACGCTGAGCAGGCGCGCGTTCTTGATGAGCTTGGCCTGGCGCAACGCCGGCGTTTCCAGGGGGATGATCGAGAGCGGCAGAACGAACAGGGAGTCCATATCCCCGTCCTCGATGGGGTTCACGGTCTTTTCGTCTGAATGCCCCCAGGTTTCCGCCATGTCTATCTCCCAGGCCCGAATCGGAAACGCGCAAAAGAAAGCAGGGCCTTCTTACGCAATCCTTATACAATACGCGCGACCGCTTGGGGAGAGCCTGCGGCGAAAATGGCGTGATGCGCCCCCATACCTGCCGGGTTTCTCGCGGCCGGGAACTGCGATAGGGTCTGGCCCGCACAGCCTAGGAGAGTCCCAAATGCCCAGACCATCCGGCCGCCGGTCCGACCAGTGCCGCCCCGTCCACCTCGAAACCGGGGTCAACAAGCACGCCGAGGGCGCCTGTCTGGCCCGCTTCGGGGAGACCCATGTGCTGTGCACGGCCAGCGTGGACGACCGCGTGCCGCCTTGGTTGCGCGGTGGCGGGCGGGGCTGGGTGACGGCGGAATACGGCATGTTGCCGCGCTCCACCCACACCCGCACCGACCGGGAGGCGGCGCGCGGCAAGCAGTCCGGCCGCACTCAGGAAATCCAGCGCCTGATCGGGCGCAGCCTGCGGGCGGTCACTGACCTGGAGGCACTGGGCGAGGTGCAGATCAAGGTGGATTGCGATGTCCTCCAGGCCGACGGCGGCACTCGCACCGCCGCCATCACCGGCGGATATGTGGCGCTGGCGCTGGCGCTGCGGCGACTGCGGGATCGGGGCACCATCAAAACGATTCCGCTGATCGGGCAGGTGGCGGCCGTCTCTTGCGGCTTGGTGGAGGGCACGCCGGTCCTGGACCTCGACTACGACGAGGACTCGGGCGCACAGGCCGACGCCAATTTCGTCATGACCGACAGCGGCGGACTGGTGGAGATCCAGGGCACGGCCGAGACCACGCCCTTCACCGAGGCCGAGTTTCACGCCCTGATGGCGCTGGCCCGCGCGGGCATCGCCGATCTGTGCCGGCTCCAGGCCGCTGCGCTGGAGGCCGCCGGCCAGACACCCTGACGACCGGCGGTCAGAACCGCAGCCGCAACCCCATCGCCATGCCATGGTCGCCGCTTCCATCGGCGTTGGGCGAAGACGGTGCCGTCGCGCCCGGACTCAAGCCGGGCTCGACCCCGTGCCCGGCGTTCCCGAGCCCGCCACGACCGGTGTAGGTATAGGCGAAATCCAGGCTGAGGCCGGCGCCGAAGCTGACGTTCGTGCCGGCCGTGGCACTCCAGGACACACCCGAGTCGGTGACCGGCGCGACCGCCACGGCGGCCCCGGCGCCGTCCCGGTACAGACCGGCCGGTGTCTCCAGGTGTCCGGCGGAGAAGCCGGCCCCCAGGGTGGACCGCGCGCCCCACAGGCTCAGTCCGGTGGCGGCGTTGATGTCCACGCGGGCCGAAACGCCGGCTCCGAACCCACTGGCGCCCATCATCGCGGAGACCGGCGCATCCGGCGCCGCGCTGGCCGCGCCCAACCCAGCCGTGGCGTCGCGCAGACCCGGCCTGAAGCCGATGCCCGCATCCAGGCCGAGCCAGCCGTCCAGCCCATAGCGGACACCGGCGGTCACGGGCGCGGCCCCCGGGCCGTCGCGCCATGCGGCGCCGGTCTCAATGGCGTTGATCGGTGTTCCGAAATTGGCGACCAGGGACAGGCCATCCTCTCCGGCGGAAGCGGCGTCGGCCTCCTCCGCCCCAGCACACATCGGCACGCCCGCCACCACCAGGAGGGCGACCAGACCCACTGCCATCGAATTCGGCGCCATCCTCACGATCTTCAACATCCAGGTGTCGCGGACACCCATGGCCCACACTCCGACAAGGCTTCTGCCCCAGGAGATCCACTGTATGCGTCCGCGCCCGGACACACAATCGCGACCGTCACAGCGGCACGGCAACGAGTCCAGGTTAATGAACCGGGTCTGCAATGAGCTGGGCAATGACGGCGGGGTCCCAGCCTGCGACCTTGCGGGTAGTCTTGATGGATCGCTTGCCGCGTCCGGCGCGGATGATATTGAAGGCGAAGCGGCGCACGAGGGCCATGTTCTGGGCGCCGTGCCCCCGTCGCAGTCGCGACTGATCCTCC
>NZ_FNAP01000018.1 GCF_900101965.1 Rhodospira trueperi | reverse complement strand
TCTTTGGTCCACATCGTGCGTCGCTCGGCTGTTCATACCAAGCACCTTGAATCACGCACCCAATCCGGGCGCAAGACCCTTTTGGGTCAGGCTCTGAGCGACAGCGCCAAAAACACCCTGAAAAAAAGTGGGCCGCTCAAAATCGAGGATAGCCTTCTGTTTTCGCTCACAAACCACTGATCCGTCCAAAACCCGGTGACCGATCCGGGGTGATCCGGCCATCCGGCCCCAGGGCCACGGTTGCGTCGGCAGCGATCCACACATGTGGATGCGAACCCGCCGGGGAGGCCGGCAACAACGCACTGGCGAGAGCGGCCGGGGTCGTCCCTCTCATGGCTCGGTCCTCTGGAACTGACCACGCGCCGAGACCATGCCCAAGACGGCCCCGCCATGGCAACGGACCGGCCGTCCGAGGCGGCGACCGCGTCACCGCAACACGAACCGGATGGTGACGCGGGCGGTGGCGGAGACCGGAATGCCGGCCCGGGTCGCCGGGCGGAACCGCCAGCCTTCCACGGTTCTCGCGGCGGCCCGATCCAGGATGCCGGACCCGCTGCTGCGCGCCACGGTGACCTGCTCTGCGGTCCCGTCTGGCGAGACCCTGACAGACAGCACAACGGTTCCCTCCTGGCCCAATGTCCGGGCCCGCTGTGGGTAGGCGGGGGCCGGGTTCCGGGCACTTCCCAGGGTGTAGCCCGGGGGCTGAAGGGGATCGCCCGCGCCGGCACCCGGAGCGCTGCTCGCCCCGGCCGGTGCGGCCATCATCGACGCCCGGATCGGACGCGTCGGGCCGGGCGCGGTCCGGTGCGCCGCATCCTGGGTCGCAGGCGTGGAGCGGCGCGGTTCGACCCTTTGGGGCTCGGGCGGTCGCGGGGCTGGTGGCGGTGGCGGCCTTGGTTCAGGAGGGGATTCAGGCTCGGGCTCTGGTTCCGGCGCCGGTTCGGGTATGGGCTCTGGGTCCGGTATGGGGTCGGGCGCCGGTTTCGGCGTGGGCTCCTGTATCGTGTCCGAAGCGGGCTGTTGCGCTGTCTCTGGCGCGGGCTCCGGTGCGCCTCCGCCGCCCCCGGGGGGACCCGCCAGCATGACCGCGATCACCGGCGGCCCGACGGGCTCAGGCTCCGGCGCGGACCCCGGGCCCAGAAGAACGGCGGCCGCGAGCGCCACATGAATCCCCACGGAGGCCAGACCGGCCACCGCAACCTCGTGCGGCCGCACCCGGCGCACCGGTGGCGCTGGACGGTCTGACCGGGTCAGCGGCAAGGCCACATCGTCGCGCATGGCCGTGTCCGTCCCCGTCAGGAGGCATGACGATGCTCTTCGGGGCGATGCTCTCCGGCCTCCAGCCGCCGGACCGGGGTCACCACCGGCACGGACCGGACGTGCCCCTGCCCGAACTGGACGGCGTAGGTCCGGTCGAGCCACGGGGATCCGAGAACCTCATCCGCTGGTCCGGCCATAACCACCCGGCCCCCATCCATCAGCACCAGGTGCTCGCAGGCGCGGGCGGCCAGCGACAGGTCATGCAGGACCACGACCACTGCCCGGCGCTCGGCGCGGGCCTCATCTCGCAGCATTTCCATCACCGCGAGTTGGTGGCCGGGGTCCAACGCCGCCACCGGCTCGTCGGCCAGCACCACGGCCGTCTGCGCGGCCAGCACGCGCGCCAGCAGAACGCGGGCCCGCTCGCCGCCCGACAGGGTGGTGACGGTGGCGTCCGCGAACCGGGTGCTGTCGGTCTTGGTTAGGGCCGCGTCCACCTCCGCCGTATCCGCGCGGGACAGCGACGACCAGGGACCGAGATGCGGCAGGCGGCCGAGTTCGACCGCGCGGCGCGCGGTGACGGGCCAGTGGACGTCCTGACACTGGGGCAGATACCCGACCAGCCGCGCCCGCGTGCGGCTGCCGGGACGCGGCAGCGGCGCGCCGTCCAACGTCACCCGTCCCGCATGGGGCAGGACCCCGGCGATCGCGCGCAGCAGGGTGGACTTGCCGGCGCCGTTGGGGCCGATGACACCGGTGACGGCGCCGCGCGGCGCCTCCAGCGAGACGCCGTCGACGAGAGATCGGCCGCCGACGCGCACTCCGACGTCCTCAGTCGCAAGGCCGGTCATGGCATGGTTCTCCATTGCCGCAACACGAGGGTCAGGAAGAACGGCGCCCCCAGCATCGCCGTCAGCACCCCGACCATGACCTCCTGGTGGGTCGGCAGGATGCGCGCCAGGGTATCGGCGACGGTGACCAGCGCCGCGCCGCCCAGGGCGCTCGGGATCAGCAGGCGGCTGGGTTGATGGCCGACGAAGGGCCGCATCATGTGCGGCACCACCAACCCGACGAAGCCGATGGCGCCGGAAACGGACACTGCGGCACCCACCACCAGCGCGATGCCCAGGATCACCAGCGCCCGCAGGCGCCCCAAGTGGATGCCCAGGGTCTGCGCCGTCTCCTCGCCCAGGGTCAGGGCGTTCAGCCCGCGCGCGGTCGCCAGCAGCAAGGTCCCGCCCACCAGCAGGAACGGCAGCACCAGCACGACCTCGTCCATCGACCGGTCCTTGATGGACCCCATCAGCCACAGCACCATCTCGTTCAGAGCATAGGGGTTGGGGGCCAGGTTCAGCGCCAGCGACGTCAAGGCGCCGGCGAGGCTCGACAGGGCGATCCCGGACAGGATCAGGGTCAGGGTGCCGGGTGCCCGGCGGGCGATCAGCAGGAGGACCAGCGTGGTGGTCGCGGCCCCCAGAATGGCGGTCGCCGGCAGCGCCCAGTCGGCCCAGGCCATCAGCCCGAAGTGAAAGGCGATGACGGCGCCCAGCGCCGCGCTCGACGACACGCCGATCAGGCCGGGCTCGGCCAGGGGATTGCGCAGCAGGCCTTGCAGGGCCGCGCCAGCGAGACCCAGGGCGGCGCCCACCTCCAACGCCAGCAGGGTGCGGGGCAGGCGCACCTCGCGCACGATGGCCGTGGCCACCGGATCGCCAAAGCCGGCCAAGCCCTCCAGCACCGTCAGAGGTCCATAGGGCACATAGCCGATCATCAGGCCGGCGAGCGCGCCGACCAGTCCTACGGCTAGAACGGCCATCACGACGGGAACGCGGGCGCTCATGGTCGGGGCTCCGCCGCGTTCAGGCGGTCCAGTCGCTCATGCAGGAAGGCCGCCGCCTCTTCCAGGATCCAGCTGCCGCAAATCCATGTCTGGCCCGGCACCTCGATCCGGTCAATCCGCTCGGCCCGGCGGGTGAAGGCCGGATGGTTGCCGAACGCCCGCCCCACGCCGGCATGGGGCGAGTCAAAGAAGCTGGTGACGATCAGGTCGGGCGGGGCGGCGATGAACCGCTCCAGGTTCCAGGAGGTCCACCCGGTCAAGCCGGCCTCGGTGGCCTGGTTGCGCAGGCCGGCGGCCTCCATCAGCGTGGCGACGAACGCGCCCTCCGCCGCCGTGCCGCCGCCCGGCCGCAGGTACAGAGACAGACGGTCGCGGCCGGGCGCGGCCAGACGCAAGGCTTCCACCCGCGCCACAAAGCGCGCGGCCAGCGCGTCCCCGCGCTCGGGGTGGCCCAGGGCGCGGCCGATGTCGCGGGTCATGGCCGCGATGGCCTCCATGTCGTTCAACGTCGGAATCCGGACGACCCGCACGCCGAACCGTTCCAGAAGGCGGGCCGTGGTGTGGTCGGTCCACGCGTTCGTGATGAGCACATCCACGCCGGCGTCCAGATACGTCTCGGCCGCGTTGGGCCGACGCGGATAGGCCGCCGCGTCCTTGGCCAGCAGCGACAGGCGTGGATCGGTGGCCTGCGGCGACAGGACGGCTATCTGTGCCGGGTCCGCCAGCGCCAGAACGTACTGATCGCCGCACAGCGTGGCGGACGCGACGCGCGGCAACGGCGCCGCGTCCACACGGACGACCATCCCCCAGGCGAGGGCAATCGCCAGCAGGAGCGTGCCGCCGCGCCGCGCGGGCCGCATCATCCACCCCCGCAAGGGTTGCCATGCCCGGTGCGGTCCAGGGGATCCGGATCCAGTCCCAGGTATCGGCGCCGGAGGTCATCCCACAGGTCGAGGCGGGACCAGTCCGGCGCTTCGGTGATGACCTCGCCCGGCTCCAGGAACGGATGCGGCAGGAACACCGTCATCTGGTTCTCGTCCTTGCCGTTGAACAGCCGCACCTGCCAACTGCGCGGGGTCCCGTCCGGGCGCAGCATCCGCGCCAGTTCGGCGCGGTGGGTCCGTCGATGCCGGGCGAGGTCCGGGTCGGTGGGCCGGTGCGGCATGCCCTTGTTCTCGCCGATGCAGACGTGGAAGTGCCACGCGCCCAGGTCCACGGTCGCATAGCCATCCAGAAGGCTGATCCGGCGCGGCGGTTCCGAGAGCTGAATCTCGTAGACCGCGCCTTGGATCAGCGTGCCGAAGACGATGCGGTCCCAGGCGCCCTCGAACAGGTCCTTGAGCAATCGGAACAGCGTCGCCTCGTCGGTCGGCAGCGGGAAGATCTCCACCCGGCCGGCGCCCGGTTCCTCCATCATGTACGGAACGGCCGGGGATGCGGTGATCGTTTGCGTCGTCATGGGCATGCCTCCTCAAGGTGGTCTGCGCGCCCGGGATCAGAACCGCACCGTGACCCCGCCGTAGACGGCGCGGCCGGCCGTACCGTACCCGGGCGTTTCCTCGTAGTCGGCATCGAACAGGTTTTCCACGCGGCCATGCACGGTAACGGTGTCGAGCACGTCGTAGGCCAGCCGCACGTCGGCGGTCCAGAACGCGTCCGCCTTGGCGCCGAAGCGGGTGATGCGGTCGCGGTAGCGCACCCCGACGTTGACCATGGCCTCAGGCAGGAACCGCCATGTCACGGAGGCCGTCGCCTGGTTGTTCGGAACATTCTCCAGGCGCTTTTTGGTCTCATCGTTGATGGCGTTCTGCCACGTGTAGCCGAACGAGACGTCCACGGTGTCCAGCGGACGGGCGGACACGGCGACCTCGACACCCTGCGTGAACGCCTCGTTCACGTTGACGTAGCCGCCAGCGAACGGGCATCCCGGCTTCTGGCCGGCACTGGTGGCCCAGTCGATCTGGTCTTCGGCGCTGTTCTGGAAGTAGGTCACATGACCGACGAGGCGGTCGGCCCACAATCTCTGGTCCACACCGACGTCCCAGCCCTGACTGGATTCCGGGTCCAGATCCGCGTTGCCGTAGCAAGGGTCGTAGCGCTCGTAGAGCGAGGGCGTCTGCCATGCGGTGGCGTAGCTGCCGCGCACCGTGGTGCCGGTCTGTTCGATCGTGTAGGCCGCGCCCAGACGATAGGTGAACTCCGACCCGAACGTCTCGTGCTCGTCCACCCGTCCGCTGGCCGACAGGTCCAGGCCCTCCAGCGGGGTCACGCCGAGGCTGATGAAGGCGCCACCCTGCCACATATCCTCCTCGGTCAGCGAGACCGCCCGCATCTGGCTCGGCGCGTTGATCTCGATGCGTTCCCGAGTGGCGTCAGCACCGAACTCCAGCGAAACACCATCGCTCGCCGCCCACGTGCCCACGTAGTCGATGCGCATCTTGCCGCCATAGTAGGAATCGTTGCCGCGTCCAGCGCCGTTGAAGTCGCGCGTCGTCAGCGCGTCGGAGAGCCCCAGTGTGTGGATGAGCGTGTCGTCCAGCATCTCCAGCGTGGCCGCCCCGCGCACGAACCGCTTCGTGTGGTTGTCGATGCCGTCGGTGTCGCCGGTCGAATAGTCCCATTGGATGTGTTCGCGGAGGTAGTGGCCGACGACATCAAAGCGCAGATCCTCGGTGGCCTGAATGCCCAGGCGGCCGCCGATCGAGGCGGACCAGGACGGGTCGTCCTCCCGTCCACCCCGGTTCTTGTTGTAATCGGAAAAGCCTTCCGTATGGGTGCCACCGGCCGACAGGCGCAGGTCCACCGGACCCTGCGCGCCGGACACGGTGCCGCTCACCCGCTTGGTGTCGTAGCCGCCGTATTCGGTCCTGAGCTGACCGGACAACGGCCCCGTGGCCGGTTTGGTCGTGATGTTGATGACACCGCCGGCGTTGTCCGCGCCGAAACGGCCAGGGCGGGCGCCCCGCAGCACTTCGATGCGGTCGATGTCCATCATCATCTGGCCGTCGGTCTGAAACTGTGACTGGGCCTGGCTTGTGTCGCTGACCTCGATGCCGTCGATGAACACGCGGGTATTGCGCGGACCCAGGCCCCGGATGCCGATGGGCCGGGGGTTGGCGCCGCGCCGCCCGCCGAGGTTGAGGCCGGGCACCAGTTCCAGGGCCGTGTCCAGGCGGCGGATTTGCTGGTCCTCGATGTCCTTGGCGGTGACCGTCGTTTCGCTGCCAGTGGTACGCTCTTGCGGCACGCCCTCCAGGCGGGGCGCGGTCACCGTGATGGTGGTGTCGGCGACGGTTTCGGTCCCGTCGTCGGCGTCCTCGGCCGCGCGAAGAACCGTGGGGGCCGATATCGCCAGAATGGATGCAAGCGTGAGGCGGGACGCAGTGGTCTGCCAGGACGCGGAAGACGAGGACGGACGGGAAGGACTCATGGGCGCGCACTCCATCGCCGGGGCGGCCCATGGGCGCACGCGGGGTGCCGTTCGGCACGTTCTCCCCCCTGACCCGCACCACGCCGCCCCAAAAGGGTTGACGACGGACGCCGCCCACCAGCGAACGGCCCAGCGCGTCACGACCGCACGAGACTCTCTTCGCTGCACAGTGCTGGCTTTGGCGGAGAAGGCGCTTGGTGCGCAGCTCTCGACAAGCCTCGGCGACGTCCAAACGGCGCGTCACCGCAACGGCTTGCCCGCACCCTCGGCACACCCCGACCGTGGGTAGAGTGACGCTGTCGGTGGCAGGTCTCCTGGCTCGCGGGTCTTCGATCCGAACCACCTTCCCCGATCCCGGATGGGACCGAGTGGCCTCTCGGAACGGATCTCGCCGCTCACAGTTGCGGGGGCAGCCACGGCTTGCGGTCCCATTACGGAACCGCTCCGTCGTTCCCTTTTCACCTCCGGCCCAAGGGCCGCGAGGAACCACCAACGCCGTCACCTTTAGGCGCCGCTCGTGGGCCTGTCAAGCCAAGCGCTCGGGGGCCAGCAGTTCCCTTCGGAGGCCGTACGGCCAACATGAGACCTGCTGCCAGGAGGGACGTGTCGGCCTCCCCCCCCCCTTTCACAAGGCCGCCCGGCGAAAACGACTGAGCCGGGGGCCCGGTGCGGTGACCGACTGAACGCCAAGCTTAGGGCTGGCGCGTTGAATCACATGGGTTTTTTCTGCGGGGTCTCGGACATCGCCCACGAAAAAAAAGGCGCCCTGAAGGCGCCCATTAACATCTTGATTTGTCTTCGGAAAAATGGTGCCGCCGGGGTGAATTGAACACCCGACCCCACCCTTACCAAGGGTGTGCTCTACCCCTGAGCTACGGCGGCGCCAGACGCGCCTGTGGCCCGGCGGCGCGATGGCCGGCCCGGGCAGGGCAAGGCGGGTTTTCTAGCCGCTGGGCGGGGGCATTGCAACCCCTTTTCGGCGTGCGCCGACATCCCATATTGGGGGCGAGGGATCGAAGAAAGTACCTTAGGTGGATGACAGGCCGGGGCTCCAGACGCGAACCGGGCGCTCTTCCCCGACTTAGGGGCGTTCCGGCGAGCAGTTTTGGTCCGTCTGCCTCCCGGGGCGCCAAGCGGCCCCCCACCTTGAAGGGCCTGACCGTGTTCGCGGGCCGTCAGGCCGGTCTCAAAACTCCGTCTCGGACGTCGCGGGCAGCCGGACCCCCGGCACGGCGGAGATTCCTCTTGCGCGCAAGGCCGGCATTTCCTAATGTCATGTCGTTCGGGCTCTGGCCGGACGCAACTCATCCCTCCTCCATCGATCATCCACGCTGTCCGCGTCGCCCGACGCAGAGGCGGACGTCCGACGATAGCAGGATGATGCCTGGCCCCCTGACACGACGCGGTCCCGTTGACCGCGTCCGGTTTCCTGGCCCGTTTGTTTCCTTTCCGTTGCCGACAGGCGTGATGGCCCGAGCCTTGGCCCGGTGTCCAATGCCGCACAGGCGTATGCAACCGGAGCGGTGGGCCGACCGGAACGGTCTCCCAGGGCCCTTTCTTCCTTTTTCCCGCGCGACCGCCGAGACAATCATGCAGCTTCAGGATCTGAAAAAGAAAACCCCCAAAGACCTTCTGGCATTCGCCGAAGAGCTTGAGATCGAAAACGCGAGCACCCTGCGCCGTCAGGAAATGATGTTCGCGATCCTCAAGCAACTGGCCGACAACGACACGGCCATTTTCGGTGAGGGCGTGCTGGAAATCCTCCAGGACGGCTTCGGCTTTCTACGATCACCCGAGGCAAACTACCTGCCTGGCCCCGACGACATTTATGTCTCGCCCAGCCAGATCCGGCGCTTCTCTCTGCGCACCGGGGATACCGTCGAGGGCCAGATCCGCGCTCCCAAGGATGGCGAGCGTTACTTCGCGCTGCTCAAGGTCAACACGATCAATTTCGAAGAGCCGGACCAGGTCCGTCACCGCATCAACTTCGACAACCTGACGCCGCTGTATCCGGACCAGAAGCTGGGCCTGGAAATCGACGATCCGACCCGCAAGGATTACACCACCCGCGTCATCGATCTGGTGACCCCCCTGGGCATGGGCCAACGCGCGCTCATCACCGCGCCGCCGCGCACCGGCAAGACGATGGTGTTGCAGAACATCGCCCACGCCATTTCCGCCAATCACCCCGAAGCCTATCTCATGGTGCTGCTGATCGACGAGCGGCCCGAGGAAGTCACCGATATGGACCGCTCGGTGCGCGGCGAGGTGGTCAGTTCCACCTTCGACGAGCCGGCCAGCCGTCACGTCCAGGTCGCCGAAATGGTGATCGAGAAGGCCAAGCGGCTGGTTGAGCACAAGCGCGACGTGGTGATCCTGCTGGACTCCATCACCCGACTGGCGCGCGCCTACAACACCGTGGTGCCCAGCTCCGGCAAGGTGCTGACCGGCGGTGTCGACGCCAACGCCCTGCAGAAGCCCAAGCGGTTCTTCGGCGCCGCCCGCAACATCGAGGAAGGCGGCTCGCTGACCATCATCGCCACGGCGCTGATCGACACCGGCTCGCGCATGGACGAGGTCATCTTCGAGGAGTTCAAGGGCACCGGCAACTCCGAGATCATCCTCGACCGCAAGCTGGCGGATCGCCGCGTCTTCCCGGCCATCGACATCACCCGCTCCGGCACCCGCAAGGAAGAGCTTCTGGTGCCTAAGTCGACGCTGTCGAAGATGTGGGTGCTGCGGCGTATCCTCATGCCCATGGGCGTGCAGGACTCCATGGAATTTCTGCTGGGCAAGCTGAAGGACACGAAGAATAACGCGGACTTCTTCGAGTCGATGAACAGTTGATGCGCGGTTGGCGGCTTGGCGGACGCCCGTCCGCCACCTGCGTCTGTGTTTGATTGGAATGAAACGGTGCTCCAGTGACAGGGGCACCGTTTTCTGTTTTTTCGGTCGGGGTTGTCGTCAATTTTCCTTCAATTCAACCCAATCCCGTTCCGACGATTTGGGCCATCCGAAGGACACGGATCGACCCATCGTTTGACGCTCGAAAGAAGGGGGCCCGCATCCGTCCAATACGCCGGCACCCCTCACCTGAACAATATCCGCGCGAGTCTCTGGGCTTCGAATGGCGAAAATTAAGTCCGAACGGGTGAGGTCGCGCCTGTTTATCATCAATAAGAAGCAAATAAACGCGGGTGAAATATTAAATGCAAATCCATATCATTCTTCAGTGATATTGCTATTCGGAGAGCCCGTTGGCATCATGATATAGCTTCTTCGGCGCCGCAACTGATTTTTCGATGTCTTCCGTTGCGGGACATCGGCCGGAGAAGAGCTGGAGGTACGATCATGAGACAGGATCTCCAACGCATCAGAACGCTGACCGCCTCGACCTCGCCCTGTGTCGCGGCCATCGCGGAAAGCGAGGGCATGGTGCCGATGCTGGCGGCCGCCTGGACGGAAATGACCCTGCGCCAGCCTTACGGGTCCCAGACCATTCGCGAGGTTCTCGACCGGGCCGCCGTGACGGCCAATCGTCGGGGCGATTCCAGCGCGGCGGCGCGGTATCAGTCCGCCCTGCGCGATTTCGACCGCTCCTTCGAAGCGCGATGAGAGCGGCAAGCGCGAGCTTGTGGCGCCGGGACCCGGGCGCGCCTGCAACCGGGGTGATTCCGGCCGGCGAAACCGCCACCCGGATCGTCGGCCGGGATCAGGCGGGTTTGGTGCTTCCTGGATCGTAGCGGGCGCAGAACGCGGCGATGTCGAGCGCCCGGAAATCGCCGAGTCGCGCCCGCAGCGTGTCGTGATCCCAGTCCCACCAGCGGATCCGCCCCAGGGCGGCCACGATGTTCGCCGGGAAGCGCGCCCGGATCGGCTTGGCCGGCACCCCGGCCACGATGGTGTAGGGGGCGACATCCCGGCTGACCACCGCGCCGGCGCCCACCACCGCGCCGTCCCCGATGGACACACCGGGCAGCACGATGGCGCCGTGGCCGATCCAGATATCGTGGCCGATGGTCACGGGCGAGGCGCGGCGCCAGTCGAAGAACGCCGCGTCGTCCTCGCCCAGGTCGAACTTTCCCGCCCGATAGGTGAAATGGTGCTGGCTGGCCCGGGTCATGGGATGGTTGCCGGGATTCAGGCGGGTGTGCGCGGCGATGGAGACGAACTTGCCGATGGTGGTGGCGAACGCCTCGCTGTCGTTGCAGATGTAGCTGTAATCGCCCATGGACACTTCGGTCAGGTTGACTCGCTCCTGCACTTCGGTCCAGCGACCCAGCGTGCTCTTCGTGACGGTGGCCGTGGGATCGACGGTCGGCCGTTCGGACAGCGTGCCGGCGCTCATGCGGCGGTCTCCCGGCGCTCCAGGGTGAACAGGCGGGCGCCGACGGCGGCGCGGACCTCTGCGTCATGGAAGATCCCCACCACGGCGGCGCCGTCGTCGCGGGCCTCGCGGATCAGGTCGACGACGATGTCCCGGTTGGCGCGGTCCAGCGAGGCCGTCGGCTCGTCCAGCAGCAGGATGGGACGGGCCGAGACGAATCCGCGCGCCACGTTGACGCGCTGTTGCTCGCCGCCGGAGAACGTCGCCGGGGCCAGCGACCACAGACGTTCGGGAATGTTCAGGCGCGCCAGCAGCGCCCCGGCGCGCGCACGGGCCGCCGTCCGCTCCTCGCCCAGCGCGATCAGGGGCTCGGCCACCACGTCCAGGGTCGGCACGCGCGGGATCACCCGCAGGAACTGACTGACATGGGCCATGGTGTGGCGCCGCACGGCCAGCACATGGCGCGGCGGGGCGGTGACCATGTCCACCCAGTCGCCGCCGTGGCGCACCATGACATGGCCGGCGTCGGGCCGGTAGTTGGCGACCAGGGTGCGCAACAGGGTGGACTTGCCGGCCCCGGACGGACCGTGCAGGGCCACCACCTCCCCCGCGCGCACCGTCAGGGTGATGTCCCGGAACACGGGGATCGCCGTTCCGCCCTGGGTGTGGAGGACGAAGGTCTTGGTCAGGCCCCCGGCCTGGATCATAACGTCGTCGGGAAGGATCATGCTTGCAGCACCGAGGACACGAGAAGCTGGGTATAGGGATGGTGCGGGTCGTCCAGAACCTGATCGGTCAGGCCATGCTCGACCGCGCGACCGTCCTTCATCACCATCAGCCGGTGCGCCAGCAGGCGGGCCACCGCCAGATCATGGGTGACGATGACGGCGGCCAGCCCCAGGCGGGTGACCAGATCGCGCAGAAGGTCGAGCAGGCGCGCCTGGACCGAGACGTCCAGGCCACCGGTGGGCTCGTCCATGAACACCAGCCGGGGGCCATTGACGAGCACACGCGCGAGCTGAAGGCGTTGCTGCATGCCGCCGGAGAAGGTGACGGGCCGGTCGTCCAGGCGGTCGTTCTCGATTTCCACCCGCGCCAGCCAGTCGGCGGCCTGGGCGCGGATGTGGCCGTAGTGGCGCGCGCCGACGGCCATGGGGCGCTCGCCGATGTTGGCGCCGGCCGACACACCCATGCGCAGGCCGTCGCGCGGGTTCTGGTGCACATAGCCCCACTCGGTGCGCATCAAGAGGCGGCGGCGACCTTCCGGCAGGGCATGAACGTCCAATCCCGGGCCATTCCCGTTCGGGCCATAGAGCACAGTGCCGGTATCCGGGGTCAGGTCGCCGGACAGGCAGCGCAGCAGGGTCGTCTTGCCGGAGCCGGACTCGCCCACAACGCCCAGCACCTCGCCGGCATACAGGTCGAACGACACGTCGTCACAGGCGCGACGGGCGCCGAACGCCTTGCCCAGGCCGGAGACGGCCAGCAGGGGGCGCTCCGCCTCCATCAGGGGCGCCGCGTTCATGGCGTTCCCTCCCCGTCGGCTTCGCGCGACACCGCCGTCATGGTTTCGGACAGCGCGGCCCCGGCGGCGCTGGCGGCGGCCGGCCCCTCGTGGCCGGCGGCGCGGCGGCCGGCGCAGTAGTCGCTGTCGGAACACACGAACAGCCGCCCGCCGGCGTCGTCGGTCACCACCTCGTCGAGATAGCTGTCGTCCGCGCCGCACAGATCGCAGACGCGGTCCCAGCTCTGCACCTCGAACGGATGGTCCTCGAAGTCCAGACTGACCACGCTGGTATGGGGCGGCACGGCGTAGATGCGCTTTTCGCGTCCGGCGCCGAAAAGCTGAAGAAACGGCGCGTCGTGCATTTTCGGATTGTCGAACTTGGGGATCGGCGACGGGGCCATGACGTACCGCCCATTGACCATCACCGGATAGTCGTAGGCCTTGGCGATGCGCCCATACTGAGAGATGTCCTCGTACAGCTTGACGTGCATCACGCCGTAATCGGCCAGGGCGTGCATGCGCCGGGTCTCGGTCTCCCGCGCCTCCATGAAGCGCAGGGGCTCGGGGATGGGCACTTGATAGATCAGGATCTGGTCCGGCCCCAACGGTGTTTCCGGAATGCGGTGGCGGGTCTGGATCAGCGTGGCCTCGGTCGTGTGCTCGGTGGTGCGGACACCGGTCACGCGGCGGAAGAAGCGGCGGATGGAGACGGCGTTGGTGGTGTCGTCGGCGCCCTGGTCGATGACCTTCAGCACGTCGTCCGGCCCGATGATGCTGGCGGTGACCTGGATGCCGCCCGTGCCCCAGCCGTAGGGCAGTGGCATCTCGCGCCCGGCGAAAGGCACCTGATAGCCCGGAATCGCCACCGCCTTGAGCACCGCGCGGCGGATCATGCGCTTGGTCTGCTCGTCCAGGTATCCGAAGGTCACGCCGCTGTCGTGCTGAGTCATGAGTCCGCCCCTTCTCCGGTCTCGGCGGCCCGGCGCATGCGCCGCACGGAGTCCAGTTCGGCCTGGAAATCGACGTAGTGTGGCAGCTTGAGGTGCTGCACGAAGCCGCTGGCCTCCACCACGTCGGCGTGGGACAGCACGAACTCCTCATCCTGGGCCGGGGCAACCACGGGCTCGCCCAGGTCCGGCGCGCGCAGGGCGCGGTCCACCAGGCTCATGGCCATGGCCTTGCGCTCATTGAACCCGAACACCAAGCCGTAGCCGCGCGTGAATTGGGGCGGCTTGGTCTTGCTGCCCTGGAACTGGTTGATCATCTGGCATTCGGTGGCGGTCACGGTGCCGATGGTGACCGGGAAGCCCAGGTCCTCGGGGATGATTTCGACCTCCACCTCGCCCATGCGGATTTCGCCGGCGAACGGGTGGGTGCCGCCGTGGCCGCGCTGACTGGAGTAGCCTAGCGAGAGCAGAAAGCCCTCGTCTCCCCGCGCCAGCACCTGAAGGCGCATGGCCCGGCCGGCGGGGAAGGTCAGCGGCTCGCGCGTCAGGTCGGGAACCGGGGCGTCGGGATTGTCCGCGTCCGGGTCACTCTCCGGTTCGATCAGGCCGTCGGCGCCCAGAATGTCGGTCACGCGCGGCATGTCGGGGTCCAGCGGCGCCTCGGCCGGCGGCGGCGGCTCGGCGAGGGGCTCGTCCTCGGCGGCGAGCGCGAAGTCGAGCAGGCGGTGGGTGTAGTCGAAGGTGGGACCCAGCACCTGCCCGCCGGGCAGGTCCTTGAAGGTCGCCGAGATGCGCCGACGCACGACCATGCGCGCGGTGTCGAGGGGGCGCGTCGCGGCCAGCCGGGGCAGGGTGGTGCGGTAGGCGCGGACCAGGAAGATGGCCTCGGCGACATCGCCCCAGGCCTGCTTCAGGGCCAGGGCGGCCAGATCGGGATCGTACAGCGAGCCCTCGGCCATCACGCGGGCCACGGCCAGGGCCATCTGGTCGCGGATCTGGTCCAGCGACAGCGCGGCCACGCTCCGGTCGCCCCGGCGCAGATCGGCAAGCTGGGCGTGGGCGGCGTCGATGGCGGCCTCGCCGCCCTTGACCGCGACGTACATGGCTTAACCCTCCACGGTCACGGAACGGGGCAGCGCCGCCAGATGGCGCGGCGCGGCCAGGAACAGGTCCACGCCCTGGGGGTACAGCGCGGCATTCTCCGCCCAGGCGTCGGGAAAACCGGAGGGCAGGCCGTCCACCGACAGGCGGGCGCGGCCCTTGATGCCGGGACCGGTCAGGGTCCAGCCGGCTCCGGGCTCCAGCCCGGCGACCTGCGCGATCACGGTGGCGCTTCGGTCCGGATACTCGGGGTCGCCGATGGCGAAGCGGGTCAGGTCGTCGAGGTCGGCCACCCGCCCCACCAGCGCGAAGGCCGCCTGCTCCGGCGTCGCCACCAGCGGACAGCCGGCATGAAAGCGCAACCAGTCGCGCACCGCCGGGGTGTCCAGGCCGACGTCAAGCCAGACCGGCGTGTCCAGGTCCAGCAGCGTCAGCGCCAGCGCGCCGGCCCAGGGCGTCAGGGGCGAAGGCGGATCCAGGTCCACCGGCAGCGGATGGACCGTGCCGGGGCGCGACAGCGCTGCCAGCGCGATCCGGAACAGCCGCTGGGCGTCGAACACCGGGTCGGTCAGTCCGGGCGCGGGGGCGGCGGATGAGGACGAGGATAAGGCAAGGGCGTCCATCAGTCCCCCCGAACCATGGTGAAGAAGTCCACGCGTGAGGCCGCCGCCCGGCGTGAGGTCTCGTGTCGCGCCGCCTCCTGTTCGGCGGCCAGCGGGGCGATGAGCGTCCGTTCCAACCGGTCTTGATGGGCGGGGTCCTGAAGCAGGGCATCGAACACCGCCGCCAGTTCGGCGTGCCGGCGATTCCGTCCGGCGACATGACCGTGTCCGACCCGGGTGGTGCCGTCGGCGCCGTCGATGGCCACCGCGCAGCGGGTCAGGGTCATTTCGCCCAAATTGAAGCGGGCACCGGTTCCCCCGGCGCGCGCCGTCACCATCGCGGTGCCGATCTCCGGCGGGCGCAGGGTGCGCACGGCGGGGGGATCCGTGACCGCGTCCCACGCGGCCTCAAGGCGATCCGGCAGGGCCAGCGCGAGCACCCGCATCCAGCGCTGGCGGTCTGTCCTGTCTGAGTCAAGGTCCGAAGCGGCCACGGTCATGAGGGCAGGGCTCCCGACGAGGCATCGTCCGCCGTCCCTTCGCAAAGGCAGCGGTTGATCAAATCGTATAGACAAGTAGACAGGCGCGCAAGCAGAAAACCGGAGGAATCCGCCCCTGAGCCAGTCTCATGTGTCCACAATCAGGTAGCGCGTCGCATGCCCCGAGTCAAAATAAACAAAATGACAGAACGGTTTCCGTTTTGTGACGCTCGGGTTGGAGGTGACGTGGGCGGACCTGCGTCGTCAGCGCGACTGTTTCACTTTGGTTAATTTGTTATATCTTGTCGGAATCCGTCTTTCGTTGCTGGCGATGCCCTTGCTAGGGTCCAGACAAATGGGTCGGGCGGGGACGCGGCGTGTCACCCGCGTTGTGCCGCGCGGCGATGAGATGCCATGACCATCAACATGTTCGGGAATTGCGGGGAAACGCCATGCAGGTGATCGGGCTGACCAAGACCTTTGGCAGCGTCACCGCCGTCAACGCGGCCAGCTTCGCCGTTCCCGTCCCGCAGATGGTCGGCATCATCGGCCGGTCCGGTGCCGGCAAGTCCACCCTGCTGCGCATGATCAATCATCTCACCCCGGCGACCGAGGGCCGGATCGAGATCGACGGCCGCGACATCCTGTCCCTGCGTGGCCGCGCCCGCCACGACTGGCAGCGCGACTGCGCCATGATCTTCCAGCAGTTCAATCTGGTGCCGCGCCTGGACGTGTTGACCAACGTCATGCTCGGGCGCCTGAACCGTCACGGCACCCTGCGGAGCGTGCTGAAGATGTTCAGCCGCGAGGACATCGGACGCGCCTTGCACGCGTTGGAGCGCCTGGGCATCGCCGACCAAGCCATGAAACGCGCCGAGGACCTGTCCGGCGGCCAGCAACAGCGCGTGGCCATCGCCCGTGCGCTGACCCAGGATCCGCGCATGATCCTGGCCGATGAGCCCATCGCCTCGCTGGACCCCATGAGCGCGCAGATCGTCATGGCGTCGCTGCGCGAGATTCACGAGCGCGACGGCCTGACCGTCATCTGCAACCTGCACACCCTGGACACCGCCCGGACCTACTGCGACCGCGTCATCGGCATGCGCGCCGGCGAGATCGTGTTCGATGGTCCGGCCCACGCGGTCACCACCGACGTCGCGCGTGACATCTATGGCGCCGACGAGTCGTTCGATGAGGGCGTGACCTCGACCTCTCTGAACGACGACCCCGCCCAACCGGAGGGCGTTGCCTATCTCCGCGCGGCAAGGGCCTCCGCCTGATCCGCCGCCCACCCTGGCCCCGGACCCGCCCGTCCGGGGCCTTTGTCATGCGAGCCACACCGCACGTTGAATCCAAGGAGGATCCCGTGAATCTGTCCCTGTCCCTCAAGGCCGTCGCCTGCTCCGCCGCCATCCTGGCCGCCGCCACCACCGTCGCCCAAGCCCAGGACGAGTCCATTGACGAGTTCCGCATCGGCATCCTGGGCGGCGAGAACGCCAACGACCGCCTGCGCTCCAACGAGTGCCTGCGCGCCCATATCGAGGACCTGCTCGGTGTCGAAACCAAGATGTTCGCCCCCGCCGACTACAACGGCGTCATCGAGGGCCTGATCGGTGGCAACCTGGACCTGGCCTGGCTGGGCGCCTCCGGCTACGCCAAGACCTATCTGGAAAATCCGGACGCCGTCGAGCCGGTGCTGGTCAAGGTCAACGTGGACGGCAGCTACGGCTACCATTCCATCGGCTTCGCCCGCGCCGACAGTGGCATTACCTCGCTGGACGACATGGAAGGCAAGGTCTTCGCCTTCGGTGACCCGAACTCCACCTCCGGCTACCTGATCCCGTCGATCGAAATCCCGCAGGCCGGTTACAGCATGAAGCCGGGCGAGTACTTCGGTGACGTCGTGTTCTCCGGTGGCCACGAGCAGACCATCGTCGGCGTCTTCAACGGCGACTACGACGCCGGCGTGTCCTGGGCTGACGGCCTGGGCGAGTGGGAAGACGGCTTCAACAGCGGCGCCTTCCGCAAGGCCGTGGATGCCGGGCTGGTGGATATGACCGAGCTGGTGGAAATCTGGCGCTCCAACGTCATCCCCGAGGGCCCGATCGTGCTGCGTACGAGCCTGCCGGCCGACGTGAAGGAGAAGGTCACCGCCTTCATCGATGACCTGGTCCACACCGACGCCGAGTGCGCCTACGGCTTCATGGCCGGCGAGATCAAGGACATCGACCCGATCACGCATGACGCCTACCTCAGCGTCATCGAGGCCCGCAAGGCCAAGATGGGCGACTAAGCCTTACCCACAGTCCGGTTCGGGGGGTGGCTTTCACAGGCCGCCCCCCGGTTCCGTTTCGCCCACTCAGGCAGTCCGAAGCGTCATGACCTCCCTCACCTTCGATCCCGACCAACACGCCGGCATCGTGGCCCTGGAACAGCGCCGACGGCTGTATTCCATGCTGACGATCGTGGTGTTGGTGATCATTCTGGTCGCCGGCTACACCCAGGCCGAGTCCATGAACTCCGGCGGGTTCATGAAGGGGATGAGTCAGTTTTTCGACTATCCTGGCGACGTGATCGAGGAAGCTTGGGCGGTCGGCTGGGCCTTCTGGGGCATCGTCTGGCGCTTCGTGCCGGCCCTGGTCGAAACGCTGAACATTGCCGCGACGGCCACCATCCTGGGCGGTGTCTTCGCCGCTGTGTTCGCCTTTCTCAGCACCCGCAATCTTGATGTCTGGCCACCGCTGATTCCGGTTTCGCGCCGCATGATGGACATTATGCGGGCCTTCCCCGAACTGGTCCTGGCGCTGTTCCTGATCTTCGTCCTGGGCGCCAGTTCGGTCCCGGCGGTCATCGCGATCGCCTTTCACACCGTGGGCGCGCTCGGCAAGCTGTTCTCCGAAGTGAACGAAAACATCGACCGCCGCCCCGTCGAGGGCCTTCAGGCGGTTGGCGCCAATTGGCCGAAGCGGATGCGTTTCGGGGTCTTGCCGCAGGTTTTGCCGAACTATTTCAGCTACTTCCTCCTGCGGTTTGAGATCAACGTGCGCGCGGCCGCCATCCTCGGGTACGTTGGCGCCGGCGGCCTCGGCGCCGAACTGCTGCGCACCATCGGCTGGGGCAAGGGTCAGGAAACGGCGGCGCTGCTGCTGCTGCTGTTCGCATCCATCACGATCATCGATCAGGTGTCGGGGATGATCCGGCGCAGCTTGGCCACGGGAACCCTCTCCGGACGGCGGATGATGGCATGAGCACACCGACGTTCGATCGCGACGCTTTGCTGGCGGCCCATCCGAGGGCCGTGACACACGTGGCTCGGGGCAGTCTGGTGGCCCTGGTCAGTCTGGTCCTCGTGTTCACCTACCTGATCTATGCCGTGTTCGCGTTCGACATCCCGCGCCTGATCGCCACCGCCGAGCCGCAGCGCGCGGTGCTGCTGGTCACCGACTCGGTTGCGCACAAGGTGCACGTCACCAAGTCTCTCAGACGGCCCGAGTTCGAGGTGGCCGTGGAGGGCGAACGCACCGCCACCTACACCCCCGATACCTATCCGGCCTGGGTCCGGGCCGACGACGACGCCGAGACCGTGGACGTGGACCTGGGCGACGGCTACGTGGTCCATATCGTCGGCGATCACGTCACCCTGGAAACGCCGGACGATGGCACCATTGACGTGCAGGTGATCGAGACCGGCGTGACCATCGGCTATTCCGGCGAAAAACCGGACTGGGTGCGCGAGGGCATGAACGTCACCACCGGTCACCTGGTGAAGTTCGATGCCCGGCCGACGATCGACAAACGCATCCAGATCACCCGCTCCAAGATCGAGATTCACCGCTATTTCACGGGCTGGGAGCACTTCTTCTTCCCATTCAATTCCCCGCTGCACGGCCTGTCGGCGGGCGAGGTCGCGGGTCTGGCGGTCTCTGAGGAGCGTCTGGACCCGGCGCGGTCCAACGCGGCCCTGATCTTCGAGACCTTCTGGAACAACCCCGAATGGCAGCACGGCCACATCTTCAAGGCCTTGCTGGAAACCGTGCTGATGGGCGTGCTGGGGACCTTCACCGCCGCCCTGGTGGGGCTGCCGCTGGCCTTCGCCGCCGCCCATACGTTCAACCGGTTCGGCGTGATCCGCTTCGCCCTGCGCCGGCTGTTCGACTTCCTGCGCGGCATCGACATGCTGATCTGGTCGCTGATCTTCATCCGCGCCTTCGGTCTGGGGCCGCTGACCGGCGCCCTGGCCATCGCCTTCACCGACACCGGCACGCTGGGCAAGCTGTTCTCCGAGGCGCTGGAGAACATTGACCGAAAGCAGATCGAGGGGGTCTCGGCGACCGGCGCCAACCGCTGGCAGCGCTACCGGTACGGCGTCATTCCCCAAATCCTGCCGGTGTTCGTCTCCCAGGGGCTGTATTATCTGGAATCCAACATGCGGTCCGCCACGGTCATCGGTGCCCTGGGCGCCGGCGGCATCGGTCTGGTGCTGGTGGAGACCATCCGGACCTCCCGCGACTGGGAAAACACGCTCTACATCATCATCCTGACCATCCTGCTGGTGGTGGCCATGGATGGGCTGTCGAGCTGGCTGCGCCGCCGCCTGATCCGAGGAGGATAGGACCCGGGTTCACCGGCCGCGCGCGGCCGGTGAGCGCGCGCCGGGCGTCACTGCGGCATCTGGTCCGCGTCCTCCATCAGGAAGGCTGGGGCCGTGCGCGGGCAGCGCGGCAGACCGCGCCACAACTGTCCGCTGGTGTCATAGAAGCAGTGCGCGGCCGGCATCATGTCGTCGGCCGGTTTAGCCCGGGGCGGGCACTTGACGTTGCCGGTGACGATGGCGCCGTCGGGACCGTACACGCACAGCATGATCTGCGGTCGCGCCGGGGAGGATGCCTCGTCGGCCGCCCGAAGCGGCGACGTCGCCCCCTGCGCCGCCACAAACGCGGCGACCAGGATCATCCGCCGTGCGCCGCGCCCTCTCATCGCGCCGCCGCCAGTCCGGGGGCGCGGGCCAGAAGGCGGAACGCCGGCAGCAGCGCCAACGCCACCGCGACCTTGACACCGTAGTCGCCCACCGCCCAGCCGATCCACGGCAGCCCGGTGCCGGCAAAGGCCAGGGTGAAGAACAGCACCGTGTCCAGCGCCGAACCCAGCGTCGAGGACACCAGGGGCGGCAGCCACCACACCCGGTTCCGCAGCCGGTCGAACACCTGCACGTCCAGGGTCTGCGCCAGCAGGAAGGCCGTGCCGGAGGCCAGCGCGATGCGCGGCGTGGCCAGCGCAATGGACAGCACCACCGCCAGCGCGAACCCGACGTAGACCACCCGCCGCGCCCGCTCGGGGCCGAATCGGCGGTTGGTCAGGTCGGTGACCAGGAAGGCGACGGGATAGCTCAGGGCCCCCCAGGTCAGCCAGTCGTTGAGGGGATAGCCGACCAGGATGTTGGAGGCCACCACCACCACTGCCATGGCGGCGACGGGCAGGGCGAGGGATGTCCAGGACATGCGGCCGGTCTCGGGATGGGTCATGGATGGGGCGTCGTCCTTGGTCCGTTAAGGGTGGGTGAAGGCGCTGGCCGGCCCCCGGCCGCGCGGCGCCATGCACCACCCGAACCCCCTTGATCCCACAGGTTTGTGACGCCTTCGTGGCGGGAGGTGACCTCGCTCAAGCGTCGTAAGGTGGGCAAGCCAAGCATCGCCGCGCGCGGAGGGGGCGTCGGGGACGGCCGGCCGACCAGGATCCGGTGACGCTGGTTCGTCGGGGCGCGGCGTCCCGGCAGGCGAAGCCGGCGGCTCGCTGAACCCAATTTTGTTACCGCGCACCGCGCCGACGACGGACAAGGACACCGAAAAGAAGAACCGCGACGCCGCCGACGGCCGCGCCCCCCGCGATGAGACCGACGACGATCGCGGTCCCGTTGCTGTCATCTCCGTCGGTCGTCGCGTCGGACGCGATCAATGCGGCGGCGGCGGCGCTGCTGTTCGCGTCAAGGAACTCGGTGACCTCTTCCCGCACGACGTCCAGAAGGCCGGGGATCGTGCTGTCGTCTTCGTAGACCTTGTAGTAGCTTAATGAAACAAAGTAGTTCTTGTGCGTTGTAATGCCGACGACGCCGGCCACGATTCGCGTGCCTTCCGGTTCTTCTAACCGCAACAAGGCGCCGGTATACAAGGCCCTGTCGTTGTACTCCAAGATACCCAGAGGCCGAACGCCAGCCAACGTTGTTCCATCATACAGATCGCCGAGTGCGTCATCGACCCTTTCATTAAACGCAACCCGGCCCGCTTCCATGTTCTCTTGAATGCTCGACTCCGAAACGCCGGCCAGCTCCGCGATGGCGTCCGCCCTGCTCATTCCGCTCGGCACGGTCATGTACGTCCCATCCTGCTGATAGTTCACCGCCAACAGCGCCCATTCGTCCAGGGCCCCTCCTTCGCCGTTCCGGAGCCGGTCCAGCGCCGCGCAGTCGGTGGAATACGACAGGAGTTTCCCGTGCGTTTCCATGATCGTGGCCGTGCGTTCGAACACCACGTTATCCGCCAGATGCTGATCGGGCTTGATGTCACACAAGTCAGAAAAGGCCGGAACATGAACGACGGTCTGGTCATTGATGACGGCGTCTTCGGCACGTGCGCCGGTCATGACCGAAAGCAGGGCCGCCATGAACCCGAGGCCCAGGACCCAAGGTCCGATGGTCCGAAACGACATGAGCCCTCCAGGCATTCGGCGACGCCATCCAGAAGCAATCCGCGTCGGGACCGTACCCTTATGGTCGCGGGAACACAACGCCGGGCCTGGGATCGCGGGCGACACGGGTCCTTGAACGCCATTGCAGGCCCCGACAACTCCCTGTACAGTGTGACGCGCTACCCCTTGGGGTACATGCTCGCATAGCCCCCAAGGTCTTGGCGCCAAGTCGACCGGCACCGCAGCGAAAGGGCCGCCCGATGGCCGTGGAGATCGTCCGCTCCACCTGTCCCCACGACTGCCCCAGCGCCTGCGCGCTGGAGGTGGAGCGGCTTGCGCCCGACCGCGTCGGCCGCGTGCACGGCAGCCGGGCCAATCCCTACACCGACGGCGTCATCTGTGCCAAGGTCGCCCGTTACGCTGAGCGCGTGCACAACCCCGACCGCCTGACCACGCCCCTGCTGCGCGACGGGCCGAAGGGGTCCGGCCGGTTCAAGGCCATCGGTTGGGACGAGGCCCTCGACCGCGTCGCCGAGGCGTTCGACGCCGCCCGCCGCCGTCATGGCCCGCAAGCCATCTGGCCCTATCACTATGGCGGCACCATGGGACTGGTGCAGCGCGACGGCATCGAGCGGCTGCGCGCCCTGCTGGGCACCTCGTTGCAGGACAGCACCTTCTGCATCGCGCTGGCCGATGCCGGCTGGAAGGCCGGCGTCGGCCACAAGTGGGGTGTCGATCCGCGCGAGATGATGGACAGCGAGGTCATCGTGCTGTGGGGCCTGAACGCCGTGCATACCCAGGTCAACGTCATGACCTGGGTGGCGAAGGCCCGTAAGGCCCGGAACGCGCGGGTGGTGGTGATCGACCCTTACCGCACGGCGACGGCGGAAAAGGCCGACCTGCACCTGATGCCGCGCCCGGGCACCGACGCCGCGCTGGCCTGTGCGGTCATGCATGTGCTGTTCCGCGACGGTTTCGCCGACCGGGCCTATCTGGCGCGCCAGACGGACGATCCGGACGCGCTGGAGGTTCATCTGTACGACCGCACCCCGGAGTGGGCGGCGGGCATCACCGGCATTCCGGCCGTCGAGATCGAAACCTTCGCCCGTCTCTACGGTGGCACCAAGCGGGCCTACCTGCGGCTCGGCTACGGCTTCACCCGCCAGCGCAACGGCGCGGCGGCCATGCACGCCGTCAGTTGCCTGCCCGCCGTCACCGGCGCCTGGGCGCACCGGGGCGGCGGCGCATTGTACAGTATGTCGGGCCTGTTTCCCGTCGACACCGGCCTGATCACCGCCGATAACCACCGTGACGGCACCCAGCGCTGGCTCGACCAGTCGCGCATCGGCGAAATCCTGACCGGCGGGCGGGAGGCTCTGCTCGGCGGGCCGCCGGTCACCGCGATGCTGATCCAGAACACCAACCCGATGGTGGTGGCGCCCGACAGCGCCCGGGTGGCCAAGGGCTTCGCCCGCGAGGACGTGTTCGTCTGCGTCCACGAGCAGATCATGACCGAGACCGCCCGCATGGCCGACGTGGTGCTGCCGGCAACCACCTTCCTGGAGCACGACGACCTGTACAAGGCCGGCGGCCACACCTTCCTGGGCGTCGGGTTGAAGGTGCTGGAGCCGCCGGGTGAGGCGCGCTGCAACCACGATGTCCTGAGGGGGCTGATGGCGCGTCTGGACGCCCCGGCCCACGTCGCCAACGAGATGGACGCGCGCGAACTGGTCGAGGAGACGCTGCGCCTGTCCGGGCTGCCGCCGGCCGACGAGATCGCCGCTCAGGGCGGTGTCGATTGCGCCGCGTCGTTCGCCAAGCACCATTTCGAGGACGGGTTCGGCCACCCGGACGGCCGCTTCCGCTTTCACGGCGCGTGGCGCGGCGCCCAGGCGGGGGTCATGCCGGACCTGCCGGACCAACTCGATGTGATCGAGGCCCCCGACGACGAGCATCCGTTCCGCCTGGTTACGGCCCCGGCCCGAAACTTCCTCAACACCAGCTTCAACGAGACCCCGACCGGCCGCCGCCTGGAGGACCGCCCCACGGTGATGGTCCCTCCGGACGACGCCGACCGGCTCGGCCTTACCGATGGCGATCCGGTGTGCGTCGGCAACCGGCGCGGTCAGGTCACCGTTCGCCTGCGTCGCCTCCCCGGCCTGAACCCGGGAACCCTTGTCGTCGAGAGCCTGTGGTCCAACGATGCCTTCCCCGAGGGCGTCGGCATCAACGCCCTGGTGGGCGCCGACCCGGGGCCGCCCAACGGCGGTGCCGCCTATCACGACTGCGCGGTGTGGCTGCGCCCGGCATCCGCCGGTACGCCGGCCGCTCCGCCCCTCTTTCAGGAGGCCGTCAGCCCATGAACATGGTGTCCTCGATTCCGCAGACCGCGCCCGGCGCGCCGCGCGTCGTGGTGGTCGGCAACGAAAAAGGCGGGTCCGGCAAGTCCACCGTCGCCATGCATCTGCTGATCGGCTTTCTGCGCGCCGGCTTCACGGTCGGCAGCATCGATCTGGACGCCCGACAGGGCACCCTGTCCACCTACGTCTCCAACCGGGAATCCTACAGTCATCGCTTCGGGCTGCCGTTGCCCATGCCCACGCATCAGGCCATCCACCTGACGGGGCAGGAGGCCGGCGACCGCAACCGGCTGGACGACGCCGTCCAGGCCCTGCTGACCGAATGCGACTTGGTGCTGATCGACACCCCGGGGGCCGACAACCACCTGTCTCGGGCCGGCCACGCCTGGGCCGACATCCTGGTCACGCCGCTCAACGACAGCTTCATCGACCTTGACGTGCTGGCCAAGGTGGACCCGGCCAGCATGCGCATCCTGCGCCCGAGCCACTACAGCGAGATGGTCTGGGACATCAAGAAACAGCGTGGGCAGCGCGACGGCGGTTCGATCCACTGGGTGGTGCTGCGCAACCGGCTGTCGCAGCTCGACGCCCGCAACAAGCGCGACATGGAAGGCCTGTTGCGGGACCTGTCGCGGCGCATCGGCTTCCAGTTGATCGAGGGCCTGTGCGAGCGCGTGATCTACCGCGAGATGTACCTGAAGGGCCTGACCCTGCTGGACCTGCGCGAGAAGGGCACCGACATCACCCTGTCGATGTCGCACATCGCCGCGCGGCAGGAACTGCGCCGCCTGCTCGACGCCCTGGGCGTGCCGCACCAGGAGGGCGACGGCGTCGCGCCCGCGTCCGCGCCGGCGGCCAAGGCGGCGGTGGGGTGAGACACGCTCCATATCAGGCCGTCGCCATCCCATCGCTACCAAACGGCATCCGCGCCCCAGTCAATAACAGCATTGAATGTGGTCCGGGGTTGTGCCACGCTTCCGTCTAACGGTCACGTGGTGCGCGGCCGCGCGCCTGCGTTGCGTGAGTCTCGGCGCAAGGGCCGCCACGGCCCTCGGGGGGGTGGCATGCAATTCGATGCCTTGTGGACGCTTGCTCTTGGCTGGTTGATTCTCGCGATCGCGTCTTACGATAGAGTGCGGCTACCCGCCAGGAAAAAGGGTGAGTCCGGCGACATTTATGATCAGGCGATTCCGATCTACCTCAAGGACGCCAAGATCATGGTCAAGGCCTACGTGACCTACATTCTTGTCATTTCCTTGATTTATGTTCTTGGGTGCATCCTGGTGCAGGTCATCATCGGCGCCGCGATCGGCCAACAGGATCGCTTCGGGGGGTTGGAATTTGGACCGCCCACGTCCGTTTCACAAATGGGTACATTCCTCGGATTCATCCTGGCCCCGTTCGCGGACATGGACGCTTCCGTTCCGCCTCTGGTCGCTTTGACCCTCCTCGGCGCCGGCACAAACTTTCCGCTATTGAGCGAGGGAGATCATGTCAGCCGTCGCCTCGCCCATCGTTCGGTCGGTCTGCCACAATCCGTCGAGCGGATGACCGCCGCGATCAAGGCCCATCCCTTCTGGATGGAGCCCAATTGCGAAGACGTCCGAAAGTGGGTGCTTGACCGGTACGGCATAAAAGTGGAAGCGTTCAGTGATCTGAGTGCGCAGCGCAAGCACAAGATTTTCGGTCTTCTCCTGCTCCACGATATCCTTGATGACCGGGGCGGTCGTGTTCAGTCCGACCTCGACATGACGGCCAAGGTCGATCTCGCGCCGCTGTGGTCGGACGTCGATTTCTATGTCACCCATCGCGTCAAGCTCTTGGCCATGTCTCCGCATAAGCTTGACGACCTGCTGGAGCGGGACCTCGACACGAACCTTGAAAAGGCGAGCTTTCTGATCGCCTTGTGCTGGCAGCGCACGCGCTCTGTCAGTGGCATGATCGACCCGGGCCGGATGCCCTCCGTCCTGGGGTTTCTCAGAAAGACGCCGATCGCGCTGGAGATGCCGGTTTCCTTCGTGCTGGTCCTGTCCTTGGCGGTCGGTCTCGTGGCCATGTTCTCGGCGTTCATCGCCGGCATGATCGTTGGGCAACACGATCCAACAACCCTTCTTCCCACCGCGGCCAATGAGACCATTATGTGGGGGCTGGGCGGCGCGCTTCTGTATGCCACCGCGCTCAGTTCAATTCTGTGGATGGCGCCGTCCAATGTCATTTACGCCAAACCAGACACTCAACCTCGAATTGAAGACACGGCGCGCGTATTCTTGTACGGCATGGCTGGATCCATAATTGGACTTTATTGTTTGGATATTGCTAGCCAGATTGTCAAAGGAACGATAGCAATATTGCCTTCAGTAACGTTTTTCGCTTTGCTTATATTTACATTCTTTGGCGGATTGGCAGGATTAGTGCTTCTGGCCGCACGACCAAAACAGAAGCCCTGCACATCTTCCGTTTTGAGCTACCTTGGTCGATCATTCTTGTTCTTTTCCGCCTCCGGCTTGCTGTTCATGTTTTTCTTTGTTTCTCTTACGGGCATGACCAAAGCGGACGGTAGTATTGACGTCCTGTTCATAATCGTGTCATCCATCGTCATTGGCCTTCAAGGGGTTACGCTGACCGCCGGCCTCTTGTTCTTCAATTGGGAAAACTGCGAATGCTTTGCCGAAGGAACGCCTTCGGAAGGGACGCCTTCAATTGATGGGACAGTGACGCCATGACGTGCGCGAAACGCCTTCTTCTGTTGGCTCTTGTCGTTCTGCTCGACGCCCCCCACGCTTTGGCGGAGATGATCGGAGGCCGGAACGGTGAAGAAGCCGCAGCACAGCCAACGGCTAACGGAACACCTCCTGAGCCCGTTGAGCTCCTGATCGGCGTGCGGGCCGACGCGGCCCCATTCGCGATCCGCGCGGCAAACGCCGAGGAAGACGCGCAGGGGCGATACAACTGGGACGACTGGTCCGGGTACACCGTCGATATCTGCAAGAACGGCGTCAACAAATTTATCCGGTGGCATCCAGAAGAGCAGATCAACCCTTTTTTCGTGGAAATCAAGGCGTCTCAACGGATCGATCTTCTTGTGACCGAGCGCGGAGACAAACTCGATCCGGCTCTGGATATGGTCTGCGGCGCCGTGTCCGTCACGCCGGAACGCCAGGCCCGCGTTCCCTTCAGCGATGTTCTTTTCGTTGATGCCAGGGCCGCCGCGCGCATTCAGGAGGGGGGGCTGTTCGACTTCTCCAACCAGCCATCGCCGGAGGACGTGCTGCGCGTCGGTTACGTCCGGGGATCCACCGCCAAGGAAAGCTTGGCCGATGTCGCGGCGTACGACTACCCCACGCATGTCGAGGGGCTTGCCGCGCTGGCCTGCAGGAAACTGGATCTGTATGTGACGGATCGCTCGATCCTTCAGGACATCATCAACAATCCCAAAAACCCCGTTCGATTGCGCCTTCAGGAAAACTGGCAAGAACTGGTTTCCGAAAAATGCGAGAATGTCTATGCGCTGTACGATGACGGGACAGGCCAACCACCCGAAGCAACGGGCGACGATGACCCGCCCCAGCTAAGCGGTTCAGGCAGTGCAACTTCAGAAAACGCCGACGCAGACTCCATCAACCGGAGTGACGATCGGCACGAGAACGAAACAGACTCCGGTCCACAGGCTGCGGAACATTACCTGAAACAAAGCAGGTCGTTCTTCTCCAGCTTAGAGATCCTGCCGAATCAGTTGAGCCTGGAGCGCTACGCGATCCCGGTTCGAGTGGGACACGATGGCCTCCTCTGGGCGATCAATCTGGCCATCGCGGAGCACTTTCGCGATGGGGAGGGCGCCTTCGGAACGTACTTCCCCGGCATGCAGCCCACTCCGCTGATCAGGGCGCTAATCTTCATCAGGGGCGGCGGGCAATAAGTCAGATCAACGGCATGTTGAAAAAAAATGGCCCCGCCCCCCAACCAGTACGGGGCGCCTAAAGGCCAGTGGTGGCGCCCTCACTCCACCGTCACGGCCTTGGCCAAATTCCGCGGCTGGTCGACGTCGGTGCCCTTGTCCACCGCTGTGTGGTAGGCGAGTTGTTGCACCGGGATAGCGTACAGGATCGGGGCCACGAAGGGGTCCACGGCCGGCAGGGCGATGGCCTCCAGCGCCAGGTGCTTCAGGCGCTCGACCCCGGCGGCGTCGGAGAACACCACCGCCTTGCCGCCCCGGGCCACCACCTCCTGCACGTTCGACGCTGTTTTCTCGAACAACTCATCGGACGGCGCGATCACCACCACCGGCACGGTCTCGTCGATCAGGGCGATGGGGCCGTGCTTCATCTCGCCGGCGGCGTAGCCCTCGGCGTGGATGTAGCTGATTTCCTTCAGCTTCAGGGCACCTTCCAGGGCCAGCGGATAACTGGTGCCGCGCCCCAGATAGAGCACGTCACGGGCCGGGGTGAAGGTCTCCTGGGCGATCTCCCGGATCCGCTCGTCGTGGTTCAGCACCTCGGCGGCGCGGGACGGCACCTCGGTCAGCGCCCCCGACAGGCGCGCTTCGGTGGCCCGGTCCATGGTCCCGCGCGCCCGCGCCAGCGCGATGGTCAGGCAGGCCAGCACCACCAACTGCGTGGTGAACGCCTTGGTCGAGGCCACGCCGATTTCCGGCCCGGCCAGCGTCGGCAGCACGGCATGGGCCTCGCGGGCGATGGTGCTTTCGGGCGAGTTGACGATGGCCAGACAGTGCTGCCCCTTCTGCTTGCAGTAGCGCAGGGCCGCGAGGGTGTCGGCGGTTTCGCCCGACTGGCTGATGAAGACGGCCAGCCCGCCCTCGGTCATTACCGGGGCGCGGTAGCGGAACTCGCTGGCCAGATCCCAGTCCACCGGGATGCCGGCGTGCTGCTCCAGCCAGTACTTGCCGACCATGCCGGCCAGCGAGGCGGTGCCGCAGGCGATCATGGTGATGCGCGGCACGGCGGCCGGGTCGAACGGCAGCGGCGGCAGGGTGATGGTGCGCTCCGTCGGGTTGAACATGGCGTTCAGCGTGTCGCCGATCACCTGGGGCTGCTCGAAGATCTCCTTGGCCATGAAGTGGCGGTGACCGCCCTTGCCGATCATGGCGCCGGACAGGTTGGTCAGGTGCTCGGGCCGCTCCACCGTCGCGCCGGACAGGTCGCGCACCATCGCCCCCAGGGTGGTCAGCACCGCCCAGTCGCCGTCCTCCAGATAGGTGATGCGCCGCGTCATCGGGGCCAGAGCCAGGGCGTCGGAGCCCAGGTACATCTCGCCGTCGCCGTGACCGATGGCCAGCGGGCTGCCCTGCCGGGCGGCGATCAGCACGTCGGGCCGGTCCAGCAGGAGAATGCCGAGCGCGAAGGCGCCCTCCAGGCGGCTTAGGGCGCGCCGGGTGGCCTCAATGGGGTCCACGCCCTCGCCGATGATCTGGGAGATCAGGTGGACCACCACCTCGGTGTCGGTGTCGGAGGCGAACACGTGCCCCTGGGCCAGCAGTTCGTCGCGCAGGCTCTGGAAGTTCTCGATGATGCCGTTGTGCACCACGGCGACGCGGTCGTTGGCGTGCGGATGGGCGTTGGCCTCGTTGGGGACACCATGGGTGGCCCAGCGGGTGTGGCCGATGCCGGTGGCGCCACCGATGGGCTCCTCGCGCACGCGGGCGTCGAGGTCGACGATCTTGCCCTTGGCGCGGCGCCGGGCGATCACGCCGCCGTCCAGGGTGGCGATGCCGGCCGAGTCGTAGCCCCGGTATTCCAGCCGGCGCAGCCCGTCGATCAGACGCGGCGCGACCTCTTGGGTGCCGATGATGCCAACGATGCCGCACATGGTGGGGAAATCCTTCCTATCCTTTGCCCGTCAGCCGCTTCATGCGGCTGCGGAACTTGGCCGCCCAGCCCTCGCGCGTGTCCTGGGGCGCGCGGGTCAGCGATAGCGCGTCGGCCGGCACGTCCCGGCTGATGGCGCTGCCGGCGCCGATAATGGCGCCGTCGCCGATCTTCACCGGCGCCACCAGCGCGCTGTTGGAGCCGATGAAGGCGCCGGCGCCGATATCCGTATGGTGCTTGGCGAAGCCGTCGTAGTTGCAGGTGATGGTCCCGGCGCCGATGTTGGCCTTGGCGCCCACACGCGCGTCGCCGATGTAGGTCAGGTGGTTGACCTTGGCGCCGGCCTCGACGGTCGCCTTCTTGACTTCGACGAAGTTGCCGATGTGGGCGCCTTCACCGATCACGGCGGCGGGGCGCAGCCGGGCGTAGGGGCCGACCGTGGCTCCGGCCTCGATCACGCAGCCCTCCAGGTGGCAGAAGCCCTTGAATTCCACATCGTCGCCGACCGTCACGCCGGGGCCGAACACGCAGAACGGCCCGACGGTCACATCCTGGCCGAACCGCGTATCCATGGACAGGATGACACTGCCCGGATCGGTCATCGTCACCCCGCCGGCCATCGCGGCGGCGCGCAGCCGGTCCTGCACCACCCGTTCGGCGGCGGCGAGTTGGGCGCGGTCGTTGATGCCCAGCATCTCCGCCTCATCGCCCTCGACCACGGCACAGCGGTGGCCGTCGGCGCGGGCCAGCGCGACGATGTCGGTCAGGTAGTATTCGCCCTTGGCGTTGTCGTTGCCGACGCGATCCAGCAGCGGAAACAGCAACCGTCCGTCCACCGCCATGACGCCGGAGTTGCACAGGGTGATGGCGCGCTGGGCTTCGCTGGCGTCCTTGTGCTCGACGATGGCCTCCAGGGCGCCGTCGGCGCCGGTCACCAGGCGGCCGTAGCCGGTGGGGTCGACGGCGCGGAACCCCAGCACCACCACCGCCGCGTTATCGCGCGCCTCGACCATCGCCCGCAGCGTCTCGGGGCGGATCAGAGGTGTGTCGCCGTACAGGATCAGCACCGTGCCGGACGGATCGTCCAGGGCCAGCCGGGCCTGAAGGGTGGCGTGCGCCGTGCCCAGGCGCTCGGTCTGCGGCACGGTGGGATGCGGCGCGGCGATGGCCTCAACCTGGGGCATGTTGGGGCCGACCACGACCACGCGGCGGCCGACACCCACGGCGTCCAGGGTGTCGAGCACGTGGCCCAGCAGCGGCCGGCCAGCCAACGGATGCGAGACCTTGGGCCGGCGGGAGCGCATGCGCGTGCCCTCTCCGGCGGCGAGAACGATGGCGGCGGAATCGGTCTGGGTCATGGAGCGGGACATCTGGCGTGGGGAAGAAGGGTTGGGAGGGCACCAAATCGGTCCACCATGGGGTGGTCAGGACAGGCAAGCTGCCATAGTCTGCGCGTCTCGCAAACTCAAACTGTGTTGCGTTTGGTTACAGAACCGGGCGGCGCCCCCCTACACGAAGGATGTCCATGATCACCCCCTGTCCCTTCGACGGCGTCGTCTTCGACCTCGACGGCACCCTGATCGACAGCGTCCCCGACCTCGCCCTTGCCCTGAACGCCATGCTGGACGAAGAGGGGCTGCCCCATGTCCGCCCGGAGCAGGTGCCGGCTTTCGTCGGCCAGGGTGCTCGCGTTCTGGTGACCAAGGCCATGGCCGCCGTCGGCCGGCCCATCCCGGAGGGTGCGGCCGGCGCCGCGACCCTGGAGCGTCTGCACGACCGGTTCGTTGCGCTGTACGAGGCCGAGCCGGTGCGCGGCACGCGCCCTTACGACGGCGCCGTCGCGGTGCTGGACGCCCTGCGGGCGCAGGGCGTGACGCTTGGCGTCTGCACCAACAAGCCACAGGGGCCGACCCTGGGCGTGCTGGAGGCGCTGGGGCTGTCCGGACATTTCTCGGCCGTGGTCGGCGGCGGGGTGATTCCGGAGCGCAAGCCCGATCCCGCCCCCCTGCTGCTGACCCTGGAGCGCATGGGCGTCGCACCCGACCGGGCCGTCATGGTGGGTGACACGCCCTACGACGTGGGCGCGGCCAGAGCGGCCGGCGTTCCGGTCATCCTCGTCGATTACGGTTACAGCCCGGTGCCCCCGGCGGAGGCGGGCGCCGATGTGCTGGTCTCATCGTTCGCCGAGGTGCCGGCGGCCCTCGCGCGGCTGGCGGCGACGCGGGCGAAACCGGCTTGACGGCGCCTTGGGGGCGGGGCTATAAGCCGCCCTCCACCGTCGCCGGCGCGGTCACGCGACCGGCCCCGCCACGGATGGGCGCGTAGCTCAGCGGGAGAGCACTCGCTTCACACGCGAGGGGTCGCTGGTTCAATCCCAGCCGCGCCCACCATTCCCCCCCCGAACCTCCGGACCCTGGACCGACGGTCACGACCCGTGCCCGTCCCTTGCGGGTCGACCGGCCGCCACCGTTGCGAGAGCCTGCGGCTTCGGCCCCACGGACCGTCCGTGCGGCGTTTTCCGTATCGCACCCCATCCAGTTATGGCATCATGCGCCTCTCGATAGACCGGATGCACGGTCGGGGATGTTCGAAAACAGGCGACAGGCCGGTGGTCCCCATGCCGGGCGGGGCGGCGCCCGTTTCAGGCGGTCGGCGCACGACTGCGCGTTCGGGAGCAGCCGTGCCACCGGGACTGAATCGTCAGTTTGCCCCTTCGTTTGAGTCGGGACAGGATGGCCCCCAGGGGTCTTTTTCTGGAACGGCGGCCTTCTCCACGGGGTCGTGCCGGAACAGCAGTTTGGCATAGCGACGGTTGCCGCTAATGGTAGATATATTCATTAGTTATTCTCGAAAAGATAGGCCGCGCGTCAAGGTTCTGGCGAGGGCATTGGAGGAGGAAGGCTGGTCCGTGTGGTGGGATACCCGCATCCCCCCGGGCAAGTCGTTCGCGCAGGTCATCCAGGAGGTCATTGGCAGGGCCGAGTGTGTGGTTGCCGTGTGGAGCCGGCAGTCGGTCGAGTCGCGTTGGGTGCTGGACGAAGCCGAGGAAGGCGTCAAACGGGGTATCCTCGTACCGGTCTGCCTGGACGACGTCGATATTCCGCTCGGGTTCAGACAGATCCAGGCCGCCAACCTGGTCCGGTGGAATGGCCGGCGGTCAAGCGACGGGTTCCAGTACCTCAGGCACGCGATATCCGAACTGGTCAATACGGACCAAACCGCCCGCCCGTCGGCGACACCGAAGAATCATCGCGAACCGGCTGGCCCTTACAAAAGAATAGCCGGACTGTCCGGCATTCTGGACTCCATCTCCAAAAAAGCGAAACAGATATATGTCGCGGCGACGAACAACCTTGTCGATATCGGTATATTCTTTGCCTTCACCATCGAACTGATCCTGCTGTCCGTCACCGTACCCGTATTCAATCAACTGCTGACGCTTCCGGCACGGTATATTCGATGGCCGTCGTCCGATGTGGCCTTTATCTTCGAAGGCGTCTTCGACAGCACGCAGGAGCGCCTGACGCTCTTCGCGGTGGTCTGGCTCCTGACCATCGTGCTGGCCCGCAAGGCCTTTGCGAGGGTGCCGGGACGGTTCACGGGCCTGATGCGGCTGGCGGGGTGTTTCGCGCTCACACACGTCGTGTTCGTGGCCGTTCTCGCGGCCGTCCTCGGCGTTCTCGTGGCAACCGATCCGTACGTGGTGGTGTGGTAGACGACGGGAGCGGTTACGCCGAGCGGCCGAATCGGGCGAAGGCTGCCGCGTGGCCTTGACGCACCGCCAGCCGCTCCGGCGCCGCGAGCTGTTTGCCGACCGCGCCGCGCGCCGGGGATCGTGATCCAGGAACACCGTGCGCACCAGGAACGGCACGTCCGCCGCCAGGGCCAGCCGGGGCGCGCCGACTTCGCAGAGAAATACAACGCCACTTGGCTGCGTCAGCGCCATGGCTACAAAACGCCCGAGCAGATCCGAGCCGAACAGCTTCGGGGTGATTCCACCACCGCTTCAGAGGAGACTCTGGCCGCATAGCAGGCGCAGCCACCTGTCTCATAACCGTGCCGCAGTACAATGCGCTCGTTCCGGGATAAGCGCCCGGCAGCCTTCGCGGTCGGCCAACGGGTGAAGGCCTTTCACGGTATCGAGACCCAGGCCGCCCGCCGTCTGCGCATTCTGGACGCGGCCGACAGCGAGGCAACCCTGATGGCGCTGCCGTCCAACCGGTTCGAGGCCCTGTCCGGCGACCTTAAGGGCCAATACAGCATCCGCATCAACGCCCGTTGGCGCATCTGTTTTCGCTTTGAAGAGGGGGACGCCCACGATGTCGAAATCGTCGATGATCATGGCTGACGAGGGCGCACCGGCCGGGGCCTCGTTGCTGAGTGGCCTGCCGCCGGAACACCCCGGCGCCGTGCTGGCCGGTGAACTGGAGGAGATCGGCGTCTCGGCCAGTGCCCTGGCCCGCGCCCTGGACGTGCCGGCCAACCGGGTGACGGAAATTCTGCATGGCCGCCGGGCCATCACGGCCGATACCGCGCTGCGGCTGGCGCACTATTTCGGCACCTCGGCGGCGTTCTGGATGACGCTGCAACAGCGCTACGACCGAGAGCACCGACGGCCCCGCCATCGCCCGCGCAGTCAGGCCCTATGCGGCGTGAGGGGCATGGGGAAGGCAGCGGCGAGGGTTTCGGGTTGAGCGCCGGTGCCGGCAACGCGACCGAATGCCGCGTGGCGGGCGCGGATAGACCCGACTTCAGCATTCGATGACGCCCAGACGGACCAGCACGGCCAGCCCTTCCTCGGGCGTCGCCCAGGCATTGAGGTTGAGAAGCTGGAGGCTGACCGGAGCAGATCCGCCACGCCATTTCCCTTCCTCAACCTTCTTCGGCGGTTTCAGGCGCCGCCTGACCTCGCCCTCTGCGTTGCGGATCAAGTCGGCCTCGCCGGTGCGATGCGCCAGCGGCAACAGCGCCGCCAGGATGTGGTCGTCGGTGGTGATGCTGTCCTCAGGCGGTCGGCGCGAGATATGACGCAGGAGTTTGCGGATGATGCTGCCCGGCAAGGGTCTGTTCCCAGCCGCGCATTCGAACAGGAAGACCGCTGCGAGAGACTGCGTGTGAGGAGAGAATAGGACTCCCGCTCCCGTGTTCCCATTGGAATCCGGGAGCCTGCTGGCCCGGCGCAGGAGTCGGCGGACGGCGGGTCTGGAAAAGTGGTGCGGATGGGTCAGCAGCGCGTTAATCGCCGATAAGGGCTCTTTTCCCAAGTGTTTAACAAGGCGCCACATTGCAGTGGTGGCGACCCGACGCCAGTCTCCGTCCGTCAGGAATGGCCGGCGCAACACGCGGTTGATTATGAACTCTGCGTCGTCGGACAGCCAATGGACCTGGGTCCATGCCGCAGCGCGTCGGTCAGTTTGCATGGCCGTGTCATCATCGATTTCCCGGCCAAGGCGCATGAAAGCCTTGAACACGAACGAGGCATCCCAGGAGACGGCGTTCCCCTCCTCCCGCAACCACTCGACACCCAGGCTTGTTGCCTTCGACTTCCGACGTTTCGTCAGGTCGGGCTGGGTCAGCAGCGGCGGAAGCACGAAGCCAGCGTCCACGGATACCGCGTTGGTCGAATCATCAAGCCATACGAACGCGGCGTCGATGGCCTCTGACGCCCGCCCGTCCAGGTCGGACCGCGACAGCAATGGGGGAAGGACATGGCTGGCCTCCGGCGACCGGCCCTGATCCGCGTGCTTCAGCCAAGCGAACGCGGCGTTGATGGCCTCTGACGCCCGCCCGTCCAGGTCGGACCGCGACAGCAGCGGGCGAAGGACATGGCTGGCCTCCGGCGACCGGCCCTGATCCGCGTGCTTCAGCCAATCGAACGCCGACGCGATGGCCTCTGACGCCCGCCCGCCCAGGTCGGACCGCGACAGCAATGGGGCAAGGACATGGCTGGCTTCCGGCGACCGGCCCTGATCCGCGTGATTCAGCCAGGCGAACGCCGCGTCGATGGCACGTTCGGCCTCCATCGTCTGGGGCGGCACCCGTTCCAGCAGCGGGTTCAGAACGAATTGGGCCTCCGGCGACCGGCCCTGATCCGCGTGATTCAGCCAATCGAACGCCGACGCGATGGCCTCTGACGCCCGCCCGCCCAGGTCGGAGCGCGACAGCAGCGGGTTCAGAACGAATCGGGCCTCCGACGACAGGCCCTGATCCGCGTGATTCAGCCAAGCGAACGCCGCGTCGATGGCACGTTCGGCCTCCATCGTCTGGGGCGGCACCCGTTCCAGCAGCGGGTTCAGAACGAATCGGGCCTCCGGCGACCGGCCCTGATCCGCGTGATTCAGCCAAGCGAACGCGGCGTCGATGGCCTCTGACGCCCGCCCGTCCAGGTCGGACCGCGACAGCAGCGGATGAAGAACGAACCGGGCCTCCGGCGACCGGCATTGGGCCTCTTCGCCCAGCCAAGCGAACGCGGCGACGATGGCCTCTGACGCCCGCTCGCCCAGGTCGGAGCGCAAAAGCAGCGGGTTCAGAACGAATTGGGCCTCCGGCGACCGGCCCCGAGACGTCTCGCCCAGCCAGGTCATTGCCAGGTTGATGATGTCACTGGACCCTGCCGTCTCGACCGGCGCCCGCGCCAGCAGCGGGGCCAGAACATGGTTGGCTTCGTGAGTCGATCCGTTGCTGTCCAGCCAATGGCGCGCGGATCTGACCAGGGCGGGCAGCTCTGTCTCCGTCGCGCCCTTCAGCGCCTGCCCCAGGACATGCCGGGCCTCGACCAGGGTACCGTGCCGATCCAGCCAGGGTGCCACCAGCGTGGCCCAGCGGGACGCCAAAGACGCCCTGACCACCGGAATGCGGATCATGCCACCCAGGGCGAACGAGACGGTATCGGCCCCTTCGGACAGCAGGGCGCGGCTCAGATCCTCGGCGTACTCATCGAACCATGTCTCCAGGCGGGCCGAAAGGTCGGCTTGGGTTTCTTCCGATGCCTCCGCGAAGGCCCGCCCCAGCGCTTGCGCGTGACGGCCGAGAACCCGCACCTGAGTCAGGCCGGCGGACAGAATGGGCGATAGCACTTCCGCGCGGATGCGATGGCCGACGGGGTCCACCAAACAGCGCCTCAGCACCTCGTCCGTCACCACATCGTGGGCGACGGTGACAAGATCGCCCGACGTCTCCAGCCAACCGAGGTCCAGAAGGTGTCTGATCAATAGTTCGGAGACATCCCCCTCGCCCAGGCGCTCCAATATGGCTTGCCCCGCCCGCACGAGCCGGGATCTTTGAAGTGGGGTCGCCGCAAGCAGGCATGCCGTGGCAACCAAATCCGGCTCCAATGGCACGCTGCGGGGCAAAACACCGCGTGTGCGTTCGGCCGGATCCGGCAGCAACCTGTCTTCGCGCAGGCGGGTCTCAAGCCAGTCGGCCAGATCGCCCGGCCGCAGTCGCCCGACCAGCACGCTCAGATCCGCGACGGCCATCGTCTCCAGGCGCCGCTCGATCTCCCGCGCGATCAGCAGGGCGATGATGGGCCGGTGCCCGACCGCCTCTTGCACGACCTCTCGGCCCAACGCGGCGCACGCCCCTGGCGCCACGGTCGAGAGGATTCGCGCGACGATTTGGTCGGCCCGGGCATCGTCGATACCAAGGTCAAGGCGGTCGAACACCCCACCCCACAGGCTCTGTCGCTCACTGGCCCGGCCCGGTCGCGCCAGCGCCAGCAGGGCGACCCGGCCGCCGCGCGCCTTCGCCGGGGCCAGCACGCTTTCCCGCAGGTCCGCCGCGTCCAGGTCCATCTGTTCCAGGTAGTCCAGCACCAACAGCACGGGCCGGGTCTCGCTCCCCGGAAGGGCGGCGTCGGCGAGGGACTGGGCCGTAAGCTGGGCGCGACCCGTCGTCACATGCAGCACGCGCCAGCCCACCGCGACCGCACGGTTACCGACCTCGACCGCGGTGCGGGTCTTGCCGACACCGCCCGGACCGACCAGCAGGACGCCCCGGTCGTTGGCGTGACGCGTCAGGGTCTCCAGCAGTCGGTCGGGATGGACAGGCGCGGTGCTCTCCGGCGCCACGAATTGCAACCTGTCTTCCGTCAGATACTGGCGAAAGCCGGTCCGACCGGCCAGAAAGCCGTCATGGGGCTGAATGCCGTCGATCTCCGGCCCCAGCCAGTGGTCCGCCAGCAGAGCATCGCGGTCAAAGGCTTTGCTGAGGTTGGGCCAGTCAACAACCTCAATCCACGTGAGGGGTGGCCGCTGGGCGGCTGGCAGGCCGTTGAAAAAGGTCTGAATCTGGTCGCGCAGGCTGTTCCGCGCCTGGGCATTCGGCAAAGTGACCGACAGGCAGTAAAGGTACCCTTGGGCGGTGCGCCAGGGCTCGTAGAGGCCCGGCCAGCCGGCCGCCGCCTGTCGCTTCAGAGTCTCGGCGACATTTGCCCATCCGGCGCGCACGTTCGCGGCGACATTGGACGACGCGCCATCGTGCCATTTGCATTCCACGATCAGCGGCGCTGCCGCCCCGCTCAGCAGCGGCGGCGGGTCCTCCGGCAGGCTGATGGCATACCCATCAATGCGGCCGTCAGGCCCGGTGGTGGGGACCGCCTTGGCACGGGGATCGACCGTCAACAGCCAGTCATTGACCAGGGTCTGGAACGCGTCCTCAGGCTTGCTGTCCGCGAAATCTCTGGCTCTTGGACCCGCCATGCTGGCGATGGAAAACTGGTCAGGGAACCTACGACCGGACACGGGTGCGGGACTCCTTCCCTGAATCGGGCGGGTCGACACCAGTGGGCCGACGCCTTGAGTGTATTGTAGCTGCGTTCCCGATCAAGAGCAGCGTCTGATTGTTAGGGGTCCACCTGTCCTCCGACACTGTGGGGGTGGTTTGGCCGCGCCCGCTCGCCCCGTGTGGTTTCCCCCGATCAGCCCTTACCTTCGATACCCATACGGGCCTTCTGGTCACGATCCGGTTGCCGTTGGTCGCGATGAGCGGGGTCGAGCCTCGGGGCGTCTCGGCGTGATGCCGCGCGGACGCCGTCACTGCGAGGCGCGCACCAACGCGGCATAGGTCCCGCCGCGCGCGAGAAGGTCTTCATGACGGCCCTGCTCGACCACCCGGCCCCCGTCCAGCACGATGATCTGATCGGCATGACGCACCGTGGAGAGCCGATGGGCGATGGTGATCGTCGTTCGCTCCTTGGCCAGGGTGTCCAGGGCGTGCGACATCGCCCGCTCGGTCGCCGTGTCGAGCGCGCTGGTCGCCTCGTCCAGCAGGAGCACACGGGGATGGCGCAGAATCGTCCGCGCCAGGGACAGGCGCTGTTTCTCGCCGCCGGAAAACCGGTATCCGCGCTCGCCGACCCGTGTGTCGTAGCCGTCCGGGAGCGCGGCGATGGTGTCATGGATCTGCGCGACCTTCGCCGCGGCCACGAGGTCGTCGGGACTCGCGTCGGGCTTCGCAAACCGGAGGTTGTCGGCGATCGTCGCATTGAAGAGGGTGGGATCCTGGGTCACGACCCCGAGCATGTCCGTCAACGACTGGAAGCTCAGATCGCGCACGTCGATCCCGTCATAGCGGATGGCGCCTGAATCGACGTCGTACAACCGGGCCAGGAGGTAACCGAGCGTGGTCTTGCCGGAGCCCGTGGCGCCCACCAGCGCGACATGAGACCCGGCGGGAATGTCGATCGACACGCCGTCGAGGGTCGGCGGCTGAGACGGGGTGTAGGCGAAGCGGACGTTTTCGAGGCGGACCGCGCCGCGAAGGGTCGCGCGATCCAATGTCACCGCGTCCGGACGTTCGCGGATCTCCGCCGGTCGATCCAGATACTCGAAAATGCGCGCGAACAGGGCGCGCGTGGTCTTGATCTGCACGCCCGCGTTCAGGACCTCCTCGAGCGGCCAGAGCAGTTGCTCTTGCAACGCGATCATGGCGACCAGCGTGCCGATGGTCACCGCCGTTCCGCCCGGGCTCATCAGCAGGCCGCCGAACAGCAGCGTCACTGCCGGCAGGATCTGAAGCAGAAGGTCGATCACCGCCCATTGCCATTGTCCGGCCGTATGGGCGCGCACGTCCAGCGCCGCGACCCGCTGGGAGGTGTCGACGAAGCGTCGCGTCAGGTGAGTGGTGCGTCCCATGGTGCGCGCGAGGATGATGCCGGAGATCGACAGCGATTCCTGCACCATGGAGGACATATCGGCGACGCGCAGCCGCTGCTCATAGGTGAGTTCCTCGCGCAACCGCCCCACGCGGTGGCTGATCCAGACGGCAAGCGGGATGACCAGGAAGGAGATCAGCGCCAGCCGCCATTCCAGCATGAGCATGGCGATCATGGTCATCACCACGACGCTGATATTGCGCGTCATGTCCGTTGCCGTATGGGTCACGAGAGCCTGCAACCCGCCGATGTCGTTCGCGATGCGGGCCTGGACCTCGCCCGTCCGCGTCGCCGTGAAGAAGCCGAGCGACAGCGACTGAAGGTGTGCGAAGACGCGAACCCGCAGATCGTGCATGATCGCCTGGCCGATCTTGGCGGTCGCGAGGCCCTGCAGGACACCGATCACCGTTCCGGTTCCGGAAAGGGCGATCAGGCCGCCGGCCAGCAGGGCCAGAAGGCCGAGATCCCCGGCCGGAAGCGCGGTGTCGATGATCGCCCGCAGCAGGAACGGGGCAGCCACCCCGGCGAGGGACGAGGCGAAAATAAGACCGAGGATAAAGACCAGCCGGCCCCCATACGGCCGAAACAGGCCGAGCGCCCGACGCCACGAGACGTGCTGCGCGGCGAGCGCCTCGTAGTCGAAATCCTCGCCCCCAACCTCGTCCTCCTCGTCCCTCATCGTCAGACTCCGATGACCGCGCGCGTGCGCCTGGGCCACAGGCGAAGACCACAAGCGGTCACGACAAGAATGACCGTGGCGACGACAATCACGGTCATGAACGCCCGGTCGAAGGCGCCGCGCGCGAGCGCCCGCAGATCATCCGCCATCGGCCCTTCCATTCCTTCGGCCACGATCAACGCCTGATCGAGCCCGTCATAGGCGATGGCGGATGCCCCAAAAGAGTCCGGCAGGACCAGCGATGCGGTGTAGACGGCGGACAACAGGCTGCCAAGAATGGCAATGCCGACCGCGCCGCCCAGTTCATATGAGGCCTCCTCGATCGAGGCCGCCATGCCCGCCCGGTCGCTGGGCGCGGACAGCATGATCATGCTCGAGGCCGCCGTCATGGCGGCGCCAAGGCCAAGGCCCAGGGCGGTCATGCTCGCGATTTGCAAGGGTCCCACGGCGTCGAGCCACAGGAGATATCCGCCGAGCCCGCCCGCCGCCACCAGCAGGGCGCTCCACAGGATGGGCGTTCCGCCCCACCGCGGCAGGCCCAACCCCGCCAAGGGGCTGCCGACGAACGCGGCCAAGGAAATGGGCAGGATGAAGAGCCCCGCCTCAAGCGGGGACAGGCCGAGGACCAGCTGCAGTCGTTGGGTTATGGCGAGCTCGACTCCCATCATAGAGAGAGACGAGATCAAGGCGGCCGCCACGCCCGTGGCGAACCGAGCGTCGCGAAACAGGGAGAAGTCCACCAGAGGATCGGTGGCGCGCGTCTGCCGACGGATGAAGAGGGCCAGCGCCGCAATTCCCACGACGGCGGCTAGGACAAAGCTTCCGTAAGAGGGACTGGGCTTCACGATCTCCTTGATCGCGAAGATGATCCCCACCAGGGCGCAGAGACTTTGAATCGACGCGATCAGATCCCACGGACGGTCGCGGCGGGTGTCGGCCTCGGGAATCACGATGACCGCCAAAACCCCGGCGACGAGCACGATGGGCGCGTTGATCAGGAAGACGGAGCCCCACCAGAAAGACTCGAGCAGCAGGCCGCCGACGATCGGGCCGAACGCCGCGCCGCCGGAGGCGACGGAGGCCCAGATTCCGAACGCCAGCGCCTGTTCACGCTCGTCGACGAAGGTCAGGCGAATGATGGAGAGCGTTGCCGGCATCATCATCGCCGCGCCCACCGCCAGCACGGCCCGCGCCGCGATCAAAACGGCGGGCGTCCAGGCGTAAGCAGCCACCAGCGAGGCGACGCCGAAGACGGCCAGACCACCCAGGAAGATCCTCTTATGGCCGATCCGGTCCCCAAGCGTTCCGAGGCCCAGCAGCAAGCCGGCGACAACAAGCGGGTAAGCGTTGACGATCCAGAGTTTTTCGGCGGCCGAGGCGCCCAGATCATGCGTCAGGCGCGGCAGTGCCGTATAAAGGACCGTCATGTCGATGACGATGAGCAGCAGGGCGCTGGAGACGATGGCCAAGGTCAGCCAGCGGTTGGACGAAGCCATTTGAGGGTCACCGATGTCTTGTTTTGAGGCGCGGTCATGTGTGTGGGTGAATGGCGCTGCACTCAGGTATAAATACGATCGTACTAAAACTCAACGGGAGACCGGCATGGGGCGACCGCGCAAGATCGATCGCGACAAGGTGCTTGACGCCGCCGAGGCCGTCGTCGGCGACGTTGGCGCTGCGGCCCTTTCGATTGATGCCGTCGCCAAGGCGGCGGGCATCACCAAAAGCGGGGTGCAGTATTGCTTCGGGACCAAGCAAAAGTTGATTGATGCGATGTTTCGACGATGGGAGGCGGAGTTTGACCAGGAGGTCGCCGACCTGGTCGGCGCCGACCCCGATCCCATCACCTCAATTCGCGGTCACATCGAAGCGACCATGCGGACAGATGAGGTCGAGAACGCCCGCTCGGCGGTGCTGATGGCCGCGTTGCTCCAGACGCCGGAGGAGCGCCAACGGGCTCAGGACTGGTACCGGCAACGCCTGGACGACCTCGATGTCTCGACAGACCTTGGGCGCCGCACGCGCCTGGCTTTCCTGGCATCGGAAGGCCTGTTCATCCTGCGGTGCTGTGGGCTGATGGATGTGTCCGAAGCGGAGTGGGCGTCGGCGTACAAGGATATCCTCGAGTTCCAGGCGTCTCCTGAGACCGGTGCGCGGGGCGAACGCGGTGGTGCGCGACGGTCATGAGCCTCTCACACTCGACGCAACGGGATTGAGGTTGCGCATGGGGCGCCCTGTTCGACGTCAAGCGGACCAAAGCGGCGACCGGATCCACCACGAAGCCGTCGCTGGGCCGGGATATCGACCGGCAGCGACGATCCCGCTGTCCTGCGCAAGTCCGGAGAGACTGGCCGAACCGGACCGGCCGGTCGCGTGATCAGACGCGCGCCCGTCATGCCAGCGCCTCCCTGCGCCGTTGAGCCCGGGCAAAGAGCGTGATGAACACGGCGGCTGCGGCAAGGACCACCGCCAGGACCGCCAGGAGCGTGGAAAAGCCGAGCGTGCCGGAGGCGGCCAGGGGGCCGATGCTCGCCCCGACGAACAGAACGACGCCGTTCAGCGCCATGCCGGCGGCGCGGTTGGGCGCGGCGGCGGCGCCGAACAGTGTGATCATCGCCGGCACCGCTAGGGCGACGCCGGTGACGAAGATCAGGCTGCCGACTGCGACCCCGGTGAGGGACTGCGCCAGGGCCGCTTCGACCGAGAGGCCGACGGCCGCGACCAGGAACCCGGCGCGCGCCACGCCCGCCATGCCGATCCGCGACGCGATCCAGCCGACCCCAAGCGCGGCGAACATGCCCGGAAGCCCGACCAGACGCAGGACGATGATACGCGAGGGGTCGACGTCGAAGCCGACCAGATGCGGCCCGAGCGCGCTGTACATGGCCACGAAGGAGAGCAGCAGCGTGATATGGGCGCAGCACAGCAGCAGGATACGGGGCTGCGCGGCGAACCGCGCAAGCGCCGCGAAGCGCGCGCCGAGGTGTCCGTCATGGCGGTCGCTGGCGGGTTCCGTGCCCGTCGCCTGGATCAGCAGCCCAGCGCACAGCAACACCGCCGCCGTGACGACGAACACCGCCCTCCAGTCCCACCAGAGCGCCAGCGAGGACGCCAGCACCTGGCCGAAGATGCCGGCGACGAGGAAGGCCGTCGACATGGCGCCGATTGCGGTCGCGCGCTTCCGCGGGGGCAGCGCTTCGGTCAGACAGGACAGCGCGATGGGCGCGAAGCTGGACGCCGCCAATCCTTGAACGGCGCGGAGGACCGCCATCCATCCGACGCTCGGCGACAAACGAGCCTTGTTCGCCAAGGTGCTGCGCACCGAACTCGCCAAGGTGGCGAAGGCCGTGCCGGTCACGTCTTTCGCCGAGGACGACATCGGCGACTACGTCGGTCGCGCCTTCGACTATCATTGCGACCATCCCGAACTCAGCCGGTTGCTGCGCTGGGAGGGGCTTGTCTTCGCCAGTGAAGTCCCGGACGAGGACCTGCGGCGCGAACACTACGGCTACAAGACGAGGGCCGTCGAAGACGCACAGCGGCGCGGTGCGGTCACGGCCACGCTCGATGCCGATCACCTCGCGTTCTTGATTCTGGCCCTTGCCGGCTGGTGGTCGGCCGTGCCGCAGGTCGCGCGCATGTTGACCGGGGTCGACGACGAAGCGGAGCGGATCCGGCGGCGCGCCTCCGTGGTCGAGGCCGCCCGCCGCCTTGCCAAGGCTCCTTGACCCCGTCCGGCCGGTTGTCTCGCCCCGCGGGCCTTCCGATCACGCTCCACAGTGGAGGGGTCTCGGTTCATCCATCACGGCCGTCCCGATGAAATCCGACACCTTTCCGGCGGCCGCTTTGATCGGATCGTCGGCGAGGTGGGCGTAACGGGCCGTGGTCTGCACCTGACTGTGGCCCAGCAGCTTGCCGATCATGGGCAGGCCTTCACCGAGGCTCAGCGCGCCGCTGGCGAAGGAATGGCGCAGGTCGTGCAGGCGCACATCGTCCAGGCCGGCGCCGGCGCGGATGCGCCGCCAGGGGTGCTGGAGGTCGGTCAGCGACGATCCTTCTTTCCGTCCGGTGATGACCCAGGGGTTCCCGTCGATGCGCTCAATGCCCCGCAACACGGCGGCCACCGTCTCGCCGAAATGCACCACCTTGGCGCCCGTCTTTGACTCCGGCAGCCGCAGCGCCCGATTGCGGAGGTCGACATGCTCCCAGCGCAGGGTCATGATCTCGTTCAGCCGACACCCGGTCAGGGCCAGCAGACGGATGGCGGCAATCGCCGAGGGCGTTTCCGAGCCATCCCGTTCGGCATCGCGGAGAATCTGGCCAAGAGCGGCGAACTCTTCGGGCGACAGGAACCGCTCGCGCTTGCGCTCCGGGTACTTGCCCACATGGCGGCACGGATTGCTGCCATCGGGCCGCAGGCCCCAGATCTCCGCCAGATTGAACATCTTCGACAGCACGCCTAGCGTCCGGTTGGCTTGGTAGGGGATGTGCCGCAGGGAATGGTGCAGGTCGGCGATGTCGCGGCGCTCGATGTCGGTGATGTGGCGCGGCCCGAGCGCCGGGTTGATGAACAACTCGACCGCGCGTTTGTATTCCGACTGGGTCGACGGCTTGCAGCGCACGGCGACGTGCTCGGCCAGGAAGCGGTCTCCGAGCCCGCGCATGGTGGGCGCTTTCCGGGCCAGATCGGCATCGCGGACCGGATCGCGTCCGGCCTTGGCTTCGGAAATGATCTCGTGCGCCCGGGTGCGCGCCTGGTCCGGCGTCATGGTGCCATGGGACCCGATGGTGACCTTGCGCAGTCGGCCCTTCACCCGCGTCATGGCGACATACACCTTCCGGCCCGTCGGCCAGACCCGGACACCGAACCCGAGCAGCGCATCATCCCAATGGATGACGTCCCGGGGGCCCGGCGTCAGGCTGTCCACCACCCGTTTCGTAATCCTTGCCATGGTCGACCTCCCGCGCAGCGCGACCTTCAGGCATCTCCCCTGACGGTCCCGACGGGCAACGCATAGGTAACAGAAGAGGGCCAATTCAGGGTAATAAGGACGTGAATGGGCGGCAAGCATAAAATCGAAAAGTAAGCCGGAGACAGGGCGTTATCGTGCGTTGTCGCATGTGAGAGTAAGTCGTCGTGGAGGTATTTGTAGAACTCATAACCTGAAGGTCAGAGGTTCAAATCCTTTCCCCGCAACCACCTTGACCGAACGCCGCAAATCGGCATCCAAGGCCGCCTCTCCGGAGGCGGCCTTTTTTGCCTTGTAATTGCTCACGGGGTTGGCCCGGTGAGCGCATGACCGGGATGGTGATGAGCCCCTGGGCATAGGGGGTACCCCACGGCAACGAGTCCAGGTTAATGAACCGGGTCTGCAATGAGCTGGGCAATGACGGCGGGGTCCCAGCCTGCGACCTTGCGGGTAGTCTTGATGGATCGCTTGCCGCGTCCGGCGCGGATGATATTGAAGGCGAAGCGGCGCACGAGGGCCATGTTCTGGGCGCCGTGCCCCCGTCGCAGTCGCGACTGATCCTCC
>NZ_FNAP01000012.1 GCF_900101965.1 Rhodospira trueperi | reverse complement strand
ATCGGCGAAAAACCGGTCCGGGTGGGCCTGCAGTCGGGCGATGACGGAACCGGCGAGGCCGCGCCGGCGCATGGCGGCGAAGGCCTGATCGTTCAGCACATAGTCGCCGTGCCCGGCCCGCAGAAGCTCGAGGAAATTGAGCCGGCTCTTGGAAACCGTGGTGGCGAAAACAGTGAACGCATCGTTGCCGATCTGGGTGCAGACGCCGTTTCTGCCCTGGTGACGGGCGCCGGTATCGTCCACCGAAATCCACCGTCCGTGGGTCAGGCCCGCCCGCAGAACGTCCCGGGCCTCGGTGACGAACTGGTCGTTTGACGCGATGAGGATGCGCACCACCTGCCGCTGGGAAATCGCCACCCCCAGCCCTTGCAGCATCTCGACCAGGCGGGGCACCGTCGTCTGGCCCTGGTGGTATTGGGCGAGGATGAAGCGCTTGAGCGCGGGACCGAAGTGATCGGTGACCCCATCGGGCAGCGGCGCCAGCATCGTCACGCCGTCCGGAGTGATCCACCGTTCACGGTGATAGCACACCGTGCGGGCCTCGATCCTGAGCTCCTGGACCGTGAACGGCTGGGTGCCCTTGAACCGCGAGCCGGGCGGGACACCATCGACCGCGATCCGCCGCTCCTCGACCACGCCCGACGGCTTTTTCGGCCCGCGCCGCCGCTTCCCCTCGCGCCGGGGCCGTTTGTCCGTTGCCTTGTCCATGCCAGACGGCTTCAAGGGCGGCTTGATGTCCGGCTTGCCCTTCAGACCCTTCAGCCGCGCGATCTCGTCGCGCAACGCCCCGTTCTCCGACACCAGCCGGGCGTTCTCTTCCAGCAGGCCCAGCGTCAACGGCTTCAGCGTCGCCGGATACAGGGCATCAATGTCGAACGGCGGCTTGACCATGCCCGCAGCGAATCACGAACCGCGAGTTCGCGCAACCAAATGTGAGTCGCGACGCAGCCACCGCCCGCACTTCTGCCCCGGTTACGGCAAATCGCGTTCGCGCGGCGTCAGGAACGGCAAACGTGGTGGTCACCCGGTGTGGGCAACGCCCCGGCAATGGTCATGTCGGCTGTGGCGTTCGGGTCACCCGCCCGCTTCACCGTGTCGTGATCCCAAGACCAAGCGCCAGAGTCTCGTTCGTGTGTTTGAGGCGCCCACGTCCGTCCGACCCTGGCCAGCCTGCCATCGGCTCTGCCCCCGTCAAGACCAAGCCGCGCCGCGCGCGGTGGCCTGCGGCCAGTCTTGACCGGGCCTTCGCCCGATGGCCACGCGGCTGGCAGGTCGGGACGGAGGGATGGTCGCGGTCCCGGCCTGACCAAGGGATAAAACATCTCCGGCAGGCGTCCTCCGGTCTGGAGCCGCCCCCCCCCAATTCTACGTCCAACGCCGAAGAGGCGCATAAGGACGTTCACGGGCATCGGCAAAACCAAGGCTTACGGGAACCTGTCAGGGGCCGCTGTGACGCCGGCGAGGTCAGGAGGTCAGGGGCGGAGCATGCCGAGTGGAACTCCTGCCTCGGGCGCTGCCGGGCGGGGAATCGTGGGCCTGACGGAAAGGCCCGTTCACCTGAACCAAGGGCCATCAGAGGGGCGCGTGTCGGCGCTGCTGGTACCTCAGATGGTACCTTTTGGCCGATGAGGCTCTGCACGCCACCCCGATTAGCGCCGTAATCCCTTGTTTTCGTTGGTGGGCGATGACGGGCTCGAACCGCCGACCCTCTCGGTGTAAACGAGATGCTCTTCCAGCTGAGCTAATCGCCCGATCAAACGTGCAGTCGCCCCCGTGGCCGATCAAAGGCCTGGGCCAGAAGGGAAGGGGGGCGATCAAGACCGTCGCATCGTGCCCCTGACCTGCCGGAATCGCCGCGATTCACCCTATCGGAAGGGGGGCGTAGGCCACGCCTCGCGCTTGTTTGGATTGGCAGGCCAAAGATGCGCCGACCAGATCTGCCCCAGTGTCCAGAAGGAGGGCCAGAAGGGGCGATGGCCTAAAAGACACCCATAACCCGGCCGCCCCGACGGGAACGCCGGGCCGACGCGGGTCGCGCGGGTTGGGGCCTGAGGCCCCCGCGAGGCGGCTCAGTTCACGGCGTCCTTCAGGGCTTTGCCGGCCTTGAACTTCGGCTGACGCGACGCGGGGATCACGATTTTTTCGCCTGTGCGGGGGTTGCGCCCTTCCGACTGCGCCCGTTCGGAGACTGCGAACGTGCCGAATCCGACCAGACGGACCTCGGTCCCATTCTTCAGGGCGTCGGTGATCGCATCAAAAACGCAGTCGACCACTTTCGTTGCGTCGGCCTTGGACAGTTCCGTGTTTTCGGCGACAGTGGCGACGAGATCATTCTTGTTCACTGGCGAAACCCCTTTCCTGTGAAATTATCGGCTCAACCAGACCACGCGGTCACGGCACCTGTCAAACGAGCGACCCGCAAACCGTTCCCTGCCCCAAAAGGCACCCGATCCCGAGTCCATATCCCGCGCCGGCGATCACTCACTCCGAAGCCTCACTCTTGCTGGCATGGCGGTGGAATGCAAGGGGAGAGGCGCGTTTCCGACGATTTTCCGCGCGGAGGCCTCCACCGGATCACACGCGGAACTCCACTAGAGGATGTCCCGGCCCGTCTGCGCCCGTTCGAGGATCGCATGTTGCGGTCGAGTACAGATAAGATAAATCATCCGCAAATAAAGTGAAAACTCTGGAAACCCCCTGGGCGGTCGCGCAACCCGGGGCGACTCCACACTTCTTCGGCACAAGACGTGATGCGTCCCCACGTCACGCCATCCTCACGAGGCGACGCCGGCAAGACCTGACCTCACCATTGATCGCCGGACCACGCCGTTCAGTGTGTCATGACGGGTTCATCGCCGTCCTTGCGATTGGATCGGCGCAGGTCGGCATCGGCTGCCTCTTCGTCGGCGTCGGTCCATTCAATCGGTGTCAGCGGCTTGACCAGGGCGTTCGCCAGCACCTCGTCCACCGTGTTGACGGGAATGATGGTCAGGCCCCGTTTGACGTTGTCCGGGATTTCGGCGAGATCCTTCTCGTTTTCCTTCGGAATCAGAACGGTTCCCAGCCCGCCCCGCAGCGCCGCCAGCAGCTTCTCCTTCAGCCCGCCGATCGGCAGAACGCGACCGCGCAGGGTGATTTCGCCGGTCATCGCGATGTCCCGGCGCACGGGAATACCTGTCAGCGCGGAGACCATCGACGTGCACATGGCGATGCCGGCCGACGGGCCGTCCTTGGGGGTCGCTCCCTCCGGAACGTGGACGTGAACCTCGCGCTTCTCGAACAGGGTCGGGCGGATGCCGAAGGTCACGGCCCTTGAGCGGATGAACGAGCGGGCCGCCTGCACCGATTCCTTCATCACGTCGCCCAGGTGACCGGTCAGGATGATGCCGGACTTTCCGGGCATGGTCAGGGCCTCGACGGACAGCAGTTCGCCGCCGACCTCTGTCCAGGCGAGGCCCGTCGTCACACCGATCAGGTCCTCGGTCTCGACCTCGCCGAATCGATAGCGCCGAACCCCGGCGTACTTTTCCAGATTGCGCCGGCTCACGCTGATGCGGGTGCGCGACTTGTGCAGCAGCAGGTCCTTCGCCGCCTTGCGGCTCAGGCCGGCCAGTTCCCGTTCCAGGTTTCGGACGCCCGCCTCGCGCGTGTAGTAGCGGATCAGATCGCGGATCGCCTCTTCCGAAATCGACCACTCGCCCGTGCGCAGCCCGTGCGCCTTCATCTGCTTCGGAATCAGATGGCGCGTGGCGATGCCGACCTTTTCGTCCTCGGTGTAGCCGGACAGGCGGATGATCTCCAGCCGATCCAGCAACGGCTGCGGCATGCGCAGGCTGTTCGCGGTGGTGACGAACAGCACGTCGGACAGATCGTAGTCCACCTCCAGGTAATGGTCGTTGAAGGTGTTGTTCTGCTCCGGGTCCAGCACTTCCAGAAGGGCGGAGGACGGATCGCCGCGCCAGTCGTTGCCCAGCTTGTCCACTTCGTCGAGCAGGAACAGGGGATTGGACGTCTTGGCCTTCTTCATGCCCTGGATGATTTTGCCCGGCATGGAGCCGATATAGGTGCGGCGGTGGCCGCGAATCTCCGATTCGTCGCGGACCCCGCCCAGCGACATGCGCACGAAGTTGCGGCCGGTCGCCCGCGCGATCGACTTGCCCAGCGAGGTCTTGCCCACGCCCGGCGGCCCCACGAGACACAGGATCGGCCCCTTCAGCTTTGCCGTGCGGAGTTGAACCGCAAGGTATTCCAGAATGCGCTCCTTGACCTTTTCGAGGCCATGGTGATCGGCGTTCAGGATTCGCTCGGCCTCACGCAGGTCGCGCTTGACCTTGGACCGCTTGCGCCAGGGGATGGTCAGCATCCAGTCCAGGTAGTTGCGCACCACCGTGGCCTCGGCCGACATCGGGCTCATGTTGCGCAGTTTTCTGAGTTCGGACTGGCATTTCTCGCGGGCTTCCTTGGTCAGGCGAACCTTCGCGATCTTGTCCTCAAGGTCTTGAAGCTCGTCGCGGCCGTCCTCGCCCTCGCCGAGTTCCTTCTGAATCGCCTTGAGTTGCTCGTTTAGGTAGTATTCCTTCTGGGTCTTTTCCATCTGGCGTTTGACCCGGCCGCGGATCTTCTTCTCGACCTGGAGCACGCCGATTTCGGATTCCATGAACGCGTACAGGCGTTCCAGCCGCTCGGCGACGGAGGTGGTTTCCAAGACGTCCTGCTTGTCGGAGATTTTCAGGGCCAGATGCGATGCGACGGTATCGGCCAGCTTGGCGGCATCCTCGATCTGGTTGACCGAGACCAGAACCTCCGGCGGGATCTTTTTGTTCAGCTTCACATACTGCTCGAACTGCCCCACGACCGAGCGCTGCAACGCCTCGATTTCTTCGGCGTCAACCTCATCGTCGTCCACCGCGACCGCCTGGACCTCGAAGAAGTGCTCATTGGGCGTGTACTGGGCGATTCGGGCGCGGCGGCTGCCCTCCACCAGGACCTTGACGGTTCCGTCCGGCAGGCGCAGCAGTTGCAGAACCGTGCTGACCGTGCCGATCTCGTAGATATCGTCGGGACCGGGATCGTCCTGGGAGGCGTTCTTCTGCGCGACGAGCAGGATTTCCTTGTCGTCGGCCATGACGTTTTCAAGGGCGCGCACGGACTTTTCGCGTCCCACGAACAGGGGCACGATCATGTGGGGGAACACCACGATATCCCGCAGGGGGAGAACCGGATAGGTATCTGTCGAGCCGATATCCACGTGCTGACCTCTGTTTGGGGGCTGGCTTCGCCGGGCTGGGCTGGCGGGAACCCCGGTGATCCGCCCGCGTCGCGGAGAGACCGCCTTACGCCCAGGCGCGGGAGATGTGGGGCACGTCGGACTGTCGGTCAAGGTGGCGCGCCCCGGGCGCGCGACCGACGGTTTGATCAGGGCGCCCGGACAGGGCAGACGGGGTCCCGGAGCGTCTCGGACATCGGCGACGCGTCAGGCCGAACTGCCGACATCTTCCCGCCGGTCAGCATAAATGAACAGCGGCTTGGCGCGCCCCTCCGAGACCTCCCGGTTGACCACCACCTCGCTGACGCCCTCCATGCCGGGCAGATCGAACATGGTTTCCAGCAGGATGCCTTCCATGATCGACCGCAGGCCACGTGCGCCGGTCTTGCGGGCGATGGCCTTCTTGGCGATGGCCTCAAGCGCGTCCTCGGCGAAGGTCAGTTGGGAGTTCTCCATCTCGAACAGCCGCTGATACTGCTTGACCAGCGCGTTCTTGGGCTTGGTCAGGATTTCGATCAGGGCGCTTTCGTCCAGATCATCCAGCGTCGCAAGCACCGGCATGCGCCCGACGAACTCGGGAATCAGGCCATACTTCAGCAGATCCTCGGGCTCCACCTGGCGCAGGATTTCGCCGGTCCGCTTTTCCTCCGGCGCGCGCACGTCGGCGCCGAACCCGATGGACGTCCCACGTCCGCGCTGGGCGATGATCTTGTCCAGGCCGGCGAACGCCCCGCCGCAGATGAACAGGATGTTGGTCGTGTCCACCTGCAGGAATTCCTGCTGCGGATGCTTGCGCCCGCCCTGGGGCGGCACGGAGGCGACGGTGCCCTCCATGATCTTGAGCAGCGCCTGCTGCACGCCCTCGCCGGAGACGTCGCGGGTGATCGAGGGGTTGTCCGACTTGCGCGAGATCTTGTCGATCTCGTCGATATAGACGATGCCGCGCTGGGCGCGCTCGACATTGTAGTCGGAGGCCTGAAGCAGCTTCAGGATGATGTTCTCGACATCCTCGCCGACGTACCCGGCTTCCGTCAGGGTCGTGGCATCGGCCATGGTGAAGGGAACATCAAGGATGCGGGCCAGTGTCTGCGCCAGAAGCGTCTTGCCGCAGCCAGTCGGCCCCATCAACAGGATGTTGGACTTGGACAGTTCAACCTCGCTGTTCTTGCCGCCCTGGCTCAATCGCTTGTAATGGTTGTGGACAGCCACCGACAACACGCGTTTTGCGTGCCGCTGGCCGATCACGTAGTCATCCAGAACCGAAAGAATATCGCGCGGGGTCGGAACGCCATCGCGGGTCTTCACAAGCTGCGTCTTGTTTTCCTCGCGGATGATGTCCATGCACAATTCGACGCATTCATCGCAGATGAACACGGTCGGTCCGGCGATGAGCTTGCGCACCTCATGCTGACTCTTTCCACAGAAAGAGCAATACAAGGTGTTCTTGGAATCACCACCAGAAGACTTACTCATAACCACTCCACTCCCGCGCGCAACCCCGGCTGACAATCGGGTCATCGAGGCCTCGGGGTACCGCCGCTGTCGGCCAAACCCGGGCGAGGCCACCCGTCACCGATCCGGGGTGCCCCTTCTTCGCCGTACCGTCATACTACCCGCCGAGCCTCCAGGCGCACAACGACAAATCGCCGTGCGACAAAAAGGCGTCGGTGTGACACGCGGTGATCCCGCGCGTCTGCCGGACGCTCAGGCCGATAGTCCGGCCTTCAGGCCCTAGGCGCCCGACCCGCCGTCGGTCTCCTCGTCGGGCAGATGACGCGACGTCACCACCTCGTCGATCAGTCCGAACGCAAGGGCCTCCTCGGGCGGCATGAACTTGTCGCGCTCCATGGCCTGTTCCACGACCTCCAGGGGTTGCCCGGTGTGGTGGCAGAAGATGTTGTTCAGCCGCTCGCGGATCGACAGGATTTCCTTGGCGTGAATCTCGATGTCGGTGGCCTGACCCTGGAAGCCGCCCGACGGCTGATGGACCATGATGCGCGCGTTGGGCAGGGCGAAGCGCTTGCCCGCCGCGCCCGCCGTCAGCAATAGCGAGCCCATGGATGCGGCCTGACCCAGGCACACGGTGGACACATCGCAGCGGATGTAATTCATCGTGTCATAGATGCCGAGTCCCGACGTGACCACCCCTCCCGGCGAATTGATGTAGAACGCAATGTCCTTGGTCGGGTTCTCCGACTCCAGAAACAGAAGCTGGGCCGAGATCAGGCTGGCCACGGTATCGTTGACGGCGCCGGTCAGGAAAATGATGCGTTCCTTGAGGAGGCGCGAATAGATGTCATAGGACCGCTCGCCCCGATTGGTCTGCTCGACCACCATCGGCACCAGCGTGTTCGCGTACACCTCCATCGGATCACGGTCTTTCATCGAGCTCTCTCAATCTGGCGGATCGGGGCTGGCACTGTGTTGCTGCGTGGTGCTGCGCGTCGCGCGCGAAACGGATCACCCGGTCTCGCCCTCTGGATCGGGCGCCTTCAACTCGTCCGGGGTGACCGTGCGTTCCGTCACCTGGGCAAGCTCAAGGATGTAGTCAACCACTTTGTTTTCAAAGATCGGCGGACGCAGCTCCTCCATGGCCTGGGGGTTCTGGCGATAGTAGTTCATCACGGCCTGCTCGTGGCCCGGATAGGACCGGACCTGCTCGATCAGAGCTTGGTTCAGGTCCTCCTGGGTGACGGTGATGGCGTTGTCCTCGCCGACTTTGGCCAGCAGAAGGCCCAGGCGCACCCGCCGTTCGGCGATGGTGCGGTATTCGGCGCGCAACTCGTCTTCGGACTTGGCCTTGTCGTCATCCTCGAGTTGGTCGCGCTCCTTGGCTTCCATGAGTTGCTTCCAGATGGCGTCGAATTCCACATCGACAAGCCCCTCGGGGACCGCCTGGGTGAACTTCTCGGCCAGCTTGTCGAGCAGGCGGCGCTTGACCTTCTCCCGGCTCGCCCGCTTGTAGTCGTCGGCGATCTGGTCGCGGATCGCCTGCTTCAGCTCCTCCAGCGTCTCGCGGCCGAAGGTTTTGGCGAACTCGTCATCCACAGCCACCGGTGCCGGCTGGCGCAGTTCCTTGACGGTCACATCAAAGGTCACGGCCTGACCGGCGAGATCCTCGGCGCCGTAGTCCTCCGGAAAGGTGATGTCGACCTGCTTTTCATCGCCGACCCGCACCCCGATCAGGGCATCCTCGAACCCGGGAATGAAGGTGTTGGAGCCCAGTTCCAGCGAGTAATCCTGGGCCTCGCCGCCCGGGAAGGGCTCGCCGTCCTTCTTGCCGACGAAATCGATAACGACGATGTCCCCGCTTTCGGCGGGACGGTCGTCGGTCACCGGCTCCGAGCCGCGCCGGGCGTTGGCCAGCCGTTCAATCGCGCCGTCGACCTCTTCCTCGGGAATCTCGGCGATGTCGCGGTCAACCGCGATATCGGAGAAGTCGGGGGTGCCCATGTCGGGCAGCAGTTCGACGGCGATGGTCAGACTGAGGTCGCCCTCGGGCTCATACTCGGACACCTCGACCTTGGGCTGAAGCGCGGGGCGCAATTCATGGTCCTTGATGACACCATCAACGGCCTCCTGCGCGGTCTGCTCCAGAATCTCCCCCATGACGTGGCCGCCGAATCGTTTCTTCAGCAGCGACATGGGCACCTTGCCGGGACGGAAACCGGGAATGCGAACTTGTGACCCGACCTCGGTCAGGCGCGCCTCCGTCTTCTCGTTCAGGGTGTCGGCGGGAACGACAACCTTGAATTCGCGCTTGAGATCCTCGGTGAGGGTTTCCGTTACCTGCATGGCTTGATCCGGCACTAGTGAAAATGACAAGGGACGGCGGGGGTGGGCGAAACGGGAGCGTCGGGGGTCGGAACCGAAGAGAACCGCTCCAATGATCCTCGCATGGTGCGGGCGAAGGGACTTGAACCCCCACGGCTGAAAGCCACCAGAACCTAAATCTGGCGTGTCTACCAATTCCACCACGCCCGCGGTGCGGCGATCCTGACCGTGAACCGGCCTCACTCATAGACAATCGGTACGGCCAAGGGCAATACCCGTTTTCTCTCCGCCGCCCCGTCGCTCCGGAACGTCCTTGCGTTGCCTGGGGGCAAAGGGCATTGTCGATCTGAAACGAAGTGGCGGCGTCTTCGACCGAAAGTTGATGCATAACAAAGCGGTTGCGAAGATCTCAGGGCAGGAAAGGTCGGGAAATGTCGGATCAGATGGATCGCGGGGGTCGGTTGTCCTTTCTCAAGATCGACCCGTCCATGGTCAGCCTTCTGGACGAGGGCCGCAAGGCGCTGGTACCGCACATGGACGGAATCCTTGAGGACTTCTACGGTCTCATCAAGGCCACCCCTGGCATGGTGGAGATGTTCGATTCTCCCGCGCGCATGAAGCACGCCCGCGACATGCAGAAAAAGCACTGGATGGAGAACGTCTTCAGCGGCCGGTTTGACGAGGCCTACATGCGCACCGCCGACCGCATCGGCCGCACCCATGAACGGGTCGGGCTGGAGCCGCGCTGGTATCTGGGCGGCTATGCCTTCGTCATCAACCGCGTGGCCTTGGTCATGGCGAACGCCTATCGCAAAAACCCGAAACAGGGCGTCGCGGTCATGTCGGCCATCACTCGGGCGCTGTTCCTGGACATGGACGTCGCCATCTCGGTCTACATCCAGACCGCTCGGGAGCGCGCGGCCAACCTGCTGAACGAGCACGCCGCCAAGTTCGAGCACGACGTCCACGGCATGGTGGAGATCGTCGCGGCCGCCGCGACCGAGCTTCAGAACACCGCCGCCGCGATGACCCGCACCGCCACCGCCACGTCGGACCAGACCCAGCTTGTCGCCAATGCGGCCCAGACGGCCTCGATGAACGTGCAGACCGTGGCCTCGGCGACCGAGCAGTTGCACAGTTCCATCGCCGAAATCTCCCGGCAGGTGACCGAATCGACCCGCATCGCCGGGGCGGCCGTGGAGGAGGCGACGCGCACCAACGAGATGGTGGAATCGCTGGCCAATGCCGCCGAAAAGATCGGCGCCGTGGTCAAGCTGATCAACGATATCGCCAGCCAAACCAACCTGCTCGCGCTGAACGCCACCATCGAGGCGGCCCGCGCCGGCGAGGCCGGCAAGGGCTTCGCCGTGGTCGCCAACGAGGTCAAGAGCCTCGCCAGCCAGACCGCCCGCGCCACCGAGGACATCAGCAACCAGATCGGCACCGTCCAGGGCGCGACCCGCGACGCCGTCAACGCCATCCAGGGCATCGGCGGCACCATCGCGGCAATCAGCGAGATCGCGTCGGCCATCGCGGCGGCGGTGGAACAGCAGGGCGCGGCCACCCGCGAAATCGCGCGCAACGTCCAGGAGGCCAGCAACGCCACGACCGACGTCTCCAGTAACATCGGCGACGTCACCCAGGCCGCCGGTGAGACCGGCCACTCGGCCGACGAGGTCCTGGCGGCGGCGGCGGATTTGGCCAAGCAGGCCGAGCACCTGACGGAAAAGGTGGACAGCTTCCTGAGCGACATCCGCAAGACCATGGCGTAGACCAAAAAGCTGGCCAGTGCGCCGCGTCACCGAATCCACTGATCCGGCGCGCGGAACGTGGCGACGGCGCGTTAACCGCTCTTCCACCCTTTTTCCCGCACTCTGATGGGATCGCGGTCCCTGCACGCACAATGCATGCCCTGGGGGCTGAAGGATGGGAGGGCGCGGTGTGACGGGATCGCCGGTCGGAAAGGGCGTCATCGCCCAACCCCCGCCCCAGCAACTGGCGGCGACCGTGCGGGTCAATGGCCGCACGGTCGGGCGCGATGTGCTTGTCGGCATCCGCGACGCCAGCCGCCGGACGGGCGTTGATTTCACCTACATGTTGGCCAAGGCCCACCAGGAAAGCGGTTTTCGGCCGGACGCCGCCAACGCGCGCGGAACGGCGCGGGGTCTGTTCCAGTTCACCCGCGACACTTGGTTCGAAATGGTGCATCGCTACGGCCCCGGGCACGGTCTGGGCGATGTTGCGGCCGCGATTCAGGTCGATTCCCGGGGACGGTTCACCGTCGCCGATCCCGCCGTTGAGGCCCGCGTGCTGGCGCTGCGCGATGATCCGCGCGTGTCGGCGCTCATGGCCGCTGAATACGCCGGCAGCAACAAGGCGATCCTGCGTCAGGCGCTGGGCCGCTCTCCGTCGGCCACGGAGATCTATCTGGCCCATTTCCTGGGCCCGACCGGCGCGGTCACGTTCCTGGACGCAGCCGCCCGCGCGCCACACACCCCGGCCGAGCGCGTGCTGCCGGAGGCGGCCGCCGCCAATCCAGGCCTGTTTCGGGTGAACGGCCGCCCTCGCACGCTGGAGGAAGTCCGCCACCTGATGGATTCGACCATCACCCGTGCCATGCGCGGTTTCGCCTCCGTGCCCGATCTCGTGGCCGGGCCGCCGCCGCGCCCACCGGGGGCCAAGCCGACGGCGCCGCCGCGCGAGGACATGGGGCAGGTGGCCTGGGGCGCCGAGCGGCCTCCGATGCCGCCCGGGCGCCGGCCGGATTGGGCCGCGCCTCCCCTGGACGGAGACGTCCGCGTGGCCCGGGGCGCCACGGGCGAGGCGCCGGTGCCCTCCGCCCTGCGCGATGTTCCGGTGATTCCCACGGGCGCGGGTCCGGGCACGGACGCGGTGATGGTGGCGCGCGGTTCGGCGTCCGGTTCAGGGTCGGGCGCGCTACCGTCGCCAGCGGACGGCCTTTCCGAGTCGGCCATCGCCCGCATTCTGGGCCTTGAGCCGGCGACGGAAGAGGCCGGAGCGACGGAAGGCCCGCGGCTCCCGGGGCCGTCGGCTCTGGCCATGGCGGCGTTGCTGGATGACGCAACCCGGACATCGGCGCGAGGCCACACCGGGGCCGCCACACGCGCCTCCGCCCCCGCCACCGAGGTGCCGTTCCTGTCGCTGGCGCGGGCCGCTTCCATCGTCTTCCGGTCCATCAGTGTAGCCGATGCGCGCGCCGCGACCGCCGGCGCTGGCGATCTGTCGGCCGAACAGCCGGCCCTGCGCCTCGCCCTGCTCGCGTCGCTGAAGACCGGGTCTGGATCAACGGCGTCGCCGATGGTCCGTCCGACCCGTGAGGTCCTCACCGGCGACCGCGCCGAACGCGCCATCGCCGCCATTCTCGATCCGATGCGGACGGGGTAGGTCGGTCGTCGCCCGGCGTTCCTTTGCTACTGCCGGACACCGCCGCCGGAGGGGGTGCCGAAGGCCCCCATTTCCAGAAGGGTCAGGATCATGTCGGCCCGCGCCTGCGGTGTGTCGGCTTCCAGCAGTGCCTGCTTCTCGCGTGGCTCGAACGGGCAGACCATGGCCAGCGAGGTGAGCAGCGGGCCGGTGTCCACGTCGCGCATGATGTCCCAGTTGAACGACAGGCCATGGTTGGCCGCGAACGGCTTGAGCACCTCGAACAGCCGGTCACGGTCGAGGGTGACCGCGCCCTGTTCGTCGAGATCCCGCGCATAGGACGAATAGTCCGCCCGCACCCGCCGATAGCCGCGATGCAGCGGCAGTTCCTCGCCCAGGTGAAAGCGGTTGAGCCCCAGCAGGGTCAGCAGCAGGCGGCCGTCCGGCGATTCCTCGAACGAGACGATGCGGCCCAGACAGGCCACGCCGTACAGCGTCGGGTCCGCCTCCGTGCTGTCCGAGCCCTCCTGTCGCGGCTGGACCATGGCCATCAGCCGGCGCGCGCCCAGGGCATCCTCAACCATGTTCAGATAGCGTGGCTCGAAGATGTTGAGCGGCAACCGACCGCCGGGCAGCAGAAGCACCCCGGTGAGCGGGAAGATCGGAACCGTCTCCGGAAGTTCGTCGAACCGGGGCTGGAAGGCGCGGACCATGCGGCGGGTCTTTCCGGTTGGAGAGGGCGCTGCGTCAGGAAAACACCAGCGCGGACAGGCGGCGTCGGCCGTTGACGGCCGCGGGATGGCCGGGTCCCAGGGCCTCGAAGATCTTCAGCAGGCGCTGGCGCGCGGCGTCGTCGTTCCAGGAGCGGTCGCGGCGGAACACCTCCAGCAGTTCCTCGACCGCCGCGTCGGCCTGATCGGCGGCGTACAGCGCGTTGGCCAGATCATAGCGGGCCTGATGGTTGTCCGGCTCGGCCTCGACCTTGGCGCGCAGTTCCGCAACGGGCCCCGCGCTTTCCTGCGACAGTTCCAGCTTGGTCTTGGCGGCGGCGATGTCCGGGTCGCGCAGCAAGTCGGCGGGAAGCTGGGCGACAATCTGCGCGGCGTCGCCGCTCTGGCCGTTGGCGATCAAGCCGCGCAGGTAGCCGGCGATGGCCTTCGGGTTGCCCTGGTCGGCCTGCAGCACCTGCTGATACAGGGACAGCGCGGTCTCCGTGTCGCCCCCTTCCAGCGCCTGGGCGGCCTCCTCCAGAAGCGCGTCGACGGAGTTCTCGGCTCCGCCCGTCAGACCCGAGAGGAACTGTTTGATTTGGCTTTCCGGCAGCGCGCCGGCGAAGGCGTCCACCGGGCGGCCCTGCCTGAAGCCGTATACCGTGGGGATGGACTGCACCCGCAACTGGGCGGCAAGTTCCTGGTTCTCGTCGACATTGATCTTGACCATGCGCACGGCGCCGCCCATCTGGCGCACCAGTTTTTCCAGCATCGGCCCCAGGGTCTTGCACGGGCCGCACCAGGGCGCCCAGAAGTCCACCACCACGGGGACGCTGTTCGAGGCCTCGATCACGTCGGCCATGAAGGTATCCGTGGTGCCGTCCTTGATGAGGTCACCGCCCGCCGCCGGGGCCGCCGTGCTGACGGTGGTGCTTTCTCCATCGAGAATGATCGCCATTGTTCGTTCCGTTTCCTTGTCGGCCATGGATGAGGGCGGCCCGCCCGCAGGCGGCGGAAGGGGCCAGGATCTTGGCCCCATACTTGGTCCGGACGGCCCAAGGAGGCAAGGGGTGTTGGCGCAGGACGGGCCGTTGCGCGGGGGACCGCCGGCATGGCATGGTCCGCCCGCCCGACGGGGCGCCAACAGACACCTCCGGAACCCTCATGACGACCGCACCGCCATCATCCCGCCCGCTGTCCGTTGCCGTGTTGATCACACTGGCGCGGGGACCAACCGCCGGGGGGCACGTCAAATGCTGGGAACGCTTCGCCGAGGCCGCGGCCACGCTGTCGCCCGATGTTCTGGACCTGACCGTCTACACCATGGCGGAGGGCAAGGACGAGATGGTGGAGCCGCTGGCCGGGCATGTCCGCTTCCATGCCGTGCCGCCGGTGCTGGGCACGGCGCGGTTTCCCTTTCTGGCCCAAGGCGCGGGGCATACCGACCTTGCCCGACATCACGGCCGGCTGGCGCGGCACTTGCGCCGGCACGACGTGTTGCATTGCACCGACACGTTCGCGTTCTCCCGAACCGCGCGGCGCGTGGCGGCGCGCCGGGGCACCGGGTTGACGGCCTCGATCCACACCGACCTGCCGACCTTCACCACGGTTTACTCCCGGGAAATCCTCGCGCGTTGGGTCGGGGCCGGTTGGCTCGGCCGTCGCGTTCTGGAGGATCTCGATCTGCCGGGGCGGCTGGGGCGGCGCGCGGCGCGCAAGGTGGCCCGGTTCGTTGCCGATTGTGATCGGGTGCTGGTCTCACGCGAGCCGGATCGGGCGATGGCCGAGGCCGAACTGGGCGCTGATCGGGTGGGGTGGCTGCGTCGGGGGATCGACCTCGACCGCTTCCATCCCAAGCACCGCGACCGGGCGCGTTTGCGTCTGGATCTGGGTGTGCCGGCGGATCGACCGCTGCTGTTGTTCGTCGGCCGCGCCGACGACAGCAAACGGCTGATGACGCTGGCCCGGGCGGCCCGCCTGCTGCTGGACCGAGGGCAGGCGCCCTACGTTCTGGCGGTGGGCGAAGGGGGGCGCCGCGCCGACGTCATGGCGTTGCTGGGGCCGGACCATGCCTGCGCGCCCGGCCCGTTGCCCCAGGCGGCATTGCCGGCCCTGTATGCCAGCGCGGACGTGTTTGTCTTTCCGTCGGAAAGCGAGGTGTCGCCGAACGTGGTGCTGGAAGCGCGCGCCTGTGGCCTGCCCGTGGTGGTATCGGCGCGCGATGGCGGGGCGCGCTTCGTGCGGGCGCACGGGATGGACGGCGTGCTGGTGGAGGACGCCGACCCAACGGCGTGGGCGGCGGCGATTGAACCGCTTCTGCTGGATGTGGAGGCGCGCCGGGAGATGGGCGTCCGGGCGCGGGCCGTCGTGGAGGCAACGGCGCCGTCCTGGCGTACGGTTTTGGAGGAAGACCTGTTGCCGGTGTGGCGCGCGGCGGCCGAAAACCGGGAGCGGGCATGACGACGCGCGCGCTGCTCCTGCGGCTGATCAAGGCCGCTGTGTCGCTCGGTCTGCTGGGCGTGATCGTCTTCACCGTCGATCTTGGCGCCGTATGGCGGCGGTTGGACGCCGACGTGGCGTTGGCCGGGGTGGCTGCCCTGGTGTTGCTTCAGGGGCAGGCCCTGGGCGCGGCCGCCCGCTGGCGGCTGGTGCTGTCGGCGCTTGACCGCGCGCTCGCGTTCCCGGTGGCGTGGCGCAACGTGCTGCTCGGCCTGTTCGGCAACCAGGCCATGCCCTCCACCATCGGCGGTGATGCCCTGCGCATCTGGAACGGATGGCGTCTGGGGCTGCCGGTGGGGCTGGCCACGCGCTCGCTGATCGTGGATCGGGTGTTCAGCTTTCTGGGGCTGATCGCGCTGTGCGGCGCGGGACTGCCGGTGCTGGCGGGGCGCGCCGACGATCCGCTGGTGGCGAGCGGCCTGCTGACACTGGTGCTGGGTGGCCTGGGGTGTCTGTTGGTGCTGTTGGGGCTGCGCTGGCTGCCGCGGGGGCTGGCGGAGCGTTCGGTCGCGCGTCCGCTCGTGTCCCTGTCGGAGTCGGCGTGGCGTGCCCTGGGCAACCGGCGCGTGACGCCCCCGATTCTTGCGCTGATGCTGGTGCCGCATCTGATCGACATTACGGTGGTGTGGCTGTACGCGCTGGCGCTGGGGCTGGACGCGTCGTGGTGGACCATCGCCCTGGTGTTTCCGCCGGCCATTCTGACCGCCGCCGTGCCGGTTTCGGTCGCCGGGTGGGGCCTGCGCGAGGGCGCTCTGGTGCTGGGCTTCGGGATCGTCGGTCTGCCGGCGGACGCGGCGCTGGCCTGCTCCGTGCTCTACGGGGCCTCGGCGGTGGTCACTGGCCTGATCGGCGGCGTCGTGTGGGCGGCGGGGGACGCCGACGGCTTTGCGGCTTTGCGGCGTTCGGGCGTCCGGGTTCCATCGGCGCGGAGCGACGGGGGGCCGCCGGATATGGGGGAAGACGAACAGAAAAACGGGACATGACCGACAAGGCCATGTCCCGCTGTTCGATGCGTCCAAAGGCCGCCGGAGGGAGGCGACCGATCAGGGACGGTTAGTAGGTCTGGTCCGGGGCCGGACGGTTGACAGCGTCCACCGCGCGCTCACCGAACGAGTAGTCCGGCGTGACACCGGCACCCGCCCGGGCCGTGGCGGCGGCCTCTCCCGGATCGGGCACGCCGAGCGCGTCGGAGAGCGCGCCCATGACGGCGAGGATCCGATAGACCGCGAACTCGGAGACGTACTGGGCGCTGACCAGCGCGCTGCGGGACAGGAACAGTTCGTTCTCGCTGTCGAGCAGGTCGAGCAGGTCGCGCTGGCCGATCAGGAATTCCTGGCGGTAGGTTTCCACCACGTTGGTGTTGGAGGCGACCTGATCGCGCAGGATGTCCACCCGGCTGCGCGCCGCTTCCATGGCGTTCCACGAAATCCGCGCTTCCTCGGCCAAGGCGCGTTCCACGTTCATGGTCTCGGCGCGCTGTTCACCGATGCGGTGTGCCAGTTCGGTGCGGCGGGCGGTGTCGATGCCGCCGTTGAACAGGTTCCAGGTCAGGCGCACCAGGGCGGTGGCGTCGTTGTTGATGCCTTCCACGCCGTCGATGTCGTCGTTGCGGCTGTGCTGCAGTTCCAACTCGATGGTCGGGTAGTAGGCGCCGCCCGCTTCGCGGTGAGCGGCGTGGGCCTCGTCGATCTGAGCGGCGGTCGCCCGCAGGGTCGGACTGTTGTTGACGGCCTGGAAGACCGCTTCGTCAACCGTCCCCGGCATGTAGTCCACCAGCGACGGCGGTTCCGACATGGCGTCCGGCGCGGTGCCCACGATCCGCAGGAACGACGCCTCGGCGTCCCTCACATCCTGTTCCGCGCTGACCACCGCGTCCCTGGCGGCCGCCAGCCGGGTCTCGGTCTGCTGCTGGTCGCCGATGCCGGTTTGCCCGGCATTCACGCGCTGGCTCACCTGAGAGAGGATGTCCTCGTGGACCGCGACGTTGTCGATCGCGATATCGCGCAGTTCGCGGTACCGCAGAACGTCCATGTAGACTTCGGCCGCATCCAGCGACAGGGTTTCGACCCGTTCCTCGACCCGCAGCGCCGCGCCGTCCAGGCGAGAGGCCCGTTGCTCGATCTTGGCCTCGCGGGCGAAGCCGTCGAACAGCAACTGGGTCAGGCGGATCTGGGTGTCGTAGCGAACGAGTTTCTCGTCGTCGATATTGCGCGTTTCCGTCCACTCGGGTCCGACATCTGCGGTGACGTCAAGACGGGGGAAATACAACCCGCGGCCCTGCCTCAGTTCGAAGACCTGGGCGCGCCGGTTTTCCTTGGCGGCCTCGATCTGCGGATTGGTCGACGCGGCCTGGAACGCGGCTTCTTCCAAAGACATGGCACTCGCGGGCAGGGCGCCAAGCAGCCCGAACCCACTCAATGCCGTGGTAACCAAGAACAGGTGCCTTTTCAGGCGCATCATCCCCTCCATCACGATTAAGTCCACCGCCGACACAGCCCGACGCGCGCGTGAGCGCGAAACTTTGATAGCTCCTGGATTTTTATCTCAAACCGTATGGATGTCAACCAAGCAAAAAAAACACAACACTGCGCGAATGGGAATGTTATACTTAGGTGGGCGGAAATACAATGGTTGCTCTTGAAGAATTAAAGCGCAAGCCTATGTCGGATAATTCTCGAAAGGGGCTGATTTCTCGTGTTGTTGAGGTGGCGAAAGACAGAAACTTGTTTTTGTCTCTGACCCAAGGTCGGTTTTTTGTTTGTTTGTCGGGGGCCTCTGTGGCTTCGAAACAAAAAATATCTTTAGTGCCTGTGGCTCTTCGACACGCACCGCCATCGCTAAATCGTGCTGGAGGGGTCCAGAAATCCGTCGTCTGGCGCGACAAATCGCGCAATTGTGGCAAATATGCCATACTCGTGTCCGGGTGTCCTCGCCCGCCTGCTCGCGCCGGCCCGCCATCGCTGAGTCGTAAACCGATTCAGGGTGGTAAGGGGCGCGATGGGGCCCGCCATTGCGGTCGTGTTGCGGGTCTCCGGACACACCAAGGGGGCCGGATACCCGCAACACTTAAACGCGGTTTCGTTGCCAGACGATCCGAAGTGTTCGGGATGCGCCTCAGTCAGCAGGGGTGTCGTCGATGTGACGCCAACGCTCCGCCCCGCCCCGGTTCTGCAGGTAGTTCATCAGAGCGGCGACCGGCCGGACATCGTACTGGGTGTCGACGTTCCCCAGAAGCTGGGAGCAGGCGTCCTCGACCGAGAGGGCACCGCGGAAGGCCCTGGGGCTGACCATGCCGACGAACGCGTTGGCCACGGTGACGATGCGCGCCGTCAACAGGAGGTCGTCGCCGGACAATCCCTGGGGATAGCCGGTCCCGTCCGGGCGTTCCTGCAACTGACGGATGGTCTCGGCCACGGGCAGATCGAAGTGCACCGACCGCAGAAGCTCCGCCGTCTGCACCATGGAATCCCGAATGACCTTCTTCTCGTCCTCTGTCAGGGATTCGGTCTTGGTCAGGATGCTCTCGGGCACGAGGATCTTGCCCAGGTTCATCAGGTTGCCGGTGATGTCGACGGTCCGCACGGTCTGCTCCGGCTCTCCCATTTCGGTGGCGATGGCCACGGACAGTTCGGCCACCCGGTTGGAGTGATTGGCCGAATAGGGGTCGCGCCGGTCCACCAGACTGACCAGGGTGCCGACCAGATCGCGCATGGTGGCCTCGCGCTGGGCGCGTTCGGCCATCAGGTCGGTGATGTCCTCCAACACCATCAGCACGGATCGCGGATGATCGCGGTCGGCCGCCAGCGGGATGTGGTCGGATTTGATCATGCGTTCGGCGCCATCGCGTTCCAGCGCCTGAACCTCGCTGACAGGTTCATTGGTCAGGAACGCCCGGGCATTGAGATCCTTGAACAGGTTGGCGGCATGCGGTCCCATCACGTCCGTCATGGTCCGGCCGACGACCTGATCCGGGGTTAGCCCGGACCCCCAGGCCGCGCCAATGTTGGCAAAGGTGTAGCGACCGCTTTCATCCACCGCCGCGATGGCGGTGGGCTGGCCGTCCGTCACCACGCGGACGAACTTCATGAAGGACTGCAGGCGATCCGACGCGATTCTGTGGCTTGCGGCGATCTTGGCCAGACGAACCGAGGTTCCGTGCCGCCACAGCGCCAGTGCGCCGACAAGAACACCGCCAATCAGCAGCAGGAAGACAATCAGCAGCGACGTCAACCGGGCTTCGGAGGCGGCGAGGGCCTCTTCCTCCGTGATGGAATGGACGAGCAGCCAGTCCGTCCCGGGCACGGCGCGGCTGGTGTACAGGACTGATTTGCCGGCGTGATTGCGACCGAAACCGAACAGGCCGGGATCCTTGAACGCCTGCGCCGCAGCCAACCGTGGCGTTTCGATCGACAACGACTTGCCCATCGGCGGGGTGCCGTCCGACAGGGGGGTGATGTACTCGATCGAGCGGTCGCGGCGCCGGACCAGGAGGGTCTCGGTGGTTTCCCAGATGTTGCCGGGCTGAACCAGAAGCTCGAAGATGGTGCGGTCGAAGGGACGCAGCCCGACAACGAAGCCGATTTCGCCGCCGGCCGTTGCGTTTTGCTGAATGGCGTAGAGCGGCGCGGCGAATCCCAGCAGCGGCTCCCCGGTCGGACCCATCTGCGGCCCGAAGACGGCGGTCCGGCCCTCGGACGCGGTGGCCAGCATGGGGCCGAACCGTCCCGGCAGTTCGGGCATGAAATCGCTGCCCACGATCACGCCGCCGGCCGGATTCACAATGGCCAGCCCCGCGCTCGCCGGGGCCTCGATATTGGCGTCGACGCGGCCGGTTCGGCGGGTCGGAACGAACCCGGCCTGATCCGCCGTGGCGTTGAGCAGATTGCGGACGAAGTTGCCCTCGATCTGGTTAACATCGCCGGCCGTGTCGGCGACCAGATCCATGGCGTAGAGTTGCAGGCTGGCGTTGCTCGACAGCCTTGCGAGGACGGTCGTCTGCTCGTCAAGCCACTGGGCGACCGCGCCGGCGCGGCCGTCGGCCACGATTCCCAGGCGCACCTGCCAGTTCTGAATCTCGCGTTCACGCTCCGCGCCGACGAACGATAGCACCAGGGCCACGCCCACGACCGTGACCACGATCAGGGATGCCACCACGATCACCACGCCCCGCAAAGCCCTCCGATCACCGTCGGCCTGATCCGGGGCGTGGGCCGGGTCCGATCCAATGATCCCGCTGTCGTCGCTCATCGTTGGTTTCTTTCCGATCCGATGCGTCCCGCTTCTGAAGGATCGGGTGCCCCCCCGACACACAGCGAGACCATTGAGCCGATCAGCGTGTGTACCGCACGATCTGCGCGAGGCATGATGCCATGCCTTCGGGAGGCGGGCAACCCGGATGCCGGCTGGAGGGGCGCGCGGGCGGCCCGGACTTAATCCAAGCAGAGGCTGTTTGGATGTGTTAGAATCCGCACCTTGTCTCGGCGCGAAAAGGACGTGACAAGGATCTGTCACCAGTATCCGGACCCGTTCCGGACGGATGGTTGTGGGAAAGAAAGCCTGGACCCATGGCGCAACGGTCTCCGCCGTCATCGACTCTCGTGCTGGCCTTGCTTGCGGACGACCCGACGCCCATCCGAGCGCACCTGGAGGCGGCTGGCGTGCGCTATCGGGTGCTTGAGACGGCCGACCGCATGGCGGAGGTGGGGAAAGACCCCTTGCTGGTTTACCTGGACGAAACCGGTCTTGCGCTCCCGGCTCTGTCCGAGCGGGCCGCAGCGACGACGGCGGTGGTTCGTGGGCTGACGCCCGAGGGCGAGGAAGTGTTGATGCGCGCCGGCTTCGATGAAGTTATGGCGTTTGAGGATCTGACTTCGGTCGGTCTGGCGCGCGGGCTCAACCGGGCACGGGTCCGCCACGCCATGGCCCGCGATGCCGAAGGCGCGCGGCGCACGGCCTACGGCATCCTGGACCGGTTGCCCCTTGGCCTGATCCTGACCCGTCCGGACGGCCGGGTGGCGCATGCGAATGCCCCGGCCCGCCGCATCCTTCAGGATGGGCGAAACCTTGGCCGCACCCGCGACGGCTTCCTGGTCGCGGCCGACACAGGCGCGACGGCCCGACTGCGCGCGGCCATCGCGGCGGTGGCGACCGGTGACCCCGCCGCGCCCGAAGGTGCCATCGCCGTGACACCGGCCGATGGGGGCACCCCGGTTTCGGTCATTCTGGTGCCGGCCGGGCCAGCACATCCCGGTGCGGCCCTGTTCATTGCGGATCCCGAGGCTGGTTTTTCCATCAGCGACGAGCGTTTGATGAGTCTGTACGGCCTGACGCGCTCCGAGGCCCAGATCGTTGCCCGGCTGGCGCGCGGGCAGACGCTGGAGGAGATCGCGGCCGAGCGGGGGCAGCAGGTCACCACAATCCGTACGCAGGTGAAATCGGTGTTTCGCAAAACCAACACCCGACGCCAGTCGGACGTGATAAAGCTTGTGCTGTCCGGGCCGGCGGTGATCACCACGGGCGCAAGGGGGGACGAAACATCGGACGGGTCAGTCCTGTCCGGGTCATCCGGAAACGGACCGGCCGAGCGGGACCCGGTTTGGGGTCTCGGCTCCAGGGCGGATGAGGTTGGCTCTGTCTGAGGGCCAGTCGACGGCCCTACGAACCTTTGGTGGCGCATGGCAATGTTTGGAAAACGCAGCGGCGGCAAGGACACGGCTCCCAAAGCGGGAAAAGGGGCGACCGGCGCGCCCCCCGGCACGGGAGGGGATGCGCCGTCCGGCTCCTCTGGAACTGGCTGGACCGTGCGTCCCACTGCTCTTTCCACGGAGACGGCGGATCCCCTGCTGGCGGCCCTGTTGGCCCTGTGCCGTCTCCACGGCCGACCCCGGTCCGGGGTCTCGCTGACGGCCGGGCTGCCGCTGGAGGACAACCGGCTGACCCCGGACTTGTTTCCGGTGGCGGCCGCGCGCGCCAGACTGAGCGCCCGACTGGTCCGGCGCAGCTTCAGCGCCATTCCGAACCACCTGTTTCCCGTGGTTCTGCTCCTGAAGGGGCGGACCACCTACGTCGTTCTGCGCGAGGTCAAACGAGACCAGTTCGAGGTGCTGCTGCCGGAAACGCAAAGCGGCACGGAGATCGTCTCACGCCGCCAGATCGAGGAGCGGTACGAGGGCTACGCCATTCTGGCGCGGCCGGAAATCTCCTATCGCGGCCAGATGGACGAGCGCCGTGAAGAGCCGCACGGTCACTGGTTCTGGTCCACCCTGCGCAAAATGGCACCCGTCTACTCCTATGTGATCCTGGCGGCCATCATGGTCAACGTTTTCGCGCTGGCGGGCCCATTGTTCACGATGAACGTGTATGATCGTGTGGTGCCCAACCAAGCCCTCGAAACCCTGTGGGTTCTTGCCAGCGGCATCATAATTGTATACGTGTTCGATTTCGCCCTTAAGCTGCTGCGAGCTTACCTGATTGATCACACCGGAAAGCGCGCCGATGTGGTCATGTCGTCGATTATTTTCGGCCATGCCATGAACGTGCGCATGGGAGCCCGCCCCGCCTCGTCGGGCGCTTTCGCCAATAAGCTGAAGGAGTTCGAGGCGGTGCGGGACTTCTTCACCTCTGCCACCGTCGTGGCGTTGGTGGACATTCCGTTCATCTTTCTGTTCATCGCCGTGATTTATCTGCTGGCCGGGCCGGCCGCCTATGTGCCGCTGATCGCGGTGCCCGTGGTGATCATCGGGGGCCTGCTGCTGCAGGCGCCGTTGCGCCAAGCGGTGCGCAAGAACGTGGAGGGGAATGCCCACAAGCACGGCGTTCTGGTCGAGGCCATCTCGGCCCTCGACACCATCAAGAGCCTGGGGGCAGAGGGGCGCATGCAGCGCGACTGGGACGCCTTCAGCGGGGAATCCGCCAGTCTCGGCGCCCGCGTCAAGTTCCTGACCGGCATCGGCGTTCACTATGCGGCGCTGATTCAGCAGGTGGTGACGGTCTGCGTCGTGATCGTCGGCGTCTATCTGATCTCCAACAACGAACTGACCATGGGCGGTCTGATCGCCAGCACCATCCTGACCGGGCGTGTCATGGCCCCGTTGGGACAGGTGGCCGGGCTGGTCTCGCGGTTGCACCACGCCGCGTCGGCCCGCAAGTCGATCGACGAGATCATGGCCCTGCCGGTGGACCGGCCCCGCGGCAAGCAGTTTCTCAGCCGTCCGGCGGCGGCCGGGCGCATCGAACTGCAGAACGTGACCTTCACGTATCCCGGAAGCCAGACACCGGCCTTGCGCAACGTCAGCTTCGCCGTGGATCCCGGCCAACGTTTCGTCATCATGGGGCCGGTCGGGTCCGGCAAGTCCACCATTGCCCGTCTTCTGACGCGGTTGTACGACCCCACCGAAGGGTCGGTGCAGATCGACGGCGCCGATATCCAGCAGATCGATCCGGCGGATATTCGCCGCACCGCCGGCGTCATCCTCCAGGACATCGTTCTGTTCACCGGCACCGTGCGGGAGAACATCGCCATGGGCGCGCCGGAGGCCGACGATGCCATGATTGTCCGGGCGGCGGAGTTGTCGGGCGCGCACGAGTTCATCAGCCGGCATCCGATGGGATATGACATGCCCGTGGGCGAACGGGGCTCGTTCCTGTCCGGCGGCCAGCGACAGGCCGTCGCCCTGGCCCGCGCCCTGCTGCCGGATCCGCCCATCCTGGTGCTGGACGAGCCCACCAGCATGATGGACATGGCAGCCGAGGAGGCCTTCGTGAAGCGGCTGGGGTCGTCGCTGAAGGACAAGGCGCTCATCATCATCACGCACCGTCCGTCGCTTCTGAGTCTCGCCGACAGGCTGCTTCTGCTGCGCCGGGGCGAGGTGGTGGCCGACGGGCCGGTCAAGGACGTGCTGCCGGCGCTGATGCGCGCGGGCGGCGGCGCCGGTGCCGGCGGGCTTGGCGGGATTGCGGCTGCCGGTCGGCCGGGGGGCCGCGCCGTCAAGGGACGCATTGATGCGAGTCGGAAAGGTGCGGGTCAGGGCCAGCCGGCCCCGCGGCAAGGGAGCGGGCCTCCACCGCCGGGACCGGTCGCGCCTGCCGACCCTGCCGCGTCCACGCGCGCGCTTCCGGGTCGGCGCGGCCGGCCGGAGGACGGAGAGAGCGCTGGGCATGACGACAGCGCGGCGGGGGGGCAACGATCACCTTTCGAGGCCCTGGATCGGGTGTTGTCGCCGGAGCTTGAGCCCTTGGACTCCCGGAATGATGCCAGCGAGGGGACAGACGCCGCCCGGGATTCGGCGGGGACCGGCAAGCGGGTGCCAGACGGGAGGAAACGATGAGCGCGTCCTGGCGCGATCTCCGGTATGCGCGTCACCGGGTTCAGGCGGAGACCATCGGGCCGAGCCGGCTGGCCTATGTCGTGGTGGTCCTGGTGGCGGCGTTCTTCGTGATTGCCGTCCTGTGGGCGAAGTACACCGTGATCGATGAGGTGACCCGGGGTGAGGGCCGCGTGATTCCCTCGTCCAAGATTCAGGTCATCCAGAACCTGGAGGGCGGGATCGTCAAGGAAATGCTGGTCCAGCCCGGCGAGCTGGTGGAACCGGGTCAGGTTCTCATGCGGTTGGCCGCCGTCGGCTTCGGTTCGGATCTGGGCGAGTTGGAGGCCCGGCGCCGGACCCTGACCGCTCGGATCGCCCGTCTGACCGCCGAGGCCGTGGGTACCGAGTTGCGCATGCCGGCCGAACTCGCGGCGCAGGATCCCAACGGTGTCCGCGCCGAACGCGAGTTGATGCGGAGCCGGCGTGAAAGCCTGGAGATTCAGATCTCAATTCTGGAAGACCAAGTCGCGCAGCGTCGCCAGGAGCTTCTGGAACTGGAACACAAGGTGGAGCAGGCGCGGGAAAGCCTGAGCCTCATCAACGAGGAAATCTCCATCACCCGCCCCCTGGTGAATAGCGGCGTTGTGCCACGGATCGACCTTCTGCGGCTGCGCCGCGAGGCGAACGACCTGGAGGGCGAGATCGAGGCATCGGAACTGGCGATTCCGCGTGCCGAGGCCGCCATGAAAGAGGCCTCACAGCGGATCGAGGAGAAATATCTGGCCTTTCGGACCGAGGCACAGACCGAACTGAACGAGGCCCGGGCCGAACTGGCCTCCGTCCAGGAGCGCCTGACCGCCGCCCAGGACCGAGTTCAGCGCACGGAGATCCGCTCGCCGGTGCGCGGTGTCGTCAAGACTCTGCATGTGCGGACCATCGGCGGCGTCATCCGGCCGGGCATGGATATCATGGAAATCGTGCCGGTCGACGATACCTTGCTGGTCGAGGCCCGGATCCGGCCTTCGGACATCGGCTTTCTGCGTCCCGGGCTGGAGGCGATGATCAAGTTCACTGCCTATGATTTTTCCATTTACGGGGGGCTTCGCGGCACACTGGAGTCGATCAGCGCCGACTCCATCGTCGATGAAAAGACCGATGAAAGCTATTTCCTAGTGACCCTGCGCACAGACGAAAACAAGCTGACGCGGAAAGGTGAGGAGTTGCCGTTGATGCCGGGCATGGTCGCCAGTGTGGATATCCTGACCGGCAAACGCTCGATCCTCGACTACTTGTTGAAGCCGATCCTGAAGACGCAGTCCCGGGCCCTGACGGAGCGCTAGATATGTCGGTTGTCCGCACGATCCAACGCCGGCTTATGGGGCTCGCCGCCCTGGCGCTCCTGCAGCCGGCTCTGGCGGCGGGGCCGGCTCTGGCGGCGGGACCGGCGCTGGCGGGCGAGGGTGTCCGTCTGGACGATCTGGGCGCCGTGTCCGTGCATGCGGCCGACTTGTCCGCGTTTCCCCTATGGAGAGATGCGCTGGCGGCATTCGAGTCATGGCTGCCGGAGGCGATGGCCTGCCTGGAGGCGCGGTGCGGCGATCTTTCCCTTGTCGAAACGGTTTGGTTGAACCACGTTCGGGGCCTTACACTGCTGCCGCCCGATGCGCAGGCCCGCCGCGTCGTCGGGTTTCTCCGCGATCTGCTGCAGGAACAGCCGGACCCGCCAGCGTCCTCGCGCTCCGGACCCTGGCCGGCCATGCCGGATATTCTGGCCGGGTCCGACCGTGGCGGATTGGCCCTCGCCCTGGCGCGCTACTACTCCCTGCGCGCGGCGGGGCTGGACCCCAAGGCTCTGCGTCTGGTGATGGCGCGCGACACGCTGACACTAGAGACGACCCACGTTGTGCTGGTCGAAACGGCCGCGCATCGCATCGCCATGACACGCTATGGCATGGAAGACCTGGATCGGGGTGGTCGGCTGAGCTTCGTTCCATTGTACGCGGTCAATCATGCGGGTCGATGGGTTTATTTCCCAAAGCCGGCGTTGGCGGATGATCCCGCGTCTTCGGGATCCGACTGATGGACCGGCCCCCGTTTCTGTGACGCGAAGGACACCACGGATGACCGACGCCAAACCCTCCACCGGCGGGTTCCCCGCAATGGCCGAGCAGGACCCGGCCCGCGCGTCCGACGGGGGCACCGTCGGGCCGCCGACCCAATCCGGGCCGCGGCGCTGGGTGATCGGGTTGGCGGTCGTCGTCGGCGCTCTGGTGCTGTCCATCGGTCTGGTTCTCACACAGGCGGCCATGAACGCCGAGCGGATCCGCCTGGAAGAGGGCGCGCGCGCGCGCGCGCAGGCCGTCCTGAGCGGGCGGCTGGACCGTCTGTCGGACTGGCTCGACAGTCGCCGCGAGAGCCTGTCCGCGCTGGCGGGTGGGGAGGCGCTAAGGATCATCGCCACGGAACTGCACACCGCCCGACTGGAGGACCGGGACGCGGAGGTGTCCAGCGAACTGGGCTTCCTGCGTGCGGCGCTGGAGCGTCAGGCAAACGCCTTCGGCGCTGCGGGTCTGATCCTGGCCCATCCCGACGGCGTGCCTTGGTTGGTGGCCGGAAAGGCTGGCGGCGCGCTGGCCGACCGGAGGGGCGACGGCATCGCGGAGGCCTTGCACGAGGGTGGCGCGGTGGTTGCCGCCGACGTCGGCGGATCATCGGACGCGGTCGATGCCCTGGTTCCCGTCTTTTCCCTGCAACAACCGGATCAGGTGGTGGGGCTGATCATCGGGCGGTTTCCGATCACGGAGTTGATCGAGGCGCTGGAGCAGCCCGGCGCCCTGGCCCTGCCCGGAGAGCGGGTCTCGGTCGTCTGGTCGGGAGAGAGCGGCCTCAATCCGGGTCAGTCGGGCGGTGAAGGGGCTGTCATGTCCTTGACCCACGCTCCAAAGGGCCTGCCCTGGGCGTTGCGGTACTCCCGGCCCCGGAAGGCCTATCTGACCGAAAGCCGGGCCACCGGTCTGGCCGGCCAGTTCGTTTCCGCCGCGGCGGCCGTCACGGCCGTCATGCTGATTATGGGGGTGGCCTGGCGTCAGGGCACGCAGAGCAACCGCGCCATGGCGGACCAGTACCGGCGGTTCGCCGATCACATGGCGGCGGAGCATCAGATCCTGGACACCATCGTCGATGGCATCACCGAATACCTGTTCATGATCGACAGCCGGGGTCGGGTTCAGCGTGCCAACGCGGCCGCCCGCACCCTGCTCGGAGTCTCCGCCGATGGGCTGACGGGCCGGACGCTCGCCGACATCTTCGATGACCCCGAGGTTCCGGTCCTTCTGTTGGACCGCACGCCGGAAGGACGTCGGTCGGCGCCCGTGGAATGCGGGTTGGCCGGCGAACGGCGCTGGATCACGGCGGTGCGCAATCGACTGCCGCCAATCGACACGGCCGATGAACGGTGGGTGGTGCTGGTCCAGGACATCACCGACGTCATGCGGGAACGCATCCGCTTGGAGGACCAGCAGAAGACCGTGATCCGGGCTCTGGGGCGGACGGTGTCGGCGGCCGATCCCTATCTGGCGGACCAGGCGGCCCGGTTGGAATGGATCGCGGGCCTGATCGCCGACGAGATGGGAGTCGGCGGTGAGGCGCGTCAGACCATCGAACTGACCGCGCAGGTCTCGCAGATCGGCAAGCTGTTCGTGCCGCGCGATCTTCTGACCAAGGTGGAGCGGTTGACGGACGAAGAGCGTCTGGTCATCCAGTCCCATATCCGCCACGCCAGCACCCTGCTGGACCAATTGAATACCGCACTTCCGATCACGCGCACCCTGCTGGAGGTGACGGAACGGCTGGACGGCTCGGGGTATCCCAACGGTCTGACGGAAGAGGAACTCAGTCTGCCCGGCCGCATCCTGGCCGTTGCCGACGTGTTCAGCGCGCGCACGGCCCGACGGTCCTACCGGTCGGGCGCGACACCGAAGGATATCCTGGAAATCCTGAAAAAGATGCCGGATCGGTACGACGAAGACGTCGTCGCCGCCCTTTCGCGGATCGTCGAATCGGGTCGGTACTAGAGAGAAACAACGCCGCTGGGCGCACTCGACCGCCGCGTTACCGACCCCGACGGACGTCCTGCCACTCGTTTCATCGCCCAGGGTCGGCGACGTCAGTGCCGGACGACGCCGACACGACCCGGCGCGCCGGAAAGGTCAGGGTGACGGTGGTGCCGGCGCTGACGGTGCTGTCAAGGGCGATGGTGCCGCCGTGCAACTCGATCAGCGACTTGACCAGCGCAAGTCCCAGGCCGGTGCCCGGTTCAGTGGTCTCCCGGGTCAAGGTGGACTGGTGGAACGGCTCCAGCACCCTGGACAGTTCGTTGGGCGGAATGCCAATGCCGGTGTCCCGGACCTCGAGGGTGGCGCTTCCGTCTTCCCGGCGGGCCAGTTCGACCGTGATTCGACCGCCGGCCTGGGTGAACTTCAGGGCGTTCGAGACCAGATTGATGACCATCTGCTTGAACGCCCGCACGTCAAAGCAGAGTTCGCTGATCGACTCGTCCACGATAACGTCCAGCGCAAGACTGCGTTGCTCGGCGCGGCGGATCATCATCGACATCGCGGAGTCCAGGGCGTCGTGCGGCTGGAAGCGGCTTTCCTCCAAGGTCAGGCGACCGGACTCGACCTTCGCCATGTCCAGGACATCGTTGATAATTGCCAGCAGATATTCGCCGCTGAGGCGGATATCGCGGACATATTCGGTGTATTGGTGCTGGCCGACCGGTCCGAAAACCTGGTGTTCCATCATTTCGGAGAAGCCAATGATGGCGTTGAGCGGCGTGCGCAATTCGTGGCTCATGCGGGCCAGGAAGGTGGACTTTGCGACACTCGCCTGCTCGGCCAGTTCGCGGGCCTCGCGCAGGTCGCGCTCGCGCGCGATCCGGTCGGAGACGTCCTCCAGGACGGCCACGAGATGGGTCGGGGCGCCGGCGCCGTCGCGCACGGGCGCGATGGCGACCTGAGCCCAGAACGCCCCGCCCAGTTTGGTGAACAGGCACAGCAGGCCGTGGAATCGTTCCTCGTCAGGGCTGGCGTCCGCCAGACGGGCTGCCATGTCGCCGAGATCGGGCTGGCCATGGTTCTCGCCCTGAAGGAAGCGGCAGTTGCGACCGGTCGCCTCTTTTTGGGTATAGCCGGTCATGCGCTCGAACGCCGGATTGCAGTAGACGATGGGCTGATCGCCATCGGCCCGGACAATCAGGATGCCGTTGGCGGCGGCGTCCAGGGCGCGGGTCCGCAATCGCAGGACATCCTCGATCTGCCGGTGTTCCGTCACATCGGTGTTGGTGCCGCGGAATCCCCGCAGCCGTCCCTCGTCGTCGAAAATCGGCAGCCCGCTGGATGCCAGCCGAACCAGGGCGCCGTCCTTCGTTCGGGCCCAGGTTTCCAAGGTCTTGAAGGCCTCGCCGGTCGCGGCGGCGGTCTGCAATGCCGCCTCAAAGCGTTCCGCGTCGTTCTCGATCAGGAAATCGCGCGGCGGTCGTCCCAACAACTCGCGGGGTTGTAGCCCCAGGTTGGCGAAGACCCGGCCGGACACATATGTTAGCAGGCCGTCGCGGTCGATCTCCCACACCCAGTCCGACATGGACTCGACAATATCGCGGAAGCGCCGTTCGGAGGTCCTCAGCCGCTCCTGCAGGCGGTGCGTGTCGGTGAGGTCGTAGGTCACACCCAGCAGACGCAGGGGCGCGCCCGACGCATCGCGCACCGTGTGGGCGAATGCCTTGAGGTGCCGGACCTCTCCGGTCGGCCAGACGACCCGGAAACTGGTGTCAAGCAAGTCGCTATCGGTGATGGCCGCTTGAACCTCCGCTTCGGCGCGAGCGCGGTCGTCTGGGTGGACCCGCTCGGCCCACAGATCGTATCCTCCGACCGGCCGTGCCGCGCCAAAGCCGTACAGAGCGTACATGCGCGCGTCCCAGATCAGCGCCTGCGTTTGCAGATCCAGCTCCCACACCCCGATTCCGGCCGATTCGACCGCGATCCGGAAACGTTCATTCAGGCGCTGGATTTCCTGCCGGGCCTGATAGATTTCGGTCACGTCCCGGAAGACCAGCACCACTCCCTGTATGGCGCCGTTCGGCGTGCGGATCGGCGCGGCGCTGTCGGCAATCTGCCGGTCCGTTCCATCGCGGGCCGTAAGGACCGTGTCGTTGCCCAGTTCAACCGGCTGGCCGCTGGCCAGAACGGCCTGAACCGGGCTTTCGACGGGCGTTCCGGTGCCGGCATTGCGGATGATGAACACCTCATCAAGCGGCCGGCCGGTCGCCTCCGCCGACGTCCATCCGGTCATCGTCTCGGCCACCGGATTCATCTGCGTCACCCGGCCGTCCGGGTCGGTGGTGACGACGGCATCGCCGATGGACAGCAGGGTGGCCCGCAAGCGCTCCTCGCTGGCCGCCAGCTTTCCCTGATGGGCCAGGATGTCGCGATCCGTCCGGCGCAGAATCGTGGACAGAGCCGCCAGGAGCGTGCCCAGGATCAGCACCGTGGCCGCGATGATACCGCCCGCCAGCCAGCGGAAGTCCGTGAGTGCGCCGGTGACGTCGCGGGCGATGACGAGGCGCCCGATCACCGTGCCGTCGGCGTCCCGGTACGGCAGGCTCAGGGCGTGCCATTGCGACGAGTCCGTCTGAAGCCGTTCAAAGACCTCTCCGGGCTCGTCCGGAGCCCCGGCCTCGCCGGTGTGGGTCAGTCTGGGGACGAGTCGCTCCACCTCCGCCCGTGAGGAATACACCAGCACATGCGCCGGGAACCGGCTCCAGTCGGCCGACCGGCCCAGCATGGCCATGCCAACCTCCCAGTCCTCGCGGCGCAGGCGGACCTTGTCGATCAGGATGGCGAGATCAATCTGGTCGATGGTGTGCGCGTGGTCCAGGGCGTCATAGATCTCACGGCCCAGTTCCACGAATCCGATCCGTTTTCCCTCGTTCGTCACCGGGCGCACCACCCGGAGCGTCAGGGTGCCCAGCGGCCCGAGTTCCACCCCCCACGCCGGTGCGTCTGTCCGCGCTGCTTTCTGGCGGGTGAAGCGGGCGATGAGATCGCCATGGCGATCCGGTTGGTGCAGGCGCAGCAGGTTCACGCCATCGGGCAAGTGGATACTGAAATGATTGATGTCATGGTGGTCTCTCAGGGACCGGTACAGCGGGTCGAAAAGCGCCTGAAGGGCGTCCTGATCCTGGTCGATCAGCAGAGGCTTCATGATCGGGGAGCGCGTGATCGAATCGATCAGCATTTCAAGGCCGTCGGCCTGAAGCTCCAGGGTGGCGCGCAGGTCGTCCTGGGTGTCCGAGAACATGTGCCGGGTTTCGGCGTCCAGCGATTCCTTGCGGGCCGTCACCAGAACGCCGCCCAGCAGGGTCACCAGCAGGCTGAGCAGAATCGACAGGGGCGGCAGCAAACGACGCCACACCCGCGCCGCTCCCTCTCGGCCCGGTCGCCCGTTCCGTGGTGCAGGCGACGGACTGGCGTCGCCCCGTTCGCTGTCCCCTCCGGTCAAGCCCCGTACTCCACCCGTTCCCGGCGCCTCGGTCAGGGGCACGGCGCCCTTTCTGCCCCGATCCCGGGGGCAGCCCCTTTTTCGGTGATCGTACAATACCGTCAAGGGAGCCGAGGGAAAATATTGCTTCGTCGGCCGGGCCGGTTGGGTTCATCGTTTGGCGGGGGCGCCGGGCAGCTTGCCCAGGCGGCGCCAGACCGTCCGCTGCTCGGTCGGGCTCATGCGCGTCCAGCGGCGGATTTCCTCAAGGGTTCGCCCACAGCCTGCGCACGTCTGGCCGGTCGCGTCGAGCCGACAGACGGAGACGCAGGGCGAGGGCACGGGATCGTCGTCCGGTTCGGTCATGTCAGGCACACATCCGTCTCAGCAGCCGCCGTCCTCGATGGCCTTCAGGTCTTTCAGGGACGCCCGCAGGCCCATGATGCCGAAGTCTTGGATGACCTCCTCGGCGACGCCGTTGGCGTGATAGCGCAACTGGAGTTCGTATTCGGGCAGGCTGCCCGCACTGTCAGGGGCGAAGAAGCTGAGCACAAGGCGCCAGGACGGCCCCTTGAGGAGCGGATGATCAGGGAGTTCCGATATCTCGCCGGCCGGCACTGCCTGCGTCAGGACGGCCGTGGCCAACGTCGGCCCCTCGGGATCGGAGCCGTCGAACATGGGGGCCGTGAAAATCCGCTGTCCGTCGTGGGCGGCCTGCAGAATGGCGAGGGTGTGCCGCATCGGCAGCAGAACGTCCGGCGCGAGCTCAAGCGTGCTGTCGTCCGGCTTGGAGAAGGTGACCACGCCGCCCCGCCCATCATCGTTCGTGCGCACGCGTCCGTCGATGATCTGATCGACGGTGCCGTTGTTTTCCGAGCGCACGCGGAAGCGGTATTGATCGCCCTCCTTGCTCTCCCACGAGACAAGGGACCATTCGGTGTGAACGGGGGCCCCATAAGAGTAATACAGGTCGAGCGTGGTCCGGCTCTCCATGGTCCAGCCGTCGCATGTATCCACGAACCGGTAGTGCATGTCGCCCCGGGCATCGACGATCGTGCTGCCGGGGGCGCGACTCATCAGCCTGAGTTCGTATCGCGCCTCGTGCGGCGCCAACGGGAACCCCCGCGTGGCATCCTCGGCCGCCGCCAACTTCGCGCCCCCTGTCGTCCCGAGTCCGATCAGCGCCGCCAGCAGGCTGGAGAGCAGCGCGGCAAGGCGATGTCGGGCCGGGGCGGTCGGTCGCGGGGTTACGCTTGCACCGGGGGTCATCATGCCAGGGTTCTCCTGCTTCGTTGGAGTCATCGACCGAAGAGTGGGCGCGCCGCTCAGGCGTCCATGTCTCCAATGTGGGCCGGCCCATCCGCGAAGTCCAAGGAAGAGTGAGGCTTTGCCGGCCGAGCCTCCGGACGCCAAGAAAAAACCGGCGGTGCGTGGGGGAACGCACCGCCGGTCGGGGGACGGAAGAACGCGGGTAGGACGCCTTCTTCTTCTCATCACGCTAGAGATCCTGGGGTGACGCGCATCTTTCTCGTTTATGAAAAAACGTTCATATAAGGCCGACGACGGCACGGATCGTCGGTCCCACAGGGCGTCGCGCCGGGTGTTTGCGAGAGGTCGGTCCTGATCCCTCTTGACATTGGCGCGGTGGGCAGACCGGATCCGGGCCCGGATCCGAGCTGGGAGACAACACCATGTCCGACGAACCCGTGGTCATTCTTGGGGCTGGTGGCCCCGTCGGTCTTCATCTGGCCCGCCTGATGATCGACCGGGGCCGACGGGTGCGCGTGGTCGGGCGGTCGGAGGAGCGGATGACCGCCGTCTTCACCGGCCTGGGCGTGGAGATCGCGCCCGCCGATCTATCCCGGACGGAGGACGCCGCCCGCGTGATGGACGGGGCCTCCTTGGCGTTTGTTTGCGTCGGCATGCCGGTTCGCGATCTGGGCGCGCTTCCCGGCGTGGCCCGGACCATCGCCGAGGCGGCGGGGCGCACCGGAACGCGACTCGTTCAGGTGTCCAACGTCTGGTCTTACCTGCCCGTGCGCGACGCGGACCTGCCGTTGACGGAGATGCACGCCCGCGCGCGTGGCCCCCAGCCGGCCCGCCTGCGACGGGAGGCGGAGGACATTCTGGAGCAGACCGGGGCCTGTATCGCTCACCTGCCCGACTTCTACGGCCCGGATGTGGTCAACAGCCCCGCCCAGAAGGCCATGGGGGATGCCTTGAAGACGCGCCGGGTCAGTTGGATGGGCCGCCGGGACCTGCCACGGCCCTATGCCTATCTGCCGGACGCCGTGCGCATGGTGGCCGATCTGGCCGCCTATCCGGAGGCGTACGGTCAGCGTTGGCTGATTCCGGGCAACGGCGATTTGACCGGGCGCGATCTGGGCTGGATGTGCGAACGGTCCATCGGCCGCGCCGTCGCGGTGTACACCTACGGCCGGGTCAAGTTGACCTTCGCGGCGTCGATGAACGCCGACCTGCGCGACTTTCTGCCGATGGTGCCGTCCTACATGAAACCGATGTCGTTCGACACCGGCAAGCTGGAAGGCTTGATGGGGCCGCAGTCGCTGACCCCACACGAGGTGTCGATCAAGGCGACCCTGACATGGCTTGCCGCGAGGGCGGTCTGAGACCGGCCGTCGAATGAGTTGATTTCATTCGATGGCCGGCCGGCGCGCCTCTGGCGTCGCTTCGCGACGCCGATTCAAGGATGGCCGCCCTTTGGGCGGCCGGCGCGGCGAGAAAAACAAAGACTCAACACCGCCGGCTGGGCGTCGTGAAGGCCGGACGAGTCAATCCTATCGTCGGGCTGTATGACGCGGGTGCGGCGCGCCGGCGCGGACCCCGGCCGGGCCGCGATTCGGTGGTCTCGGGGCTTGTCAAGAGCGTCCTGACGCGGTAGAACGCCGCCCATCAACCCCACACGCGGGAGCGCGGCCCGGGCACCGTTCGGACAAAAGCGAACGGAGCCGACGGGTCGTTCCGGTGTCGGCATGGCGGCGCACAGGCGTGTTTCTCCGTGACGGCTCAAGTCCCGCGGCGGCCTAACCGGAAAAGACAAGGACTTCCGATCATGACCATGCCGTCCTTCACCATGCGCCAGCTCATCGAGGCAGGCTGCCATTTCGGCCACAACACCCGTCGCTGGAACCCCAAGATGGCGCCGTACCTGTTCGGGGTTCGCGACAACGTTCACATCATTGACCTGCAACAGACCGTTCCCATGCTGCACCGTTCCATGGAGGCGGTGCGCGAGGTGGTGGCCGGCGGCGGCCGTGTGCTGTTCGTGGGCACCAAGCGTCAGGCGCAGGAGATCGTGGCCGAGAACGCCCGTCGTTGCGGCCAGTATTTCGTCAATCACCGCTGGCTCGGCGGCATGCTGACGAACTGGAAAACCATCTCGCACTCCATCAAGCGGTTGCGCGAGCTGGAGGAGAAGCTGGAGTCAGGTGAACTGTCGGCCCTGACCAAGAAGGAACTGCTCAACCTGAACCGCGAGAAGGACAAGCTCGACCTTGCCCTGGGCGGCATCAAGGAAATGGGCGGCCTGCCCGACATCCTGTTCATCATCGACACGGTCAAGGAAGATCTGGCCGTCAGTGAGGCCAACAAGCTGGGCATTCCGGTGGTCGCGGTGCTGGACAGCAACAGCGATCCCAAGGGTGTGACCTACCCGATTCCGGGCAACGACGACGCCATTCGGGCGATCCAGACCTATTGTGAGTTGATCAGCGGCGCGGCGCTGGATGGCATTCATGCCGAGATGAGCGCCGCCGGCGTGGACCTGGGCGCCATGGAGACGCCGACCGAACCCGAGGTGGGCAGCACGGAGGCGCCTGAAACGCCGGAACAGCCCGCGTCCGAGCAGGCCGCCGCCGGCTGATCCGGACGGCCCGGACCCGATGATGGCGGCGACCCCGGTTGCCGCCATTGTCATGATGGTGGCCCGTGTGCGCCGCCGCGCGGAATACCCGAACGATTTGCCCGGGCGGCGGCGCCGGGATGGTCCGCCGCCCGCCCATCGCCAGTGAAGAGGAAGAATCATGGCCGAGATCACCGCCTCCATGGTGAAGGACCTGCGCGAACAGACCGGCGCGGGCATGATGGATTGCAAGAAGGCGCTTAACGAATCCGGCGGTGACATGGATGCCGCCGTCGACTGGCTGCGCAAGAAGGGACTCGCTGCCGCCGCCAAGAAGGCCGGCCGGGTTGCCGCCGAGGGACTGGTTGCGGTCAAGACCGACGGCCGGCGCGGCGCCGTTGTGGAGTTGAACGCCGAAACCGATTTCGTCGCCCGCAACGACACCTTCCAGGGTCTTGTCGAGACTCTGGGCGACCTCGTCCTGAGCGAGGGTGACGATCTCGACGCGTTGCGCGGCAAGGCCTTCCCCGGCTCCGGTCGCACCGTGGGCGAGGAGCTGACCCATCAGGTCGCCACAATCGGGGAGAATATGAACCTGCGCCGCGCGGCGGTGTTGGAGGTCGGCGCCGGGATCGTGGCGGGGTACGTCCACAACGCCGTTCGTCCGGGGCTGGGCCGCATCGGCGTTCTGGTGGCGCTGGAGTCCGAAGGTGACGCGGCGCGTCTTGGTGAACTGGGCAAGAACCTGGCCATGCACGTGGCCGCCGCCGCGCCGCAGTACCTGAACCGGGACGAGGTGGACACGGCCGCTCTGGACCGCGAGCGCGCCGTGTTGACCGAGCAGGCCCGCGATTCGGGCAAGCCCGAGAACATCATCGAAAAGATGGTCGAGGGGCGTCTGCGCAAGTACTACGAGGAGATCTGTCTGCTCGATCAGACCTATGTGATGGACAACGAAACCAAGGTGGCCAAGGTGGTCGAGGCCGCCGCCAAGGATATCGGCGCACCGGTGACGTTGAGCGCTTTCGTCCGCTTCAATCTGGGTGAGGGCATCGAGAAGGAAGAGAAGGACTTCGCCGAGGAGGTCGCGCAGCAGCTCAACAAGTAGGGCAGGGGCGCGGACGCGCGCTTCGGATCGGATGGGACGGACACGGACAGGCAAGGACGGTGCGATGACGAAACCCGAAACCCTGACGACGTCCGCTCCGTCCGCCGACGACCCGGATGGAGACGTCGCGTGTGTCCCGGATCCGGCTGCGCGTTCATTCCGCCGTGTGCTGGTGAAGCTGTCCGGCGAGGGGCTGATGGGCGATCAAGGGTACGGGATCGACCTCGAAACGGTTGGTCGCGTGGCCCGGGAGATCAAGGAGGTCAACGACACCGGCGTTGAACTCTGTCTGGTGATCGGCGGCGGCAACATCTTCCGCGGCATGGCCCAGGCCGCCAAGGGCATGGACCGGACCAGCGCGGATTACATGGGAATGCTGGCCACCGTGATGAACGCGCTGGCGGTCCAGAACTTCCTGGAGGCCATCGGGGTGCCCACGCGTGTGCAGTCCGCCATTCCTATGGATACCGTGTGCGAACCCTTCAACCGCCGGCAGGCCGTTCAGCATCTGGACATGGGACGGGTGGTGATCTTCGCCGCCGGTACCGGCAATCCCTTCTTCACCACGGATACTGCCGCCGCGCTGCGGGCGGTGGAAATGAACTGCGATGCCCTGCTGAAGGCCACCCAGGTGGACGGTGTTTACGACTCCGACCCGAAAACCAATCCCGGCGCAAAGCGCTACGCTACCCTGACCTACGGTGAAATGCTGCGCCAGGACCTGCGGGTCATGGATACCTCGGCGATTGCCTTGGCGCGGGACAATGGGATACCAATCCTGGTGTTCTCGTTGGGCGAGGCGGGAGCATTGGGAACTGTTCTGCGCGGCGCCGGGCGGTATACGATCATTCGCGAGGAGACCTGACGTGAGCGACAAACCAGCGGATTTCCCGGCCCTTAAAAAGGACCTCAAGCATCGGATGGACAGTACGCTGGATGTCCTGAAGAAGGAATTCGCGGGTCTGCGCACCGGTCGGGCGCACGCCAGCTTGCTGGACCCGGTGATGGTGGACGCCTACGGGTCGAGCATGCCGCTCAATCAGGTGGCCAACGTCAACGTGCCGGAACCGCGCATGCTGACCGTTCAGGTCTGGGACCGCTCCATGGCCAAGGCGGTGGAAAAGGCCATCCGGGACGCCGGACTGGGCCTCAATCCGGCATCCGAGGGTCAGACCATCCGCGTGCCCATTCCGCCCCTGAACGAGGAACGCCGGGCCGAACTGACCAAGGTGGCCGGCAAGTACGCCGAACATGCCCGCGTCGCTATCCGCAACGTCCGTCGCGATGGCATGGACCATCTGAAGCGGATGGAAAAGGACGGGACCATCTCGCAGGACGAACACAAGAAGCACGGCACCGAGGTGCAGACGCTGACGGACGATGCGATCAAGCACGTCGATGACGCCCTGCATCACAAGGAACAGGAAATCATGCAGGTCTGATCGGGCGTTTGCCCCGACCTTTTCGCGTTGCCGCCTGAACCGGCCGATCCGGGGCGGCTCAGGCGTGGTCCCCGGGACGCGCTTCTGTTTGTGCGCAACCCCATTGGTCTGGACACCGGTATGTCCCATCTTCCCGCCCCCTCCGATGACACGCCCCCGCCACCGCTTCATGTCGCGGTCATCATGGATGGCAACGGGCGGTGGGCGCAGGCGCGGGGATTGCCCCGGGTCGCCGGGCACCGCCGGGGCGCCGAGGCGGTGCGGGCTTGTGTCAAGGGCGCCGCGCGCCACGGCGTGACGCACCTCACCCTGTTTGCGTTTTCCTCCGAGAATTGGCGCCGGCCGCGCGACGAGGTCAGCGCGCTGATGGGCCTGTTGCGCCTGTACCTGCGCAACGAGGTGGCCGAACTTGCCCGCGAGGGTGTGTGTGTCCGCATGATCGGGGAGCGCACCCGGATCGACGCCGACATTCTGGACCTGATTAACGACGCAGAACAGCGCACGGCCGGCAACAGCCGCCTGATTCTGACCGTTGCCCTGAACTACGGCGGTCGCGCGGAAATCGCGCGCGCGGCCCGCCGCCTGGCCACGGCCGCCGCCGCCGGTCACCTGGACCCGGACAGCATCGACGAGGACCGTCTGGGCGCCGAACTGTACGCCCCCGATCTGCCCGACCCGGACCTGCTGATCCGCACCAGCGGCGAACAGCGCATCAGCAATTTCCTGCTGTGGCAACTCGCCTATGCCGAAATGGTCTTTCTCGATGTGGCGTGGCCCGATTTCACCGAGGATCACTTGGCGGGCGCCCTGGTGGACTTCCACCAACGCGACCGGCGCTACGGCGCTCTGTCCGGATAGGAGGGCGTCGCCCCATGAAGGACACGGGCCGGCGCGACCTTCTGCGCAAACGGGTTATGTCGGGCTTGGTCCTGGCAAGCGCCGTTGTTCTGGTGGTCGTACTTGGATGGCCTTGGTTCGACGTCCTGGTGGCTCTGTGCGCGGCCGTCATGGCGTGGGAGTGGAGCACGGTCTGTTGCGGCCGGCGAGGGCTGGCGGGGAGCCTGCTGATCGCCATGGTCGCGACGGCGCCTCTTCTCGTGGTTCCGTTCGGGGGCTGGGCGCTGCTGCCGGTGCTCCTGGGGATGCTGCCGGCGCTGTACCGCGTCAAGGCTGATCGCCGGCGTCCGCTGTGGATCGCCGCCGGAAGTCTCTATATCGGCCTGCCCAGCATCGCCCTCGCCTGGATCCATCTGGACACCGGCTGGGAGACGGTTCTGTGGCTGTTCCTGGTCGTGTGGACCACGGACACCGCAGCGTATGTCGTGGGGAGCAGGGTCGGAGGCCCGTTGTTGTGGCCCCGTCTCAGCCCGCGAAAGACCTGGGCCGGGTTGATCGGTGGCCTGGCCTTCGCCACGGTGGTCGGTGTCCTGGCGGGATGGCTGTTGGGTGCGGCCTCGCCGGGAATCGTTTTGGTGCTGGCCCTTGGTCTGAGCATTGTGTCACAAGGTGGCGATCTGCTGGAATCGGCGTTCAAGCGTCGGTTCCGCGTCAAGGACAGTGGCGGCCTGATTCCGGGGCACGGCGGCCTGCTCGACCGGGCCGACGGCCTGATCGCGGCAACACCGGTGGCGGCGCTGGCCATCATCCTCATGCAGGGGGGACTGACAACGTGGTAAGCAAACCCGGCGGGGAAAAGGACGGACCCCGCACCGTGACCGTTTTGGGCTCAACCGGGTCGATCGGGACCAACACGCTGGATCTGATCGCGCGCGATCCCGACCGGTACAGCGTCGAGGCCCTGACCGCCAACGGCAACGTCGAGGCGCTGGCTGAGCAGGCGCGGCGGTTCGGCGCGCGCATGGCGGTTGTCGCCGACCCGGCCCGCTACGGTGACCTGAAGGCGGCCCTGTCCGGAAGCGGTGTCGAGGCCGCCGCCGGCCCCGAGGCCCTGTGTGAGGCCGCCGCCCGTCCGGCCGACTGGGTCATGGCCGCCATCGTCGGCGCCGCCGGCCTGGAACCCACGCTGGAGGCGGTGCGGCGCGGCGCCACGGTGGCGCTGGCCAACAAGGAATGCCTGGTCTGCGCCGGCACGCTGTTCATGGCGGCGGTCGCCGAACACGGCGCCACCCTGCTGCCGGTGGACAGTGAGCACAACGCCATCTTCCAGGTGTTCGACTTCGAGCAGAAGAGCCGGGTCGAACGCATCATCCTGACCGCATCCGGCGGTCCGTTCCGCACCTGGACCCGCGAGGCGATGGCCGCAGTCACGCCGGAACAGGCGGTGGCCCATCCCAACTGGTCGATGGGCGCCAAGATTTCAGTCGATTCCGCCACCATGATGAACAAGGGCCTGGAGTTCATCGAGGCGCACCACATCTTCGCCATGCCGCCGGAAAAAATCGAGATTCTGGTCCATCCACAGTCCGTCATTCACTCCATGGTGGCCTACGAGGACGGCTCGGTTCTGGCCCAGCTCGGGACCCCCGACATGCGCACGCCGATCGCCTTCACGCTGGGCTGGCCCCACCGCATGGCGGCGCCGACGGCCCGGCTTGACCTGGGCCGTATCGGCACGCTTCAGTTCGAAACCCCGGACCACGACCGCTTCCCGGCGCTGACGCTGGTCCGGGACGTCTTGAAGGCCGGTGGCGCCTGCCCAACTGTTCTGAATGCCGCAAACGAGGTTGCGGTGGCCGCGTTCCTCGGGCGCCGGATCGGGTTCCTGGACATCGCCGCGCTCGTCGACCGCACCGTGGAGCGTGTCGCCGTACCGGCCCCCGTGAGCCTGGAGGACGTTCTGGCCGCCGACCAAGAGGCACGGGCCGTATGCACCGGCCTTGTCGGGGATCTGGCGGCCTGACCCCGGACCATCCTTTCTGATCGCGAAAGACACCCGCATCGTGCCGAGCACTCTCAATGAATTCCTCCCCTTCGTTAGTGGCAGCGTGTTCAACATCGTTGCCGCGCTGGTCGTTCTGACCATCGTCGTGTTTGTGCACGAGATGGGGCACTTCCTGGTCGCCCGCTGGAATCGGGTGCGTGTGGATGTGTTCTCCATCGGCTTTGGGCCGGAACTGTTTGGCGTCAATGATCGTCACGGCACGCGCTGGAAGTTCTCGGCGATTCCCCTGGGCGGCTACGTCAAGTTCTTCGGTGACGAGAACGAAGCCAGTACCGGCGCCGATGACCGCGAGATGACCGAGGAGGAAAAAGCGGTCTCGTTCCACCACAAGCCCGTCTGGCGTCGGGCCGCCGTGGTGGTGGCCGGCCCCGCCGCCAACTACGTTTTCGCCATTGCGCTGTACGCCGGGATTTTCATGTCGGTGGGCATGGCGATTACGCCGCCGATCATTTCCGACGTTCTTCCTGGCAGCGCCGCCGAGGAAGCCGGGCTCCAGCCGGGTGACCGGGTCGTGGCGATGGATGGGAAAGAGGTGTCCCGCTTTGAACAAGTGCAGCACCGCATCCCGTTGACCAACGGCGCCAGCGTGACGCTGGTCGTTGAACGCGACGGGCAACGCGTCGAGACGACGGCCACGCCCCGGATCCAGGAAGTCACGGACGAACTGGGCGAAACGCGTGAGATGGCCGTGCTCGGCATTGCCGCCAGCACCGCGGGTCAGGATAACGTCCGGCTCGGCCCCGGCGAGGCGGTGGGGGAGGCCGTCGCGCATTCGTATTTCCTGGTCGAGGCGACGTTTGTTGCCGTCGGCCAGATCATCGCCGGCGAACGGGGCACGGAGGATCTCGGCGGGCCTTTGCGCATTGCCGAGATGTCCGGCCAAATGGCGGAACTGGGGCTGACAACGTTGCTCTTGTTCATGGCTTTTCTGTCCGTCAATCTCGGCCTCATCAACATTTTGCCCATCCCGGTTCTGGACGGCGGTCATCTGGTGTTCTATGCCATGGAGGCCATTCGGGGCCGGCCCGTGAACGAACGGGCCCAGGAATACAGTTTTCGGATTGGGCTGGCGCTGATCCTCAGCCTGATGGTGTTCGTGACATGGAACGACATCGTGAATTTGATTGATCGGCATCTGACAGGTTGACCGGTGACGTTGGGGCTTTTTTCGCTTAAGGTTGGGGCGTCACTGTATTTTTCCGGGGGATACGTTGAGTACGCGCTGCAGTTCTCTCGCCTCGCTGCTGTTGGCCATGACGGCGGTTTTTGCGGCGATCACATATCCGGCGCCGGCTGTATGGGCGCAGGGCGTGTCGTCCCCGGCTGCGGCACCGGTCGGTGCTCCGGTCATTGAGCGGATTCTTGTCGAGGGCGCCCAGCGCATCGAACCGGATACCATCCGCACCTACCTTCACGTTCAGGAAGGCGATCTCTTCGCGCCGGGTTTGATCGACCGTTCGCTGAAGGACCTGTTCGCCACGGGTCTGTTCGCTGACGTCGCGCTGCGTCGCGAGGGGGGGGATCTTGTCGTGGTGGTGGTGGAAAACCCGATCATCAACCGCGTGGCGTTCGAGGGCAACAAGCGCATCCAGAACGAGGATTTGATTCCTGAGGTGCAGTTGCGCCCGCGCGCCGTCTATACGCGCGCCAAGGTTCAGGAAGACGTCAGGCGGGTCCTCGAGGTCTATCGGCGTTCGGGACGGTATGCCGTGGCCGTCGATCCGAAGATCATCGAACTGCCCCAAAACCGTGTCGATCTGGTGTTCGAGATCGACGAGGGGCCGGCCACCTATGTCCGGCGTATCACCTTCGTCGGCAACAGGGTCTTCAGCGATTCGGACCTGCGCGGCGTGATCTCCACCGAGGAGGAGCGGTGGTACCGTCTTCTGTCCAGTTCCGACACCTTCGATCCGGATCGCCTGACCTATGATCGGGAACTGCTGCGCCGGTACTACCTGGAAAGCGGCTACGCGGACTTCGAGGTGCGGTCCGCCATTGCCGAACTGACCCCGAATCGGGAGAGCTTCTTCATCACCTTCACGGTGACGGAGGGAGACCGCTACCGTGTCGGCACGGTGGAGATCGAAACCTCTCTTGAGGACCTGACGCCCGAGATGTTGCGGCCCGGCCTGGAGATCGAGGAAGGGGACTGGTACAACGCCGAAAAGATCGAGGACACCGTTCAGAACATCACCGAGCGCGTGGGGTCACTCGGTTATGCGTTCGTTGACGTCCGTCCGCGGGTGCAGCGGGATCGCGAAAACAACATCATCAATCTGATCTTTGACGTGCGCGAGGGGCCGCGTGTCTTCGTCGAACGGATCGACATTCAAGGCAACGTGCGGACGTTGGACGAGGTCATCCGCCGCGAAGTCCGCCTTGTCGAGGGCGATGCTTTCAACTCCGCCAAACTGCGGCGGTCCCGTCAGCGCATCCGGGATCTGGGCTTTTTCAAGTCCGTCGAGGTCAACAATGAACCCGTCGTGGACAAGCCCGACCGCACGGTGGTGACCGTGGAGGTCGAGGAGCAGTCGACCGGCGAACTGTCGTTCGGCGTTGGCTGGTCATCGAGCCTGGGCGCCATGGTCGAGATCGGCGTGAGAGAGCGCAATCTGCTGGGTCGGGGCCAGGACCTGTCCGCCCGGGTGAGTTGGGCGGAGCGACGCACGGAACTAGACCTGAGCTTCACCGAACCCTACTTCCTCGACCGACCGATTTCCGCTGGCGTGGACCTGTTCGCCGTTGAAAGGGACCTGGAGGACGAAAGCTCTCACCAGTTGCGCCAAGTGGGCGGCGCCCTGCGGTTCGGCTACCGCTACTCCGACGATTGGCGGCACGACTTCAAGTACACGCTGCAAAGGCAGGAAATCTTCGACGTGGACAGCAGCGCCTCCCTGTTCGTCAAGCAGCAGGAGGGCATTGAGGTTCTGTCCATGGTCGGCCATGCGCTGACGTATGACACCCGGGATTCCCGCCTGATTCCCACCGAGGGATATCGCTTTCAGATTGCCAATGATCTGGCCGGGCTGGGCGGCGATGCCCGTTTCCTGCGCACCGATATGGAGGCGTCGTATCACTATCCGCTCGGCGATGAACTGGATTGGGACCCGGCATGGGTGTTCAGTGTGCGCGGGCATGTGGGATACATCTTCGGTCTGGGTAAGGACGTGTCCATCCGCCATCGATATTTCCTGGGCGGCAACAATCTGCGGGGGTTCGCGGCATCCGGCGCCAGTGCCCGCGATACGGCCACGGGCGATGCCCTGGGTGGCAACTGGATTTCCGATGCGAGCCTTGAAATGCGCGTGCCGACCGGTCTGCCGGAGGAACTGGGACTGGGCGCCAAGGTGTTCACGGATTGGGGCGCGGCCGGTACACCCGACGGGGTGCCGGAAAACCTCATGGATCATGATGTCAGCCTGAGGGGATCGGTCGGCATCGGCTTCCTGTGGTCCTCGCCGCTGGGGCCCGTTAACATCGAGTTGGCGACCCCGGTGCTCAAGCAGACCTACGACGAAGACGAACTGTTCCGGATCAGCTTCGGGTCCCGGTTCTGATGCGGGCGGGCATGCGGCGCCTTTGGTCGGCGCGGCGCTTTCGCCACGGATCGTTCCGTTCTACAGTGTCGCGCAGACGCGTTCCGTCCGGCCGGACCCATCCCGACGTGTCCGCCGAACCGACAAACCATGGTGTAACCGAGGTCATGATGATCCTTTCGCCTTCCCTCGACGCTCTGCCGCGGGGCCTGTTGGCCGCGCTTCTCATGGCGATGGTCCTGGTCAGCCTGCCCGCGCCTCAGGCCCGGGCGCAGGAGACGTTTCCGAATGCCGCGATCGGCATTATCGACATGCAGCGCATCCTGCGGGAGTCGACGGCCGCCCGCGGTGTGGACAGCGACCGGCAGCAGTACCTGGAGACCTACAACAAGGAAACGGCGGCCGAGGAACAAAGCCTGCGCGAGGAACAGCGCGGCCTTGCCATCCCGCCCGATGCGGCCCCGACCCCGGAAATGCAGCAGCAAGTCCAGGCGTTTCGCGGCAAGGTCGCCGCGTTTGAACAACGCGTGGCCGAGCGCCGCCGCAACCTGGAACGGGCGCTGTCGATCGCGCTTTCGGAGGTCCAGAGGACGATTACCGTGATCGCCGACGAGGTGGCGGCGGAGCGCGGGATCAACCTGGTGCTCTACCGCTCTCAGGTGCCGCTGTTCGATCCGCGCATGGAGATGACCGAAGATGTGCTGCAGCGGTTGAATGACCGTCTGCCGTCGGTCGAGTTCCCCGATCCGGCATCCATCGACGAAAACAGCGGAGGGCAGTAGACCGCCGATCCTGTAGGACACGCTTGGGCGCCGACAAACCCGCTCGCACACTTGTCACGGCCGGCGAACGCGATATTGTGGGCCGCGCGGCGGCACCGGATTGACGGCGGAACGCGGGGGTCGCGTCGGGCCTACGGCGGGTGTAAGGGAACGCGGGTTGTGTCACGAGGGTCGGGCCTTGCCGGCTCTGCGGGGCGATGTCAGGAGGGGCATGGACGGTATGGACGACTTCGGCACACACCAGGATAACGGCTTTGTGATTGAGGCGGATCGCATCCTCGATATGATTCCACACCGCTATCCTTTTCTTATGGTGGACAAATTGATCAATGTCCACTTGGGCGAGAGTGCCGTCGGGGTCAAGAACGTCACCAACAACGAACCGCATTTCCAGGGCCATTTCCCGAACAAGGCCGTCATGCCTGGGGTTCTCGTGATTGAGGCCATGGCCCAGACCGCCGCCGTCCTTGTGGTGGCCACGCTGGGTGAGGCCGCCGAGGGCAAACTGGTCTATTTCATGAGCGTGGACTCGGCGCGCTTCCGCAAACCCGTCGTGCCCGGCGACCGGTTGTTGCTGGAGGTCACCAAACAGCGCAACAGGGGCAGCGTGTGGAAGTTCGCGGGCCGTGCCCTGGTGGACGACACCGTGGTGGCCGACGCCACCTATTCGGCCATGATCATGGACAACTAGCCGCCCCCCGCGCCCCCTCGTCCGCCCCAAACACCGTCGTAGAAAAGGGACACCTGTCCGCATGCCCTCCGTGCATCCCAGCGCCATCGTCGATCCCGCCGCCAACTTGGCGGACGATGTCACCGTCGGTCCCTTCTGCACGGTGGGCGCCGAGGTGACACTTGAGGCCGGCGTGACCCTGCTCTCCCATGTCGTGGTGGACGGGCGGACCCGCGTCGGGTCCGGCACGCGGATCTATCCGTTCGCGACCGTGGGACTGCCGCCCCAGGACCTGAAGTTCAAGGGCGAGAAGACCGACCTGGTCATCGGGGCCAACAACGTTGTTCGCGAACATGTGACCATGAACCCCGGCACCGAGGGCGGCGGTGGCCTGACCCGGATCGGGGACGGCGGCCTGTTCATGGTCGGCTGCCACGTGGCCCACGATTGCCACATCGGCGACGGCGTCATCCTGGCCAACAACGTTCTGCTCGCCGGTCACATCCACATCGACGACCATGCCATCCTGGGCGGCGGCAGCGCGGTGCATCAGTTCGTGCGCATCGGCAAGCACGCCATGGTCGGCGGGGTCTCCGGCGTGGAGACCGACGTCATTCCGTTCGGGTCCGTCATGGGCAACCGCGCGCGCTTGCATGGGCTCAATCTGATCGGCCTGAAGCGGCGCGGCTTCTCCCGCGAGGAGATCCAGGCGCTGCGGTCGGCCTACCGCATGCTCTTCGAGGAAGACGGCGTGATCGCCGACCGGGCCGAGGAGGTCGCCGCCAGCTTTGACGGCGTCGCGCCGGTCATGGAGGTGCTGGCGTTCATCCGGGGCAAGTCGGATCGGGGATTGTGCGGGCCGGCGCATCCCGGCACCGAACTGGCCTGACCGCGCCGCGCCGTCCGCCATGCGCTCGCTGTCCCGGGACACGCCCTTGGCCCTGATCGCCGGGCGGGGCGATTTGCCCGTGCGGGTCGCCGCGCGCTGCCGGGCGGAAGGGCGCCCGCTGCATGTGCTCATCATCAAGGGCCATGGCGACCCAGACGCCTATGCCGACCTGGATGTCCCCGTCGTCAGCTACCGGCTGGGGCAGGGCGGGGCGGCGCTGGCGTATGCCCGAAAACATGGCATCTCCGACCTGATCCTGGCCGGCGGCGTGCGCCGGCCCAGCCTGTCCAGCCTCTGGCCCGACGCCTACGCCGCCCGGTTCGTGGCCCGGGTCGGCATGCGCGCCTTGGGGGATGACGGCCTTCTGCGCGCGGTCATGGCCCAGATGGAAGCCGAGGGGCTCAAGGTGCATCCCGCGCACACGATTCTCGATGATGGCCTGGGCGCGGCCGGCCCGCGCGGCCGGCACCGGCCGGACGCGGCGGCGTGGGTCGATATCCGGCGCGGCCGGGCCGTGGCCCATGCCCTGGGCGCGGTGGACGTGGGACAGTCGGTCGTCGTGCAGCAAGGTGTTGTGCTGGGCGTGGAGGCCCTGGAGGGAACCGACGCCCTGCTGGCCCGCTGCGGATCGCTGCGCCTGCCCGGCACTGGTGGCGTTCTGGTGAAGGTCTGCAAGCCCGGGCAGGATCGGCGCGCCGATCTGCCGACCCTTGGCGTTGCGTCGGTCGAGGTGGCCCACGCGGCCGGATTGCGCGGCATTGCCTATGAGGCCGGGGCGGCCCTGTTGCTGGACCAGGCGGCGATGGTCGAGCGGGCCGACGCGCTCGGTCTGTTCCTGATCGGCCTGGAGGCGGAGGCGGCCAAGGCAACGGAAAGGGGGGGGGACGACGGGGACGACCCGCTGATCTACCTGATCGCCGGGGAGCCGTCGGGCGACGCCCTGGCCGCCCGGCTGATGGCGGCGGTGCGCGCGCGCCTGGGGGATCGTGTCCGCTTCGCCGGCATCGGCGGCGAAGCCATGGCCGAACAGGGTCTGGAGAGCCGCATCGACCAGCGCGAACTGGCCATCATGGGGTTCCTGGAGGTGCTGCCGCGCGCCCTGGCGCTGAAGCGCCGCATCGCCGAGACGGTGGCGCACATCGAACGGACCCGCCCGGCCGTCGTCGTCACGGTGGACTCCTGGGGTTTCACCGGGCGCGTGGCCAAGGCCCTGAAGGCACGCGGATCGACGGTGCCGCGCGTTCACTATGTCGCCCCCATGGTCTGGGCGTGGAAGGAAAGCCGCAAGCATGCGGTGGCGGAGCGGGTTGATCACCTGATGACCCTGTGGCCGTTTGAATGCGCGTATTTCAGCCCGCTCGGGCTGGCTTGCACCCACGTCGGCCATGCCGTGATCGAAAGCGGCGCCGACCGGGGCGATGGGGCTGCGTTCCGTCAGCGCCACGGCATTGCGGCCGACGTCCCGATTCTGGTCGTCCTGCCCGGCAGCCGCCGCACCGAGGTCGGGCGGCTGCTGCCGATCTTTCGGGCGGCGGTGGAGCGGCTGGCCGCCGACCGCCCCGGCCTGCGCGTGGTCGTGCCCACGGTCGCGACGGTGGCGGATACGGTGGAAGCGGCCCTGGTTGACTGGCCGGTCCCCGCCCTTGCGGTTCGCGGTGCGGCGGAGAAGCATGACGCCTTCGCGGCCGCCACGGCGGCGCTGGCGGCGTCGGGAACGGTCAGCCTGGAACTGGCCATGGCCGACGTGCCGCATGTGATCGCTTACCGCGTCAATCCGGTCTCGGCGACCCTGTTTCGGCTGATGACGCCGCTGCGGTACGCCGGACCCGTGAACATCCTGATGGATCGTCTGGTGGTGCCGGAACTGTTGCAGAAGGACTGCCGGCCGGGCCGCTTGGCGAAGGCCATGGCGCCGCTGCTCGACGGGGCTTCGTCGGCCGCGCGCCAGCGCGAGGACTTCGCCAAGGCGCGTCGGCGCCTCGTCGGCGAGGCCGGCGCATCCCCCAGCGACCGCGCGGCGGCGGTCATCGCGGCCCACGTTCAGGGTGAGGAATCGCCTTAGAGCGCGTCGCGTGATGCAGAACGCACGCAACGCGCTCTAAGCCGGTTTGTTCCGTTATGGGGCGGTGAGCGCTGGGGCGCCGACCAGCCGTATCGAGTGCCCCGGCGCCGGCGGCTACGGATCATCCAGAAAGGCTTATCCCTTTGTTTCCGGCGCGATCAACATATCGTAGGTGATGGGTCCTTTGGTGGTGACGATGCCCAGGAGGGATCGAAAGGCTGCGTGCCGGGTCCGGCGCCGGTTGAACCGGAAGACGAATTCGTCGAGGTAGGATTGCAGATGCTTCCGCCGCAGACCGTGGTAGACGCCGAGCGCCCAGGTTTTCAGGTTGGAGAACACGCGGTGGACCCAGGGGAGCACGATATGTGCGGCCATCGGGCCGATGACATGGGGGTCGTGGGCGACGTCATCGCTGGCGCTGTATCCGGCCCATCCGTCGGTCTTGAGCGTGGCACCGGACGCGACGGTCTCTTTGACGACACCCTTCAGGGTCTCGCCGGAGAAGTCGGGGATGACGCGCAGGCGGATGCGGCCCGGCCCTCCGTCCATGATCTCGACGGCCCCGGCGACCAACATCTTGCCCTGGTGGCTGCGCCCCTGTCCGCTGGCGGGCGGATCCTCGTGTGTTCTGAAGGGGATGGTGGTCTCATCCATCTCCACGAGGCCGGACAGCGGCGTGCGCTCCGGGTTGACCATGGCGCTGCGCAGCTTGGCGCACAGCAGCCAGGCGGTCTTGTAGGAGCCCAGCCCCAGTTGCGACCGGATCTGGGTGGCCGAGATGCCGTTGGAGTGGGTCGCCATCAGATACGCCGCCCAGAACCACACCGTCAGGGGCAGCTTGCTGCGATGCATGACCGTCCCGGCCGTGACCGAAGTCTGGCAGCCGCAGTCGGCGCACTCCGTGGTCCACGCCTTGGTTTCCAACGCCCAGCCGCGTTTGCCGCCGCACACCGGACAGACGAATCCCTCGGGCCAGCGTTGTCTCGCGAGGTACGCCGCGCAGGCGGCTTCGTCAGAGAACTGGCGTTGGAATTCGAGCAGGGATCGGGGAAACGCGCTCATGATCGGGCTCCGGAAACGGCATTTGTTCACTTTATGTTCTACGCCTTTTCGGGTCACCTGTCACCACATGATGTGGTCCCGGATTCAAAGGGATAAGCCTCCATCCAGATTTCGCATCAAAGGGACGGGATAGCAACGATACTGAGATCGAATTGTTATAACAAATAACATGCAACATACGTCAAGGCGCCGTGTTTGCTGAAGACTCGCGGGAACCAGGGTGCCCTCTTGCATACAATGTACGGAGACTTCGCGTACCATTTTCCTGTTTGACTCGCTGCCCTGGGATGCCAATATTCCCTTTGTGTTGTTCGGTTGCGTGGAAGCACACATGAAAGGGGCAGATCGGTGGCTCGGATCATGGTTGTCGAGGATGACGCGGACCTGCGCGCGGTTGTGGCGCGCGCCCTGGAACGCGCCGGCCACGTGGTGACGTCCCGGGAGGACGGCGCCCGCGCGCTTGAGGATATGGAGGGCGGGTCGCGCTACGACCTGATCCTGACTGATCTGGAAATGCCTGGCCGCACCGGCCTGGAGGTCATCCGGGCCTCCAAGGATCGCGACTCGGCGGTGCCGGTGATCGCCACCTCGGGCAAGGGCCGCCCGGTTCAGGTGGCGCTGGACATCGCCCGCCGTTGCGGCGCCGACGCCGTCATCGCCAAGCCGTTCAAGCTGTCCGTTCTGGTCTCTCTGGTGAACCGCGTCCTGTCCGGGGAACGCCCGGAAGACACCGAGTCGATTGAGGAACTAGAGGACGGCGACGTCGTGGTCATCATGCCGCCCGACCTGCTGGGCGCCAAGCTGCGCCAATCGGAGGGCTAGGACGCCAACCGAACCGTCTGGAGGGGGACGACAGAACAGGCCGTGCCGGTCCGTCGCATGGGAGCCGCGAGGATCGGGGCGCACGACGGATCACGGGCAGTTGAGCGCCCGCCAGCCGGGGATTCGTTACGATGAACGTGCTCTCCAGACAGATGTATTGGTTCCGCAGGCTCGGCCTTGGCGCCAAGACAGGCTTGATCCTGATTGGCTATTCCCTGGTGATGCTCGCGGTGATCGCCGCCGTCGTCTATCGCGATGGGACGCAACAGGCCAATCTGTTGACACGCGAGCGGCTGGCGGGCCTGACCCTGGCCGGCGAGCAGTATATCCGCGAGTTCACGGAGGGCATCCGGCGGGACGTCAGTTTCCTGAGCCACAGCGTTCCGCTCCAGGATATGCTGGCTGCCCTCGCCGCCGGCTCTCCCGGCGAGCTTGCGGCCGCCAGCACTCACATGGAACGTCTGCTCTTGGCCTTCCTTGCGTCCCGGCCGGCCATCTATCAGGCCCGGGTCATTAATGGCGCCACGGGCGATGAGTTGGTGCGCGTCCAGCGCGACCTCATGGCCGGCACCGTGCAGACGGCACCGCTACAGAACAAGCGGCATCGCGACTATTTCGCGGCCATGCTCGCGCAGCCGCCGGGACGCCTGTACGTCTCGACCATCAATCTGAACCGCGAGAACGGCGCGGTGGAGGTGCCCCACCGTCCCAGCATCCGATTCGGCCAGGTCGTGGGCGGCGCGGGCGACCAGCCGCCGGTGATGATCGTCTTCAACGTGGGGTTCCGCCACCTCGCGTTCCGGCTCGCGCAACTGTACGGCGACAGCGCGAAACTGATGTTGTTCAACGACAAGGGGCAGGTGCTCAGTCACCCCGATCCGTCCCTGGAGTTCGATTTCGATACGTCGGCGGGACAGAACGACGGCACTCCGGGGACAACCTTCAAGGATCTCTTCGGCCTGGACTTTGCCACGCTGTTCGCGCCGAAGGAGGGCGAGGTCCAGGCCGACCGCGTCATCCGCCATGACGGTGCCAAGGTCATGTTCCACCGCATGCGCCTGCATCCGTCCAGTGATCGCGCCATTGTGCTCGGGGCCGAACGGGAACGGTCCTTGTATGCCGGCGCGCTGCACTCGGTGCTAGATCATGCGTGGACCCTCGCGGTGGGGTTCCTGGTGTTTGGCCTGATCCTGTTTGCCGTCATGTCCGGCTTCCTGCTGCGCCCGCTGTACCGCCTGGTGGACCAGATCGACGCCTATGAACCCGGCAAGTCCTTGACCCGGCCGGGGGCCGGCTTGCTCGGCCGCCAAGACGAGTTCGGCTATCTGGCGCGGGGTCTGCGCGCCATGTCCCACCGTATCGAGGCACAGATGCGGGCCGCCCGCGAAGCGCGAAACGACATGCGACAGGTGTTCGACGCCGGCACCGACGCCATCGTGCTGGTCTCGGACCTGGGGGTGATCGAGGACGCGAACCGGGCTGTGGAGCGCCTTTTCGGCTGGAAGCGGCATGAGATTCTGGGTCGGCGCTCGGATATCCTGCTGCCTCCCGAGGACGCCCAGATCCTCGATCCCGAGCGCCTGAGGCGGCTGAACGGCGACGAAATCGGCGTCGTGGATCGGGCGTTTTTGACCCGGGCCGTCACGCGCCATGGCCGTATCGTTCCCGTGACCCTCGACATCGCTACATTGGGCGAGCCGCAGTGGCGCCGCTACGTCATCAACCTGCACGACATGAGCGAGGCCGTCGCCCTGGAGACCGCCCGCGAGGCCAGCGCCGCGAAGTCACGCTTCCTGGCCAATATGAGCCACGAACTGCGCACACCGCTGAACGCCGTCACCCTGCACGCCGAGATGATCGTCGACGCGGCCGAGGACAACGGCGATTCCGAAATGCAGGAGGACGCGGCCAACATCAAGAATGCCGCCAACCACCTGCTCGACCTGATCAACGGGATCCTTGATCTCGCGCGGATCGAGTCCGGCCGCCTGGAACTGAGCTCCGAACCCGTGGCCCTGGATGACCTGGTCGAGGAAATCAATGCCTTCGGTGTCACCCTGGCGCGCAAGCAGAACAACGCATTTGAGATTGAGACCAGCGGACTGCCGGCCACGGTCACGCTCGACCGCCTGCGGTTGCGCCAGTGTGTGCTGAACCTCGTCTCCAACGCCGCCAAATTCACGCGCAACGGCCGCATCACCATGCGGATGGAGCGGGGACCGGCGGATCTGATCATCGCCATCAGCGATACCGGCATCGGCATGACTGAGGAGGAGATGGGCCGTATCTTCGGCATGTTCGAGCAGGCGAACACCTATGTTCACGGCAGCCACGGCGGCTCCGGCGTCGGCTTGGCGCTGACCCGCAGCATCATGGACCTGATGGGCGGCGGCGTGCATGTGGAAAGCCGCAAGGGGGAGGGCACAACCTTCGAACTCCGCATTCCCCTGTTGGACGCCCCGCAACAGCGCGATCAGGCCCGCCCGTCATCCGCACAGCCGATGGCGCCGGCCAACGACACCGCGCCTTCGTCCATGGTCATGGTGGTCGACGGCGATGACCAGCGCCGGGCGGCGTTGATGAAAGCGCTGACGAGCGCCGGTCACCGGGTGGTCGGGGCCTCGTCCCCCGAGGATGCCGCCGAGCGCGGCGGCGCGCACCGGCCGGACGCCGTGGTCGCCGTCGGGCTGGACGATCACGGCGCCGCCAATAACATTATTCGTCGGTTCGAAAACCACCCGGCCCTGACCGGGGTTCCCGTCATGACCCTTGAGGACCCGAAAGGGAACGATACCGGAAACGGGGTCCTGTTCCGGAACCTGACCTGCGGACGTGAGCGCCCTGTGAGTGTCGGCGCCGGTCAGGATGTGCTCAATGCCGTTCAGGCTTGCGTGTCCTGCGGATCGGAGGGGGCTGTCGTGGTGGTCGAGGACGACCCGAACATGCTGCACGCCATCGCACGGGCCCTGGACCGCACCGGCCTGCCGGTCATCCGGTTCGACAACGGCTCCGACGCGCTGGCCTTCCTGAGGCGCAGCACCCCGGCGATGGTGCTTCTGGATCTGGCGCTGCCGGGCACCGGCGGCTTCGACATTGTCAGGACCATGCGCGCGTCCGCGCGGTTGGCGACCGTGCCCGTCACCGTCATCACGGGTATCGACCTGACCCTCGCGGAGCAGGCGTGGCTGCGCGAGCACTGCGACAATGTGTTGCGCAAGGGGGACTTCGAACTGGAAGCCCTGACCGAGATGCTCGTCTCCAGTGTCCAAGCCACTCAACTGACCTGCCTCATCAGCGGTCGAAACGTGTTCGAAACAGCGGCCGACCCTGCCTCCCGGCTGCGACAGACCCGGACTCCCGAAGTGGTTTCCGGCGAATAGCGGTCAGAAAGGACCCCAATCATGGCTCATATTCTCCTGGTCGAGGACAACACGGACAATGCCCGCGCCCTGTCGCGCCTGCTGACGCGGCGGGGACACACGGTGGTCTGCGCGGAGACGGGACAGCAGGCCCTGACCGCCGCCAACGACGACGGCCCGGACGTCATCCTCATGGACATCGGCCTGCCCGACATCGATGGGCTGGAGGTCACCCGCCGCATCAAGGCCGATCCGGCGACGTCCGACATTCCGGTGATCGCCCTGACAGCCCATGCCATGGCTGACGACCGCGCGGCCGCCGTTGACGCCGGCTGCGTGGATTTCTCGGCCAAGCCGATCAACCTTCCGGACCTTCTGGGCCGTATCCAAACCGTCCTGGAGACGAGGAACCGCAAAGCCATCAGCGCGTGAGTCAAACCGTGGTGCACGACAACCGATTTCGCGCCCTCGTCATCGATGACGATTCCAGCTTCCGGTCTTTCTTCCTCCGGGCCTGCCCGAAGGTGGGCTGGGTGGCGCTGGCCGTGGAGTCTCCGGATCGGGGACTGGCCGCGGTGTTGTCGTTCGAGCCGCATATCGTGTTCCTCGACCTGACCTTTCCAGACATGGATGGCCTGTCGGTTCTGTCGGAAATGGCCCCGCGCGCCGGCGATACCGCCGTTGCGCTCATCAGCGGCTGCGATCCCGAGGTGCTGCGCTCCGCCCATCGAATCGGCGAGCGTCTGGGCGTGCGCATGCTGCCGCCGCTGCCAAAGCCGGTGACGGTGGAGGATATCCTGGGCCGCCTGACCGCCTTTCGCGCCGACAGCAACACCATCACCCCCGCCGCCATCGCCGAGGCCATGTCCGACGAGGCGCTGTGCCTCGTCTATCAGCCCAAGGTGTCCCTGCGCTCCGGAGAGTACATGGGCGTCGAGGCGCTTGTGCGCTGGCCGGTCAACGACGGCGTCATTTCGCCCGGCCAGTTCGTCCCCGTCGTTGAACGCGACGAGGGGCTGTCCCTGCGCCTGCTGACCTATGTGCTGGATCGCGCGGCGCGCGAGGCCGCCGTATGGAAGACCAATGGGGTCCGCTGTGCCGTGAACATGTCGGCGTTGTGTCTGGCAGATCATACGTTGCCGGACATGCTTTGCCGCACCCTAAAGAAGAACGGCGTTTCCCCCCGGGACTTCGTTCTCGAACTGACCGAGACGGCCGCGCTGCAGGACCCCGACCGGGTGGAACGGGTCCTCACGGCCCTGCGCCTTCGGGGCTTCTCGGTTTCGCTGGACGACTTCGGCACCGGTCATTCCTCGCTGTTGCATTTGCAACGCATGCCGTTCAACGAGATCAAGATCGACCGTACTTTTGTGGCCACGCTGCTTGAGAACCCTCGCTCCGAGCAGATCGTGCGGCTGATGATCAATCTCGGCCAGACCCTGGAGGCGAAAACCGTCGCCGAAGGCATCGAAGCACCGGAAGAAGCGCAAGCCCTGTCGGACATGGCCTGCGATTATGGACAGGGGTATCACTTCGCCCGCCCGCTGGACCCGGCGGGCTTGACACGCTGGAGGGAAGAATGGGCCTGGAAACAGCCGAATTCGCGGGAGGAACCCCCCTCCTAAGCACGCCACTGGAGCACCTGAGGCTCGCCAGCGAGGCCCTCGACCGGCGTGCCGGCGCCGATACCGGGCAGTTGGGCGAGGATGTCGCGGTCGTCTGCGCGCGTCTTAACGATGTGGCCCGTCTGGCCGGGGTGCTGGGGGCCATGGAACGGCCGATGGCGCGGGACGCCCGGGACACGCGCCACGACCTGATGAACGCCCTGGGCGCCATCGACAATTTTTCGGAACTTATCGCACTAGATCACAACCTAGAAGAAGCGCAAGCCGTGCGGGCGGCGGTGCGGGTCATGGTGGACGCGGTGGAGGCCATGCGATCCGCTGGTTGACCGGCGCCTTACGGCGAGAACAGGGCCTCGGGCAGGCCGTACTTTTCCATCCAGTTGTACCAATGCACGTCGGTGGGGCCGATGACGTGATCGACGAGCACCCATTCTCCCTCCTCGTCATCATATCGAACCAGGCCCATGACGACCTCGCTCATCTCACCGTTCTTCCAGGCTTCGGCGAACCGAGGCGTGCTCCACCATTCCAGCGGCTGACCGCCGCGCCGTTGCGGAATGGCCTGGATGTAGGCCCATTCGCCGTCCGTTCGCAGCACCTCGACCACGAAGCGGACAGGGCCTATGGTGGCCTTCTCGATTTCCGGACGCAGGGCATCCAGGATCGGCTTGCGCTCGGCATCGCCCAACTGCGGGGTCCAGTAGGGAGACTCGGCGGGCTCGGCCCCGGAGGACGCGGCCGGATCAGGTCCGTCGAACGGCGACGGATCGCCGGCGCTGGCAATCTGCGGCGTCAGACTCAGAACAAGCATGATGGTGAACAGCAGGCCGGTAACGGCGCGCATGGCTGTAACCTCCAGTGTCAGTATGGAAACGCAGCGGTGCCGATTATGCCCACCTCGACCCCCGCCGCACACCCGAAATCAGGGCTTGCGGCACCATACCATCAAGGCGAGGCCGAAGGACACCTGTGGCGCCGGCTTTTCCCTTGATCGGTCAACGTCCGGCCACCTATTACAACGAGACTGGTCCCGTCGGACTCGCGAGGCCCGTCCTTCCTTTGCACAGGGGACCCAAGACCCACCATGCAGATCTATCTGCCCATCGCCGAGATGTCGGTCAACGTCTTCGTGATCCTCGGCATGGGCTGGGGGATCGGGTTCCTGTCCGGGGCGTTCGGTGTGGGCGGCGGCTTTCTCATGACGCCCATGTTGATGTTTCTGGGCGTTCCGCCCGCGGTCGCGGTGGGGACCGGCGCCAACCAAATCGTGGCCTCGTCCGTGACCGGCGTCATCGCCCACACGCGCCGGGGCAACGTGGACTTCAAGATGGGCGGCGTGCTGCTCGTGGGGGGACTGGTGGGCTCCACGGCCGGGGTGTGGCTGTTTGCCGTGCTGCACCGGCTGGGCCAGATCGATCTGGCCATTTCCCTCAGCTATGTCGTCTTCCTGGGGGTCGTCGGCGGCCTGATGTTCGTGGAAAGCCTTCAGGCCATGGTGCGTGTTCATCGACGCGGGTCGCAGCGGCGCAATGGCGCCGGCCGCCACAACTGGATCCACGGCCTGCCCTTCAAGATGCGCTTCCGCAAGTCGAAGCTCTACATCAGCGCGCTGCTGCCGGCGGCCGTGGGCTTTTTCGTGGGCGTCCTGACGGCCATCATGGGGGTTGGCGGCGGGTTCGTCATGGTTCCGGCGATGATCTACCTGCTCGGCATGCCGACGCAGATCGTGGTGGGGACGTCGCTGTTCCAGATCATCTTCGTCACCGCCAACACCACGTTCCTGCAAGCGACCCTGAACCAGACCGTAGATGTTGTGTTGGCGCTGCTATTGCTGTTGGGGGCCGTCGTCGGCGCCCAGGCCGGCGCCCAGGCCGGCGCCCGCCTGAAGAGCGAACAACTGCGGGTGCTGCTGGCGCTGCTGGTGCTGGGGATGGGCGTCAAGCTGGCCTATGATCTGGTGGCCACGCCGGAGGACGTGTTCACGCTGGTGCTGGAGGCGGCCTGATGCGTCGCGCCCCCCGCCCCGGTTCCGCCGCCCGACGGCTTCCGGTCGCCATCGGCCTGGCCGCCGGCTTGGCCGCCCTCGCCCTGATGACGGCCCTCACGCTCGCCCGGGCCCAACAGCCCATACAGCCGCTTGTCGCCGATCTGTCCAAGCATCTGGTGGCCATCACCACCGCTTTTTCCGGCACCGATGTTCTTCTGTTCGGCGCCACCGACGGTCCCGGCGATGTGGTCCTGGTGGTGCGCGGCCCCTCCACCCGCAAGGTGGTGCGCAAGAAGGCACCGGTGGCGGGCATTATCTGGGCCAATCGCGACAGCGTGACGTTCGAGAACGTGCCGGCCTTCTATCAGGTGTTCGCGAGCCGGCCGCCGGACGAAATCCTGCCGGCGAGTGTTCTATCGCGCCACCAGATCGGAACCGAACACCTGGCCTTTACGTTGGTTGACCGCAGCGTGACGGATTCGTTCGTACCCGGCTTCCGCGCAGCACTGGTGCGGTTGAAACAGAAATTGGGCCTGTACGGCGACCGGGTCTTCCCGGTGACCCTGTTGGCCAACCGCCTGTTCCGGGCCGAGTTGCATTTTCCGGCGAACGTGCCGACGGGGTCCTATTCGGTGGAGGTGTATCTGATCCGTGACGGAGATGTTGTGAGCGCGGAGATCACGCCCCTGATCATCAGCAAGATCGGGGTGGGCGCCGAGATCTTCGACTTCGCCCAGCAGCGCCCGGCCCTGTATGGCCTCGCGGCCATTGTCGTGGCCATCGTGACGGGATGGCTGGCCGCGGTTGCGCTCCAACGTAAATAGGGCGTTGATCCCGACGGCCAGCGTTGCCCAGGAGGTTCCACCATGACAGACACGCCCCCCATCCCGGAGACCAGGGCCTCGACACCCGAGGCGCCGCGAACGTTCCTGGTCGTGGTGGACGACACCGAGGAGATGCGCACGGCCCTGCGCTTCGCCTGCCTGCGTGCCCGGTCCTCCGGCGGTCGGGTCGTTCTGATGCGTGCCATAGAGCCGCCGGACTTCCAGCACTTCGCGTTCATCGGCAACAAGATGCAGTCCGAGGCCCACGAGGATGCGGAAAAGCGCCTGCAACGGCTCGCCGCCGAGGTGCAGAAAACGACCGGTCAGACCCCCATGCTGATGGTGCGGGAAGGCCGGGCCGGCGACCAGATCCTTGAGGTCGTCAAGGAGTGTCCCGAAATCTCCGTTCTGGTGCTGGCGGCGAGTTCGCACAAGGATGGCCCGGGACCGCTCATCACCGGGCTGGCCGGCAGTTTCGGCGCGCGCCTGCGGGTTCCGGTGGTGGTCGTGCCCACCTCCCTGTCGGACGAGGATCTGCAGCGCCTGGCATGACGACGAACCCTGGGGGAACCCGATGGATCGCCAACCCTGGACACTCGAGGCCGGCGGCGCCCTGCTGACGGTCGCCGAAATGACGCGCGCGGACGCGGCGGCGGTGGCCCGGGGCGTGTCCTCGCTGTCTTTGATGGAGGCCGCCGGTTTCTCCGTGGTTCGCGAGATCCGGCGCCGCTGGTCGCCGCGCCCGGTGGCGGTGCTGTGCGGTCCCGGCAACAACGGCGGCGACGGGTTCGTGGTCGCCCGGCGTCTGCGCGCCGCCGGATGGCCGGTTCGGGTTCACCTGATGGGGGATCGGGAGCGCCTGTCCGGCGACGCCGCCGCCAACGCCGTGCGCTGGACCGGCCCCACCGTGCCCCTGGACCTGGGGGCGCTGGATGGCGCGGCCCTGGTGGTGGATGCCCTGTTCGGCGCCGGGCTGTCGCGGTCGGTGGAGGGCGTCGCCGGCTCGGTGCTGTCGGCCCTGACGGCGCGCCCCGCGATTCCGGTGGTGGCCGTGGATGTCCCCAGCGGCCTGGACGGAGACACCGGAGAGGTGCGCGGCGTCGCCGCCCCGGCGGCGCTGACCGTCACCTTCTTCCGGCCCAAGCCCGGCCACCTGCTGGGCCGGGGCCGCGCCCTGTGCGGCGCCTTGGTGGTCGCCGACATCGGTATCCCGGCGGCCGTTCTGGAGGACATCGCGCCGACCGCGTTCGTGAATGGGCCGGCGTTGTGGACTCTGCCGCGCCCGGGGCCGCACGATCACAAGTACACGCGGGGCCATGCCGTGGTGTTCGGCGGCGCGACCATGACCGGCGCCGGGCGGCTGGCGGCGCGGGCGGCCCGCCGCATGGGCGCCGGGCTGCTGAGCGTCGCCGCGCCGTCCGCCGCCCTGTCCCTCTATGCCCAGGACGCCCCGGGCGTGATCTGCCGTCCCCTTGACCGGCCCGAGGATGTCGAGGCCCTGCTGGAGGACCCGCGCCTCAATGCCCTGCTGTGGGGATCGGGCGCCGGACGCGGCCCGCACACCGCCGCGCGCGCGCTGGCGCTGTTGGCCCACGGCCGGCCGACGGTGCTGGACGCCGACGCCCTGACCAGCTTCGCCGACGATCCCGCCGCACTGTTCGACGCGGTCGCCGCGCCGCTTGTCATGACCCCGCACGAGGGCGAGTTCCGTGCCCTGTTCCCCGACCTGACGGACGGCGATCCTCTCGGGCGGGCGCGGCGGGCGGCCCAGCGCTCCGGTGCGGTGGTGGTGCTCAAGGGGCCGGAGACGGTCGTCGCCGCGCCGTCCGGCGAGGCCATCATCAACGTCAACGCGCCGCCCTCGCTGGCTACGGCCGGCAGCGGTGACGTGCTCGCCGGGGCCATTCTCGGCTTGCTGGCCCAGGGCGCGCCGGCGGTGTCGGCGGCGGCCGCCGCCGTCTGGCTGCACGGCGCCGGCGCCCGCCTGGGGCCGCCGGGGCTGATCGCCGAGGATCTGCCCGAGGCCATGGCCCGCGCGGCGGCCGACCTGGACGCCGATCCCCCATGGCCGCCTCCGTCCTGACTTCCTATATGGACATGTGAAGAGAGACGCTTCGAACCGCCGATGTGGGGGACGGGCATGAACAAGGAGGTTTCACCGGGCCTGTTGGGACGGTTGCGCACCTGGGGCACCCTTTGGCGCGACATCGCCGACAAGGTGTCCGGAGCGGACGGTCTGGATTCGCTTAACCCGGACCTGCCGGAAGAGGATGCGCGCAAGATCCGCGCCGGCCTGGATGACTGCCTCGCCGCGCGCGGCGGCGAGGTGTCGGCCCGCGCTCGCGCGGCCACGCTGGGGCGCGCCTATCTGAGCCTGAACGAGCAGGGCCGCGTCCGCTTTCTGGAAATCCTGGCCCGCGAGTACGCCACCGACCATAATCGCGTCCGGGACGCCGCCGCCGCGCTGACGGACGTCGACGGCGAGGACTTCTCCGCGCTGCAACTGGCCGAGGCCCGGGTGCGCGATGCCCTGGAGCCGCCCCGCCTGCGTCTGCTGCGCCAGTTCAACGCGCTGCCGCGCGGCATCAAGTTCCTGGTGGACATGCGGGCGGAGTTGCTGCAACTGGCGCGCGATAATCCGGACCTGCGCGGTCTGGAACGCGACCTGCGCGATCTGCTGGCGGGCTGGTTCGACATCGGGTTTCTGGAGTTGCAGCGGATCACCTGGAACTCGCCGGCCGCCTTCCTGGAGAAGATCATCACCTACGAAGCGGTGCATGAGATCCGCAGTTGGGAGGACCTGAAGGACCGGCTCGACCACGACCGCCGGCTGTATGCCTTCGTGCATCCCAACATGCCGGAGGAGCCGCTGATCTTCGTGCAGGTGGCGCTGGTCAACGGGCTGGCCGGCAACATCCAGGAGGTTCTGGATTCGTCGAGCCCCTCGCTCGACCCGGAGCAGGCCGACACGGCCATCTTTTATTCCATCTCCAACGCCCAGGCCGGGCTGGCGGGCATCAGCTTCGGCAACTTCCTTATCAAGCAGGTGGTGGAGCGGCTGAGCCATTCCTTCCCCAAGGTCACGACCTTCTCGACGTTGTCGCCGATCCCTGGGTTCCGGAACTGGCTTGACCGCCGACTGGCGGAAGGCGAGGTCGGCTTGTTGACACAGCAGGAGCGCAAGGCGTTGGGCCAAGCGCTCGCCGCACACGCGGGCGACGGCGAGACCAGGGGCGGCGCCTCCAAGGGCGACTTCAAGGCCCTGATCGAGGGGGCGGACTGGGTCGGCAGCGAACCGCTGGCCACCGCTCTGAAGGCGCCGCTGACCCGGCTGTGCGCGCGCTACATCGTCAACGAGCGTCGGCCGCCGCGACAGGAGGGCCGCGCCGCCACCGTGCTGGACCCGGTGGCGCACTTCCACCTGACCAACGGCGCGCGGGTGGAGCGGCTGAACTGGCTCGGGGATCGTTCCGAGAAGGGGATGGCCCGATCCGTCGGCCTGATGGTGAACTATCTCTACAAGATCAACGAGATCGAGCGGAACCACGAGGCCTATCAGGGCCAGGGCAAGGTCGCCACCTCGACGGCGATCCGGGGCCTGACGCGGGGGTGATGCCTCAATTCGGCCTCTTGCCCCCATTTCAACGAGTTGCGGTTTGACATTGGCGCGTCCGCGCCGTTCCATGGAACGGCGATCCCCTCCTTTGGGAGCAGACGGACGACATGGGCATTCCCAGGACCTCCGACGCAGGGACAGGGCTTGGCGCGACAGCGACGGCCGACCGCCCTCCGTTGGACGGTCTGACCTGGTTGCGGTACGAGCCGCGCCCCGGGGTCTTCGATGAAATGGTGGCGGCCGACGGCACGGTGCGGCCGCACTGGCGGGACTTGCTGGCGTGGCTCGACGCGCTCGGCCCGGACGAGATGGCCGCGCGGGCGGAACGCGCCCACAGGCTGGTCCGCGACAACGGTGTCACCTACAACATTCACGGCGAGTCGTCCGGATATGATCGGCCGTGGACGCTCGATCCGGTGCCGTTGCTGCTGAACGAGGACGACTGGGGCGAGATCGAGCGCTCCGTGATCCAGCGCGCCACCCTGCTGAACGCGGTGATGGCCGATCTCTACGGCCCGCGCCACCTGTTGACGGAAGGCAGCCTGCCGCCGGCCTTGATCCACGGCAACCCGAACTACATGCGTCCCATGGTGGGGGCGCGCCCGGCCGACGGTGTGTTCCTGCACGTTCTGGCCTTTGATCTCGTGCGCGCCTCCGACGGCCGTTGGTGGGTCATGGACTCGCGCTGCGAGGTGCCCTCGGGTATCGGCTATGCCCTGGAGAACCGGGTCATCATGAACCGGGTGCTGCCTCAGATGATCCAGGACATGCCCGTGCATCGGCTGGCGGCCAGCCTCAGCGCCCTGCGGGAGAGCCTGATCGGGCGGACGCCCATGCCCCGGGAACGGCCGCGCGTGGTGCTGTGGACGCCGGGGCCGTTCAATGAAACCTATTTCGAGCATATCTATCTGACGCGCTACATGGGCTTCACCCTCGTGGAGGGCGAGGACCTGACGGTGCGTGACGGTCGGGTGTTCCTGAAGACGCTGGGCGGGCTGCAACCGGTCGATGTCATCCTGCGGCGCAATGAGAGCAGTTTCTGCGATCCTCTGGAATTGCGGGGCGACTCGACCCTGGGCGCTCCCGGACTGGTGGAGGCGGCGCACGACGGCACGGTCACGCTCGCCAACGCCCTGGGCGCGGGGCTGGTGGAGAGCCCCGGCCTGATGGCTTTTCTGCCGTCGCTGTGTCACCGCCTGCTGGGTCAGGACCTGATCATGCCCTCGGTGGCCACCTGGTGGTGTGGGCAGGCCCGAGAGCGCGGCTATGTCCTGCGCGATCTTGAGAATCTGGTTGTTCGCTCCGCCTTCAACGCCTCTGGTCCGGTCACTCGGGGCGCGGACCTGGACCCGGCCCGGCGCGCGGCCCTTGCGGCCGACATCGAGCGGTCTCCCCACACCTGGGTGGGGCAGGAGGCCGTCAATCTGTCCACGACGCCGGTGTGGACGGAAAGTGGGCTGGAGCCCCGCTCGATGGTGGCGCGGGTCCATGTGTTTGCGCAAGGCGGCGACTATCAGGTCGTGCCGGGTGCTTTGGTGCGCGTCTCCGGCCCGGGCGGGCAGCGCGGTGTGTCCATGCAGCGGGGCGGCGGCAGCAAGGACGCCTGGGTGCTGTCGGACCATCCCGCGCCGCTGCCTTATCGGCCGCGCTCCGCCGGCCAGTCCGTGACCGTGGTGCGTGGGGCGCGGGATCTGCCGTCCCGCGTCGCCGACGATCTGTTCTGGCTGGGCCGCTATGTCGAGCGTTGCGACGCCATCGTCCGCCTGATGCGGGCCATGGTGGGGCGTCTGGCCGAGACTGGGGCGGGATCGCTGGAAACCGGTGTGATCCTGGGTATGCTGTGGCCACTGGGTCATCCGCCCTTCTCGACGCCCGCCGGCCCGGACCCGGCGGAGCGGTATGGCGCGGTCCGCGATATCCTGGAGGCCAATCTGAACCCTCTGAACGGTCGCGGGCTGGCCGCCCTGGTGCTCGACGTTCACCGCGTCGGCCTGCGCGTGCGCGACCGCCTGTCGGTGGACAACTGGCGCGCCATCGACGCCCTGATCGCCGCACTCGGCCTCAGTGGTCACGCCGGCGTCGACGGTTCGGTTCCGGCGCCGAGGCCAGCTCGGCTGACGCCGGAGGACGCCGGTCATCGTCTATCGGACGTGCTGATGCCGCTTCAGGTGCTGGCCGGGTTGGCCAACGAGAACATGACGCGGGGGCTGGGCTGGCGCTTCCTGGATACCGGCCGACGCATCGAACGCTCTTTGCATATTCTGGATCTGTTCGACGGCGTCGCCCGGACCGCCGACGAGGCACGGCATGCCGCCCTCGACGTCGCGCTGGAGGTCTCGGACAGTCACATGACCTACCGCGCGCGCTACCTGGACGCGGCCCAGACCGTGCCGGTGCTCGACATCCTGCTGGCCGACGAGAGCAACCCGCGATCACTGGCCTATCAACTCGCCCGGCTGGGAATGCACATGGACAGCCTCGCGCCCGATCAGGCGTTCGGCCTGCGCACCCACGAACAGCGGCTGGCGGTCCGGCTGCTGGGCATCACGCGCACGGTGGACCTGGACCGCATGCACCTGGGGAACGACACCCCGGCGACGGGGGATGGCCCGCCGCCGGAGCCGGACGAGGCCATGCCGCCGCCGGTCGATCTGCCCAGCCTGCTCCATCTCCTCCGTGGGCTGCTGAACGCGCTGTCGGATTCGCTGGCCCGCCAGTATTTTGCCCACGCGGTCGAGACCCGCCACGGCAGCGGCCTGGGCGCCGGCCCGGAGGACACCGGCCCATGAGCGCGCCCTGCCCGATGAGCTACCGTATTCGGCACCGGACCACCTATACCTATACCGCGCCGGTGACCATCAGCCACCATGCGGGGCGCCTGATTCCGCGCTCATTCGCGACCCAGCGGGTTCACGGCGCGTCGGCCTCCATCCATCCGACGCCCACGCACCGAGGCCGGCGCATCGACTTTTTCGGCAATGTGCTGACGACCTTCACCCTGGTGGAGCCTTACCGGACACTCGCCGTCACCGCCGCGTCGCACGTCTCGGTGCAGCCCCCCGACCTTCCGGACCCGGCGCGCACGCCGCCTTGGGAGCGGGTGGTGGAACGCCTGTCGCTGGGGCTGGGCGCCGATATCGTCGAGAACGGTCAGTACACGTTCGAATCTCCGCTGATCGTCGTGTCGGACACGTTGCGCGACTACGCCCGGCCGAGCTTCCCGCCGGGGCGACCCATTCTGGAAGGCGTGGTGGACCTGTGCGCCCGCATGCACGGCGATTTCGTCTATGACCCCACGGCCACCACCATCGCGACGCCGCTCGCCCAGGTCATGCGCGACCGGCGCGGCGTATGTCAGGACTTCGCCCACATCATGATCGGGGCGTTGCGCGCGCTGGGGCTCGCGGCCCGCTATGTCAGCGGCTATGTCCTCACCCGCATGCCGGACGGTGGCCCCCGCCTGGAAGGCGGCGACGCCAGCCACGCCTGGGTGTCGGTCTTCGTGCCCATGCCGGAGGCTCCGAACGGCGGCTGGATCGACGTCGATCCCACCAACAACAAGCTGGTCACCCATGAACACGTCGTGGTCGCCTGGGGTCGGGACTTCGACGACGTTTCGCCCATCAAGGGCGTGATGCTGGGCGGGGGCGGCGGCGCGCCGGACGTCTCGGTGGACATGACCCCGCTTCACCCCGACGGATCGGTGATGACGGCGGCGGGCGGTTGAGACGGGCGTCATCCGGTTACTGAAGATTTATACAGGTTTATGTCGACGGCGTCGATCTGTTCCGGGCGCAGGTGGGTTTCGGCATACGTGCGCCACACGCCAGAGCGCAGGAAAAGATCGAACAGCTCCGCGTCGATGTGGTTGTCATTGCGCATGAAGCTCATGATCTTCAGCGCCTCTGAGACCGTTTTCGGGGTCTTGTAGGGACGGTCGGCGGCGGTCAGGGCCTCGAAGATGTCGGCGATGGCCATGATGCGCGCCGGAATCGACATGGTCGCCCCCTCCAGCCCACGCGGATAACCGGTGCCGTCCATCTTTTCGTGGTGACCTCCGGCGTATTCCGGCACCCGGCGCAGATGCTTGGGCAGCGGCAGGCTTTCCAGCATCATGATGGTCTGGATCATGTGATCGTTGATCTTGAAGCGTTCTTCCTCGGTCAGGGTGCCGCGCCGGACGGAGAGATTGTACAGTTCTCCGAAATTGAACTGCTTGTCCGGGGCGGTCATGGTGAATCCGTAGGAGTTGTCCGCGGTGATGGGTGGGACGTTGTCGGGCCAGGGCACGCTGTGCTCCGGCTTGTCGTCCAGCAGACGTTCCTCGCTCGGGGGCGAGGAGGGGGGCACGCCGTCCAGCCGCTGTTCCTCGCCCAGCGACAGTCCCAGTCGGTCGTCGAAATGCCGGATCCAGGTGCGGGCGGCGATGGTCTTGAGGCGGTCGATGCGCGCATCGTCCATGAACTCGCCGCCGATGTTGCACGCGGCGACGAAGGCGAAATCGTCCTGCAACGCCGCCTGCGCCTGTTCACGGTCGCGCCGCGCCGCCTCGGGGTCCGTGCCGGCCAGCAGGGCGCGGCATTCGGTGATCTCGGCGTCCCGCCACAGAACCTCGAACCGCGTGCGGATCTCGTGGATGCGGTTGACGATGGTTTCCAGCTTGGTGGCCTTGTCGATGACGTATTCGGGGCTGGTCACCTTGCCGCAGTCGTGCAGCCAACTGGCGATGTGCAGTTCGTACCACTCGGCCTGGGTCAGGTTGAAATCGCGGAAGGTCTCGGTGTCCGCGCAAGCGGCTTCGGTCAACAGACGGGTGATTTCCGGCACGCGCGAACAGTGTCCGCCGGTGTAGGGTGACTTGGCGTCGATCGCCCCGGCCATCAATTCGATGAAGGAATCCAGCAGGTGGCGTTGCGCCTCAAGGAGCATCTGGTTCTCCAGCGCGACACCGGCCTGGGCGCCCAGGGCGCGGGCGATGGAGGCCCGCGGCGCATCGAAGGCCACCACGCGCCCGGTCTCCGGGTCGCTGGCGTTGATGAGTTGCAGGACGCCGATGATGTCGTTCTGGCGGTTGGTGAGCGGCACCGCGAGCAAAGAGGTGGTGCGGTAAGTGTTGGCCGCGTCGAAGGCTTGCGGACCGGTGAAGTCGAACGCCTCGGCGTTGTAGACGTCCGGAATGTTGACCCCAACCCCCGTCAGGGCCGCATGGACCGCCACGTTGGCGTTGTTCGGCTGGCCGTCCGGCAGGTGCAGCGGCAGCGGGGCAAAGGGGATGGGGTCGCCCTCCGCGCCGCCGAGTCGGATGTCGAGGCTGCGGTTGAGGATGATGGCGAACTCCAGCCGGTCTTCTTCCTCGTTCAACAGGTAGACGGTGCCGCCGTCGCTGTGGCACAGGTCGCAGGCCGCTTCCAGAATGGTTTCCGTCAGGCGTTTTGGGTTGTGCTCGGACCCCATCAGGATGCCCAGGTCGATCAGTCGGGCGTGGGAGCCCTGGAGATCGGCGCGGCGCCGTTCCATGGCGTTGAAGGCGTCGATCACGGCGCCCAGTTCATCCGGCGACTCATGCTCGACCCTGCGCGGCTGGCCGACCTCCGGGTCGATGCACATCGCCCTGTACAGGCGATCCAGCGGACGGAACACAAGCCGGCCGGTGGTGACGACCACCAGGGCGATCAGGACCGCCAGGACCACGCCGATGGTGATGGCGTCGGTGATGATGCTCCGCGTGAGGGCCTGCCGGACCCGACTGTCATCGAACGCGACGTGCAGGTCTCCCACGACCGTGCTGCCGTCGATCTCGCGCTTGATGATCGGTACGCTCCGCGTCAAGACCGACGAGTCTCGGTCGAGGGCCTCGACCGGCCCATGAGCCGCGACCACGTCTCCGAATGTGTTGCGAACCTCAATGGCCAGCAGGTCCGGGTGTCCGCTCATCACCGACACCAGAGAGTCTGTCAGGCCATCATCGTACACCCACATGGGAGCGGCGAGGACGGGGGCGTTGGTGGACACGAAGATCTCAAGGCGCTGTTCGAGGGCCGCCATGGCCTGGCGGTTGACGCGCCATTCCATGCCCGCGAACAGGGTGAGCAGCACCAGCACAAGAACGGGGACGTAGACGGCCAGCAGGCGGAAACGGAGCGTGCCCCGCCGTCTGAGCGACGCGGTCGGGCCTGATGCTGTCCTTGGGTTCATTCGTCAGCCTCCGGATCCGCGGCGAGGGCGGCGTTGAGTCGCGCCAGTGTCGCCGCCCCGACACTGCCGCTGCATAACAGGTGGCGGGTGTTGCCGGGCGGGCTGTCCTCGAAGGTCACGGACAACAGATCCTGCCCCGCCTCCCCGAACGCGTCGATGAGCGCTTCGGCCTCGTCGGCGCCCGTGATGATGTAGTCGAACCGTCCGCCAAGCATCATGCGGACCAATCCCGCGTCGTCCTGGGAACTGGTGGACCGGGGCGGTCCCAGATCCTCAATCAGGCCGTCGATCACGGGGCCATGGGAATATCCGAGCTTGCTTCCCAGGCGCAGCGATGAATCGGCGAACAACGCGCGCAGGGAGGTGTGCCCGAGCACATCCATATTGTCCGCTCGCGTCAGAACCACCTGGGAACGGTCGCGGTAGACGGGGTCGCTGAATAGCCCGATGTGTTCGCGGCTGTCGGTTCGGAACCAGCCGACGGCGCACACTGGTTCGCGGTCGGCCTCGACCGTGCGCAGATGACCGTTGGGCTCCATCTCCCGCCATGTGAAGGCAATGCCGGCCTGCTCCAGGGCCCGCGCGACCGGGCCGGCCACGCGCCCCCCGAAGCCCCCCTGTTCCAGGCGTTCGTAATAGGGTGGGCGCGTGAAGACCAACAGGGCGATGGGCGCGGGGGCCTCCGTCCCGGCCTCCTCCGCTTGAGCGGATCGGGGGATCGGGAGGCCCGCAACGACAAGGCCCAGAGCGACCGCGAAAAGGGGGCGGCGGAATGATGGTCTGATGACACCACACGTCATGATCCGTCCCCACCCTGCCGCAATGTCGGAGCGCGCATCCTACCATAGTTCCGCATAGGCGCCACCGGTCCGAAGAGAGGGGCCGGAGTCATCGAGACCGCGTTTGGCGGACTTCAAGCCAATTGCCTGCCGGCTGGTCTGGAAAATCGCTCCCGCGACAGCATTCCGGTCATGGCGGTCATTTTGGGCGGTCGTTTTGGAATGGTCGCTTCAGCCCCCGGCGGCGTCGTTCAAGGCCTGTTGACCAAGGCGCGTGAAGTCCGGTGAGCCCCCGCTTCCCATGGCGAGCGCGAAGTCTGTGATGTGCAGAAGGTTCCTGTCACAAGGCAAAGTCTGGAATCCGGTCCTGCAGATCGATCCTGTGCCAACATTAGGCCATTTCATCCGGTCAGAGCCGACCTCAGCCCGGATCACTTTCCCGTGACCGGATTATGACCGGGGACTCTCTTGGTCAGGACGGAGTATTATTGTCAAATACAGAAATGGCAAAAAATCACGCAATCAGAGTAAAGCGCTCGGGGGGTGTCGGTCGGGCTGGAGTTGCGCTGCCGTCATGGCTTGGCCAAAAAGCATGAATTGGGGGCGTCTGGCGCTTGTGATGGGGGAGATGCAAATTGTTTTTTCTAGTTTCGACGTGACATCTGCGGCTGCCCCGGAAATCATTGACAATTGTCATGGCCGCAACGGCGACGGACTCGTATCGTTACAACCGTCGCCATCTGTTTTATTGTGCGCTGCGGCATAACGGCTTTGCATCGCACAACTGGCGAGCCCTACCACTGTTACGCCCCGCGTTAGCATCGGTCTTGCGGGAGCGAAGCTGGGAGGGCGCCCGCGCCCGGGCGCAGTCCGTTGATGCGCAATGAACGTTGGTTGAAGAGCGCGAACGCAAAACCCCGGTGCCCTGATCCGGTGGCCGTCTCCGTGTCGATCATTGATCACGGGTTGCGTTTGCTGAAGATGGACGCCACGGCGTCCGCGCGGATCGGCTTGACCGGCCTTCACATCTGCCCGAGCCATCCCTTCGCGGCGCAGATCTGGCTGGCCGGGCATGATGGTGTTCATGCCATCGAGACGTTGCCATCGGTCGAACCGGATCCGTTGGCCCCGCTCGACGTCAGCCGCGCCACGATGCTGGCGCGCTACTTCCCCCATCCGGATGAACCGTCATTCGCCGCCCTGTCGGACGATGAGCGGACGGTTCGCCTTGACCCGGGATTCACCGCCACAGGCGCCCCCGATGGCGCGTTGACGCGGGACCTGTTCGACACCCCGCTGTTCGCCGTCGGTATCCTGCGGTTGGCCCGCGCGGCCGATGGCACGGCGCTGAGCGTGGCGGCCGTGTCGGGCGCGCCGGAGGGCTGGCGCGCGCTGTGTCCGCTGTTCGATGCGCTGATCACCGTGCTGACCTTCACGCACAGAGTTCAGCCGGCGGCGGTCACACCACGTCGGAGACCGGGCGAATTCGGTCTGCATGTCGTGCTGCCGGCGGTGCCGACCCCGAGCGATCCGGCCCCCACGAAACCGGGCGCCGCGTTGACCGCGTTTGTGGCGGCGGCTGGCGCCGGCGACGGGTGCCCGGACGACGCTCCCGCCCGCTGGTGGGAGGCCGGCCGCTGGGACCAGGAGCCCGACGCGGTGCCATGCGCCTGTCACGCCGCGCACGACGAGGACGGCGCGCTCCACGGGCACCATGGTCACCACCCCCATTCCCACACCGACACAAGGGCGGCAAAAACCGCCGGGAGCCCACCGTGACCGCTGACCCCATCGGCCGCCGTGCCCTGTGCCGGGGGCTGGTCTCCCGGGCCGCGCGCGCCGTGACGCGCACACCGGCCGAGACCGTCTTGAATGCCGTCGAAGGTGACGCTGAAGACCACGGCCATGAAACCACCGCAACACCGGCGGTGCCGGACTACTTCGCCTCCTTCGACCAGTGCCACACCCTGATCGCGGAAATGCGGCCGTTCCTGGCCGACGCCATCCGCGACCTGGGGATCGATCCGCGTGGCAAGTCGGATGTCGAGCTTGCGCGCGAGATCATGGCGCATCAGTGCGCCACGCCCGCGAGACAGCGGACCGATGCCGACGACACGACCCCGGCGGATGCGCCGGGGCCGGCCGGCGACCACTAGAAAAGGTCAAGCGCCATGCCATCATCGGAGACCGTGGAGCGCTATGGGGACGGCTACCTAGAGGAACGCAATCTCGTCCAGCGCTGGCCTACCCCCATCCCGCAGATTCTGAACCTGGTCCTGCTCGGGGCCTTGTTCTATGCAACCTGGTGGATTTTCCAGGATCCGCGCGGCTGGATGCGGCTGTACACGCCCTACGTCGGCTACATGTACTGCCGCTGGCTGCTCATCATCCTCATCTGGATGGTCTACATCTTCAACTACTGGCCATTCCGACGGGCCTGGCTGGAACGCACCCATCCGGTCATCAAGGCGGTGCTTCTGTCCGCCATAGCGGTGGCCATCATGGCAGTGGTGATCAAGGGCTTCTTCGAGGGGCTGCTTGGCAACTATGGCATGGCCTACTTCAACCCGGAGCAGATGCAGAAACTCGGCATCACCGACTTCTTCGCCGAGGAGTATGCCGCGCTGGCCATCCTGATGTTCGCCGCCTTGGCCTCGTGGCTGTCGCCGGCCTGGATCGTCGGCATGGAGGGCGCCCCCTGGCAACGGGAACGCCAGCCGGTGCGCGGCCTGACCATCCTGCTGGTGACCTTCTTCCTGGCCACCATCATCTTCTTCATGACCATGCATCCGCACATGGGCATCCTGTACGAGCAGTGGCAGTCCTTCGCCGCTATCGCGCCGCCCTGGTGGCACGAGTTCGCCGACACGGTCAGCGGCAACTTCCATGTCTCGTGGATCATGTGCTGCACGGTCGTGGTCTGGTTGGTGGAGACGATTTGGGAGCGCTATCCGTTCCGCGTCATCCGCCACGACTGGGCGCGCCGCTTCGCGACCTTCTTCGGCATCATCGCCATCGCCTTCGCCTGCCACTTTTTCCTGTATTTCGCGCAGGAACTGTGGTGGGGCGAGGCCGTGCGTGGCACCCGTCGCCTGTATGCGCCCGACTGGCGTTGGCTGCATGTGGGCGAGACGATGATCTTCTTCCTGCTGCCGGCCCTGTTCATCACGTTCTACCTGAACAATTGGCCGCGCAAGGGCAGCCCGACCTATCGGGTCGCCGTACGTACCCTGGTGACCCTGGTCGCCGCCATTGTCATCTACTGGCTGTACTACAACACCAGTCATCTGTTCCTGGGCACCCAGAGGGGCTTCAGCCATCCGCAGCAGTTCCCCATGATCCCGACCATCTGGCTGATCAACATCATGCTGATCAATCATTGGTTCATGGACAACTGGCCGGGCTGGAAGATCGCGCCGCAGACCAGCGCCGAGGCCGCCAAGGACGAGACGGTTCTCGACCCCGCCCTGAAACCCGCCGAATGACGAGAGGTGGACGCCATGAGCAGCTACACCAAGGGCCTTCTGGCCGGTCTTCCGCTGGGCATCGTGCTCTTCTTCATCGTCGTTTACGCGCTGAAGTGGGGCGGCACCTTGCCCGTCATGATGGATTGGTAGGTTGATCCCGACCCGCCGGCCGGCGCCCGGTTCCGCGCGCGCCGGCCCGCCCGGGTCGAAGCACTGGGAGTCACGACAGATGACCGATTCCTCCCAAAGCCCAAGCAACGACCGTCGCGCCTTCCTGCGCGGCGCGGTCGGCGGCACGGCGCTGGGCGCGCTGGGCATGATGGGCGCCTACTCTTACTCGCCCCTGCGCCATGGGCACTTTGACACCGCCGAGAGCGAAAAGACCGACATCGGCGCCGTCAGGTCGCTGAAGGTCACCAACATTTCCGAGACAAGCTGGTTCAGCAACGCCGATCTGATCGGCGACATCCGGGGCGCCGGTGGTCTGCTGGTCAACCAGTACAAGTTCAACTGGCCGCCCTTCGCCGACAAGAACGGCGCATTGGCCGAGGGCTCCTATGCCGACGGCATCAAGCACATCAAGGACGACCTGCCCAACAATCTGGAGCGGGCCTGGGCGTTCCAGATGGAAAATGCCGTGCACCCGGAGAACGCGGGCGGCTATGCCGCGCTGCTGGAAATCGAGATGCGCGACGGCAGCACCAAGAAGCTCCTGCTCGATTCCGGCTGGTCCTACGACTGGATCGACAAGGCGTTCCAGCGCGAGGGCATCGACACCATGCTGGCCAACGGCGAGATCGACGCCCTGATCATCTCGCACGAGCATTTCGATCACTTCTGGGGCTTCCCGGTGAGCATGAAGTATGCCCCGGAGATCGACGTGTATGTCCCGGACGGCTTCTATGAGGAAGGCTTCCAGTACGTGAAGGATTCCGGGCACCGGGGGAAACTGCACGTCATGAAGCCAGGCTTGACGCCGCTGTTCGACGGGGTCGCCATCTACAACTTCGCCATTCCCATCATCACCCGGGTCTACGGCGAGAACTCGCTGTACGTGAACGTCGAGGGCAAGGGGCTCGTGTCGGTGACCGGATGTTGCCACCAGGGCATCATCCGCTTCGCGGAAACGGCGCTCAAGGAAATCCAGATGGAGAAGCTGTACGGCATCTACGGCGGCCTCCACATCAGCCCGTTCGACGACTGGGATCCGAAGTACGACGACCTCGTCTTCACGCTGGGCGACTACGGGTTCGAGAAGATCGGCGCCAACCACTGCACCGGCCTCCTGACGGTGAAGAAGTTCATCGCCCGGGGTTTGCCGGTGGTGCAGGGCACCGCGCGCTTCGGCAGCAAGGATCCGGTCTACCTGGGCAACGGCGACCAGATCGGATTCGGCCGCGAGGTGCCGCTGATGAGTCCGGTCAGCGCCGAAGCCGCGCCCGCCGCCTACAGTCCGCCCGCCAGCGGCGGGGACGACGGCGCCGTACAGGGAGCCACGTACTAGCCCATGAAACACTCCCTCGCGGGGGCCGCGTTCGCGGCCCTCGGCCTGCTGGCGGCGCCGTGCGGCGCGCTGGCGGCCGACATCACGTTCCTTTCGGTGGGCGGCCCGCCGTCCATCGCCAAGGCTCACACCTTCGGCGCTATCCTGCGGGCGCTCGACAGTCAGCACGCGGCCAGTGTCTCCGATGCAGAGGCCGGCGGCCTGCTGGACGCGCTCAAGGCCGATGCACTCCTGGCCACCTTCGACGTGCCGCCGGAGGCGCTGAAAGGCGCGGACCTCGACGCGCTCGGCCTGGTCGATCTGGGGCCAAACCAGATGGGGGCGCTGCCGGAACGGCATACCGTGGTCACGCGCGCCTTGACGGAGGCGGCTCCGGAGGTGGTGGCGTTCCTCAACCTGTTCTTCGTCTCCTCCAGCCGGCTCGACGAGATGGGATCGCTGGTTCAGGACGAGTCCATTGCCCAGGCCGATCTGGACGCCTGGGTCCAGGCCAACGAGCCCTGGATCCGCAACATGCTGGCCCTGTGTCCGCAGTTCAGCGCCGGGGCCTGCGAAACGGACGGCGACAGCAACAGGCCGTTCAAGGCTCAGGACTGGTACGGCACACCCGAGGCCGACCGCTGACCGCGGTACACCGTCCCCGGCCGACCTTCGTGGCCGGTCGGGGTCGGCGCCGGGGTGTGCGATTCTGTTTGCCATGCGCCTCCCTGTTCCGGATTGCTCGGGATTGGCTCTATGCCGCCGCGCTCCGGAGTGCCTGCGCCACCCGCGATGTCGGTTCACGCCCGAGGCTCTCCGAAATCGCCCGGCCGGCCTCGGCGACGCGTTGCAGCGAAACCCCGGTGTGAATCCCCATGCCGTCCAGCATGAAGATCACATCCTCCGTGGCCACGTTGCCCGACGCGCCCTTGGCGTAGGGACAGCCGCCCAGCCCGGCGACGGAGGTATCAACGGTGGGTACGCCCAGTTCCAGGACGGCGAGCAGGTTGGCCAGTGCCTGGCCATAGGTGTCATGGAAGTGCGCCGCCAGACGCTCCACCGGGACATGCGCCGCCACCGCCTCGATCATCCGGCGGGCCGCCAGCGGGGTGCCGACCCCGATGGTGTCGCCCAGCGAGATTTCGTCGCAGCCCATGGCGTGCAGGTCGCGGGCCACGGCGGCCACGGCCTCCGGCGTGACGGCGCCCTGATAGGGGCAGCCAAGCACGCACGAGACATACCCACGCACCCGCCATCCATGCTCGCGGGCGCGCGCCACGACGGGTCGGAAGCGCTCCAGGCTCTCGGCGACGGAGCAGTTGATGTTCTTTTTCGAGAACGCCTCGGAGGCGGCTCCGAACACCGCGATCTCATGGACGCCCTCGGCGGCCTCCGCCGCCGCCATGCCCTTTTCGTTGGGTACCAGAACCGGGAAGCGCACGCCCGCCGGCCGCTTGATGCGGGCCAGCACGGCGTCGGTATCCGCCATCTGAGGGACCCATTTCGGACTCACGAAGGCGCCGGCTTCGATCACCCGCAGCCCGGCGTCGGCGAGGCTGTCGATCAACGCCACCTTGGTGTCGACAGGAACCCTGGTCGGCTCGTTCTGCAAGCCGTCGCGAGGCCCGACCTCGACAATGGTTACGAAATCCGGCAGTGCCATGGGGTCCTTCTCCCTGTCTGTTGGCATGGTCTGTCAAGAGTGATCCGCTCAGGTCTTCGGCGTGTGGATGGCCACCAAGCACCGGGGGGCACCCCGGATCGCGACGGCGGTTTTCTCAAACATCATACGATCAGAGTGCACTGCGTGAGTCGGAGCGCCCGCAACGGGCTCTAAGAAAACGCTGCGGCCATAACCGGTGCTCAGCGTGACGAGGTCGAGCCCGTTGCCCACACGCTGACTGAGAGGGCTCGGCCCGGTGAACAGGTCGGCGGCTTGGGTCAGGTTTCTGCTGTTCTGTGTTCATGCCGCCGGAGCACCCGCGCAATGCGGTCGGCGGCGATCCGAGAAAGCGGCCCGATCGCGGCGATGGGCCACAGGGGCGACACGGCAAAGGCGTGCCGAACGGTTTGTCCCAGCGTGCCGGACTCTCGACCAGAAACCTGCAATACAAGCCGATGAACAACCTCCTTGGCGTGAAAGCAGAGCAACCTCTTCCTGCTGATGTGATCGACGGTTGGTGCAGCAAGCCAACGTGCGGCTAGGTCCAGGTGCTCACGGACCAACTCTACCTCAGCAGGAGAGCGGTCATGAATGGTTAGTGAGCCTGCATGGGCGCGGTAGATGTAGACCGTCTCTGAGATCGAGCGGATTTTCACTTCAGCGAGCACGGCGCGGAGAAGCCACTCCCGATCAGCGGCGATTCTCAAGCGTTCATCATAAAGGCCAATTCGTTCATAAGTCGTTTTTCGAACGGCGTTGGCGTTTATTGCTGGCGCGCCAAACAAAACGTTCCTCATGGTCAGCGTCGGCAAGAACATATCGTCCAGAATAGGAGCTTTTTGTTCGAGGCCGTTGGTATCGAATCTGACATAACGGGCGACACCTCTTACGATGTCCACGTCCGGGTCGGCAGCGGCGCCAATTGCGGTCAAAGCGCCGGGAGCCAGCCTGTCGTCACTGTTGAGGTGGACGATCAGTTCACCCGAAGCGGCCTGAATCGCACGGTTGAGCGCTTGATAGATACTTGTGCCCGGCGCATCGATCAGCCGTGCAACAGGGTGCGCCGAAACAACCTCGCGCGTGCCATCGGTCGATCCGCCATCAACCACCAAACATTCAAGGACGGCATCCGCTTGGTCCGCGACGCTGTCAAGCGCGTCGGCAATCATCGTGGCCCGATTAAGCACAGGAACAACGACCGAAATCGAAGGCATTAAGGGATCTCTCCGGTGCGGTATTCGGCACGATACCCATGACGCGAGACGGCGTTTTTTTGTACCGCCAGACCAGTCAATCCGATCGTCTGCCGGTACTTAGTCGGCTTTTTGCCGATCCATGAGGTGGCGTTCCCAGTCGAGGGCATTGCGTACGATGCCCTCAAGGTCGGCATGAGCCGGCCGCCAGCCAAGCGCAGTGCGGATCTTATCGGATTTGGCGATGATGGCAGCCGGATCGCCGGCTCGGGCCGGGGCAAGCTCAACCTCGAAGTCGACGCCGGAAACCGACTTCACGGCCGAGATGACCTCTCGAACAGAGAAGCCCCGCGAGTAACCGCAATTGAAAACATTCGATTTGCCGCCGCGACGCAAGTGCTCGAGGGCCGCCACATGCGCCATGGCCAGATCCTTGACATGGATGTAGTCGCGGATACAGGTGCCGTCGGGGGTTGGGTAGTCGGTGCCAAAGATCTGCATCTTTGGCCGGCGACCGAGGGCGGTCTCGCACGCGACCTTGATGAGGTGGGTGGCGCGCGGCGTCGACTGTCCGCCGCGCCCGGCAGGATCGGCACCGGCGACGTTGAAGTAGCGAAGCGCCACGTATTCGAAATCGTGAGCCGTCGCAACATCGGCCATCATCTCTTCGCTCATCAGTTTGGAGCGGCCGTATGGCGACAGTGGGAAGAGGCGCGCGTCCTCGCTCACCGGGTTCTCTTCCGGATTGCCGTAGACGGCGGCGGTGGAGGAAAAGATGAACCGCGTGATGCCGCACTCAACCGCCACCTCGATGAGATTGCGGGTATTGGCGGTGTTGTTGCGATAGTAGAGCAGGGGATTCTCGACCGACTCCGGCACGATGATTGAGCCAGCAAAGTGGATGATCGCGTCAATTTTCCGCTCGCGCAGCACACCGCGAACGAATTCCTGGTCGCCGATGTTGCCGACATGCAGCGGCACGTCTTCGGGCACCGCCCAATCGAACCCTGTCGACAGATTGTCGATCACCGCGACGGTTTCGCCCGCATCACGCAGTTCCAGCACCATGTGGCTACCGATGTAGCCGGCCCCTCCGGTCACCAGGACGGTCATTTTTGACATCTCTTCAAGGCAGTGGCACAGGCGCCTTTGTGTGCTGAGGCACGGTTGTGAAACAGGGTTCTGTGCCGATTACGACGCCCAATTCTCCTCCAAAGTGGTGCGGGACTCAACCCGGCGCTGATCGGGCCCCAAGGCTCCGAACACGGATGACAGGCGTGTTTCGAGGTCGCCGTTGTCTCTCGTTGGCGTCCCCTCTTAACCGGCGGTACACCCACAAAACAGTTCGCTTTTCAAACGAATCGCCGGATCATGGTCGGACGCTCGGACCCGCCGGGCACCCGTCGCGCGCCGAAGCCGGCGTTCGCCGGGTTCTTCCTTGGAGGATCCCACCAATGAGGAAACTGACGGCGCTCGCCGCCGCGCTGGCGATCGGGTGGTCGGCGCCCGCGATGGCGCAGGACCTGTCTTTCATGCTGACCAACAGCACCGGTGTGAGTGTCACCGCGTTTCATGTCTCGCACACGGGAACCAACTCTTGGGAAGAGGACCTGTTGGGCGGCTCGTACCTGCCGCACGGATATGAGGTCGAGGTCTTTATCGCCGACGGACGACGGACGTGCATGTACGACATCCGGTCGGAATTCGCTGATGGCGACGTGGTCGAGGACTTCGACGTCGACCTGTGCTCGTTGGCGTCATACGATCTTCATTAGGGCCTGTTGAGGAACGGGGGATGTGGTCTGGCCTCGGCCTGTGTGGCCGCGCGGGGGCCGCTTGCGGTGCCCGGAGCGTGACGACATGCTCCCGGACCTCTGTCCGGCGCGAACCGAGCCAGGAAACCGAGAGCCGCGCAAGGGCGGCGGTCAGCCGCTTCAGGGTGATCGTCGCCGCAGCCTGCTCACGGATCCCGCCCGCTACTCCGCCGCCGGTTTTTCGGCGCTGTCCGCTGTCTTCGCGGCCTCGATCTCGGCGGCCTTCTTCTCGACCAGGGCCACGACGTGGTCGATCATCTCGGCGTTGCCGATGTTGTGGTCGGCGACCCCTGAAATGTAGACCTTGTTGGCCGAGCCCTCGTTCGCCAGCGTGCCGCCGCCGGTGATGCCGATATCGGTCTCGCGCGCCTCGCCCGGGCCGTTGACCACGCAGCCCAGGATGGACAGCGACACCGGCGTGCCGATATGGGCCAGCCGCTCCTCCAGGATCTCCACCGTCTTGATGACGTCGAAGCCCTGCCGCGCGCAGGACGGACACGAGACGATGCGGACACCCCGGTGGCGCAGGTCCAGGCTCTTGAGGATGTCGAAGCCGACCTTGATCTCCTCGACCGGGTCGGCGGACAGCGACACCCGGATGGTGTCGCCGATGCCCTTCTTCAGCAGCCAGCCCATGCCGATGGAGGACTTTACGGTGCCGACGCGGGTGCCGCCGGCCTCGGTGATGCCCAGGTGAAGCGGGTAGTCGCAGGCCTCGGCCAGGGCCTCGTAGGCGGCGACGGCCAAATAGACGTCGGATGCCTTGACGGAGATCTTGAACTCGCGGAAGTCGTTGTCCTCCAGCACCTTGGCGTGTTCCAGGGCGCTTTCGACCATGGCCTCGGGGTTGGGCTCGCCGTATTTTTCCAGCAGGTGCTTGTCCAGCGATCCGGCGTTGACGCCGATACGCATGGAACAGCCGTAATCCTTGGCCGCCTTGACCACCTCGCGCACGCGCTCCTGCGAGCCGATGTTGCCGGGGTTGATGCGCAGACAGGCGGCGCCGGCCTCGGCGGCCTCGATGGCGCGCTTGTAGTGGAAGTGGATGTCCGCGACGATGGGCACGCCGACCTGCCGGACGATGGCCCTCAGGCCCGCCGTGGCCTCCTCGTCGGGGCACGAGACGCGCACGATGTCGGCCCCAGCTTCCTCCAGGCGCTTGACCTGCGCCACCGTGCCGGCCACGTCGGCGGTGATGGTGTTGGTCATCGACTGCACGGTGACGGGCGCGTCGCCGCCGACCGGCACCGGACCAACGAAAATCTGACGGCTCTTGCGACGCGTGATCTGGCGATAGGGGCGGACGGACATGGGATCCCCTTGAGAGTCTGACCGGACGTTCATGGACGCAGGCGAACCCGCGCGAGACCGGAGTGTGCGAAACGCCCTTGGTATAAGGGGTTCGTGCCGTCCGATTCAAGCTGTCCGGACGGCGTTCAGCAAGTCTCCAAGGGCTCTTGATCGGTCATCGAGGCTGACGTCGGATTGAGGCTTCAGGCCCAGCATCGCCACGGCGCGCCGGCCAGGGCGCGAGGCCGCCACCGCCGCGGCCGCATCCGTCCCGGTTCGAGGCACGGCCTCGAACGCAAGAGGCGCGGTGAGAGGTGGACCGCGTTTTTTCATCCGGTCGGTCAGCCTCTTTTCCCCGTCCAGCAACCATCACCAAGGCTTCTCCGGACCTCTGGTTTGGTGGAGCGGCCGGACCTCGCACCGACCATCCGTCTTCGGGACGCGGCTCAGCCCGATGTCCCGCAGGATCCAGTCGCTCAATCCGGCCGTCTGTCGCCGCGAACGCGCGCACCCCAGCCGACCGCGTGGCGACAACCCAGACGAGACGCGGTCCGGCGCTTGGTCCTCTCTCGGCGGCCCGGCCAATGCCATTCGCGCGGCCTCAAGCAGCGCGCGGATGCTCAGCATGGCGCCCGCCTCCGGGCTGCGCGCAGGCCGGCGCCGATCAGGCCGTACAAGCTGGCGGCCACGACCAGGAACGCCACCACCTCGTGAACCGCGACGGACTCGCCCAGGACGACGACGGCCAGGACCATCGTCACCGCCGGCCACGGTGTGGTGATCGAACTGGCCAGCGAGACGTCGATGGAGCGCACGGCGTGGAACCAGACGATCAGTTCCACGGTATAGACCGCGCCCATCAGCAGCGCCCAGGCCTGGAAGTCCCAGCGCCCCAGACCCTCGGCGAGCACGCCGGGGTCGAGCGCCAATGCGACGAAAAGCAGAACAACGGTCGAGACCATGACCCGAAAGAAGGTCACCTGAACCGGTGTGATGGGGGTGCGGCCCAGTTCCTCCTTGATGAGGACGTGTGCCACGCTCCACAGAAACGGCACGCCCAGGGCAACCAGGAACCACGGCGAGACGCCCGCAATATGCCATGTTCCGCCGGTTCCCAGGTAGTACAGGCCGACCATCAGCCCCGCCGTCAGCGCCAGTTCCAACGGGGTCTTGGCCCGCTTCAGGAACAACGCCTCCCACAACATGGCGAACAACGGATAGGCCTGGATGGCAATGGCGGCGCTGACTGCCCCGGCCCTCTCCACGCCCAGGACATACAGATAGGTCGAAGCGCCGAACATCGCCCCTGTCAGCAGGCCGACCCCGATCAACCGGCGCCGCTCGCGCGCCTCCAGGCCGGTGGCGAAGAGGCCCCGATCCGGTCCGCGCAGTTCCCGGACGAACAGGGGCAGCGTTACCACCACCTGCCAGACCGACAGGAAGACCGCGAACCCCAGCGCGTGGAAGCCATCGGGGCGGCTGTTGGCGATGACCGGCATCATGCCCAGGATGACCAGGCAGACCATGGCCAGCGCAACGCCCCTGGCTGGGTCGTGGGGCCGGGCCGGATGAGGGGGGGCGGTTCGCTGGGACATGACAGGACCTTTCGTCGGTGATAGCATTATCAGTGCATTGACGATTGACTCGATTATTGCTCTGACACAAGGGAAATATTGCGCTCATGGCAATCTGGGTGCCCGATCTGTCCGGGCGGCGCGGGCCGGCCTATCTGGCTATCGTCGAGGCGCTGGCCGACGACATTGCCGCCGGCGCACTGGCGCCGGGCGCGCGCCTGCCGGCCCATCGCGAACTGGCCGACGCCTTGGGCCTGTCGCCCAATACCACCAGCCGCGCTTATGCCGAGGCGGTAGCGCGGGCGTTGGTGCGGGGCGAGGTCGGGCGCGGCACCTTCGTGCGGGCCCCGGGCGCGCTGGTCGAGGCCGCGGTCGCCGGTGATCTGCGCCGTGACGCGACCGGGCCGATTGATCTGTCACGCAATCTGCCCAATCGGGGGGCGGCAGGAGAGCATTTGGCCCGCACCCTGGAGGCTCTGGGGCGCGACGGGGGGCGAACCGGGGGCCTGCAAGGTCTGCTCGACTATCAGGACGCGGCCGATTCGGAGCGCGCCGTCGGCGTCGCCCTGGCCTGGCTGGCGCGGGTCGGCTTGGCGGCGGCCGCTGACGAGGTGGTGGTCACCGTCGGCGCCCAACACGCGCTGCTGGCCGCGTTGCTGGCCCTGACGCGGCCCGGCGATCTGATCCTGACCGAGGCTCTGACCTATGCCCCCGTCAAGGCGATGGCGGCGCGCCTGGGTCTGACGGTGCGCGGCCTGCCCCTGGATGCGGACGGGCTGTGTCCCGACGCCGTGGATGCGGTCTGCGCCGACCACGCGCCGCGCCTGCTGTACCTGACGCCGACCCTGCAGACGCCCACCGCCGGCATCATGCCGGAGGCGCGTCGGCGGGCGCTGGTCGCGGTCGCCGCGCGTCATGACCTGCTGCTGATCGAGGACGATGTGTTCGGTCCCCTGGTGCCGGACGCGCCGCCGCCGCTGGCCCGTCTGGCGCCGGATCGGGTAGTTTACCTCTCAAGTACCTCCAAGGCGCTGGCGCCGGGCCTGCGGGTCGGGGTCGCGCGGGCCCCGGCGCCGCTGGCGAACGCGCTGCACGGGGCGGTGACGCTGTCATGCTGGATGGCGCCGCCCTTGATGGCGGAGATCGCCGGGCGCTGGATCGCCGACGGCACCGCGACTCGCCTGACCGAGGCGCAACGGGCCGTCGCTCGCCGCCGTCAGGCCTTGGCCGTGCGCGCCTTCGACGGGCTGGAGGCCCGCGCCCATCCCTGCGGGCTGCATCTGTGGCTGCCACTGCCGACGGGCTGGACGGCCGACGCCCTGCGGGCGGAAGCGGCGACACGTGGCGTCCGCGTCACCGAAGCGGCGGCCTTCGCCGTCGATCCCGCCGCCGCACCTGAGGCCGTGCGCCTGTGCCTGAGCCACGAACCGGACGAGGATCGGTTGACCCGCGCCCTGGCCACGATCCGTCGGATTCTTGATGCCCCTCCGGAGGCCGGGGCGCTGATCCTGTGAGCGCGCGGAGCAACCGTGTGGGAACACGCGGCCCGGCGGCTGTGATCGTGTTCGACGAACGCGACACCGACAGAGTGACCCTGCTCCAAAACGGTGGACACCTCCGGTAAGCGCCCTTGGGAGCGAAGAGGTGGACGATGACGAGCAAGACACGGTTACCGTTCGTATGTCTCGAAATCCTCCGCGAACCCGGACCCTGCATCGCCGATGGCGATGAAGTCCGCGCGCAATGTTGCCAGCAGGGCCGGCGGAACGTCGCCAAGTCGCACGGGGCGGCCATGGCCGTCGTCGTCGGCCCGGCGCACCGTCAGGCCAAGGAGGGCGCAGGTCTGCCGCTCCTCCGGGACCTGACTGCCCGAGAAGGTGAGGTCCGCGACCAGCCCGGCCCCCGGGACCCGCTTGACGTAGGTCTCGAAGCCGCCGCCGTCGCCGATCGGGCCGCGTTCATAGCCGTGTCGCTTGGCCTGGGCCCGCAGCGTGAACGTGTCGATCAGCCAGCCGCGCCGGTCCTGCAACGCGGTCGCGGCGCGGTCGGCTTCGGACAAGGCGACCGCCGGCGGGAACTGATCGAACAGCGGCGCCACGTCGTAGTCGCGCAGGTGGGCCATCCAGGCGGTCACCTGCTCGGCGCTCAGCCCCCCGGCATGGGCCAGCCGCACGCTCGCGAAGCCCTGGGGGTCGACCTGTTGGTCCTGGACGTCGGTGAGCGTTCCATCCGCCAGCGGGCGGAAGGCCGCCACCGGGTGCCCGGCGGCGTCCATGCCCACCCACACCAACCGCCGGCACAGGCGGCCGGCGATGGGGTGCGCGTTCAGCACATCGGCCCAAAGGTCCCAAGGCCACATGCGGTCCTGGCACAGGGCGCCGAACAGCCGGTGGGAGACCTGGTCCGCCGTCTGTTTTACCTCCTTGCGGATCGCCGTCAGGGCTGACCGGGCGGCTTTCCCCTTGGCCTGTTCCGCCTCGTCGCCAGCGGGGGCCGGCAGTGCCTTCACGGCCTTGCCCTCCGGATTGAGAACCTGAACGGCGGCGTCATCGTCCAGCCGCAGCCCGTAGGTCCGGCCGTTGCCGCAGTCCAGCGCCTGCTGTCCGCTGGCGTCGAAGCCGGCGGTGGGCAGGGTCCGATCGGCCAGTTCCTCGGCCGTCCAGCCCTGCCGGCCCGCGATGTCCTCGACAAGCTCTCCCGCGCGGGCGCGCACGCTCTTCTGGGGCAGGCGATCGGCCGCACCGACGATCACCTGGATGGTGGCCGGATCGGGGATCGCGGCCACCGCCTCCAGCACCGCCTTGGCTTGGTTGGCCCGCTCGCCGTGCTTTTTCAGGTAGGCCCGGGCCAGGACGGCGATGTCGCGCCCCGGCGCCCGGGCACACAGGCCCAGCACGCCCTTGGAGTCGGCGGCGCCGATCGGATCGGCGGCCAACGCCTTGGCCAGAGCCTCGCCCTGTTCCGCCGGGCTGGAGCCCCGATACGCGTCCCAGGACGGAAAATGGGGTAAGCTTCTCCGGCGGACATCCCTGGGGTCCATCGCCGCGACGTCGGCGCGGGCGATGACCTCGCCTTTCGGGGAGAGGTCTCGGGCCGTCCACTGGCGAAAGATCGTCAGGCCCAGCCGCGCCGCGTCCTCCGGCCGCATCTGATCCAGCCACAGGTCGAACAGCGGGTTGCCGCCCGGCGCCTTCAGCTTCACGGCCAGGGCGACCCAGTACTGAAGGACGCTTTCCGGCAGGGGGGTGCCGTCCCGCCAAGCCAGATCGCCCGGGAGCTCCGGCAACAGCCAATGCACCGCGTCCAACCGCAGCGTCTTCAGCGCCGTCTCGGCCTCGCGCGTCAGCGCCGCCGGGGCGAGCCAACGGCCAAGATCGCCGCCCAACACCCGCATGGCCTGCATCAGGGCGGCACGGCCGGCGGGGGTCTTCTCCTTGGCCAGGGCCGCCTCCAGGGCGGGCAGGACCGAGGCATCGCCCCGCCGCCCAAGCCAATGCGCGGCCTCCACCCGCATGTCGGCCTGACCGTCGCCCAGGGCCTCGACGATCAGCGCCGTCGCCGCGCGCGAATCCTTCAGCAACGCCTGGGCGCGGTGGCGCCAGGCGCGTTCCGGCCCCAGCGCGATGCGCATCAGGTCGGGCTGCATGCAGGCCGGCGTTTTCGGGAAGGCCTCCAGCATGGTCAGCGCTGTGGCCACACTTTGGGCAGCATTGTCAGTCCGATGGCGCTTGCGCACCATTGCGCGGTCGGCAGTCCGCAGAGCATCCCGGATGTCCGGCAGGCGGAGCATGAACCCGGCCCACACCAGCGGATGGTCCAGGTCCGCCAGGGTGCGGGGTCGCCAGGGCCTGAGGACCCATCCGACGTGTTCCGGCGTCAGGAACCCGGGAACGGCCAGCGCCACCAGGCGGACGTCCAGGCCGGCGCGGATGCGGCGCCACAGTTCGCCCCATTCCCAGTCCTCCGCCTCGAGCAGCTCCATGTGCGACGTGTCCGTGCTGGCGAGGCGCACCAGGTGACGCCAATGAACGCCGGGGTGTTCGCAAAACGCCCGGGTGTGGTCCAGGATCCGGTCCCACCGGTATCCCCTGCGCTCCCTGAAATGCAGCCACACTTTGAAGAGAGCGTCGTGACTTCTCGTCTTCTCTGGTTTTGTCGGATGCTCGATCAGCGGCTGTCCCATGGCCTTGCGGCGCACGTTCTCGATGGCGGCCTCGTCGATGCGACCGGCCGTGGGGTCATGGTCGTGCTTCTGCCGATATTCGTCGCAATACTGATTGTACAGGGCGGACGCTTGGCGGATGAGGTCCAGGGCCGCGTCCTCCAGCGGCGGACAGGGGTCCTCGGGCGGCAGTGGCGGCAGGGTCACGCGCGTGCCGTCCACGGCCAGATAGCCCGTCAGGTCGTCCTCGCGGGGCGGCGCGGCGTCGTCCTCCGGCGGGGCCTGGCCGACCCGACCGTCCCCCTCTCCCAGCGCCCAGCGTGCCAGGATCCTCTCCAGCACGGCCTTGGGCTTGGCTGCCGTCTCGATCTCCCGCCAGTGTTCGAACAGGGGGCGGACCTCGGCCGGCCGGCGCAGGGCAAGGGTTTCCAGCAGCCGGGCGCGGGCCGCCGGCGTCAGGGTCTCCAGGGCGGCCGTGACGGCGGCTTCCAGGTCCTCGGTCGGGTAGGCCTTCAGGGGCGACACCACGGCGCGCCGCCGCTTCACTGAGGCGTCGGCCGCCGCGCCCATCAGCAGGCTCCGGTACGCCGGCAGAACCTGGAAGTGGGCGGCGGCCTGCAGCACACGGCCCAAAGGCTCTTCGGGCTGTGACCGCAGTTCGTCGCTGATCCGCCCGGCGTTCCGCTCCAGGAAGACCGGAAAGCCGGTGATGTCCCAAGTGATGCCAATGTCATACCATACCGTCCGCGCCCCGGACGGGACATTGGGGTCGAACAATCGAAACATCCGCCTGAAAAGCTGCATGGCGTCCCCGCCCAGCACCTCTCCAAGCCGATCCAGGGTCAGGCCGAGGCTGGGCATCGCCGCGCTCAGGCGCTCATGCCCCTGCGTGAACCCGTCGTTGCGGATGGCGGCCCCGGCACCTCTGCAGAGTCCGATGAGGGCGTCCTCGTCGCTGCACTGGGTGATCCTCCCGGGAGGCCCAATGCGTGGGCCCCGGGGGCCCTCGAAGCCCATGTAGAGCAGCTTGCCAAGGCGGTTGGCCTGCCCGGAATTCCAGGCCGCGTCCGGGTGCAGCGCCGAGGCGAGACCACGGGTCAGGGGCAGAGTGTCCCCAAAACAGGCGCGTTCATGATCGACAGAGCCAAGTTTGTAGCCGGATGTCGAGAAGTCTCCGGGTGTGTCGGGGGCTGTGTCGGTCCGGCCATCCACCCAGCGGACAATGCCGTCGCGGAAGGTCTGCCACGCGTCATCAGGTGCCTTACGGCCGCACGCTGCCCCCATGCGCGCCGACAGACCCGGTTTGGGCGGAGGGGCCGTCGGTCCTGGCCGTGCCGGTGCGCCCTTGGGCGGCTGCTCCTTGGCCAGCCGCGCCAGATAGTCGCAGAACAGCCCGGCCACATGGCCGTACAGGGGCCGGTTCTCGGCGCGGCTCTTTTCGATCAGGGCGCGGTCGAACAAGGGCAGGTCGAGCAGGTCTCTGTCGGTCTGGGTGATGGTCATCGTCGCGGTCCCCGGGATCACGGCCCGTAGTTTTCGAAGTCCTCGGCATAACCGCTGCCCGCGTCGCCGATGGCGATGAAGTCCGCACGCAACGCGGCCAGCAAGGCGGGCGGCACGCTGCCCAGAGCCACCGGGCGGCCGTGCCATCCCTGCCGGGGCTTGCAGACGGCGAGGCCGAGCAACGCGCAGGGTTCGTTCTCTTCCGGAACGCAACTGCCCGAGAACCGCAGTTCTGCTTCCAGCCCGGCCGCCCGGAACCGCTTGACGTAGGTGGTGAATCCGCCGCCGTCGCCGATCAGCCCGCGTTCGTATCCGCGTTTGGTGGCCTGGGCGCGCAGGGTGAAGGTTTCGATGATCCAGCCGCGTCGATCATGAAGTTCGGTCCGTTTGCCCTCGGCCTCGGTCAGGTCAACCGGGGCCAGGAACTGGTCGAACAGAGGCGCAACTTCGTAATCGGTCAGGTGCGCGCGCCACGCCGCGACATCCTCGCCCGTCAGTAGGCCCGCATGCACCAGGCGCACGGCGGCGACGGCGGACGGATCGACCGTGCCGTCCTCGGCGTCGCTCCACGACCCGTCGGCCAGCGGCCGGAAACAGGAGACCGGCGTTCCATCGGCGTCCAGACCCTGCCACACGAGGCGTTGCGCCAGACGGCCGGCCACGGGATGGGTGGCGAAGCAGGCGGTCCAGTCCTCCAGGGGCCAAGCGCGCTCGACGCACATCGCCGTGATCCAGCGGGCGGTCAGGTGTTCGACCGTCTGGGCAAGCTGCTTCTTCACCGCTGTCAGGGTCTTGCGGGCCGCCTTGCCCTTGGCCTGGTCCTCGTCGTCGCCGGCCGGGGCCGGCAGGGCCTTCACCACCTTGCCGTCGGGATTGAGGACCTGGACCGCCGCCGAGTCGTCCAGCCGCAACACGAAGATGCGGCCGGCGCCGCAGTCCACGGCCTGGGTCCCGTCGTTTTCGAACCCGCAGGCCGACACGGTGCGGTCGGCCAGATCCTCGGGAGTCCAGCCGCGAGCGGCGGCAATGCCCTCCATCAACTCCTGGGCAAGCTGCTGCACGGTCTTCTGGCGGGTGTGGTCGGCGGCGCCGACGATCACCTGGATCGCCGCCACGTCGGGGATGGCGGCCACCGCCTCCAGCACCGCCTTGGCCTGGTTGACCCGCTCGCCGTGCTTTTTCAGGTAGGGCCGGGCGAGGGCGGCGATCTCGCCCCCCGGCGCCCGTGCGCACAGCCCCAGTACGCCCTTGGCGTCGATGGCGCTCCTCTCCCGTTCGGCCAGGCCCTTGAGAATCGCTGCCGCCTTCTCCTCGAAGGAGGCCTGGCGGCACGCCTCCCAGGACATGTACCGATAGCTTTCGGAGGTGATCTGCTGGGGGGTCATGGTGGCCATTTCGGCGCGGGCCTCGGCCTCGCCCCGGGGCAGCACGTCGCGGGCGAGCCAGGCGCGGAACAGGGTCAGGCCCAGGCGCGCCGCGTCCTGGGGCCGCAACTCGTCCAGCCAGAGCTGGAACAGGGCGTTGCCGCCGGGCTCCTTCAGCTTGACGGCCAGCGCGATCCAGTAGTCCAGGATCTGCGGCGACAGCGGCGTGCCGTCGGCCCAGCACAGGTCGCGGGGCAGACGCGGCATCAGCCAATCGACGGCGTCCAGCTTCAGGGTTTTGAGGCCCTTTTCGGCCTCTGATTGCAGGGCCGCCGGGTCCAGCCAGCGGCGCAGGTCGCCGCCCAGGGCCTTGACCGCGCCCATCAGGGCGGCGCGCGCATTGGGCAGCTTTTCCTTGGCGAGCGCTTTCTCCACCGCCGGAAGTGCGGAGGCATCGCCCCGGCGGGCCAGCCAGCGGGCGGCGTCGATGCGCAGCGCGCTGTTGCGGTCGCCCAGGGTCTCCACGCACAGCGCGGTCGCCGCCGGATGATCGGCCAGCAGGTCCTGCGCGGGCCGCCGCCAGGACCGTTCCGGTCCCAGGGCCAGGCGTAGCAGGTCTGGGACCACACACATCGGCGCCTTCGGGAACTGGGCCAGGATGGTCAGGCTGTCGGTGACCAGCCTCGCCTTGTCATCCCCGCGGGCGCTGTCCTTGCGTTCGGTGGCGCGCAGGTTCTCCAGAAGCTTCGGCAGGCGGGTCAGGAAGCCCGGCCACAGGGTTTCGGCGGCGTACGGGGATATGTCCAATGATTCGTAGTAGTGCTGGAGGCGGTACGACGCATCTCCTGGCACGGGAAGGAGATCGGGCTTGAAGCGCACGACCCTGCGGATGTCCAGACCGGCCTCGATGCGCCGCCACAGCGCCCCCAGTTCCAGGTGCCGGTCGTCCGCGGTTGCGCCGTACAGGACGTCGAGTCTGCCGAACAGGTTCTTGTTGTTGTTGGACAGGTTGATCAAATGGCGCCAGTCGACCGCCTCCTGGTCGAACATCCGCCGCATCGGCTCGGGGTCCAGGCCGGAAAACGTGGCGTATAGATCGGTGAAGCTCTTCTTCAACAAATAAAGCGCTGTATCCGCGCTGCGACCGTGTGAGTCTTTCGGTTTCGGCAGCAATGTTTGGTTCATGGCTTGTCGCTGGCTGTTCGCTAGGGCAATGGCGTCGATTTCCGGCTTAAAACTCGGCTTGCGGTGCGTCTGGCTCCCGGCCCACCGCAGTTCCTTCTCGTTATGCGCCCTTACCCGTTGATTGTACTCACTGACAAGAGGCCGCAAGGGATCAAAAGCCGCTTCCTCCAGCGGCGGCAGCGGCTCCTCCTCCGGCAGCGGCGGCAGGGTGACGCGGGTGCCGTCCAAGGCCAGGTAGCCGGTCTCGTCGTCGGGGGGCGCGTCCGGCTGGGCCGCCGCGCCCACGCCTGCACCGCCCGCGCCCTGCGCCCAGCGGTCCAGGGCGGTTTCCATTACCGCCTTGGGCTTGGCGGCCGCCTCGGTCTCCAGCCAGCGGGGGAACAGGGTGCGCGCCTCGTCCGGTCGCTTGACCACCAGCATCTCCAGCAGGCGCGCCCGCGCCGCCGGGGTCAGGGTGGCGAACGCGTCCTCGCACGCCGCCTGAAGCCGGTCGGCGGGGTACACCGCAACAAAGGGTTCTGCGGCCTTCCGTCGCGAGACCGAAGCCTCCGCGGCGATCCGAAAGGTGGCCTTGCCGAACACCGGTTCGGCGTCGAAGTAGCGGGCGGTTTCAAGGACCAGACCGATGGCGGTGTCCGGCTGTGCGCAGACCTCCTCGGTTATCTGACCGGCGTGATCCGCCATGAAGCCGCCGATGCCGGTGACCAGAATCGGGCGCGGCGCGATCTTGTAGCGATCAATGGGCGTGACGGTCGGGTTTTCGAAGCCGGAGAACTTGGCCAGGGTCCGAAAGGCGCCCATCGCGTCGACGCCGAGGATGGCGCCGAGACGGGGCAGGGTGAGGCCCAGGGATTCGAAGCGGCGAATCACGGTGCCTGCGGCGTCGATCGTGGCCTTGAACTGTGTTTTACAGCCCTGGAGAACAGCCAGATACTCAAGGGCCGCGTCGTAGTCCGTGATCAGGGTCATGTCGTCCGACGACTGCCCCGGACCCCCGACACGAGCCCGGCTCCGGCTCAATCGCAGGAACTTCCCCAGTCGGTTCGCCCCCCTGGCATCCCAGCAGGCGTCGGGATGCAGTGCGGAACATAGGGCGATCATGTAAGCGTCATCGCCGAAACGCTCGTCCGAGGCGATGTAGCCGGGTGGGATGGCTGGTGCCACGTCGCTCTGGCCCTCGATCCAACGGATCAGGTCATCGCGAAACGTGCGCTCGCGGTCGTTTCCAGCTTGTCCACCGAAGAAGCCAAGGCCGGACAGCCTTGACATCAATCCTTTCGGTTTCGCCGTGTTGGCAGGGCTGCGTTGGGACTGGCGGCGGTCCTGCAGGCTCTTCGCGAGGATATCGCAGTACAGCCCGGCCACATGCCCGAACAGCGGCCGGTTTTCCGCGCGGCTGCGTTCGATCAGGGCGCGGTCGAACAGCGGTGGGCCGAGCAGGTCCTGGTCGGTGTCGGCGGGGGTGTCCATTGGGGTAGCCCTCACGTTTGCGCCTGTCGGTGGCTGAAAACACCCAGGAAGTGTCCGGTTAATCTTTAGATTGTGCGTTAAATTTCCGTTACCGCTTCCGTGTCTGCTGCCGACAGGGCAGCGCGCACTTCGCTCGCCAGGTAGGCGACGGCCAGGATGGTGGCCGGGGTGGGGTCCGCGTAGGCGCGGTCGAGGGCCTCGGACAGAGAGGCTAGGCCGACGTCCGCCATGGTGCGGATCAGCGCCCGGTCGGGCGGTCGGCCGGGCACGGTTACAAGGTCGTGCATGGCCTCCATGGCCCGCGTGGTCAGTCGCAGCAGGGGATCGTCACGGCGCGTCACCGGCGCCGACCGGGTGGGGATCAGGGCGCGCAGGTGGGCGAGCGCGGCCTGTCCGCCGCGCGGCGGCTTGATGGGGTCGAGGGTCAGGTTGACCACGCGCAGGGCGCCGTCCGGCTGCGCACGGATCAGGGACACCGCGTGGACCGCCGTCCCCCGCCCGGGCGCCCGGGCCTCGACGACGATGGCGCGGATGGACCCCGCGACGGCATGCACACGGGCCGCCAGATCGTTTTTCCCAGGCGGCAGGATCAGCGCCAACGGCGCGCCGCTTCGGTCGATCACCGTCAGGCGGTCGTGCTGGGCCAGATCGTCGAAGGTCAGATCCGTGATCCGGCGCGGCAAGAGCATCGCCGGCACCGGTGTCGCCCGGCGCCGCAGGCCTTGCCTCGCCTCGGCGCGAACGTAGGCCCGCCAGGCCCCCCAGTCGTCGAAGCCGGCTGCCTCCAGGACAGCGGTGTCCAGCGGATCATCCAGCGGCACCGCGGGTTCGGGCAGGGTGCGGGCAATCTGCCGGTCCGGGGCGATGCGGGGCGCCGGCAGCCGCAGGCGGCGCCCCATCAGCGCCTGCGCCGTCCCGGCCGCCCACACTCCCCGGCCGTATTCCCTGGCCGCATCGAACGCCGGGTCGATGCCGGCGGCGCGGGCCTCGGTGGTGGCGTGCCAAGTGCCGGTCTCGGGCGCGTAGCCGTAGACCGTCAGCCCGCGCGCACCCGAGGCGGTCTGCCAGGGCACGGCCGCCAGCAGCCACAGGGACATCGGCGCGTCCGGGGCATAGGCGCGGGCCAGCGTGCCGGTCAGCGCCGGGTCACCGGGCGTCTGCGCCAGGGCGGTCACCAGGGCATAGGCGTTTCCGGCGGCGGTCAGGAAGGCGATGGGGTCGAACGCCACATCCCGTTTGGCCGCCAGATCGGCGGCATGGGCCAGCCCCCGCAAATGCGCGGCTAGGCGCGGCGCGGCCGCCGCGCGGGCGGAGATCGCCACATCGAACAGAAGGTCCTGGGCGATGTCGGCGGCCCCGGTCAGCACCGCCGGCACCGCCCGGGTCACGGTGTCGGCAACCGCGTGACAGAATGCGGTGTCCAACGGGGTCTCGGGCTCGGCGTTCCGGCGCCGGTCGTCGGACAAGGCCACCCCGGCCGCCATCCGCAGGCACAGCGCGGCCGCCGTCACATACAGCCGGCGGCGGGTTTTTGGCCCCTTGTAGGCCGCCCCCGCAAGCCCCTGTCCGGCAATGAAGGTGACGCGCCCCTTGGGCTCGGGGAAGGCCACATGGCAACCGGCGCCGTCGTCCTCGATGGAGGCTCCCTCCGCCGCGATCCGCAGCGCCGCCGAAAGGTCGGCGCCGGCGAACGCAGCCAGCGCGTCCTCGGGCAGGGCGGCGACGTCGGCGGCGGCGTTCGGGGGAGCGGGCGCGGGTGAGGCTTCGGGGGTGTCCGGCGGCGGGGAGGGGCCATCCCTGAGCGCGAGCACCGCCAGCAGGATGTGGCGGCAGATCCCGGTGGCCGGGCAATCGCAGCGGGCCGCCGCCGGCCCACGCCCGTCGATCTCCACCGTCTGCCCGTCGGCCTGCACCCGGGCCTCGCCGCCGGTCCGCTCCAGGACGGAGGCCCGACCCGCCTCGTGGTCCCGCCGCGCCCGGCGCAGCAGGCCCTTCGACGCCAGGCCCTCCAGCGCCAGGTCGGAATGGGCGGCGAGCATGGCCTCCAGCGTCATGAGATCACGTCCGCCAGCCATCGGGCGAAGCGGTCGGGCGTCATGGCCCCGACCGGCATGCCCAGGTCGGCCAGCCTTTGGGCAATCACCGTGTTGTAGGCCGCCGTCCCCTCGTCATCCAGGGCCGCCAGCCCGATCAGGCGGACACGCGCCTCGGCCAGGCGGGCGACCGTCCCGAACAGGGTTTCGGGCGCGGCCCCCTCGCCGAAGTCGCTGACCACGGCGAGAAGGGTGCGCTCCGGTGTCGTCACCAGGGTTTCGCAGTAGGCCAGCGCCGCGCCGATGTTGGTGCCGCCGCCCAACTGGACGGACATCAGCGTCTCCAGGGGATCCGACAGGCGGTCGGACACATCGACGATGGATGTGTCAAACAGCACCATGCGGACGGATACGCTCGGCAGACCACTGAGGATCGTGGCCATGACGGCGGCATGGATGATGCTGTCGCTCATGGAGCCCGACTGGTCGACGCACAGGATGATACGCCAGGGCAGGTGGCGGCGGGTGCGGGCGTTGAAGCGCAGGCGCTCGGCGATGATGCGGCGCCGGTCCGCGTCGTAGGTCTTGAGGTTGTCCCGCAAGGTGGCGCGCCAGTCGAAATTCGCGGCCGATTTGAGGGCGCCGCGCTGGAAGCGGTTGCGGCGGCCGGACAGGGCCCGGCGCAGATCCATCCGCAGACGGGCGAGGATCTCCTGGATCACCTGACGGGCAATCGCGCGCAGCTTGTCCTTGACCGCCGGATCGGCACGCCCGTGGTAGCGCAGCAGCACCTTCAGCAGATCGCGGTTGGGTTCCAGGCCCTCAAGCGTCTTGGGGTCGTTGAGCAGATCGAGAATGCCGTAGCGCTGCAAGGCATGGGTCTGCAGGACCTCGAAAACGGGCGCCGGGAACAGCGTGCGCGCCCGGCCCACCCAGTCGATGGCCCGTATCTGGGTGAGGTCCAGGGAGCCGGGTCCCTTGCCACGGCTGGCATTGGCCGGGGCGGCTTCGCCGTTCTGCGGGTCGCCCCCATGGCCCGCACCCGGGCTGCCGCCGCGGCCGGTCAGCGCCTCGACCATCCGCGCATGGAGATGGACCGCTCCGTCCAGCCACCCGGCGGCTTTGGCCTGTAATTGATCGACGGCACCCGGGCGGGTGTCGCGGTGAAGCCCCCGAGCCTCGTATTCCCGGCCATACAGGAACTCCAGCGTTTCGTCGATGCGGGCGTCGCGGCCCTGCACCCCGCCCAGGGCGGGATCGGCATAGCGCCCCAGCACCAGCCGCCACCGCCGTTGTGCCTCCGCCGCCGAACCCATGAATCACTCCCCTAGCAGCCAGGTGCCGAGCCCGTCGGCGGCGATGGAGCCCCGCACGGCCCGGTCCGCGAGGGTGGCGCGCCGCACGTCGTCGGGGCTCCAGGCGGCACCCGGATCCGGCATGAGCGCGGCGATGCCGCAGCCGTGCAGTTCGGCCAGCCGGCGGGCCAGCCGATCGGTCTCCCCCGGGCTTAGGGCGGTGAACGCCAGCCGCAGATGGGGAAGAAGGGTCAGGAAGTCGTCTTCGGACAGGCTGGTCAGAAGGCGGTCGATGCTGCCCAGCAGGGCCTCCACCTGCCACACCAGGGCCGGCGCGGTGGCCAGAACGCCGCGCACCACGCCGGTGCGATCCTCCGGCGAGGCCAGGGATCCCGCGAAGTGTCCCTCCGTCGCGGCCACCAGATCGGCGTCCGAACGGCGCCCGGACTGGACGCACAGGGCCAACACCGCCCCGAGGATCTCCGGCCTGGGCTGGGCATCGACGACGCGGTCGATGGCGTCGTCGAACAGGTCGGGGTTGAGCGCCTCTCCCCCCGGTCCCCGCAGGACCTCGATGACTACGCGCAGGCCCCGCAGTCGCGCGGCCACCAAGTCCGCCGGGGTCTGCGGCAGGGTGTCGCAGAGGAACACCAGGCGGTGATAGGCCGTGCCGAGCAGGTCGGTGACATCGATCTCTGGCGGGATGCCCAGCGGACCGCGCGACAGGGCCAGGACCTGCAGCCGGCGCAGGGCCGCAGCGACGGCGGCGAACTCCCCGTGGCTCCGGATCGCGGCGGACAGGGCCGCCAGGAAGGGCGTCAGCTTCGCCCCCAACCCGACAACAAGGCCCTGGGCGAACAGGCGCAACCATCCGTCCAGATCGTCGCCGCGGCCGTCGTCGGACAAGGCCCGCCAGCGGCGCTCGAACAGCCGCAGGCAGGCCGTGGGCACGTCGTCGCCCAGATCCGAGACCTCAATCAGGCGTCCGTCCACCGACGGGGTCCAGGCGTAGGCCCAGTCCTCGAACAACAGGTCGGTGCGCCGGCCGTCGACGAAGTCCGGACCGGCCTCGCGGCGCGCGAAGCCGGTGCCCAGCATCGCCATGGCATGCAGAAAGCGCGACGCCGCCAGATGCGCGGGCTTGCGGCGCAGATCGAGCTTGCGCCGCCGCTGGGCCGTGTCGTCGATCTCCAGCCGATGGGTGGCCGCGCGGCGGCGGGCGTCGTCCACCAGGGGCAGGGACAGGGCCGTCGACGGAACCTCTCCCAGGGCGGAGCCGCGCAGGAACGCGATCAGCCGAGCAGTCCAGGCCTCTGGCTCGCCGGCCTCGCCCTTGACCAGGGCGGAGCGCGCGGCGTCGATCAGGTCGTGCCGAAAGGCGCCCGGCCGTCCTCGCAGGGTTCCCAGGCCCTCGGCCAGACGCAGCCATTCCACCTGCGTCGGAACCGGAATGGCCTGCCCGGCGGCGCGCATGGCGCCCGCGAACTCCGTTACCAAGTCCAGGGTCGCGTCATGCCAGTGCGGCACCCCGTCGGCGGCCATCGCCCGCTGCCAGAGCGCCGCATAGTACCCCGGCTGCGGCAACCCGGCCGCATAGCCGGACAGTGCGTCCATCGCCGCGTATCCGTACCGGATGAGGTAGGAACGGGTCGTGGCGCGGGTCCCGGGCCGGGAGGGCGGCGGCGCCCCTGGGTCGACCAGGGCGGCCAGATGAAAGCCGCCGATCACCACGACCACCGGTCCTTCATCTTTCATGGCCTCGGCGAGGGCCGCCCGCATGTGGGCTTCGCGCCGATCCCATCCCGACGCGGTGATCGCGGCGGCGCCGGTGGTCCTGCGGATGCCGGTGCAGTAGGCGCCGACCTGTTCGAAAAAGGCGCGCCAGTCCCGGCCGCCGAGCTGCCGCTCGAACAGATGATCCCAGAGTTCGAACCCGTCCCGGCAGCCGGTTCGTCGCGCCAGATCGGCCACGTAGTCGCTGCTGTCGAAACGAGGATCCTCCAGCAGCGGCAGGGGCTGTTCGGCCGGCGGCTCGTTGTCCTCCACTCGGATTGCCAAAGGGAGATCAATGAAGCGCAGGCGGGCGCCCTGGGCGGCCCCCTCGCGCAGGGCCACATACTCCGGCGAGTGGTCGCAGTAGGGGGCGTAGGCCACCACGCGCGGGCGCTGCGGGTGATCGATCAAGGCGGCGATGGCCACCGGCGGGCGGGTCGCCGGGTCCAGCAGCGCCGGGATGTGCTCGTGGAAATCACTGGGGGTTTCGATCAGCACCTGCCGGGGGCGAACATCGCGGATCATCTGCCGGACCGCCCAGGCGCACGCCGGCGAGTGGTGGCGGATCGGCGCGAAATGGAGTCCCCGGTCGGCCTGAGTCAGGCGACGGAGGACCCTGTCGAACAGGGGATCGGCGCAGGGCGGATCGTCATCCATGCAGTCCGGCCTTCACCGTTTTCGCGAAGGCGGCCCAGGCGCGGCTGCGTTCGGCGCGGGCTTGGGCGATGGTGTCGGCGTAGGCGCGTAGCTTGCGGGCGTCGTCGCCGTCGTCCTTGAACGCAACCCCGCGCAACTGCCGGCCGACGTGGGCACCGGTCACCGGCCCCTCGTCCAGGTAGGCGGCCTCCAGGACCGCCGCTTGGGCCACGTTCACCGCCTCGGCCGTGGACATCACGCTTCTGGGTTTGTCGACCGCGGCCCCGTCGGCGGTGCGGCCGGTGCGGAGGTCCCGGAACACCGAGACCAGAAGATCCAAAACGTCGTCGCCCATAGCCACATCAGCGGGATGGTCGGCCATCCGCTCCCGCAGTTGCGTCGCCACCAGGCGTTTCTCGAACACCGGGTCGGCAATGGGGTGGACGGTCTCGAAGTTGAACCGCCGCTTCAACGCGCTGGACATCTCGTTCACCCCCAGATCGCGGAGGTTGGCGGTGCCGATGACGTTGAAGCCGGCCACGGCGCGGACCTCGGCGCCGGCCCCAAGTTCCGGGATGACCACGGTCTTTTCCGACAGTAGGGAGATCATGGCGTCCTGCACCTCGGGCGGACAGCGCGTCAGTTCCTCGATGCGGGCGATCTTGCCCGCGCGCATGGCGGTCAGGATCGGCGACGGCACCAGGGCCCGTTCGCTCGGCCCTTCTGCCAGCAGGAGCGCGTAATTCCAGCCGTAGCGCAGGTGGTCCTCGATCACGCCGGCCGACCCCTGAACCACCAGACGCGAATCCCCGCTGATGGCGGCGGCCAGCAGTTCGGAGAGCATCGACTTGGCGGTGCCCGGCTCGCCCACCATCATCAGGCCCTGCTGGCCCATCAGGGAGACGATGCACCGGTCGACCAGTGAGTCGTCACCATAGAACTTCTGGACGATGCCAAGATCGGGGTCGCCCAACACGAACCGGCGCACGGCGCGCGGCGACAACACCCACCCCTTGGGTTTCGGCCCGCGATCCACGGCGGCCAGCCGGGCCAGATCCTCGGCGTAGCGCACCTCGGCGGGGGCTTGCTGGATGTCCGGTTCCATGGCTGTTCCGTCGCTCCTTGACCAGAGTTCCCGGCCGATCCGCCGCCGGCCCCTAACCACAACCATGCCGCGACGGCCTGACCCTTGGGCCGGCCCGCGTCGCGCAGGTTTTCGGGCGGGACTTGGCCCCAGAACCGGAGGGAGATGTGCTCTCCCTACCGCGGGGGGATCGATAACTCGTGATTTTGGCATGATAGGGCGGCCGAAGCCGCAGAACAACGCTACCGTGACAGTGACATGGCCTAGCGTCGTAAGGTGGTAGGTCCGTTGGGAAACAACACTTCATGGATTGGCGCGGCATGAATTGGCGCGACACCCACGGAAGGGTGGCGCCCGCCCTGGGGAACGTGATCCACTGCGTTGTTCCGTCCCTTCGGATCCGATACCATCTCTCTGAACCCCCTCCATATCCTCTCCTCCGGTTTTCGGTGCCTCGGCGGTACCTCGGAAGGGAGCGGCCGATGCCGAACACGAAGCTCACCGCAGCGGCGGTCACACGCCTCTTGCCGCTGCCGAGTTCATCACCAGCTAAGCCGAGCGCAACACCCGTCCCGGGGCCGTGCGCGAGTATCGCTGTGCGTTGCCAATTGAGCCTGGCGTCACCTCCCGGCAGGGCCGGCTGATCAGCACCATTGCCAAACGCGATGTTCTTGCCGTGCTGGACGGCATCGTGGCGCGGGGTACGGAGACGACGTCCGCCTACGGTGAAGTGAGGAATCGCGGGAGCCTTCCAACGAAACCGCGCTATTTTTCAGACGATCCGGGTGCTAGGGCTAACATCCAAAGCTCTTCCAGGGGGGCAACGTTGAGTGACGCAATGTTGTCTTTTTTCCGCGATTGAAGCAGTATGGCCTCTAACACACCAAAGCGCAGTCGGCGGTTGACTGATGTCTGATGGACGCCTTTTGGACGAAGATGCGTCATTCACATTTGCTGAAGACGACGTCGAAAGTCCATCCGAGGTACTTCAATCTTGGCCCGTCCTCGTCGTCGATGATGAGGTTGATGTCCATGAAGCCACGCAGCTCGCCTTGCGTGATCTGCTTATCGAAGGGCGGATGGTTCGGCTCTTTCACGCGTATTCGGCGGAGGAGGCCTACCAGGTTCTGGGCGACCAGACTGACATCGCAGTCGTGTTGCTCGACGTGGTCATGGAAACCGAAGACGCTGGCCTTCAACTGGTCCGCCGGATCCGCAACGAACTGGAAAACAGGTCGGTTCGGATCGTTCTCCGGACGGGCCAGCCGGGTTACGCACCGGAAATCGATACGATTCGCACCTATGATATCAACGACTACAAGACCAAATCCGAACTGACCCGCATTCGTCTGTTCACGACCTTGGCGGCGGCGATCCGGTCCTACTGGCAAATCCACCAGTTGGAGATGAACCGGAAAGGCCTGGAGTTGATCATCTCCGCCAGCACCGGCCTTGCGAAGCTGCGGGCCTTCCGGCTCTACGCGGAGGGCGTCGTCACGCAGCTCAGCGCGATGCTGGGGATCGAGCCGGAGGGCCTGATCTGCGCCGTGACCGCGTCGGACGGCTCGCCGCCCCGGGTGATCGCCGCGGCCGGCCGGTACCGGGACCTGATCGACCGCCTTCTGGAGGACCTGCCGGACAGCGCCATGCGCCGTGCCCTGTGCGACTGCCTGGACAGCCGGCAGCACGTGATGGCGCACGGCATGTGCTTCTTTTTCGGCGTCAGTGAGACAGCCGGTATTGCCGCGTATATCGACGTGGAAAAAGAGCCCGACGCGGTCAGCAAGAACCTTCTCGAGGTGTTCTGCGCCAATGCCACGGTGGGATTCGAGAACGTCCTGCTCCAGCAGCGCCTTTACGACTACGCCTACACGGATCCACTTCTCCGCGTGCCGAACCGCAAAGGGTTCATCGAGATCGTCGACGGGCGTGTCAACGGCAAGGACACGGTTCTCGCTTTGGTCGACGTGGATGACTTCGCCGAGATGAACACGGTGCTCGACCACGACTTCGGCGACCGGGTGTTGGAGGCCGTCTCGCGCCGGTTGACCAGTGTCTTCACGCCGGCGGCGGTTCTGGCCCGGGTCGGCAGCGACACGTTTAGCGTGCTTGGATCGGCGGACCTGGTCACGTCCAGCCGGATCGAGGCCATCTTCGCCGCGCCCTTCGATTTGAATGGCGAGATGCTGCGCGTGTCGGCGACCGCCAGCCTCATCAAGGTCGGCCAGCAACAGAACGCAAACGCGGACATGCTGAAGAATGCCAGCATTGCCCTGAAACAGGCCAAGGTGCTCAAGCGTGGCCGGGCAACCTTGTTTTCTGAAGACCTCAGCGCGGCGGCCCGGGAACGCATCCGCATGTTGACGGATTTGCGGGTGGCGTTTTCCGCAGAACGCCTCTTCCTGGCCTACCAGCCGCAGGTCGATCTGATCAGTGGCAAGGTCCTGGGCGCGGAGGCGTTGCTGCGCTGGCAAACGGACGACGGCCGGTCGATCCCGCCGGACAAGTTCATCCCCCTGGCGGAGCAATCCGGCCTGACGGTCCCCATCGGCGAGTGGGTCCTGCGCACGGCCTGTCGGCATTTGAAGCGTCTCACCGACCTTGGCCATGTGACCTTCCGCATGGCCATCAACGTCTCCCACACGCAGTTTCGCGAACCTGGGTTCGTTCCTGCCTTGGGACGCGCCGTGCACGACTGCCAGGTGGACCCGGGGCAGCTTGAACTGGAACTGACCGAGTCCGTGGCCATCGGCCACATCGACTCCACCACGGCCAAGATCCAGGAGATCCGTCGCATGGGGATCTCCGTGGCGATGGACGATTTCGGAACCGGGTATTCATCCCTGAGCGTGCTCAAACAGCTCAACGTCGACCGCCTGAAAGTCGACCGCAGCTTCGTCAAGGAAATCGGTGAGGACGGCGACGCCACGGGCATTGCCGAACTGGTGATCGCGCTGGGACACCAGTTGCATCTCGTGACCATCGCCGAGGGCGTCGAGCAGGAGGAGCAGCGCCGGCAACTCCTGAAGATGGGATGTCAGGAGGGCCAGGGGTATCTGTTCGGGCGGCCCATGCCAGCGAAAGAGTTCGAAGCTTGGTTGGCCGCGCAGCGATAGAGGCCGTTGAACCTGTCCTTGCGCCGGCCCCTTTGGGGGCGGGCTTGGCCCCGTCAATCGACCGGCAGTGGAGTTGACCGTGAACTCCCAATCTGCCTCGCACGACGACGATGCGCTGGTGTTCTGGATCGACCCGGACGGTCGCATCCTTGATGTCTCCGAGCCGGTGTGTGGGTTCCTCGGATACAGTCATGACGAACTTGTCGCCTTGTCCATCTGGGACATTAATCGGGACTTCCCGGCTGAACGGTGGCCCGAGCATTGGGCCTCCTTGCGCGCCGCCCGCCGACTCCGGTTTCAGGGCCGGCATTGGCGACGCGACGGATCGACGCGTGACGTCGAGGTCGTCGCCCACCACGTCCGCATCGGCGGGCAGGAGCATAACTGCGCCATCACTTACCCCCTAACGAATGGCCAGAGGTCCTACGTGACCTTGCGCGAGAGCGAAGCACGCCTGGCGCTCGCGCTCGATGTGTCGGGACAGGCGTTGTGGGAGCTGGACCTGAACACCGGACAGGCTGTGTTCAGCGAGGCGCATGCCACCCTGCTCGGGCGCCCCGATATGAGCCGTGCGGTGGACCTCGCGACATGGCAGGGGTGGGTCCATCCGACGGACCAAGATCAGATCGCAAGCCTCTACGACGACTGCATATCGGGCCGCCGCACGGACATCGCCGTCGATTTCCGCTTTCAGCATGCGGACGGTCACTACATGTGGTTTCGAGCCGTTGCGCGCGTGGTGCAGTGGGACGAGATGGGTCGCCCGTTTCGGATACTGGGCACACACCTGGACATCACCGAAAGCAAACAGGCCGAAAAGGCCCTTCAACTGACCCAGATCTCCATTGACCGGGCGTCCATCGCCATCTTCTGGCACGACAGCGACGGGAAGCTTATCTACATAAACGACCAGGGCTGTCGGTCCCTCGGATACGATCGTGACGAACTGATCGGAACCGGCGTCGAGGTGTTCGACCCGGATTTCTCCCGCCAGGCTTTCTATGAAGTCTGGGCTCAACTGCGAAAAGATCACCTTCACGTTTTTCAGACGCGACATAGGACAAAAGACGGTCATTTCTTTTCCGTCGAAATATCAGCAAACTACATATCAGTCGGGGACAAGGAAATAATCCTGTCTTTTGCCCAAGATATTACTGAACGCAAAAAAGCGGAACAAGACATCCGTTCATCTGAGGCGTTCCTGAACAGCATCATTGAACAAAGCCCCATGCCATTGATCATTTTCGACACGACGGGGCGTGTCGTCCGCTACAACCACGCTGCCATTGCGCTTTTCCGCGCGACTGGCGCACCCGAGGTCCTCAACGACTACAAACTGTTCAAGGACGACCGGACCCAGAACGGCGGGCATCTAGAGCTGATCCGGAGGGTCCTGTCCAAGGGAGTGACCGCCCGCTTTCAAAGCCTTTTCGAACTGCGAAGAACGGGCCCCGGCGAGGTTCTGCACCTGGACACGAGCGTGTTCCCGATCCGGAACGCCGAGGGAGCCATCACGCACCTCGCGATCAGTCACCTCGACATCACGGACCTGAAAGAGGCCGAGGCCAAGCTGCGCTACCACCTGGATTCCGAACAGGCGCTCGGCGACATCTCCGCCTTGATGATCAAACCGGGGTGGGACGACCTTGATACGCGGCTCGATTGGATGCTCGCGCGCATCGGGGACCTGACGCGGGCGGATCGGACGTACCTGTTCTCCATCTCCCCCGACGGTAGTACCGCGACCAACACGCACGAGTGGTGTGCGCCTGACGTCGTCCCGCAAATCCAGGACCTCCAGGCGCTGCCCGTCTCGGACTACGCGTCGTTTTTCCACAGGCTCGGAGAGGGGCAGGTGATCGCGGTCCGCACCAGCGATTCTGACCATGACCTGCGGTTCAAGCCGACATTGCTCGAACCCGGCCTGCATGCGCTGATCTGTATTCCCGTGATCGGCGGGAACCGGTTGCTTGGTTTTCTTGGGCTGGATGCTCTCAAACGACGGCGTCCGTGGTCGGAGAACGATGTCCGTTTCCTGCGTCTCGTGGCTGAGATCATCGCCCACACTTGGCAACATCTTGCATCCTATCAGGCCCAGCGCGAGCATATGCGGTTCCTGGAAAGCCTGGACCGCATTTCCCGGATCCTGACCCGGCCCGAGCGAGACGCCTCAATCCTGGCAGATCTCACCCAGGAGCTTCGCGACATCTTCCAGGCGGGCCGGGCCTATCTGCTGCACCCATGCGATCCCGACGCCAAAACCATCGAGGTCACCATGGAGGCCGCCCAAACCGACTATGCCGGGGTTTTGCCAGAGTCGCGTGTCATCGAACCGAACGAAACATTGCGGGCCGTGTTTCGGCAGGCGCTGGCCCGCAAGGGACCCGTCATGACAGGCTTCGAGCCGGAGTCGGAGGACTTCAAGGCGTACGGGACGCGCAGCCGCATGGCGATCGCGCTTCGCCCTCAGGCACAAGAACCCTGGCAGCTTGGGCTCCACCAATGTGATGCGCCGCGCGACTGGACCGAAAACGAGCAACGGCTGTTCCAGGCCATCGCCGAGCGGATCGAGGACGCGCTGTCGGGTTGGCTCTTGCTCCGGCAACTCACGGAGAGCGAGAGCCGCTACCGCGCCGTGTTCGACAATGCGATGGATGCTATCATCGTCAACGACACCGAGGGTCGGATCCTGGCCGTCAACGACTCCATGCTCAGAATGTTCGGACTGGAGGACGGCGAAGCATCGACCTACTCGGTCATGGACCTGGGCGGCCCGGAACATGACGCACACCAGCACCGCGCGTTGTGGAGCCGCCTCATAGAGGGCGGGATCGAGCGCTCGGAGTGGATCGCCAGAAGGCCCAAGGACGGCTCCCTGTTTCCTGTCGAGGCCCTCATCCGGGCCATTCCCTTCGGGGACGGCCGGGCCATCCTGGCCAATGTCCGGGACATGACGGATCGCAAACGCGCCGAGGAAGCCCTACGCCAGAGCGAGGAACGGTTCGCCAAGGCGTTCCGGGCCAACCCGGCGGCCATGATCATCTCGACCATCGAGGACGGCCGCATCATTGACGCCAATGATCGCTGGCTGGACCTTTTCGGAGCCTCGCTTGAAGACCTGATCGGCCGGACCACCACAGAGGCCGGTGTCTGGCAATCCCCCCTGGATCGCACCAACGCGATTGAGCAACTCCAACGGGACGGCATGGTCCGGGACATCCCGATTGTGTTCTATACCAGCACCGGAACACCGCTCGACATCCTCTGGTCCGCCGAAATCATCTCCATCGGCGACGAGAAAGTGTTCCTGTCTTCGATCCACGATCTTACAGAGCAGAAACGCGCCGAACGGGCCCAGCGTGAAAGCGAGGCCCGGCTGAGCGCGGCCATTGAGAGCATTCCCTTCGACTTCTTCCTTCTCGATATCGACGGCCGCTACGTTATGCAAAATTCCGCATCCAGGCGGCGATGGGGCGATGTCATCGGCCAGCGCGCGGCGGATACGACCGTCCACCAAGGACGTGACGCTCGGTGGGAGGCGAAACTGAATGGGGTGCGGGCTGGAGAGATTGTCGACGAGGAACTCCAGGTGGCGGCGAACCGCGACGTCCGCTTTTTCCGCAACGTCCTCGCCCCCGTGAAGGACGGAGAGACCCTCCGCGGCATTGTCGAATTGACCGTGGATATCACCGCGCGGAAGAACGCGGAAAACGAGCTTAACACTTATAGAAGCCATCTTGAGGATCTGGTGTCCGAACGCACCGCCGCCTTGCAGCAGGCCATGAACCAGTTGATGCAGGCCGAGAAACTGGCGTCGTTGGGAAACCTGGTCGCCGGCCTCGCGCACGAACTGAACACGCCGCTGGGCAATGCCCGCATGGTGGCCAGCACGCTTGGCGAGCACCTCGTGGGCCTGGCCACCGCCGTCGAGGGTGGCGCGCTGCGCCGGTCGCACCTGATGGAGTTCCTGCAAACCGGACGCGAGTCCGTCGACCTGCTGGAGCGCAACACGGTGCGCGCGGCGGACCTGATCAGCCACGTCAAGGAAGTCGCCATCGATCAGACCAGTGTCCGCCGCCGCGTGTTCAACCTGTTGCAAACCACCGAGGAAGTCCTGTCCACCATGCGCCCAACGCTGAAGCGCACGGACCACCGGATCGAGGTCGACATCCCCCCCGACCTGGAGATGGACAGCTTCCCCGGCCCCTTGGAACAGATCATCACCAACCTCGTCTCAAACTCCCTCACGCACGGCTTCGCTGGCAAGCCGTCGGGCGTGATCCGGATCGGAGCGCGAGCCCTGGGTCAGAAGTCCATCCTGTTCTCGCATGCCGATGATGGCGTCGGCATTCCGCCCGACGTGCAGGCACGGGTGTTCGATCCCTTCTTCACCACGCGGCTCGGCCAGGGCGGCAGCGGACTGGGCCTGTACATCGTCTACAACCTTGTGACCGGTGCGCTCGGGGGAAAGATCGAGGTGAAGAGCGGTAACGGTGAGGCGGGCACAACCTTCATTCTGACCTTGCCCCACTGTGCCCCTGAGCGAGAGTCCTCGCAGAAAATCGGTGCCTAGCGCGGATTTTTCACCAGCCCGCCCCCTGTGTTGCAGATGGCCGAGGTCGCGGTCCCGCGCGGCCTGTTCCGGCGCATCCTCGACTCGACCGGTAATCTCCGAAAGCGGGACGCGACATAATGCCAACGATTTTGGTCGGTCATACGGAGAGGGCGACAGCCGAAGTGCGTCCGCATCGTCGCGGAATGGACCGGTATCGCGCCTTTCGGGTCGGGCAGGGCGGGCGGAACGACGGTGGTGCGGCGAAGAACGCGAGGGCACGGTCCGTGAGTTTTGACTTAGACAGCGCGCCCTAGTCATTTGATATTTAGGGAAATCGTCGTTGCGAGCCGGTCCGGATCGCTCGGGTGGCGCTCTCTCATCACATCATTCCGCCTTCCGAATGCACCGATATCAGGCTATTCTGCCGTTTGTTTGGAATGGATGGGCCGCTCAAACGGGAAATGTCGGACCAAATTAAAGCGGTTTCTGGCGATAACATCATCTTTGGAGTTTCATGTCGCCGTTTCGGGTGCAGGTGCGACGCAATTCCGATGATCAGCAGTCAGGACTCAAACGGAGGTCGGTCGTTTCCAACGTGGAGCTTGTGAGCGGCGAGGGAGGGGTCTTCAATCGCCTGAAAACTGGGATGTGGCCGTGTTTCAATCTTTCTTTGCGCGAACCACTGCGGTATCAGGTCACGATGCGGGGCCGCTTTCCATCGCCGCGCCGGTTCTAAACCGGCCCCTTCGCCAACAGGTCCTGCTGCCGCTGACACTGGGGCTTGTCCTCTTGGTGGTTGCCTTCGCCGCGTTCCAGTTGTTCCAGGAGCGGCTTGCCCTGAACGCCCGAAGCCGGGACATCGCGGAGGGCGTGACCCAGGACTTGGGCGCGGCCCTTCGTCAACAGGCGAAGGCCCTGTCGGCCCTGGTGACCCTGGTCGCGCGCGACCCGGAGACCTGCCGCGGGTTGGAGGCGCTTGACCGGGACCGCCTCCTGGCCCTGCACGCGGACACGTTCGCGGACCTGCGACGGCGCCACGATATCACCCATTTCTATTTTCACAGGCCGGATCGGGTGAACCTGCTGCGCGTTCACCTGCCGGCCCGGCACGGCGACCGGATCGGGCGCGCGACCATCATCGAAGCTGCGCTCAATGGTGAAGAGTCGTCCGGCATCGAACTGGGGCCGCTTGGCACCTTCACGCTGCGAGTCGTCCGGCCCATCTTCGCGGACGAGAGGTTGATCGGCTTCATCGAACTGGGCATGGAGATCGAATCGCTTCTGGAAGAGGTCGGGAACAGCCGGGACGTCTCGCTTGCGCTGCTGATCGACAAGGCCTTCCTGAACCGGTCCGACTGGGAACGCGGCATGGCGATGCTGGGTCGTCCGGCACAGTGGGACCTTTTTTCCCGGGCGGCCCTGATCTACCGCTCGGATCGGCCCATGCCGGACGGCTGGCAAGGTTTCGCCACATTGGGCGACGGAACACGTGCTCCGCGCCTTGTGGCGAACCTCGTCGACGGTCACGCCTGGCATCTGATTGCGGCGCCCATGTTCGACGTGTCCGGAACCAATGTCGGCCGCCTGCTCGTGGCGCGCGACATCTCGTCGAGCGTCGCCGTCTTCCTTCAGCACCTGGGGATTGTGTTTGCGCTGGCGGCGGCGGTGATCGGCACCCTGATGGTCGCCCTGTCGCACTTGCTTCGCAAGGCCGACCGCACCATCGCCGCCCAGCAGGCCGGCCTGGCCGTCAGCGCCGAACGACTGGACCTCGCCACCGCGGCCGCTGGCATCGGCATCTGGGACCTTGACCTGGATATGGGGTCGGGGTTGTGGGATGCCCGCATGTTCGATCTGTACGAGCTGCCGGCTCAGCCGCGACCGCCGTCCATTGACATGTGGTTGTCCATGGTCGACGCGCAGGACAGATCGCGGGTCGAGTTGGATGTGAAGTCGGCGCTGGCGGGAACCGGCTACGTTGACACGGCGTTCCGGGTCAACCTGCCGTCGGGACGGACCCGGCATGTGCGCTCCATGGCCCGGGTGGTGACGGACTCCGGCGGGCAACCCCGGCGCATGATCGGCGTCAACTATGACGTCACGGATCTGGTCGAGGCGCAGCGCAGCCGGGCCGCCCTGGCGGCCGTGGTCGAGAACACGAACAGCCTTGTCGCCGTCAAGGATCTGGACCTGCGCATCATCGGGGCCAACCAAGCCTATGTCGACCGCGCCGGGCACGCCTCCATGGACGACCTCCTGGGCCGGACCGAAGCCGAGGTGTTCGGTGAGGATACGGAGCGCGTCCGCGCCAGCATGACCGACGATCGCCGGGCCCAGGCCCTGCCGCGCGGTGCGGTGATCGAGCGCGAGGAGACGATCCTCCAGCCCGACGGCGGCTTCAGGACCTATCTGACCCGCAAGCATCCGATCTACGGCCAGGACGACGCGGTGATGGGCACCGGCACCATTGCCCTCGACATCACCGAGCGGAAACGGCTGGAGGTCAGCCTCGCCGCCTCGGAGCGGCGGTTCCGGGATCTGGTCGAGACCACGTCGGACTGGATCTGGGAGGTGGACCTGGACCTGCGCATCACCTTCTGCTCGGCCAACGTTGAGAGTGTCCTGGGGTATACGCCGGAGGAACTTCTCGGGCACACGAACATGGATTTCATCAATGCCCCGGAAAGTCTGCCCGCCGTCAAGAGGACGTTGGAGACCGCCATCGCCAACCGCGCCCCCATCCGTGACATGGAACAGTGGCTGCGCACGCGCGAGGGCGAGTTGGTCTGTGTGGTGACCAACGCCGTCCCGATCCTGGACGAGCACGGTGCCCTGATCGGCATGCGGGGCACCAACCGCGACATCACCCTCCGGCGGCGCATGGAGGATATGCTCAAGCTGCGCAACCGCGCGCTGGCGGCGGCGGCCAACGGCATCGTCATCACCAGTGCCGAGGACGATCAGCCGGTGGTCTACTGCAATCCGGCGTTCCAGCAGATCACCGGCTACACCGCCGACGAGATCATGGGCCGCAACATGCGGTTCTTGCACGGCGACGACGAGGACCAGGAGGCCTTGGCTGAACTCCGGATCGTGCTGAAAGAGGGATTCCGCGATGGCCAGCTCTTCCACGGCCTGCTGCGCAACTACCGGAAGGACGGCACGATGTTCTGGAGCCGGCTCAGCATAGCGCCGGTGGTGGATCACAAGGGTCGTGTCAGCCACTTGGTGGGGATCCAGGAGGACGTGACGGAAACCAAGCAGCGGGAGCAGGAGTTGCAGCAGGCCCGCGAACAGGCGGATCAGGCCAACCGGTCCAAGTCCGACTTCCTGGCAAAGATGAGCCACGAACTGCGTACGCCGCTGAACGCCATCATCGGCTTCTCGGATGTCATGAAAGCGGAGATGTTCGGTCCGCTCGGAGCATCCCGATACCTGGACTACATGGAGCACATCCACAACAGCGGCGGGTTCCTCCTGGCGATGATCAACGACATCCTGGACATGTCGAAAATCGAGGCCGGCCGCATGGTCCTGCATGAGGCGATCGTGTCTTTGCCCGACGTGGTCCGGTCCGTCCAGGAGATGACCCGGGCCGACGCGGACCGGCGTGGTGTGGCCGTGCGGGCCGAGACCGTCGAGGCGATGCCCTGCGTTTGGGCGGACGAGCGGGCCGTCAAGCAGATGCTGATGAACTTGGTCTCCAACGCCATTAAGTTCACGCCGCGCGACGGGGTCGTCACCCTGTCGGCCGCGCTGGCCGACAACGGGGGGGTGGTGGTCGAGGTCGTCGACACGGGAGTCGGCATCCCACCGGAAGACCTGGACGCCGTTCTGGAGCCCTTCCGCCAGTCCGGACCCAGGCATGACACGAATGAGCCGGGGACGGGCCTGGGCCTGGCGCTCGTGCGCTCGCTCATCGAACTCCACGGTGGGCACATCAAGCTGAGCAGTACGGTCGATGTCGGCACGCGCGTCTACCTCCGGTTTCCGCCCGAGCGATCACGGGCACCGGCCTCCGTCTCGGCTGACTAAGCTGGCGCAGCGCCGTCCTGCCTGCACCCTTTTTTTGCACCGTCGGCACCGACGGCCCACACCGGGCGGTTCCGGTCCACTTCGCACCGCTCAAGCTCGCCCATTTTCGCCGACGCCGATACGCTCAGGCGGCCCGGTTCAGCGGCAGAGTGATGATCGCCTTGGTCCCGGGGCCTTTCCGGGTTGCCACGGCAAATGCATCACCATGAAGTTCAGGAAGACCATTCACCAGGGGAAATCAAGATCCGCGCCTTCGGAGCGCCTTGAAAATTAAGACTCCGCGTGCCCGAATATCTCCATGGTCGTCACGAGTTCCTGCCCCGTCATGTTCATCCCGAGTTCGGTTGTGCGGTTTGGTAGTTACTTTCTTTAGGCAATAATTTCGCTTTTATTTATGAAGTCGATATCCGGCTTCAACTTGATCACTTTGATGTGTGTGTGAGTGTGGCCCGATCTATTCGCCTCGTATCCGCGCACACCTGGGACAGATCGTCCGGACCCTCGGTGACGAGGATGACGCCTTGGGTCTGTGCGCGGTATCCGCCTTGCCCCCGTCCGCGCGGAGGCAGGGCGGGCAATACTGCCCAGGGCCGGGTTTAGGTCCAACGTTCGGTTCAGTGGGCGGGAATGTTCTTTCGCTTTTCAACTTGGTGTTCGTTCCGATGCCATTGAGGTTAAGGTTGCGAGGCACATAGTAGGGAGTCACATAGTATATATTGATTTCTGCAACTTGCGTCAGAGCTTGCTTTGCGGGCAGGATGGCCCGCTGGTTCAGTGTGGGCTGCCACAAGCAGTCAGGCAGAGCTGGCGGCAACACAACGCTAAGGACGGAGCCTGGTGGATAGCAACGTTTTAGACATTCTGTGGATCATTGTTTCCGCGGCGCTCGTGTTGTTCATGCAGGCTGGGTTTCTGTGTCTTGAGACTGGGCTGACCCGCTCCAAGAATAACATCAACGTTGCGATGAAGAACACGGTGGACTTCACCGTGTCGATGATGGCCTTCTGGGCCACCGGCTTTGCTCTGATGTTTGGCGGCTCCTGGGCCGGGCTGGTCGGCGCCGAAGGGTTCTTTCTCCGTGGCGTCGAGACGCCCATGGAAATGGTTTTTTTCCTCTTCCAGGCGCTGTTCTGCTCGACTGCGGTGACCGTGGTTTCGGGCGCGGTCGCTGAGCGGCTCTCTTTCGCCGCGTACGTGGGCCTGTCGCTTCTGGTCGCCACCCTGATCTATCCCGTGTTCGGCCACTGGGCCTGGAATGGCCTGGACGACCCTGCCATGGGCGGTTGGCTGGGCAAGGCCGGGTTCGTCGACTGGGCTGGCTCGTCGGTGGTTCATTCGGTGGGCGGGTGGGTCGCCCTGGCCACCCTGCTGATTATCGGCCCCCGGGCCGGACGCTTCAGCGCCGACGGCTCGGTCAACGACATCAGCGTTGCCAGCCTGCCCCTGTCGGCCCTGGGGGCGTTGATCCTGTGGTTCGGCTGGCTCGGTTTCAACGGCGGCTCGACCCTGTCCCTGACACCCGACATCGCTGGCATTGTCGCCAACACATGCCTGGGCGCCGCGGCGGGGAGCGTGCTCGCCCTGGTCATTGGCTGGGTGCGCGACGGCAAGCCGCATGTCTTGCCGGCGATCAACGGCATTCTGGCCGGATTGGTGGCGGTCACCGCCAACTGTCACGCCGTCTCTCCGGGTGCGGCCGTGGTCATCGGCGGCCTCGGCGGCGCGGTGGCGATGGGCCTGGCCTCCTTGCTCCTGCGCTTGAGGATCGACGATGCCGTGGGCGCCGTTCCGGTCCACCTGGGCGGCGGTATCTGGGGGACCGTGGCGGTCGCCCTGTTCGGCGACCCGGAATCGCTGGGCACCGGTCTGGGCTGGACGGAGCAGCTTGAGATCCAACTGACCGGCGTGGGCGCCTGCTTTGCCGTCGCGTTCGTTCTGCCCTTGGGTTTGCTGTTCGTCCTCAACCGGGTCTACCCATTGCGGGTCAGCCCGGAGGTCGAGCACATCGGCCTCAACGTCGCGGAACACGGCGCACGCACGGAGACCTTTGACTTCTTCCGGGTGATGGAGGAGCAGGCGATGAGCGGTGACCTGTCGCTGCGCGTCGAGGCCGACCCCTTCACCGAGACCGGCCAGATCGCGGCCCGCTACAACCAGGTGATGGACCACCTGGAAACGGCGGTGGCGCGAACCCGGGCAATTGTCTCGACCTCGGCCGACGCCATCTTTGTCGCTGACCCGGCCGACCACGCCATCCTGTCGCACAACCCGGTCGCCGAGACCCTGTTCGGGCTGGCCGGATCGGACCTAGAAGGCCGGCCGCTGGACGCCCTGCTGCCCGGCCTGCTGATCCCCGGCAGGGACCGGGCGGAGGGAACCCGCGAGGTGATCGCCCTGCGTCAGGATGCCTCGCGCTTCCCGGCCGAACTGACATTGGCCCGGGCCGCCAGCCCTTCGGGCGAGCTTCTGATCGCGACGGTGCGCGACATCACGGAGCGACGGCACGCTGAATCGGCCCTGCGAGAGAGCGAAAGCCGCTTTCGCACCATCTTCAACACCGCCGGCCTGGGGATGGCGGTGATCGACCCAGAGGGCCGCATTCTGGACGCCAACCCGGCCCTGGCCCGGATGCTGCTTGGAAGGGTTGACGAGGCCAGTCGCGCCGAAATGATCGGACACGATCTGGGCCCCCGGGTTCACCCGGCCGACTTCCCCACCCTGAACCGCGCCGTGCGCGCCAAGATCGCAGATCCGGCCAGCGCCGAGCAGAAACTGGACGTGCGCTTCCGACTGCCCGACGGCGTGACCATTTGGGCCTTGGTCGTGCTCAACCAGATCCGTCTTGAGCGCTTGTCCGATCAGCCTCTTTGCATTGCCATCCTTGAGGACATCACCGAGCGCAACCGCACCCGCGAGGCGCTGCGCCTGTCGGCCATGGTCTTCGAAAGCACCAACGAGCCGATTATCGTCTTCAATGCCGGCGGTCAGGTGGAGCAGGTCAACCAGGCGCTGCTCAAGACCCTGGGTTACGCCGCGCGAGAGGTGCGCGGCTTGGACCTGCCCCAATTCTGCTCGGTTCGGTACGAGCGCGCCTTCTATGAAGATGTCTTCCGGACCCTTGAGCAGAGCGGCCGCTGGCAGGGCGAGGTTCTGGCCCGGTGCAAGTCCGATGAGTTGATCCCGGTCTGGATGAGCCTGTCGGAGGTGCGCGACGGCGATGGCCAGCGGACCAACACCATCGCCGTGCTCAGTGATCTGAGCGAGCGCAAGCAGCGCGAGGAAACCGTCTGGCGGCACGCCAACTTCGACCAGACCACCGGGCTGCCCAATCGCCGCCTGTTCCTGGATCGCCTGAGTCGGGCGGTCGCTCAGGCGGCGCGCTCCGGCGAGAAGGTGGGGCTGTTCTTCCTCGATCTCGACCGCTTCAAGGCGGTCAACGACACCCTTGGCCACCGGGCCGGTGACGCCCTCTTGGCCGAAACCGCACAACGCCTGATCCGGGGGGTCCGGGCCTCCGACACCGTGGCCCGGATTCACGGCGACGAATTCACCGTCATCCTGCAGAATCTCAGCCGCTCCGACCAACTTTCGGTGGTGGCCGACACGATCATCCAAATGCTGGCGCAGCCCTTCAACCTGCCCGAGGGCGAGGCGAACATCTCGACCAGCATCGGCATCGCCGTCTATCCGGATGACGGCACCACCCCGGAAGACCTGTTGCACCATGCCGACGCCGCGCTCTACCACGCCAAGGAGCAGGGCCGGGCCAACTATCAGTTCTTCACCAAGGAACTGAATCTTCGTCTGGCCCGCCGCAACGCCCTGGAAAGCGACCTCAGGCGGGCCATCGGGGCCGGCGACCTGTTCGTCCTCTACCAGCCCCAGGCCCGCATCGCCGACGGAATGATCGCCGGAGCGGAGGCCCTGGTCCGCTGGACTCGCCCGAACGGCGGACCCGTGTGCCCCGACGAGTTCATTCCCCTGGCCGAGGAAACCGGCCTGATCCATGCCTTGGGCGAACACGTCCTGGCCCAGGTTGCCGCCGACATGCGAGACCTTGCCGACCAGGGCCTTGGGCATCTGGACATTGCGGTCAATATCTCGCCGCGCCAGTTCCACGCCAAGTTGGGATTGGAGGACACCATCGAACGGGTTCTCGGCGAGGCCGGCCTCTCCCCCAGCCAACTGGTGGTGGAGATTACCGAAGGCGGCATCATGGCCGATGAGGAGCAAAGCCTCGCCATTCTGAAGCGACTCGCCGAGCACGGCATCCGGGTCGCCCTGGACGACTTCGGCAAGGGGTACTCCTCCCTGTCGCGGCTGAAGAACCTGCCCATACAGGCGCTCAAGCTGGACCGCGAGTTTATCGCCGGCATCCCCGACGACCATCGCGACTGCGCCCTCGCCACGGCCATGATCCGCATGGCCCGCGACCTGTCCATCGAGGTGGTCGCCGAGGGTGTGGAAACCGACGCCCAGTTGGAATTCCTGAAAACCCTAGGCTGTTCCAAGGTTCAAGGCTACCTGATAGGTCGCCCTACCTCGCTTGAGCATTTGATCGAACTGGCCCAGGCCGGTGGCGCCAGCACCGCCTGATCATCCCCAGCCAGGACACGGCCATGGCCTGCGATCAACGCGCCATTTGCGGCCGCGAGGCAGGGCAGGGCGGTGACATCGCCCTGGTGGACATCGCCCTGGTGGACATCGCCCTGGTGGACAGGGGGCGGCACCGCCCGGCATCTTCGGGCAGCCGCCGTGGTGCGTGGTGCGACGGTCCCTTCCGCTGCCGCCGGGGTGGACGCCGATTTCCAGGATGTCGCAAGGATGGGTCAGGCGGTCGAATAGCGCGGTAGCCCTCTTGGCCTCGCCGAATTCGTCGAGAACCAAGAGGTTCAGCGGACGTGGCCGTCGATGTCGGCCTTGTGTTCTTCGTCGTGCCGGCCGTGCTGATGGGGATCAGTCGGGTTGTCGGGATCCGCCGGTGTCGGCCCGTTCGGCCACCATGTGCCAGTGCCAGGAGCCGGGCCGGTGGTGAACGACGTCACGCAGCGACAGCAGTTCGAACCCATCGAACAGCGCCACCAGTTCGCAAGCATTGCAATAGAAGTGCGGGTGCGCCTTGTCGGACACGCCGTCGAGCACGAACGTGTCCGGGGCAACCTCCGTGCCCTTGCCATAATCCGTGTTGCGCTTGGACAGCATGGTGCCCTGGTACAGCCCGCCAGGACGCAGAACCCGCCGGATCTCGGCGATGGCTCGCTCCACGATCGGACGGTCGCCGTGATAGATCACGTTCCAGGCCAACACGACATCGAATGACGCGTCCGGGAACGGCAGCTCGGTCATCACGCCTTCGCGCAGATCCAGCGGCAGCCCGGCCCGATCCGCGGCCAAGCGGGCCTGGGCCAGACCCTCGGCGGCGCCGTCCAGCCCGGTGACCCGCAGGCCCCGGGCGGAGGCCAGCAGGGCATGCCGGCCCACGCCACAGCCCAGGTCCAGGAAGGTCGCGGCACCGCGCGCCTCGGCGAGGTCGAGCAGGTCATGCACGTCGGGTTCCGGCGTCAGCCAGTCGGCGCGCCCGGCCGCGTCGGCCCAGGTTTCGTTCCAGTGGTGGTGCGCGGTATCGGTGGACCGGGTCTCCGGCATGACGTTCCCTCCCAAACGCGGCCGCAGGGGATCAGATCAGGCGGGCGCGCAATGCGCTGCTCACCCGCTCGACGCCCGCGACCAGGATGAAAATGGCGATGATGATCGTGGCGGCTTGGTCGTATTCGAACATGTCCATGGAGGCCTTCAGTTCGATGCCGATGCCGCCGGCGCCGACCAGACCGAGAATGACCGACGAGCGCGTCGCCTGCTCCAGGGCGAACAGGCTGCTGGCGATCATGGAAGGCAGAGCACTTGGGATCACCGCGCCGATGATGACACCGGCGCGACCGGAGCCGGCCGTGCGCAGGGCCTCCTGTGGTCCGGTGTCCACCTCTTCCATGGCCTCGGCAAAGAACCGGCCGCAGTAGCCCATGGTGTCCACCGTCAGGGTCAGGACGCCGGCGAACGGTCCCAGGCCCACGGTGACGACGAAGAAGATGGCCCAGACCAGATCCGGCACGGTGCGGAAGAAGGTGATGAGCGCCCGGGCCAGATAGTAGACCGGCCGCGCCGGCGACAGTCCGCGCGCCGCCGCCACCGCCAGCGGCAGGCTGAGCAGGACGCCGAACAGCGTGCCCACCAGAGCCATGCGGAAGGTGTCCAGCAGGGTTTCGGCGATGTTTTCGAGACGGCTGGTGGCCGGCGGCATCATCTCGCCCAGCAACCGCGCCATCTGCGGCAGTCCGTTCACAAGCCGTGACAGTGACAGCTCGGCGGTTTGCAGACTCCACAGCAACAGGGCCGCCGCGCCGACCCAGAGCGCGAAACTCAACGCGGATGGGCGGACGAAGCGCCCCGGCGCCGGTGGACCGGAGCGGGCGGGTTCAGCGCGCATACAGGTCTCCCAGGGCGTCGAAGGGCACGCGGGCGGTCTCCAGATCGAAGGACACCCGGCCCCCGCGGAGCGCCACCACGCGGCCGGCGTGTTGCCGGGCGTGCTCCAGATTGTGGGTGGTGAAAACCACGGTCACGGCCTCGTCGCGCATCAGGCGGGCGAACAGATCCATCACCTCGGCGCCGGCGCTCGGGTCCAGGCTGGCGACCGGCTCGTCGGCCAGCACCACCTCGGGGCGCTGCATCAGCGCGCGGGCGATGGCCACACGCTGGGACTGCCCGCCCGAAAGCTGGTCGGCGCGCCGCCGTGCCAGCTCGGCCAGCCCGACGCGCTCCAGGCAATGCATGGCTTCCCCGCGCATCGCCGGGGACGCGGCGCCCTGGTGCCAGGCCAGGGCGCCGGTGCGGCCCATGGCGCCGTGGATCACATTGCTCAAGACCGACAGGCGCGGCACCAGATTGTGGCGCTGGAAGACGAAGCCCACCCGTTGCCGCACCCGCCGCAGGACGCGACGGCGGGCGGCGGTCACGTCGGTGTCCAGGATTCGGACGCGGCCGGCGGACGGCTCGATCAGGCGCACGCAGCAGCGCAACAGGGTGGACTTGCCGCTGCCGTTGGCGCCGATGACGGCCACCGACTCACCCCGAGAGACGCTCAGCGTGACAGCGGACAGAACCTCCAGGTCGGGGCCGAACCGCTTGCACAGGGCGTCCACGGCCAGCACCGGCGTCGGGGACGCCAGCGGGATGACGGTCGGAGGCGCATCGACCGCGCCTCCGACGGGCTGGTGGGCCAAATGGGCCATGCCAATCAGGACCTTCGATCAGTCGCCGACGAATTCGCCGAACTCGGGATGGCCGATGGTGGCGTAGGCCTTGCGGATGTAGTCGTAGTCGCTGTCTTTGACCTCGGCGATGAACTGCATGCCGTCGTACTTCTGGTTCTCCTCGCCGCCCTCGGCGACGATGGCATGGATCAGGTCGTCGGAGTGCTCCACCACGGCCGCGCGGATGGTCTCGGCAATCTCATCCGAGACATGCGCACCGACCATCATGATGTCGTTCGGCAGGTCCGGGCCGCGGGCGATGACGCGGAAGGCGCCGGGCGAGAGCGCCGTCTCGGCGGCGCGCAGCGGCACGAAATCGCTCATGTAGTTGGTGCCCCAGGCGGCCACGTCGCCACGCTTCAGGGACTCGTAGCCGATCTTGTCGGCGGTATGGATGACCTCGATGTCCTGGGTCGGGTCGATGCCGTAGTCGGCCAGCACGGCGGAGGGGCCGAGATGCGACGAGGTGGAGCCGATGTCGCCCATGGCCACCTTCTTGCCCTCCAACTGGGAGACGGCGGTGATGCCGGAGTCGGCCATCACGATGATGCCGGAGAAGTAGTCCGGCCGGCTGAAGCCCAGGAGAGGCTTGGCCTCGGTCAGCTTGTTGATGACGACGTACTCGGCCGGGCCGGTCAGCACCAGATCGACGTTCTCGGAGCGCAGCAGCTCCACGGCGGCGGTGCGGCTGGTCACCGGCGCGAATTCGATGGTGTAGCCGGTGTATTCCTTCATCTTCTCGGTGAAGGCGCTCCACTCGCGGCGGAGCTGTTCCAGGCCCGCGACATCGGTCACCGCCATGCGGACGGTCTCGGCGGCGGCAGTGGCGGCGGACGCGGCGACACCCAGCGCCACGACGGCGCCGGTCAGGAACGAACGCAGGGACATGGTCGTCTCCTTATCCTCGGTCAGGGAACATGGGATGGAGCCCGACAAAGAATGCAGGAAAACGACGACAGAAGCATGACGGGGGAATGACTCTTTTGCAAAATAAAATAAACATGCGGAACAATATAATATTTGTCTATGTTTAACAGAACTGCAATAAACGAAGTTATGTCTCGGTATTGCGTCGCGTTGTCGCTGTGCTATTCTTCACGCGCATCACTCTTCTAGGGTTGTTTTGCCGGTTGCCTGCGGGTTATCCGCGACGGCGTGCGATGGGGACACACCACAATGATGGGCTTGGAGATCACAGGCGGGCGGGTGTTGACCCCCGACGGCGGGCTGGAGGTCGGCACGCTCCGCCTTGCCGACGGGCGTATCACCGATGCCCAGGGTTCGACGCCGGATCGGCGCTGGCGCGCCGACGGCCTGCTGGTGCTGCCGGGCATGGTGGATCTGCACGGCGATGCCTTCGAACGCCAACTCATGCCGCGCCCGGGGGTGCATTTCGACCATGCCATGGCGTTGCTGGACACCGACCGGCAGATGATCGCCAACGGCATCACCACCGCCTATCACGGGCTGACATGGTCGTGGGAGCCGGGGCTGCGCGGTCGCGACGCGGCGCTGGCCTTCCGCGATGGACTGGAGGCGACGCGGCCGGTGCTGGCCTGCGATACGCGGCTGCACCTGCGCTGGGAGACGCACAACCTCGACGACCTGGACGAGGTGGCGGCGTGGATCGCGGACGGGCATGTAGACCTGCTCGCCTTCAACGATCACATCGGACACATCGCGACCAAGATTGGGCGCCCGGAGTCCCTGGGCGACTATACGGCGCGCACCGGGCTGACCGCCGACGCCTTCGTCGATCTGTTCCAGCGCGTGGCGGCGCGCGGCTCCGACGTGCCGGCGGCCATCGCGCGTTTGGCGGCGCTGGCACGCGCCAAGGACCTTCCCATGGCCTCGCACGACGACGAGACGCCGGACATGCGGGCGGGCTTCGACGACCTGGGCTGCCGGCTGTGCGAGTTTCCCGTGGACGAGGACACGGCGCGGCATGCTATCGGCAACGGCGATCCGGTGATCCTGGGCGCGCCCAACATCCTGCGCGGCGGCAGCCACTGCGGCCGCCTGGACGCCGCCGACGCCATCGCCAAGGGCCTATGCACGGTGTTGACGTCGGACTACTACTATCCGGCGCTGCTGACGGCGCCGTTCCGGCTGGCGGTCATGGGCGCGGCGCGGTTCGCGGACGCCTGGCGGTTGGTCTCCACCAAACCGGCGCGCGCCGTGGGGCTGGACGACCGGGGGGACTTGGCGCCGGGGCGGCGTGGCGACGTGGTCCTGATCGACGACAGCCGGCCCGACCTTCCCCGCGTTGTGGCCACCGTGGTGGCCGGTCGGCCGGTGTTCCAGGCCGAAGACCTATCGTGCTGAGAGGGTTCAGGAAGGGCATGTCTTGGACCAACGGCCGCGAGCCGTTTTGCGTCACCGGCATCACAGCGGATCCGAATAGAGTGCGCATCAAGCGATGTTGGCGGCACCGGTGACACGCCGACGGACGGCGGCACACCTGAACACGATTGAGTGTGGTCAGCGACGCCCGTCCGAATGCGCGGGCGGTAAGGTTCGTGTACATGGATCGAACAGGTGTGCCACGATGCCGGTGACCATCCCGCCCATGATCCGGCGCGTCGACCGGAACGCTTGAGCTGCTCCGCATGGAGACTCCGCATGGTGTCCCTTCGGCCCCCCCCTGGCCGCCGGCGTCACCATCCTGCTGTGGGCGCCGGGTCCGCCGGCGCGCCGGGATCACGCCGACGGTGCGCCGACACGGGGGCTTTGCCGGCCCCATGGCGTCGCCGCCTCCGCGCCGACCCAGTCCCTCAGGGCATCCAGAAGGCCGACCAGACCGGTCGCCGTCACCAGCGCGCCGACCGCCGCCAGCAGGCCGCGCATCAGACGGGAGCGCCCGAACAGGCGCGCCGAGGCGGTGCCGAACGCCGCATAGGCCATGAAGCTGACCAGCGCCACGCCCACCAGCGGCAGGAACAGCGCCGCCAGATCGGCGGCCTCGCCGGCGCCCGGTTCCACGAACTGGGGAAACAGGGCGATGAAGAACAGCACCGCTTTGGGGTTGAACACCGTGATCAGTACGCCGGTCAGGAACCGCCGCCGCCGCTCGGCCGCCACCGAGGGTACGCCGTCCGCCGTCAGCCGGGTGCGTAGGGCGGTGCGGACCAGACTGATGCCGATGACCATCAGCACGACCGCGCCCACACCCTGGGTGACCACGAACACGCGCGGGTCGATGGCGGTCACCGTGCGTAGCGCGACATAGGCGGCGCCGGCCTGAAGCAGGGTGGCGACGACGTTCCCCAGCGCCGTGGGCAGCGTGCCGAGGATCCCGAAGCGGGTGCCGTGGGCGAACGCCAGCGCCATGCTGGGGCCGGGCAGGATGGCCACGGACAGGGCCGTGATCGTGTAGATGACAAGGGCGGTGGTGTCCATTGGGGGGCGCATCCTTGCTCATGAGGCCGGCAACGGCGATGCTCGCACGAGGGCCAGGGCGGCAATGGACAGCACGAGCCGGTCTCCGGTGCGTTTGTGCCTCGATACACCGGCGTACCACGGCTGACCAGACCTTGATGCCGCTGCCGCCCGGGCCGGCGCGGTTGTTGCTGTGGGCAACGGCCGGCGCAATCTTCGAAAGCCGGGTTACGTCGGGGTCTCCTGTTCCGGCTTGGATGAGGGTGTGGGTTTGGGCAGGCGCCCGGTCATGCGCAGGCCATCGCGCATGTTGAGGCCAAGCAGGGTGATGTTGACGGCGCCGGCGATCAGCTCGACCGCCTGGACGGCGTAGAACGCCCCGTCGAAGTCCCCGGCGCGCGCCTTGGCGGCCAGGAACAGCGCGGCGGGCACCAGGACAATCAGGCCGTTGGCGGCGATGAGGGGCATTCGCCGACGTTTTTCGCCGGCCAAGCCGCCCGCGCCGCCCTTGGCGAGGCGGATCCCGCTGCCGCCGGCCGCCGCCAAGGCGGGGATCAGCAGCAGGAACGCCCAGGGGATGGCGCTTTTGACCGCAACCACGGCGCCCGGCGAGCCGAACACCTCTGTGATCACGGTGGAGATCCAGAACGTGACGATCATCAAGAGCGCCAGCGCGCCGGCGATGGGATGGATGGCTTTGGGCATGGACCACGCTCCTTCGCGATGTTGTGGATAACACGCTATGTAACAGAAGAATAGCGCGCTATGCAAGTGCCGTTCGAACGCTCCCGTGTCCGGTCGTGCCGGTGACCGACGCGATCCTTGAACCCTGGCCTTGAGCGCTGGCCTTGAACGCTGCCCTTGAACGCTGGCCTTGAGCGCTGGCCTTGAGCGCTCGGGAATAGCGCGCTATGTAAGGGCGCGTGATCCCTGCGAAAGACCTCCGGCCCCATGACGTTCAAAAAGACCGCCTTCACCAAGACCACCTCCGCCGGCTACCTCGCCAACCACATGGCGCGGCTGTTCGGGCACGGCCTGCACCGACGCATTCAGCCCCTGGGACTGGCGCCGGCACAGTTCATGACGCTGCTGGAGCTGTGGGGCGAGGACGGCCTGACCCAGAAGCAACTGGTCGAGCGGCTGGACGTCGAGCAGGCCACCATGGCCAACACCCTGCGCCGCATGGAGCGCGATGGCTTGATCACACGCTGCCCGCACCCGGACGACGGCAGGGCGCATCAGACATGGCTGACCCCGACCGCGCGGAACCTGCGCGAGGCTGCCACCGCCGCCGCCCAGGCCCAGAACGACCATGCCCTGTCCGATCTGTCGGAGGACGAGAGGGGCGTGCTCCTGGACCTGATGCGTCGGGTCGTTCGCACCATGAAGGACAGCGAGGACGGGTAGGCCCGCCACCCGGTCCCCGTCCAAGGACTCCTGACCTATTATGCCGGCGAGGTCTGGCGGGAAGGGTCCACCGACCGCGTGAGGGCCGCCGCCACGCCGAGTGCCATCGACCCGGCTGCCAGCAACACCAACCAGCTTTCCGGTCGGACGGCTCCACAAAAGACGATCAGGCCGAACACGGGCAGGTTCAGGACATGTGTGGCGCGAAATCCCGGGCTGAGGACCTGCGTCCGACCATCCTTCGCCAGAGTGATGTCGGGAGCCAGTGCGGCCCGCGCCCGCGACCATGCCCGTCTTGTGCGAACACGACCCAAAGCCGTGATCTCGCCGGCCTGGACCAGAAAAAGCCCTGCCATGACGGCAATCCAGGGATGGTCCGGAACCCAGTAGCCTGCCACGATGATCAGACTTGTCCCCGTGACGGCAATCACACCGGCCCCGGGCAGCGTGAGGACCGTATTGAACCGAAGGGCATACCGCAGGGCCTCGGTCAGACGGGTGGCGTCCAAGGCCATGAGGGCCTGGCGTTCAACCACGAACGTCGCCAGCAGACCGGCGCCGAACAGAATGACGCCGACGAGGTGTCCGAACTTCAGCAGGGTGAACAGGTCCATGATCTCTCTCCTCTGCCCTACGGCGTTTCGGCGCGACGGCCGCTGATGCGTGCGTTTCTTTGGTCCGCAGCAAGGTCTTTGTCCTTTGCCGTGGACGCGGAGGAGAGGACGGGACGGGCCTGAAGGCCGCTCCGTTCGCCCCTGGGACCCGACGGCGGACACATAGCGCGCTATATATAAAAAAATAGCGCACTATGCAATAGGGCGCGCGTCCCTTTTTTCGGCGACCTGTCCCCACGGACCAGGGCTGCTATTCCGAGGCCAGCGCGAACGCCACGGCGGCGTGGCAGTGGAGCTGGGCGGTATCGAACATCGGCAGGTCGGGACGGTCCTCTGGCCGCAGCAACAGCGGGATTTCGGTGCAGCCCAGGATCACGCCCTGCGCGCCCTCGTCCCGGACCAGCCGGTCCACGATTTCGAGATAGCGCCGGCGGGAGGCCTCGCGGACGTCGAACTTGACCAGTTCATCGAAGATGATGCGGTCCACGTCGGCGCGTTCGTCGGCGTCGGGGACCAGAATCGTCAGGCCGAAGCGCTGTTCGTAGCGATCACGCAGATAACTCTGCTCCATGGCCGGGCGGGTGCCCAACAGGATGATCCGGGCCAGCCCCCGCTCCTGGATCGCCGCGCCGGTGGGATCGACGATATGGATGAAAGGCGTCGTCCGCCCCGCCATGATCGCTTCCAGCGGGCGATGCAGGGTGTTGGAAACGCCCAGGATCACGTCCGCTCCACCGGCGATCAGGCGCTCGACATGCCCTTCCATATAGGCTTGCAGGCCGGCCCAGTCATCGGCGCGCAACAGCGCTTCGATGTTGCCGAAGTTCATGCCGGCGATCAGCGTCTCGGCGATGTCCCACCCGCCCAGGCGTGCGTTCGCGATCTCATTGATCATGCGGTAATAGTCGGCGGTGGCGACATTGCTGCTGCCGCCGAGGATGCCGATGGTCATCTGCGAATAGGGGCGTTGCGGCATGGCGGGACCTTTGTGTCTGTCTGATGTAACTCGATGGTCTACCTCAGCGGTGGCGCCCGCCGAGCGTTGAAGCCATGCCACTCCATAGCATAAAATAGCACGCTATTTAAAAGGGCCGCTCCCTATCCTTGCCAGTGCATCTGTCTCGAAAAAAGTCTGTCGCGCGTGGCGGTCTGTCGCACCCAGCGTGCTCTAGGGCAGCGACGCATTCAAGGGATTCCCCTTGAATGCAGACGTCGCTGCACAAAACATTGTTTCTCGTGCACTTTCGATCCAGACAAAAGAATGCAGGCTGCATCTTTTGTCAGGATCAGGGCACTAAGGCCAACCGCCGCATCCGGGGGGTGTTCGATCATCCGGGCCGCGCCCATGCCGGCGACAGGCACGCGGACTGGCCCCCGAGCGGGCATGGCAATCCGGCATGACCGGACGTGGCCCTTGGTGGAATGCCCGGGGCCAGCGTCATGACCCAAGCGGTGCCGACATCCGTGTTTCGGTCTCTCGTCCTGCCCCCGTTCATCGACCACCGATAGCGCGTCCAGCGGTCGGCATGAACCGCCGTGAACGGCCCCGGACGCACGGTGGGGTGGGGTGGGAGGCGGGGACCCGAGAGGCCTCCTCCTCCCGATAGGCCGACTCTAAGCCTCTTCGCTCTCCCGTCCCGTGCGCTCGCTGACGAGTTGTTGCAACGAGACCAGCAGCGCGTCGCGGTCGAACTTGGCCACGTAATCGTCGAAACCGGCCTGGCGGCCGCGTTCCAGATCCCGCTCCGAGGCATGGGAGGACAGGGCCACCAGCGGCGTGTCCGCCCAATCCGGGGTCTGGCGCACCGCCGCCGCGAACGCGAACCCGTCCATATCCGGCATTTCGATGTCGCTGACGATGGCATCGAACACAGCGCCTCGTTCGCGCAGACTCAGGGCCTCGTCTGGGGCGCTGACGGCGGTGACGCTGAAGCCGGCGGCCGACAGCAACGGGGAGAGAAGGTTGCGGAAGAACGCGCTGTCATCCACCAGTAGCACCGTGCGTCCGCCCGTGGACCGGCCGGCTTCGTTGTCGTCCAGGCTGCCGAACCAGTCGCCGAAGGCCTGGGTGAGGTAATAGCCGGTGTCGATGATGTCGGTGGACTTGCCGTTCAGCACGGCGGTGCCGATCACCCCCATCTGCTCGGCCTTCAGTTCGACCTTCAGGTGCTCCTCGACGATATCGACGATTTCGTCGACCATCAGGCCCATGGACCGTTCGCGGTCGGAGAACACCAGCACTGGCTGACGGCCCTCGGTCTTCATGCCCATCATCCCGTCGACGCCGATCAGCGGCATCAGTTCGCCGCGATATTGCACCAGCGGCTTGCCGTAGCTGTATTCGACCTTGTCGAGTTCGATTTCCTCCAGGCGTGCCACCAGTCCCAGTGGCACCGCCTTGAGTTCTTTGGAGCCGGCGCGGAAGATGAGCAGTGAGGTGGTGTCCTGGGAACTGCGGCTTTCGCGCGCGGCCAGGGTCTCGGCCGCGGCGCCGGTGCCCAAGGAGGACTCTCCCGTGGCGCCAGCGATGCCGTTCGGGTCCAGGATCATGATGACGCTGCCGTCGCCCAGGATGGTGTTGCCGGAGAACATGCTGATGTGACGCAGGATGGGCGCCACCGGCTTGACGACGATTTCCTCGGTGTCGAACACCCGGTCGACGATGATGCCGAAGGTGTAGGTGCCGACCTGGGTGACGACGATGAAGGTCTCCTCCTGACCCTTGACCTCGTCCTCCAGATTGTCGCGCTCCTCGTCCAGGCGCAGCAGCACGGCCAGCGACACCAGGGGCAGCAGGCGGTTGCGCAGCCGCAGCACCGGGGCCTTGTTGATCCGCTCGATTCGGGTTTCCGACTTGTCGGTGACCCGCACCAGTTCCAGCACGGAAATCTGCGGGATCGCAAAGCGCTCGTCGGCGCTCTCGACGATCAGGCCGGAGACGATGGCCAGGGTCAGCGGGATCTTGATGATAAACGTCGAGCCCTTGCCGGGCCACGTCTTCAGTTCGACGGTGCCGCCGATCTGTTCGATATTGGTGCGCACCACGTCCATGCCGACGCCACGCCCCGAAACACTGGTCACCTTCTCGGCGGTCGACAGACCGGCCTTGAAGATGAACTGGGCGATCTGCTGTTCGCTCATGCCCTCCAGCTCGGCCTCGCTGGCGAGGCCATTGGCGAGGGCCTTGTCCTTGATCTTCTGGATGTTCAGGCCGCGCCCGTCGTCGGAAATCTCGATGATGATGTGGCCGCCCTCATGATAGGCGTTCAGCTTGATGACACCGACCTCGGGCTTGCCGACGGCCAGACGCTCGTCCGAGTTCTCAAGGCCGTGGTCGCCGGAGTTGCGGACCATGTGGGTCAGCGGGTCCTTGATGAGTTCGAGGACCTGCCGGTCGAGTTCGGTGTCCGCGCCGTACATCTGCAGGTCGATCTTCTTGCCCATTTCCTGAGCCAGATCGCGGACGATTCGCGGCAGCTTGGCCCAGGCGTTTCCGATGGGCTGCATACGGGTCTTCATCACCCCTTCCTGCAGGTCGGAGGTGATGTGGGACAGGCGTTGCAGGGGTGCGGCGAATTCGGAGTCGTCGCTGCCCCGGACCATCTGCAGAAGCTGGTTGCGGGTCAGCACCAGTTCCGAGACCAGGGTCATGAGCTTTTCCAGCAAATCGACGCTGACGCGGATGCTCTGCGCCGCGACCGATTCCTTACGGGCGCCGTCGCCGCCATCGGGCTGCGCCGTCTGCGCCGGCACCTGCGACTTGGGCTCGGCCTTGGGCTTGCCGGCCTTGGCGGCGGCGGCCTCCGCGGCCTTCCGGGCTTCGTCGCCGGGGATCGTCGCCTTGGCGGCCTCGGCCGCCTTTTCGCGCTCGGCTTCCGCGGCCATCTCGGCGGCCAGTTCCGCCTCGGAGGCGGCGCGCTTGCCCTGTCCGATGGCCGCCTCAACCTCGGCCAGAAGTTCCGCCGCGACCGGGAATCCGTTGTCATTCTGGACCGGGCCGGAGCCGGCGGGTTTGGCCTCCGGCTCCACGGGCTCCCCGGCGGCGGGTGCGGGCGCGGGCTCGGACGGAGGGGGCGCCGCCGCCGCGCCGCCGGTGCGACCCTCGGCGAAGGCGTTGAGTTGGTCCTTCAGGTCCTGGTCGGTGCCCTCGGGCTCGCTTTCGGTCTGTTCCAGATGGCCCAGGATGTCCTTGATCCGGTCGATGGTGTGCAGGATGACCGTCACCGCATCCGGAGTGACCTCCAGTTCGCCGTCGCGGAACTTGCCCAGCACGTTCTCGCCGGCGTGGGCCAGCGATTCCAGGCGGGGCAAGCCCAGAAACCCGCAAGTGCCCTTGATGGTGTGAACAAGCCGGAAGATGTTGGACAGGATGTCGCGGTCGTTGGGGTTCTGCTCCAGGTGGACCAGTTCGACATCAAGCGTGGCAATGCTTTCCGACGTCTCGGTCAGAAATTCACTGAGCAGATCATCCATGGCGGGGTTTCTCCTGCGACGTCGCCAACAAAAGACCTCTGCGGCCTGTGTCCGGCCAGAGGACGCGGCCCGTGCCTGCTCCGCATGCTTGCACGCACGACTTCGGTATCTTGACCCTACCGCGCAGAGAATTAAAGGAAAAAAGGCCCCGTCGTCCAACGAATCAAGACGGGCGCATCGCGGCTGTCACGCCGTTTGTTTGACATGGAAGTGCAGAACGCCGGGCATCGGCTCGACCCGCACGGCGACGCCCAGGTGACGGGCCGTCACGCCCGCGTAATATGCCAGCACGGCGCGCGGATCGGTCACGGCGGGGCCGCCGTCCAGGCCCGCCGCCAGAGCCTCCAGCCCGTCCGGCCGCGCCGCGCCGCCGCCGTTCACACTGACCTGGATCGTCCGGGGCAGGGCGCCGCCGATGGCGATGTGCTTGGCGTTCGGCATCGCGTCCAGGGCGACGACGGCCAGCGTCAGCACGAGCTGGATCAGGCGGCGGGTGCGGTCATCCGTGCTGTTTGTCTCCAGGGTCCAGGACAGGTCCGCCGCCCGAGCACCGCCCGCGCCGGCGAGGTGATCGGCCAGCACGGCGCGTGCCTCATCCGGGCTGAGCGAACCGCTGGCCGGCCGGCCAAGCACCGCCCGCAGCAGCCGCAGACGCTGTGCGGCGGTGGCGGCGCTACGGGCCAGCAGGGCAACCACCTCGTCATCCGCCTCGTCATCGAGCAATTCGGCCCCGGAGCCGATGGCCCCCAATGGGCCCGCCAGATCATGACACAGGCGCGAACACAGCGCCTGGGCCATCACCAGAGCGTCATGATCGGACATGGCGGTCGTTCCCCCAAAACAATGCGCTTAGCCAAAGGGTTGCGGCAGAATTGGCGGCCCGCTGACCCGACTTTGGCGCACGGGTATTGTTCCTCTGTCTTCCGTTATGTCATACTCAACGGTCGCCGGGTTGTAACAGACTCGGCCCCTGTGTTGCCACGCCGGAAACGGCGGGCCGCTCCCCGAACGCCCGGCACGGACGAAACCGTCCGCCGCTGGCCAGCGAAAAGAGGACAGCCATGGCCCCGGACCTTATGTTCAGTGATTCCGAGATCGTCACGCCAGGCGCTTGGATCCGACTGCCAGACCAGCCCGATTGGGGAAAGGGGCAGGTTCAGTCCGTGGTCGGCCCCCGCGTGACCGTCAACTTCGAGAACCGGGGCAAGCAGGTCCTGAACACCCATGCCATCGTGCTCGATGTGGTCCAGGAAGCCCGCCCGCCCAGAGGGTAGGGCGCCCGAGGGTAGGGCGCCCGAGGGTAGGGTGCCCGTCTCCGGTCCGTCCCAGATGAACGGGCTGACCGGGGACGACGGGTGGTTCTTCCTCTGCGCATCACGCCGTGATGCGGCCAGTGGAGGACGACTCGCCGCGCATGGTCCGTCCGGCGGACACCAGCGAGGGGATCAAGGGGGCGCCCCTTGGGTCGACGGCGCCGGTCTCCGCGCCCCGTTTCGGAGCCAGGGCAACGGGCTCAGGTTAACGGCCGAGGGCTGATTTCAGTGGCGAACGGGATTCGAGGGTGATTCAACAGGCGTCTGCCCCCCAGAACCGG
>NZ_FNAP01000017.1 GCF_900101965.1 Rhodospira trueperi | reverse complement strand
TCCGTGAAGGATCGTCGCGTTTCAGTCGTCATCGTTTCACCTCTCCGCTCCCAGGGGAGCTTAACGGAGGTGTCCACCGTTTTGGAGCAGGATCACTCCTTGAGTGGCATATTGGGGACCTCGCGGACGACATTACGCATAGGTCCCGGATCATGGACCCCGAGCATCCCGAGTTCGAGGAACAGCCCGAGGTGAAGGACGGACGGCGGTTCTACGGGATCGCCACGGCTCAGGTGGTGAAGACCGCCGACATGGCCGAAGAGTGGTTGGCCACAAAGGGGAACCTAAGGGACAAGCAACGGGATATGTACCGGAGTGACCTTCGGCGGTTCTCGGAGCGGTTCCCCTATGTCGAAGACGTAACCCGGAGGGCGGCGACCCAGTGGGTCAATGACCTGATGGCGGGGCCGGATGGGCTCAGCCAAAAGACCGTTCAGCGGATTCTCGCGGCGGTTCGGGGATACTGGCGACACCTGGAGAACATGGAGGTTGTCCCGGCGGAGTTCGATCCGTTCAAGGGGCTGGCCAAGGGATCGAAGGGCAGCAGCAACGGGCAACGCGGGTCCCGGTTTGATCGTTGGCGGGTGTTCGAGCCGGACGACGTGGTGAGGCTCCTTCGTGCGGCGGAGGCCAAGGGAGACGCGAAGCTCGCGGAGGTGATCCGGCTTGGTATGTGGACCGGATGCCGGATCGAAGAACTTTGCTCACTGAAGGTCGAGAATGTCCACGATGGACACTTTGAGGTGATCGACGCGAAGACGGAGGCCGGGTGGCGGGAGGTGCCCATTCATTCCCGGCTGGCGCCGATCATGGCGGAGTTGGTCAAGGCCAGTAAGGACGGCTTCGTGGTGTCCGGCCTGACCCGGAATAAGTACGGGGATCGGAGCAACGCGGTCGGGAAGCGGTTCGGGAGGCTCAAGACGGCACTCGGTTTCGAGGAGAGGTTCGTCTTCCACTCAATACGGAAAACCGTGGTCACCCAGCTTGAACGCGCCGGGGTCCCGGAGAATGTCGCGGCGGACATCGTGGGGCACGATAAGCCGACCATGACCTATGGGACCTATGGCAATCGGAACCGCCTTGAGACGCTGAAGGAAGCCGTCGAGTTGTTGGCGTATGACGATGGGACCCCCGGATTTTCACCGCAAAAATGTGAGAAGGTATTATAATATATGTTTGCGCGTGGTTCCCCCGTGGCCGGGGCCGTGACGTCATGGTGAGCGAGGCGCGTTGTCGGGCAGCGGGATTGTTCGTGTGCTTCTCTTTGACCCTGGGTAGGGGGGTGCCGTCCGGGGCTCGAGGTCGTGGCTCTGGGTGCGGCGGAGGCTGGCTGTCAGGGGGTGGGACGTGTCATCGGCGATGACAACGGCATTGGGTTCCCCTCTGTGACGGTGGGGCGCATGGCGTATCGTTGAGGTGTACCGTAACGAGGCGATTTGGTGAGACACCGGAAGTGAGGGTTTCTGCGGATCAATAGGGTTGACTTTGGCATTTTGAGACGCCATTGTGGGTGGGTCTAAACCCTATTGATACATGGAAGGACGGCCCACCATGACCACCAAGATCGGATATGCCCGCGTCTCCACCATGGATCAGGACACCGACGTTCAGGTTCAAGCGCTCCGGGATGCCGGGTGCGAGACGATCAGGACCGAGAAGGCCAGCGGGACCACCACGAACGGACGGCCCGAATTGGCGTCCATCCTCGAGTTTATCCGGGAAGGTGATGCCCTCGTGGTCACGCGGATTGACCGTCTGGCGCGGTCTATCGGGGACCTTCAGGTGATCGTGAAGACGCTCCGGGAGAAGGGCGCGGCGTTGGTCTGTACGGAACAGCCGGTGGACACCGGGACGGCGGCGGGCAAGGCGTTCCTGGATATGCTCGGGGTGTTTGCTGAGTTCGAGACGAACCTCCGCCGGGAACGCCAGATGGAGGGCATTGAGAAGGCGAAGGCTCGCGGCGTGTACAAGGGGCGGAAGCGGAGCATTGACCGGGAGGAGGTGCGACGGCTTCACCGGGAGGGCATGGGTCCGACTGAGATTGCCCAGCGGATGGGAGTTGGTCGTGCGTCGGTCTATCGGGTTATCCGTGGTGAGTAGCTTTGCGGGGCCGTGTGGTGGCCGTCTCGGGTTCTGGTGGGTTCGTGGCCGGGTGATCGAGACGGGCACCCACGAGGCTCCCTGGGATGATGGGATGCGGTTGTGTCCTGACATGAATGCCCGTTGCGGTATTAGGTTCCTCTTTAGGCTATAAAACTGTCCCCGTGCCGACATGCGGGGACGGATGCCGGCCCTGCGGGGCCAACGGTATGAACCGGATCGTCTTACCTTAAGCCACTAACTGAGGCCCGGTCCCTGCGAGGGGGCTGGGTCTCTTTTTTGTGTGGCGTCTGTCTGTTCGAGAGGGGGTGGGAACGGTTCTTAACAACTGGAAGGAAAGGACATGACAAGAGCGAAGCAGTTTCAACGGGTATCACCCAGGCTGCTCAGGGGGCGGACGTGCGAGGTCCCTGGGTGTCTCGCGTTGGCCACCGGATACCGGCGGATGTGTGAGAAGCACCGGCGGACGGCCCATCGCCACGGGCACCCGGAGCAAGTCGGGCTGAAGCTCCGGGAGTTGCGACCCTACGAGAAGGCCGCGCGGGAGTTCATTGAGCGGCGCGACGATGCGGCGCGGGTGTGGGCCGTGTTGGAGGAGAACTGGCGGCGGTTCGCTGAGTGGGCCGACGGGGAAATCAAGATCAGGGAAAGCGGTAAGCCGACCCATCGCTATACCACCCAGGCTTGCTACAGCATTCGCGCGGTGAGCGATGAGAACGACGCGCGGGACATCATGCTGAGGCTCATTGCGTTTGCCTGGGTGTGGTTGGAGGACCCCCGGCGGTTTCGGAGTGATCGGGCGGCGCGGTTCCAGGTGGCGCGGGTGTTCCGGCGGATGACCGATCAGCACGTTGGCCAGTCCGTGAGCCCGACCGATGGGAAGCCTAAGCGGTATTGCAAGGACCCCCCGGCGAAGACGTTGGAGAGGCTCGGGGAGTTGATCTTTAAGGTCATCATGCCGTCTTGCCTCAGCGTGGTTCGCAAGGTTCAGCGTGAAGAGGAGGAAGAGAAGGAGCGGGTCAAGGAGATGCACCGGGTTATTCACGGTGAGAGTTCGAAGGGAGGCCATCATGTTGGTACTTGAGGAACGTGAAGACTTGGAGGCCCATGAGGCGCTCGTTGCCTTGGATGAGGGGTGGCATGGTGTCCAGGAAGGCTTTACGAGACTTGAGCTTCCCTTGAGTTCGATCAGGGTGTTGCCTCGAGTGTTTCAGCTTCGGGACCTCTCCGAGGAGTTCAACGCGGATCACGTTGAAGACCTCAGGAAGGCCCTGGAGGTGAACGACAAGGACCCCCTGGAGGCGCTCGACGTGGTGCCAGCCCATGGGAAGTTCTTCGTGGTCGATGGTCATCACCGGCTTGCAGCCTATCACCGGGTTCCGGTCTGGAAGGATCGCAAGGTGCCCGTTCGGGTCCTGAGAGAGAAGCCCTCAAGGGCGATCCTGAGGGCGGGTCGGGCGAACTCGCGGGCACGACTTCAGATGAGCCAATGGGAGCGGTCTGAGGCTGCTTGGAGGCTGGTCACCATGGCGGAGCGCAGTGAAGGCAGGGTTGGCCTGACGAAGAAGGAGATTGCCCAAGCGGCCAGCGTCTCGGAACGGCTGGTGGCCTACATGAGGCGTTCGAGACGGGAATGGCTTGGGAAGGGTCTCGAAGGTGATCCTGGGGAGTCGTCATGGATCAGGGCCAGGGGAATCCTGGATGGACGTGAAGATTTGGAATGGCGAGGCATGACGGAGGAGGAAGTGGAACGACTGGCGGAAGACTACGCGAGAAGGATGAGGCGACACCTTGGGCACCAGTTCGCGGGCAACCCTGAGATTGCCGGCAAGGCCATTGCGAAGGTGGCTCCGAGGAATGCTCTGGCCATCTCTGCGGCGATCCGGGAGGAGCTTGGAGAGGACCCGAGGGACGAACGGGAGGACGACGAAGAGGACTTCTAGGGGTGCAGACCCTACGTCGTGCAATTGCACCCCTGCGGGGGTGCGATAACAACCACTTCACGAGGTAGCGCGGGGCATAGTGCCTCTCGGTGGTGGCCCATGGGATTGGCGGAGCATCCTCAGATGCGAGCATCCTGCCGAACCCTGCGAGGTCACCTCAGACAACCGACCAAGGACCCGAGGGTCTCTTCGGGGCTACCAGGAAGTGGAAGAAGCATTCAAGCACGTCCAGAAGACTGGACGATATCGGAGCAAGTTCGAAGCAGAAGTGGCGCGACAGCTTGACGCGATGGGCGTTGTGTATGGCCACGAGGTTACTTGCATTCCTTACGGGGACACCTACTACCTCCCCGATTTCACCGTTACACTCCCCGATGGATATGTCTTCTTCATTGAGGCGAAAGGCTGGATGCCTGAGCGTGACGTGAAGAAGTACGCGCATGTTCTCGGGTCTCATTGTGACGTCTTTAGGCGACCGGAGATTGACCTCCGGTTTGTCCTACAGAACCCCAACGGAAAAGCCGGGCGCTCGAAAACCACCGTTGCCAAACGTGTGGAGCGGTGGGGCTGGAAGTGGTCCGGTAAGCACATGCCAGAAGACTGGTTTACAACGTAGAAAGGTAAGACAAGAAATGGGTGACTTTACATCAATTCAGATCGGGGAGAACTCCCGAGAAGTCTACGAGGAACTTGAGCAGAAGCGGAGCGGGAACTTGATGACGGATCGGTTTGCCGCCGACAGCGGAAGCTCGGTGACTCGCATTCAGTACGATGGGCGCGGGGGTGCCTCCCAGCCCCACACAGAAGGGAAGGTGTCCGCGATGGATCGTCCCGGCGCCCATGCGGACTATTCGGTGATCGGGACGGCGCGGAATGGGTGGTCACGTACGCCCGTTGCGCCGCACGAGGTGAAGGACTCGGACGTGGTCTATGTCGGCGGCGTTGAGACGTCGGTGAAGGTGGCGGCGTCCATGGGGTTCATCAGGCCGTCTGCGGTCGGCGGATATGAAGACGCTGGGGGCAGCCTGGGAAAGCCTGAGGCCACCACGGTTGCACCTGAAGACCCGGATCGTGGTGGCGAAGAGGTGGACATGACCGAACGGGGCGGTTTCGAGGCCCTGGAGGACGTTGAGGCGCGGGGCATCCTGGAGGAGGTCACGTCTGTTGCCTCGACGGATGACGTTCACGCGGCGATCAATGAGGTTGTGGATCAAGGCGGGCTCTCGGAGAAGTCCATTGGGCGCATGGCGGCGTCGATGGGGATCACCGAGGAGGAAGCCGCCGACAAGCTCGAACGGTTGAACGCTGGGTACACGGCGCAGCGGAACAAGGTCCTGGAGGCTGAAGGGATCGCTGATGAGGTGGCGGATCAGTTCTGGCACTGGGCGGCGACCATGCGGGCTCGGGAAGGGGCCGATGCGTTGCGGAAGCAGTTCACCAACGGGAACCTTGATGGGTTCCGGGGGCTGGCCCGTGAGTTCTACCGGGACGCGCTCCCGGCGACGAGCCCGGAGGTGATCGTTCAGGCTGCTGAAGACTCTGGGATGGACGCTTGGGTGACCCGCGAAGGGCGGATCATCCTTGATATTCCGGGGCATGGGCAGCTTGAGTATAATTCCGCGTTGAACTCTGGGATCATCGGAACACCGAGGTTCCAGTAACGGGATCGTCCCAGGTCTGGGATGGTCTTGTGGTATGGCGAGACCCTACACGAGAATGATTTCAGAACAAGCCTTTTCGTGTCTTCTGTGGGCTGGTAGCGTCTTCGCGTTGTTTCATTCAAGAGGGAGGTCGAAAGGATGTTCTTCGATGTGTTCGGCGCGAAGGTGTGGTTCCAGGTGTTGCCCAGTGGGCAGACCCCCCTTTATCCGCATCCCGAGGGAAGGCGGTTTGGGGTGGTTCGTGAAGAGGACGGTGAGGTTCTCATGTATGCTGGCCGTGTCCATGTGATCGTGACCCCGAGGGGCTGGGTCTCTGGGTAACACGGCTGGGTCTCGCCAAGGGTTGGGCGGGGGTCCGCTGTCGCTTAGGCAGCTCCCGATATGGGCTCCCGCTCAGTCTGTTTTGTGGTGGCGGTTGGAGTTCGTTTTGAAATCAAGGGGTTAGGATTGGGTTCCCCTATCGCACTATCAACCCTCCCAGAGTAACGAAGCGAGGACCCAATGACACACCACCAGGACACCATCGAAGCCCTGAAAGAGACCGCCGTGTCCGTGCCGGAACTGACGGCGTTGGCATGGGGGATCAAGGACGACCACCAGGAGGTCCTGGGTCATGCCAAGGGGATGCTTCTGGCTGCCCAGCGGGCCGGTGAGAAGCTGTTGAGGGCCAAGAAGTTGGTTCCTCACGGGCAGCGGCGAACGCGGGCGTCTCGAAGCGCGAGGCAGAGCGCTACATGCGGGTAGCCAGGATCGCCAATGAAAACGACACGCGTGTCGCTTTTGAGACCCACGACAGCATCCGGGCCTTCCTCGACGCACACGCGGAGCGGCGCTCCAAGCCCACCCCCAAGACCCCTCCATTCACCCAGGCCGACGCTGAGTACGCCCAGAAGCTCCACGCTATGGCGGAACGAGGCACCGAGCAGGAAGCAGAGGTGGCCAAGAGGAAGCTGGAGATCGGCACCCCGTATCAGATTAGGGGTCGGAGCAAGCCCCTCTTGATCAGGTCGTCCGGGGACATCTCGCCGGTCGCGACCTTCTCCTCGCCCATCACATAGGCGCCGTCCTTCTCCAGGGCCGGGAGGACAACGTCGGTGACCCATGCCTTGAACCGGCGGGCGGTCGGTAGGTGACTACCGAGGATGAGGGCGAAGAGACCACCCTTGGAGACGGCAAGGCGGCTGGGGTTGCCGCGATTTCCGTCGCGAATCACGACGGTATTCCGCTGGTGGGGTTCGGTGTGGGCGTGAACGGCATCACGGCCATTCACATATCCCAGCACGAAGCACACATCGACCGCCACGAACCACGGCTCGTCGTTGATCATGACGACACGGATCGGGGTGTCGGTCTCGGGGAAGGTGCGGGTGATGATGTCGTTTGGAGGCCCTGGGGGTGCAAGACCCTACGTCGTGCAATTGCACCCCCCAGAGGTCCTGGAGGCTGGCCAAGCGTGGGTGTGAAACGTGGGTGTGACCCCCACCCGAGCCGCCCAGAACTCCTTGAAATCGTTAGGAAATTCGGGGCGTGGGTGTGTTGGCGGAGGGGGTGGGATTCGAACCCACGGTACGGTTGCCCGTACTCCGGTTTTCGAGACCGGCCCGTTCGACCACTCCGGCACCCCTCCACAGGTACGGTACGGCGGCGTCCGACGGACCCCACCGCCTCGAAGCGGGAGGGCGTTTCTAGCCCCTTTGGCCCGCCATTGTAAAGCCCGTGCGATGTCACGACGCAACCGATGGCGCCTCGCGCCCAGGGCAACGAGTCCAGGTTAATGACCCGGGCCTGCAATGAGCTGGGCAATGACGGAGGGGTCCCAGCCGGCGACCTTTCAGGTGGTTTTATTGGATCGCCTGCCGCGTCCGGCGCGGATGATGTGGAAGGCGAAGCGGCGCACAAGGGCCATGTTCTGGGCGCCATGCCCCCTTCGCAGTCGCGATTGGTCCTCCTCGAAGGTGACGTCGAGGGACCAATGCATGCTTTCGATGCCCCAGTCTTTCGATGCCCCAGTCTTTCGATGCCCCAGTGTCCGCGAACGGCGTCGGCCGCGCGTTGAGGGCTCAGGATCGCCGATGAGATGAAATATCGTGTTTCTTCAGTGATCTTGCCCCGGCGTTCGGCTCCGGTTCTGGGGGCAGACGCCTGTTGAATCCCCCCTCGGATCCCGTGCGCCACTGAAATCTGCCGCCGCCCGTTAACCTGACCCCGTTGCCGTGTTGCGGATTGGGCCTTGGCATGCCGGGCAAGGCGGGGTTTCGGGAGCGGGCATGTCGCGGGCCAAAGAGGAGCCCTGTTCGGCGACAGGGCGCTTTGCGCGAGGTCTGACTCACCCAGCGCGCCCCAACCGTTTGATCCTCAATCAAATCGGCGTTGCCATCCGTCCCGGATCGCTCGGGATTCGCTCTATTGTCCGGTCGGCGCCGCCTCGGCGGACAGCACATCGGCAGTCAGAACCGTCAGAGGCATCGCCTCGCCGTCGGGGGTCCGGCATTCCGCGCCCACCATCACGCCGCTCGTGCGGTTGAACAGGACCGTGGCTTGGTTGCCGGCCTCGATGCACAGGGCCACAGGCGCCCGCGCCAAGCTGGGCAGCATATCCGGCCGGATGGGCACGCCGAGCAGCGGAGCCGAGCGTCCGCCCCTTGCTGGGAGGCGCTGGAATGCGGCGGGCAGGCCGCGCGGTTCCTCCTCATCGTCGCCGGGCTCAACGACGACGGTTGGCGGCGGCGCGGGGGCGTCGGGGGGAACCTGACGGGCCGGCGGTGGCTCCGAACTGGACGCTGCGGCCAGCTCCATCACGGTGGCGCGATTGTCCGGGTTGAGGAACGACACCGACGAAAGGGCCTCCAGCGTGGTGACGCACCAGGGGCGGAAGGGCGCGTCTGGTTCGTCCCCGCGCGGCGCCCAGACCTGGAACGCGGGCCCCTCCACGCGGCGGATGTAGATGTCGGTCATCGGGTTGGCGAAACTGGCGACCATGGGTTCGAGGCGCGCGGCGCAGGCCCTGGCCTCCTCCTCGCTGATGACGAGGGTTTCGCCGGCCGGGGCCGCATCGTCCTGGGTCTCGGTGCCCTGGGCCCGCGCGGCGCCGGGCACCATGGCCAGCACCGCCCCCATCAGGAGCCCGATCAGGGGCTGTGAACTGGCGTGTATGGGAAACATGCCGACCCCGTGCGGTTACCGTTCCTGATTTGTATCCCGGAACGAGGGGCGTGGTCAACGAGTGTGCGCGGTCGTGCTTTGCGGGCCGGAAGGCGAGGGAAAGCTCTTTCGGGTGCGACCCGGCGGCGTGGGGCGATACCCGTAGAGTTGTTCGGCGCGCTTGTCGAACGCCTGCACCATGCGCCGCACCGCTTCGTTGAACAGGCTGCCCATGATCTTCTGCAGGAACGCGGAGCGGAACTCGAAATCGACGTAGAAGTCGATCATGCAGCCGTCGTCGGCCGGTTCAAAAATCCAGTGGTTGTTCAGGTAGTGGAACGGCCCTTCGGTGTAGGCCACGTCGATCCGCTCCCCCGACGTCTGGGTGACCCGGGACGTGAACCGCTCGCGGATCATCTTGAAACCGACCACCAGGTCCGCGAAGAAAACGTTGCCCTCGCGCTTCTTGATCCGGGAGGCGAGGCACCACGGCAGGAACTGCGGATACTTTTCCACATCGACCACGAGGTCGTACATCTCCCGGGCTGTATACGGCACGAACCGCTTTTCGGCATGTGTGGGCATGGCGTCAGGGTGTCCTCGACTGGTCCAGGCGGGCGCGGCGCAGGGCCTCGAAATCGCGGTCGGCGTGATACGATGAGCGGGTCATCGGGGTCGCCGAGACCATGAGAAACCCCTTGGCCCGAGCGGTTCGGGCAAGGGCCTCGAAGTCCTCCGGCGGAACGTAGCGATCCACGGCGGCGTGCTTGCGGGTCGGTTGCAGATACTGCCCGATGGTCAGGAAGTCCACCCCGGCGGCGCGGAGGTCATCCATCACCTGTCCCACCTCCTCCGGAGTCTCGCCCAGGCCCAGCATGATTCCGGATTTGGTGAACAGGGAGGGATTCAACTCCTTGGCCCGCTGCAGCAGGCGCAGGCTGTTGAAATAGCGGGCGCCGGGGCGGATCGACGGATACAGCCGGGGCACCGTTTCGAGGTTGTGGTTGAAGACCTCCGGCGGCGTTTCGAGAACGATCTCCAGCGCCCCGGGCTTGTCGCGAAAATCGGGCGTCAGGACTTCCACCGTCGTGGACGGGGCGGCGGCCCGGATAGCCTGGGTGGTGCGCTGGAACTGGCGGGCGCCGCCGTCCGGCAGGTCGTCGCGGTCCACCGACGTGACCACCACATGGGTCAGGCCCATCGCCGCCACGGACTCGGCCAGCCGTTCCGGCTCACCAGGATCGGGCGGCGCGGGCTTGCCGGTGCGCACGTTGCAGAACGCGCAGGCCCGCGTGCAGGTGTCGCCCAGGATCATGAAAGAGGCATGGCGGCGCTGCCAGCACTCGCCCAGATTCGGGCAGGCGGCTTCCTCGCACACCGTGGCCAACTTCTTGTCGCGCATCAGGCTGCGGACCTCGGAGGCCTCGCGCGAGGTCGGGGCCTTGGCCCGGATCCATGCCGGCTTGCGGGGCGACTCCTGGTCCGGTCGGTGGGCTTTCTCCGGGTGGCGCGGACGCGGGTCGGGCGCTTCCGGGTCCCGGTGTGTTACGGGTCCGTCATCCATGGCCCTAGAAATGGACGGCCCGTCCATGGGCGTCAAGAACGGACTCGTGCATCATCTCCGACAGGGTGGGGTGGGGGAAGACGGTGTGCATCAACTCGGCCTCGGTGGTTTCCAGGGTCATCGCGACGGCGTAGCCCTGAATCAGTTCGGTCACCTCGGCGCCGATCATGTGGGCGCCCAGCAACTCGCCGGTTTCGGCGTCGAACACGGTTTTGACGAGGCCCTCGGGCTCTCCCAGGGCGATGGCCTTGCCGTTGCCCATGAAGGGGAAACGGCCGACCCGCACCGTGTGGCCGGCCGCCTTGGCCTTCTCTTCGGTCAGGCCGACGCTGGCGATCTGGGGATGGCAGTAGGTGCAGCCGGGAATGCGCCGGGTGTCGAGCGGATGGACGTCGGCGACTCCGGCGATCCGCTCGACGCACAACACGCCCTCGTGGCTGGCCTTGTGCGCCAGCCACGGCGGGCCGGTCAGGTCGCCGATGGCGTACAGGCCTGGTTCGGCGGTGCGGCACCAGTCGTCGGTGACGACGTGGGTGCGGTCCACCTCGACCTTGGTGGTTTCCAAGCCGATGTCCTCGACGTTGCCGACGATGCCCACGGCCACGATGACGCGGTCGACCGTGACCTTGGCGGTGTTGCCGTCCTTGCCTTCCAAGGTGCAGGTCACCGAGTCCTCACCCTTCTCCAGCGCCTTGACCTGGGTCGCGGTGTGGAGGGTCAGGCCCTGTTTCTCGAACGCCTTGCGGGCGAAGGCGGAGATCTCCGGGTCCTCGACCGGCAGGATCCGGTCCATGACTTCCACGACCGTGGTTTCGGCGCCCATCTCGTGGAAGAAGCTGGCGAACTCGATGCCGATGGCGCCGGAGCCGATGACGAGCAGGGACTTGGGCATGGCCGGCGGGACCATGGCCTCCTTGTAGGTCCAGACCAAGCGTCCGTCGGGCTCCAGGCCGGGCAGGGTGCGGGCGCGCGCGCCCGTGGCCAGGATGATGTGCTTGGCGGTCAGGTCGGCGACCGGCTTATCGTCCTTGGTGACCGCGAGTGCGCCGCCGCCCTTCAGGCGGGCGTGGCCGTCGAAGACCGTGACCTTGTTCTTCTTCAGCAGGTGTGTGACGCCCTTGGTGAGTTGTCCGGCCACCGCTCGCGAGCGTTTGACCACGGCGTCGAGGTCGAACCGCACGTTATCGGCGGAGAGCCCGAAGTCGCTGGCGTGGCGCATCATGCGGTGGACCTCCGCAGAGCGCAGCAACGCCTTGGTCGGGATGCAACCCCAGTTGAGGCAGATGCCGCCCAGGTGCTCGCGCTCGACCACGGCGGTCTTCAGGCCGAGTTGGGCGGCGCGGATGGCGGCGACGTAGCCGCCGGGGCCGCCGCCAACGACCACGATGTCAAAGGCGGTGTCGCTCACGGGGTGTCTCTCCCTCTTGGTGGCGGGGTTGGGCTGTGGCCTGCCTGACATTGTGCCGCCGGGGGCATTCGTCCAGGGTGGATGCACCCGTTAAATGCCATGGAACCGTCCGGCGCCGAGGTCGGAGACGTCAATGGCCGTGCCGCGGCCGGCGATCAGGTCGGCTGTGATCTGGGCTGAGCCGGCGGCCATGGCCCAGCCCATGGTGCCGTGCCCGGTGTTCAGCCACAGGTTCTCGAAGCGGGGTGCCAAGCCCAGGATCGGCACGGAATCCGGGGTCGCCGGGCGCAGGCCGCACCAGGGTTGCGGATCGTCATAGTCGCCGCCGCGCGGGAACAGGCTCGTGGCGTTCCGGACCGTCAGGGCGACGCGGGTCGGGTTCAGGGAGGTGCTCCACCCCTCCAGCGCCGCCGTCCCGGCGCAACGCAGGCGATGCCCCAGGCGCGAAAAGACCATGCGCTGTTCATCGTCCGTGATGCTGACGCGGGGCGCCTGGTCGCCCTCGCGCACGGCCAGGGTGATGGAGTAGCCCTTGGCGGGATAGACGGGCAGCCGCAAGCCCACGGTGCGCGCCACGGCCGGCGAGAAGCTGCCCAGGGCCAGCACGACCGCGTCGACCTCGATGGGGCCGGCGTCCGTCTCGGCCCCGGTTAGGCGCGCCGGGTTGGCGGGATCGCGGATCAGGCCCCGCGTTGTGGTGCCGTACAGAAACCGGGCGCCGAGCCGTTTGGCGTGATCCGCCATGGCTTCGGTGAACAGATGGGCGTCGCCGCTTTCGTCGCCGGGGCTGAAGAAGGCGCCGGCCAGCGACGGCGCGGCGTCGGCCAGGGCTGGCTCCAACGCCACCGCCTCCTCGATGCTGACGCGGCGCCGTTCCAGACCGGCGGCGGTCATGATCTCGGCGGCGGCCGCCGCCACGGGCAGGCTCGCGGAATCGCGGTAGACGTGGACGATTCCGTCGGTGCGGGCGTCGTAGGCGAGAGACAGGTCCGCGCGCAGCGCGCGCAGCCGGTCGCGGCTGTACAGGGCAAGGCGCACCGCCCGCTCCATGTTGCGGGCGTATGCGGCGGAGCGGCAGTTGAGCAGAAAGCGTGCGCCCCAGCCCCACAGGGCCGGGTCCAGGCGCAGCCAGCGGAATTGAAGCGGCGCGTCGTCCCGGCCCAGCCAGCGCGCGAGCTTCGGCAACAGGTGCGGGCTGGCCCAGGGTTCAGCGTGGCTGGCGGCAATCTGGCCGCCGTTGGCGAAGCTGGTCTCCAGGCCGGGGCCGGGCTGGCGGTCCACCACGGTCACGTCGTGGCCGTCGCGGGCCAGTAGACAGGCTGTGGTGGCACCGACCACGCCGGCACCGAGAACGAGCACATGCATTGCGGCTCTCCGGAGTGTCCGATCCCGTCCGATCAAGTCAACGCGGCACGAGGCTGGTTACCCGGTTCGCGACGGATCGGCAACCCCGGGCGGCGGGGGCGCGCGGGGTTGCAGGCCGTCTGATCGGCCTGACTGTGCGTTGGTTCCGTCTCGTGTCGCCCCGACGTCGACCAGACAATGGCAAGATGTCCCGGTCCCTCAGTTCCACGTTGTTGGGCTGTCCGGACGGTCGGCGATAATGGCACGGTCCATGACCGCTTGCCAGTGGGAGGAAATCAACACCAAACACCCAAACAGGAACAAAGGTGGCGCTACTAAAAAGAACGAAACGAGTTTGGCGTCGAGCGCATGGATGTGGCGAAAAATCAAAATTTGAAAGAAAAATAGCATAAAAGACATAGAAATGTATAAATAATGCTCTCCAGCAATCTTTTGCTCTTTTTTGAAGCACAAAACAAAAAATATTAATTCAGTAATCCAAGGTCCTGCTGACGCGCGTGGCTTTCCCCTCATTTTAGCCAGATGCCTATAGCGCCTTGTGTAGCCCAAATCCATCATGTACCTTGAAATCATCAACCCCGCGAAACTGTAGGGTAGAACGATCAGAGCGTATTGCGCCCCGAGGCCGATCCTGTTCGATGTTCCAACAAACAGACTCAGGGACGCCACGACAAACAACGCCACCAGCACGCCACCCATCCAGAGGGCCTGCCGTCGGCTGGGCAGGACCGGCCTGGGGGGCGGTCGGGTTTCGCTCCCTGTGAGCACCGCGAGCAAATCGACGTTCCGGACACGAAGGTCGTGGGCGCGCGTCACCCACCTCAGTTCCAGGAAAAACGTGGGCACCAGAAGCAGACCGACGATCCATGGATCGCCGGGTGCCATCAGGGTGGCGGCCGCGCCCCAAAGGGTGACCATCCACCGCCGCACGACGGACGTCAGCCGATCCAGCACCGGAAACCGGTCCGGCAGGTGGATGTCGTCTTCGGGATCGCTGGGGGCTGGGGCGGTCATGACTCACCTTCGGGCCGATCCAGGGGGCGCCGTGCGACCGTCATCCGGGCGGGTCGGACCCGGGCGCGGTCACCGCGCGAGCGGTGAGTTATACTGCCGTCGGAGCACGTTTTCCACCATGCGGCCCCGAAACCGGTCGCGGGCAAGGCCATCGATGCCGTCCGGAAATATCGTAAAGCCTTGGTCACTCGACTCAATAGGGAAACGACGTGCATACTCCCGGTCTCAACGACAGCATTGGAGGTCCGTCATGACTGTGTTCCCGCGTATCGGCCTGATCGTGTTCGGCTGTCTGTTGGGGGGCGCGATTTTCTCCACCGCCATGGCTCAGAACATTCCCTACCGAGAGACCGTGACGCTTTCGGTCGGACAGTCCGCCATCATTCACGGCGCGCGCGGTCAGTGCGGCGAGGCGCCACCGGATTGGTCCGCCGTGGCGGCGCGTTTGCCGATGGTGAGCGTGGGCACGTTCTCGGACGGCGGCGTCGGCGAGCGTCGCAGCCGACGGTGCAACGGCCCCACGCCGGCCCGTGCCGTTCGGTTCACGGCGACCACGCCGGGGCAGGAGCAGATCGAGTTGTTCGGGGACACTGTCGACATCACCGTGACCGAGTGATCGGGGGGTCCGGTTCCGGGCGGGACGGGCTTTGAAGGCCCGGTGATCGCTCTGTTGGTGTCATGCTCTGAACGCGTAAAGAAAGGCGGCCCCGCACGCACGCGAGGCCGCCCCATGGTGTTTCGACGGGTGCCGGATGTCCGGCCGACCGCTCAGTCCTTCAGCGCCGCCACGCCGGGCAGGGTCTTGCCTTCCAGCCATTCCAGGAAGGCGCCGCCGGCGGTGGAGACATACGAGAACTGGTCGATGACACCGGCATTGGCCAGGGCCGAGACGGTGTCGCCGCCGCCGGCCACGGTGAGCAACTTGCCCTCGGTGGTCAACTTGGCGGCTTCCTGGGCGACCAGGTTGGTGGCGGCGTCGAACGGCTTGATCTCGAACGCGCCCATGGGGCCATTCCAGACCAGCGTCTTGCAGCCGGCCAGCTTGTCCGCGACCATGCGGGCGGAGGCCGCGCCGACGTCCAGGATCATCTTGTCGGCCGGCACGGCGTTGACGTCCACGGTCTCGTTGGCCGCGCCCTCCTTGAACTCGCCGGCCACCACGGCATCCACCGGCAGCACGATCTCGCAGTTCTCGACCTTGGCCTTCTCCAGGATGGCGCGGGCGGTATCCGCCATGTCCTTCTCGCACAGGCTGGCGCCGACCTCGATGCCCTGGGCATAGAGGAAGGTGTTGGCCATGCCGCCGCCGATGACGATCATGTCCACCTTGGAGACCATGTTGCCCAGCAGGTCCAGCTTGGTGGAGACCTTGGCGCCGCCGACGATGGCGGCCACCGGGCGGGTGGGGTTCTCCAGCGCCTTGCCGAGGGCCTTGAGTTCGGCCTCCATCAGGCGGCCGGCGGCCGACGGCAGAAGCTGGGCGATGTACTCGGTGGACGAATGGGCGCGGTGGGCGGACGAAAAGGCGTCGTTGACGTAGACATCGCCCAGTTCGGCCAATTGGCGGGCCAGATCGGGGTCGTTCTTTTCCTCGCCGGCGTGGTAGCGCACGTTCTCCAGCAACGCCACGTCGCCGGGGGCCAGTCCGTTGACCAGGGTCTCGGCGCCGGGGCCGATGCAGTCATCGGCGAACGCCACCGGCACGCCGCCCAGGGCCTTGGACAGCGGCTCGACGATGGGGCGCAGCGACATCTCCGGCACGCGTTGGCCCTTGGGCCGGCCGAAGTGCGACATGACGACGACGCAGGCCCCTTTGGCCATCAGGTCCTTGATGGTCTCGGCCGAGCGGTCGATGCGGGTGGTATCGGTGACGACGCCGTTGCGGATGGGCACGTTCAGGTCGGCGCGCACCAGCACGCGTTTGCCGTTGACGTCGATGTCGTCGAGGGTCTTGAAGTCTGCCATGGATCCTCTCCGTGTCGAGGGGCCGGAACTCCGGGGCGGCGCCCACACAGACCACCGCCGCCAGACCGGGGCGGTCGTGGCGACGGTTGGGGAGACGGTCTGCTGACGCGCGGCCGGGACCGCGAAACCGCGGCGGCTCCCGGCCCGACGATGCGCCGGGTCGAGGGCCGCCGGCTGTTCAGGGCCGTCAGATGGTCTTGGCCATCGCCACGGCGGTGTCCGCCATGCGGGTCGAGAAGCCCCACTCGTTATCGTACCAGCTCACGACGCGGGCGAAATTGCCGTCGATCACCTTGGTGCCGGTGGCGTCGAACACGGAACTGAAGCTGTTGTGGTTGAAGTCGCTGGAGACCAGCGGCGCGGTGTTGACGTCCAGCACACCCTTCAGCGCGCCCTTGGCGGCCTCGACCATGGCGGCGTTGATGGCGTCGGCGTCCGTGCTCTTGCCGAGTTCGACCTTCAGGTCCACCAGCGAGACGTTCGGGGTCGGCACGCGGATGGCGACACCGTCCAGCTTGCCCGACAACTCCGGCAGCACGAGCCCGACGGCCTTGGCCGCGCCGGTCGAGGTCGGGATGATATTGTCGGCGGCACCGCGCGCCCGGCGCAGGTCCTTGTGCAGCGTGTCCACCGTGCGTTGATCGCCGGTGTAGCTGTGGATGGTGGTCATGAAGCCGCGCGTCAGGCCGAAGGTCTCGTTCAGGACCTTGGCCACCGGGGCCAGGCAGTTGGTGGTGCACGAGGCGTTGGAGACGACCAGATGCTCACCCGTCAGCTTGTCGTGGTTCACGCCGTAGACCACGGTCAGGTCGGCGCCGGTGGCCGGGGCGGAGACCAGCACGCGCTTGGCACCGGCGGTCAGGTGCATGGCGGCCTTGTCGCGGGCGGTGAAGATGCCCGTGCATTCCATCACGATGTCGATGCCCAGATCGCCCCACGGCAGATTGGTCGGGTCACGCTCGGCCAGCACCTTGATGGACGTGCCATCCACGATGATCGAATCGTCGGTGGACGAGACGTCCTTGGGCAGAATGCCGTGAACGGTGTCATATTTCAGCAGGTGGGCGTTGGCCTCCGCCGAGCCCAGGTCGTTGACGGCGACGACTTCCACGTCGGTACGCCCGTTTTCCAGCAGCGAACGCAGCACCAGACGGCCGATGCGGCCGAACCCGTTGATCGCGACACGAACAGCCATTCAGACTTCCTCCTCCAGGACTGTGACCGGAATGCGGTCTTGCATGTTGTTGTCAATGAAATGGGAGCTTCGGCGCGCACTAACAGGTGTCGGCGGCGGAAAACCACCAACATCCGCGTTCTGCGTCCGGTGAGGGCGTTCGGCATGCCACGGCACACCAACGACTCTCCGGGAGGCCGGCCCTCCAGGGTGGCGACACCCTAGCAGAGGGCGCGGCATTTTCACACCCCCTTGCTCGGAATCCCATGGACCGTTCCGCGTGTGCGACGGCCACGGTGCTGTTGCAATCACATGACAGCCCGGGGTGCGCGGGAGTACGCTGCCGCCGGGGCTCGGGAGCCGGGGTTGGCTTCGTGGCCAGTGAGAGGCGGCAGGGGAGGATGCCATGTTCCGGACGGCTGAACTGGGGCGCAAGGTCAGCAAGGCGGAGTTCGAGGAACTGGAGTCCGCCCTGCGTATCGAGATGGTCGAGTTGCAGCAAACCCTGCGCGTCGCCGATTTTCCGGTCATCCTGGTGTTCGCGGGTGTGGACGGCGCCGGCAAGGGCGAGAGCATGAACCTGCTGAACGAGTGGCTGGACCCACGCTGGATCGTCACCCGGGCCTATGCGTCGACCTCCGACGAGGAACAGGAGCGCCCGGAATACTGGCGGTTCTGGCGTGATCTGCCACCGAAAGGGCGAATCGGACAGTTCCTGTCCTGCTGGTATTCGACACCGTTCATGGAATTCGCCACCGGGGCCATCGACGACGTCACCTTCGATGAACGCCTGAACCGGGTCATCGCGTTCGAGAAGACCCTGGCCGACGACGGCGCGCTGATCCTGAAGTTCTGGATGCACCTGGGCAAGCAGGCGCAGAAGAAGCGGCTGAAGTCCCTGGAGAAAGACGCCAACGAAAGCTGGCGGGTGACGGCCCAGGACTGGAAGCACTGGGAGATGTACGATTCGTTCATCCACACCGCCGAACGTCTGATCGCCCGGACCTCGGTGCCGGAGGCGCGGTGGACCATCGTCGAGGGTCAGGACCACCGCTACCGCTCGCTGACGGTCCTGTGCGGTCTGCGCGATGCGCTGTCGCGGCACCTGGAGCACCGCCGGGCCGTGGCGGAGACCCGCACCCGGTCCCGCCATGGGGTCGAGGCCGTGTCTCCGGTGATCCCGGACGTCGGCGCCAATCTACCCACGGTGCTGGACACCCTGGACATGACCCAGGCCCTCGACAAAAAGGCGTACCGCACCGCGCTGGGAACGCAGCAGGGCCGCCTTGCCGTGCTGCAGCGCAAGGCGCATCGCAAGGGTGTGTCCACCGTGCTGGTGTTCGAAGGCTGGGACGCCGCCGGCAAGGGCGGGGCCATCCGCCGCGTGACCCGGGCGCTGGACGCCCGTCAGGTTCAGGTCATTCCCATCGCCGCTCCCACCGACGAGGAAAACGCGCAGCACTACCTGTGGCGGTTCTGGCGCCAGCTTGGCCGCGCCGGGCGGGTGACCGTCTTTGACCGCTCCTGGTATGGCCGCGTCCTGGTCGAGCGGGTCGAGGGCTTCGCCGCCGATGACGAGTGGCGCCGGGCCTACACCGAAATCCGCGATTTCGAGGACCAGTTGGTCCAGGACGGCATCGTGCTGTGCAAATTCTGGCTGCACATCACGAAGGACGAGCAGTTGGCGCGGTTCCAGTCGCGCGAGGACACGCCCTACAAGAGCTGGAAGCTGACCGAGGAGGACTGGCGCAACCGCGAGCGGTGGGACACCTATGAACAGGCCGTCAACGAGATGGTGGAGCGCACTAGCACCCACACCGCTCCCTGGACCCTGGTGGAGGCCAACGACAAGCGCTTCGCCCGCGTCAAGGTGATCGAGACGGTGGCCAACGCGATGGAAAAGGTGCTGGGGTAGGGGGAGGGCTGTCGGCCCGGTCAGGATGTCGCGCCGATCTCGCCGGCCGTATCCGCCAGCGTCGGCAACGCCTGAATGGCCGCGCCGCTGTCCCGGGCCGCCTGTGCCAGATCGAACTGGACCTGAAGGTTGAGCCAGAACTGCGGCGCGACGCCGAACCAGTGCCCCAACCGCAAGGCCGTGTCGCCCGAAATGGCGCGCTTGCCGGCCAGGATCTGACCGATGCGGTTGGGCGGAACGGCGAGATGACGCGCCAAAGCGGTCGGAGAGATGCCGGCCTCGTCCAGTTCCTCGCGCAGAATCTCGCCGGGATGCACGGCGCGCATGAACATGAGGTGTCTCCAGTTCGGTTTTTCAGTGGTGATAGTCCACGATTTCAACGTTGAACGGGTCGGGTACGCCCTCAGGCCATTCGAAACAGATGCGCCAACGGTCGTTGATTCGGATGGAGTATTGGCCCTTTCGGTCGCCCGAAAGCGGTTCCAGCCTGTTCCCACGCATGGTGCGCAGGTCGTTCAGGCAGGTCGCCGCGTTGAGGCGCGACAGGCGCGTCTCCGCCTGACGCGCGAACGGTTCGAATCTCTTAACCTTTAGAAGTTTAGACTAAACCTGACGATGGGGTCATCTTGGCGGGCATGACGGCCGCCGGGGGGGGGGGGTCGGGCTGTTCTCGGCTGGCGTCGCCTTCGGCGTCCTGGCCATGCTTTTCGAGACGATCCGCACACCCGTCATCCGCCTGATCGTGGCGCTTGTCCATGGCATCACCAAGGAGGCTGTGCCGTCCGAAATCCGGCGGCACATCTTCTGCATCGTCGGAGGCGGTTTCGTTGGCTCTTCCGCCTTGGCCCGGCTGGCGAACTCAACGGTCAACTCATTCCGCTCGCGTCATTGAGACAGGCCAACATTAAGTCGGCACGCTGCGCCGGCGAGGTTTTCGGCAGCGCGATCACCTCATAGCCCAGGGCCGGGAACGCCGCCATCAAGCGATCATACTCCGCGACCGCTGTGTCGAAGCCATGCTTGCGATCTGCGTCGGTCACATAGATTTCCGGCCAAGGCGGGGCCATGAACATCCGGAAATGGTAACGACGCGTCATGCACAGAGGGCGCAAGACCGGATCGCCGGTCAGCGCCTCCAGCGCGGACGCCGCATCCACCAGACCGCGATCGAAAAACACCCAGCCTTGATGACGTTCGGCTGCGAGCCGATCAGCCAGCGCCATCTCGATGGCGCGGCGCAGGAAAGCCGCCAGGTCGACCCACGGCAGAGCGGCCCCACCATTTGCCGTCACCTCGGCGATGATCCGGCGGCCCGGCTCTTCGACGACCGCGTGACCGCGCGCTTTCAATTCAGCCAACACGGTCGATTTCCCGCCGCCCGAACAGCCCGAAATCATGACAAGACCATTACTCAAGAAACCTGCCTTTCCTGGACCAGGAATGGATCGCGCACCGCCACATCTTGATGGATGATGGCACATTTCATATATTGCTATCATTGCCATCACTTAACCGGAGGCGCCATCAGATGCCTGCCGTCACCATTCGTAACCTCTCCGACGAGACCCATCGCGCCCTCAAAGTGCGCGCGGCCCGGCATGGCCGCAGCGCCGAGGCGGAAATGCGCGACATTCTGGAATCGGCGGTGCGTCCCGCCGAGCGCCTGCGCCTCGGGTCCGCCCTGTCGGCATTGAGCCGCAAGGCCGGACTGACCAATGCCGATTTCGCGGCGCTGGACCAGGCTCGCGACAAGACGCCCGCCACGCCGATGAGCTTTGAATGATCGTTCTGGATACGAATGTCGTCTCCGAGGCGATGAAGCCGGAGCCGGACCCTGCCGTGCGCGACTGGCTGGACGAACAGGCGGCCGAAACGCTCTACATATCCAGCGTGACTGTCGCGGAACTCCTGTTCGGCATCGGCGCGCTGCCGGATGGCTGATGCAAGCAGAAGCTCGCCGCCACGCTCGACGCGATGCTCCCGCTGTTCGAGGGCAGAGTTCTGGCCTTCGATACCGGTGCCGCCCGTCATTATGCCGACCTTGCCGTTGAGGCCCGCACGGCGGGCAAGGGCTTTCCAACGCCGGACGGCTATATCGCCGCTATCGCAACCGCGCACGGGTTCACCGTTGCAACACGTGATGCCTGCGCCTTCGACGCGGCAGGCGTTCCGGTTATCGACCCTTGGACTGCTCGGCACTGAGCAAGGGCGTTGCCGAAGCCGAAAACAAAACTGGCGCGGGTTATGGAAATTCTGTGCCGGCTTACTCACTTGGCTCCGGCAAACTCAACATGTTGTGCCGGAGAGCTGTCCCTCGGTACCAGACCGCACCTCTCCCGGAGCCAAGTGAATAAGCCTTATTCTGTGAAGGACTGACGATGAAGGCTTTAGTGATCGGTGGCACCCGATTCAACGGGGCGCATGTCGTGCGGCGTCTCCATGATGCGGGCGTGCCGGTTACCGCCTTTCATCGCGGGACAAGCTCCAATCCGGTCCTGCCGGAAATCGAGCATGTTCTGGACCCTTCGGTGGAGTATTCGATAACGGCATTTCCGGCTGAACTGCTGCGCGATTGGGATATTGTCATCCGCATGGTTGCGATGGGCGAGGTTGATGCAGATGCCGCCGCCCGATGACACAACCGAATAACGCTTGGTTCGACGCCCTCACCCCCCGTACGGCGGCTTGTGCCATTCCTTCGGTGACAGGGTGAAGATCTCGCAGCCGTCGGCCGTCACGCCGATGGTGTGCTCGAACTGGGCCGACAGGGAGCGGTCCTTGGTCACGGCGGTCCAGCCATCGGAGAGGATCTTGGTCTCCCAGCGTCCGGCGTTGATCATCGGCTCGATAGTGAAGATCATGCCTTCCAGAAGGGACGGGCCGGTTCCGGGCTCGCCGAAGTGCATGACGCTGGGCGCGGTGTGGAACACCCGGCCCACGCCATGGCCGCAGAAATCGCGCACGACCGAGTAGCGCTCCCCCTCCGCATAGGACTGGATGGCGTGACCGATGTCGCCCAGGGTGGCGCCGGGGCGCACGGCCCGGATGCCGCGCATCAGGGATTCGTGGGTGACCTCGCACAGGCGGCGGGCCTTCACGCCGACCTCGCCCACGTAGTACATGCGGCTGGAATCGCCGTGCCAGCCGTTCAGGATCGGGGTGACGTCGATGTTCAGGATGTCACCGGTCTTGAGTGTTTTTGGCCCCGGAATGCCGTGGCAGACCACATGGTTGATCGATGTGCAAATGCTCTTGGGGAACCCCTTGTAGTTCAGGGGTGCGCTGACGGCGCCGTGGTCGGCGATGAATTCGGCGCACAGGCGGTCCAGGGCGTCGGTGGTGACGCCCGGCTGAACATGCGGCGTGATGAAGTCGAGCGTTTCGGCGGCCAGGCGACCGGCCGCGCGCATGGCGGCGAACCCATCCTCATCATGCAGCACGATCTGTGATTCGGTGCGGGCGGCGGCTTGGGTCATGATGGCGACGGCTCCAGATCCAGGGGGAGAGGGCCGGCCACGGCGACCCGTTCGGGCGACACCGCGCAGGCGAGACAGAGAGCCTCGACCCCCAGGGACAGGGCGCGGTTCAGGGCTTCTAAATAGACCGGATCGATATCGCCTGCAATCCGTACGCGGTCGCAATCGCCGCGCTGTACCAGAAACACCATGACGGCACGGTGCCCGGCGGCCACCATGTCCGCCAGTTCCTCAAGGTGTTTGGCGCCACGGCCGGTGACGGCGTCGGGAAACTCGGCGGGGCCGGGCACGGCCGGATCGCGCTTCATGTGGACGTTCTTGATCTCGACGTAGCAGTCGGGGCGTCCATCGTTCTTCAGCAACAGGTCGATGCGGCTGTCGCGGCCGTATTTCACCTCGCGGCGGAGGGTGTCGTAGCCGGCCAGGGCTGGCACGGCGCCGGCCGCGACCGCTTCCGCGACGATGGCGTTGGGTCGATGGGTGTTGATGCCCACCAGATGGTCGCCGACGCGCACCAGTTCCCAGGTGTACTTGAGCTTGCGCTTCGGATCGTCGGCCGGCGACAGCCAGACTTCCGCGCCAGCCGCCTGGACTGACAGCATGGACCCGGTGTTGGCGCAGTGCGCGGTCACCGTTGAGCCGTCGTCCAGCGTGACGTCGGCCATGAAGCGCTTGTAGCGCTTGATCAGGGTGCCCCGGATCAGGGGAGCGGGAAAATCCATCGCGTAGGTCGGGTCCTCGGATCAGTGGTGGGTGTCGGGTGTTGTCAGGGCCTGGGCCAGGCTGGCGCGGCCGCTGCCCGGCGGCAACGGCTTCGGCTGGCTGGCATCGGGCGCCCAGGCGGTCATGGTGATGACCTCGAAGGTGGCGGGCACACGGCCGTCGGGGCCGGCATGGCGCTCCATGTACAGTTCGGCGGCCCGGAACAGGATGTCGCGGCGGCTCATTGTCTTGCGCCGGGTCAACACGGCGTTGCTCTCGCCCATGCCGCGCAGGTCCTGGAACAGGCGGATGGGGGATTCGTAGGACACGGTGATCACATCCGCGTCCACCGTCGGCAGGGCGAATCCGGCCCGCGCCAGCAGGTCGCCGGCGTCACGCACGTCGGCCAGGGGCGAAGCGCGCGGCGACAGCCCCCCCGTGATCTCGATCTCGGCGTCGGCGAGGCAGGTCCGCAATTCCCCCAGCGTGGCCCCGCCCAGCAGGCTGGCCAGGAACAGGCCGTCCGGACGCAGCGCGCGGCGGGCCTGGGTCAGCGCGCCGGGCAGATCGTTGACCCAGTGCAGCGACAGATTGCTGAGCACCGCGTCGAGACTGGCGGGGGCGACGGGCAGGGTCTCCTCGTCGCAGACGAGAACCGGGCCATGGTCGGCGGCGCGGCAGGCCATGGACGGCGACAGATCGGCCTGGATCAGCGTTACGATCCCGCCGCGCCCGTTCAGGGCCTGGGCGATTTCGCCGCCGTGACACCCCAGATCGAGCGCCAGCGGAAATGATCGCGTGATGTCGTCCAGGCGATCCACCAACCGCTCGGCGGTCTCGCGCATCAGGAAGTCGAAACCGTCCCAGCCGGCGGCCGCGCGCTCGCGGTGCAGGCGCACGATTCGGCGGTCGAAGACGGTCATGCTGTCGGGGGGCACGGTGCTCATACCTCTCACTATGACTGGCCGGAGCGGCGATGTTAAGGCGGGTTGCGTCCCCGACTCGAAGGAACCGATTCCATTGCGTGTTGATGCCGATTGGCGCAGCCTTGGATGATGTTCGGTTGGCCTCCCATCTCTTCGGGTGGATCGGTGGTGTCCGGTCTGACCCGGGCTGTCGGCCCCGCCCTCGATCTCGTTCTGCCGCCGCGCTGTCTTCGCTGCGGCGAGGTGGTGGCGGGCGACGGCGCGTTGTGCGTGGACTGCTTCCAGGCGGCGACCTTCATCACGCCGCCGCTGTGTCATCGGTGCGGGGTGCCGTTCGGTGGGGATTGGGGCGAGGCGGTGGCGGAGGAGGCGGCCGGACTGGTGTGCGCCGCCTGTGCCCGGCGGGCGCCGCCGTGGTACCGCGCCAGGGCGGCGCTGATCTATGACGACGGCGCCCGGCCGTTGCTGCTTGCCTTCAAGCACGGGGACCGCACCGATGCCGCGCCGGCGCTGGCGGGGTGGATGGCGCGGGCGGGGGCGGACCTGCTCGAGTCGGCCGATCTCATTGTTCCGGTGCCGCTGCACCGGGGGCGGCTCTGGCGTCGGCGCTATAACCAATCGGCCCTGCTGGCGGCGGCTTTGTCGCGGCGGACGGGACGGGCCTGGTCGGCGGGCGCGTTGATCCGGACGCGGGCGACTCCGACCCAGGGCGGGAAGGGACGCGCCCAGCGGTCGCGCAATGTGCGCGGCGCGTTCCGGGTCGCGCGGCCGGATCGGGTGGCGGGGCGCCGTGTCCTTCTGGTGGACGATGTCCTCACCAGCGGGGCCACGATGGCCGAGTGCGCGCGGGTTCTGCGCCGGGCCGGGGCCGATGGGGTCGATGTCCTGACGCTGGCACGGGTGGTGATGCGCGCGGAGGAGTAGGGATGTGGAATAACTTGCCATGCGCTTTTTGCATCGCAAAAACGATTTTTGTTGCTTTTTCTGCATGGCTCCGGTTTATTGGCCCCACCACGCATGTGGAACCAGGGAGGATCGTCCGACGGCGTAAGCAAATCAATCAAACACGCCGCGCAGATCAGGCCGCCGCGAGGGACCCTCGCGGCGGCCGTCTTATGATCCGGAGAGTGTTGGCGTCACCGAACGCCAAATACCCTCAAGTTGTTTTGGGGTCGTGATTTCTCAGGCTTTTGGCCCAGCGGCCGAGCCGGGCCGTCAGGTCACCGATTTCCTTGATGCCCATCAGGCGGGCGATCACCAACAGGAATATGATTTCAAGGATCACGATCAGAAGTGACGCGAACGCGCTGTCGATGGCGTCGAACACGATCACGCTGAGCAGAATGATGAGCGCGAACAGGAACAGGAACCGTTCCACCTGCCGGGCTTCGCGCTCAGCCTGAAGGCTGTCGCTCGCCGGGGCACTTGACGGTGTCTGGTTCATGGCACCGGGGCTCGCATCGGTTCCCGGGGTCACGTCATCCGCTTGAGTCTCCATGTCAGCTCCCCTCCACGACAATCGATAGCAGGTCGCGCCTGATGGTCGACGGTGCCGCGCGCCGTGCCGCTGGCCGGCGCTGTTGGGTGGGGTGCGTTCTGCGTCTGGTCCGGACGCGGCGCGACGGGACCGTCCGGACGACGGCGGGTCCGTGTTCTTCGGACACTGGAAAACAGCCGGCGGCCGATGTTTCCAGCCTTTCCATCGGCGCCGTTCCGGTTTCCGAATGGTGACTATCCGGGAGTCGGGGAAGTCGCGCAAGTCCTCATTAAACGCATGGGCATTCTCGGTCGCAACCGGCCGCGGTCACGTCGCCTCGGGCTCATCGCCAAGCAAGGCCGCGAGCCTGGGTTCCGTATCGTTGCGCCGGGGCTTCCACAGGCCCCGATCCAGCGCTTCCTGGAAGCGGGACGCCATCTCGCGCAGGGCGTCCGGATTGGCGCCCTGCATGAAGTCGCGCACCGCCTCGTCCTCCAGATAGGCATCGAACAGCAGGTCGAAGTGGTGATCCTTCACGCACCGGGCGGTGGCGGCGAAGGCGAACAGGTAGTCGACCGTGGCGGCGATCTCGAACGCGCCCTTGTAGCCATGCCGCATCACCCCCGCGATCCATTTCGGGTTGGCAGCGCGGGCGCGCACAACGCGGGCGATCTCTTCGTCGAGGGTGCGGGCGCGCGGGCTTTCCGGGCGGCTGTGGTCGCCGTGATAGACCGCCGGCTGCTGCCCCGAGAGCGTGCGCACGGCCGCCGTGAGGCCGCCCGCGAACTGGTAATAGTCGTCCGAATCGAGGATGTCGTGTTCCCGGTTGTCCTGATTGTGGATGACCGCGTCCACCCGGGCCAGCCGGGACTCGAACAGGTCGCGAGCGGTGGTTCCGGCCGCGCCGTCGCCGTAGGCATAGCCGCCCCAGGCGACATAGGCGGCGGCGAGGTCGGCATCGGTCTCCCAGCCCTTTTCGTCGATCAGGGCCTGAAGGCCCGCGCCGTAGGCGCCGGGGCGTGCGCCGAAGACTCGATGACCGGCGCGGCGGCGGGCCTCGTCCGGGGCGACGCCCTCGCGTTCCAGGCGGGCGGCGTCGGCGCGCACCCGGGCCGCCAGGGGGTTCAGGTCGGGCGGCTCGTCCTCCAGCGCGGCGATGGCCCGCGCCGCCGAATCCACCAGATCGACCTGGGCCGGAAAGGCATCGCGGAAGAATCCGGAAATGCGCAGCGTGACGTCCACCCGGGGGCGGTCGAGCACCGACAGCGGCAGGATCTCGAACCCCACGACGCGACCCGACGCCGGCTCCCACTGGGGACGGGCGCCCATCAGCGCCAGAGCCTGGGCGATGTCGTCACCGCCCGTGCGCATGTTGGCCGTGCCCCAGGCGGACAACGCTACCGCACGCGGCCAGTCCCCGTGGTCCCGGGCATGGCGCTCGATCAGCAGCGTGGCCGCGCGCCAGCCCAGCGTCCAGGCGGCCGGGGTGGGCACGCGCCGTCCGTCGACCGAAAAGAAGTTGCGGCCCGTCGGCAGCACGTCCGGCTTGCCCCGGGTCGGCGCCCCGGAGGGGCCGGGCGGCACGAAGCGGCCGTCCAGCCCGGCCAGCAGGCCGGCGATCTCGCGCCCGCCGCAGGCGTCCACCGCCGGGGTCAGGACCGCCCGCACATGATCGAGCACCGCGCGGCTGGCGGTCCAAACCGGGTCCGGCGCCGCCGCGCCGGCCACCAGGGCGCGGGCCAGCGCCTCCAGCCGTTCCACGGTGTCCCCGGCCGAGCGCCAGGGATCGGAGAGGAGATCCGCCAGGACCGTTGGGCGCGGCCCGGTCCAGGGTCGGCCCAGGTCGGCGGTGTCCAGCGGATCGACGTCGAGGCCCAGGTCTTCGGCCAGCGCGCGGATCAGCGAGGCATCGCCTGGGCGGTCGCCGCGCGGCGGCCGGGCCAGCGCCAGCAGCAGATCGGTCCGCTGCTCGCCGTCCGGTGAGACGCCGAACACATGCAGACCGTCGCGGATCTGCAATTCCTTGAGTTCGCACAGGTGGTTGTCGAGCGCGGCCAGGGCCTCGGCGGCGCCCTCGTCGCACGCGGCCTCCCGGGCCGGCGGCAGCCCCAGGTCGGCGGCCAGACCGCTGGTCTCGGCGAGGGACAGGATTTCCTCGCGCAGGACTCGCAACCGGCGCGGATCGACACCGGCAGCTTCGTGGTACTCGTCCACCAACCGTTCCAGATCGCGCAAGGGGCCATAGCTTTCCGCGCGGGTCAGGGGTGGCGTCAGGTGATCGATGATGACCGCTTGGGCGCGGCGTTTGGCCTGCGAGCCCTCGCCGGGATCGTTGACGATGAAGGGGTAGAGGTGGGGCATCGGCCCCAGCACCGCCTCCGGCCAGCAGGCGGCGGACAAGGCCAGACTCTTGCCCGGCAGCCATTCCAGATTGCCGTGCTTGCCCATGTGGACCACGGCATGTGCTCCGAACACCTCCCGGATCCAGACGTAGACGGCGAGATAGCCGTGGGGCGGAATCAGGGCGGGGTCGTGATAGCTGCTGACCGGGTCGATGTGATAGCCGCGCGCCGGCTGGATGCCGACGGCGACATGGCCCATCACCATCACGGAGAGGGCGAACCCGCCCCGCGCCGGCAGGAACGAGGGATCATCCTCCGGCGCGCCCCAGCGGTCGATGATCTCGGCTTGGGCCTCCGCCGGCAGGCGCGACAGGGCGGCGCGGTAGGGTTCCAGGTCCAGCAGCACCCGGATCTCGCGCGCGCCCCGCGCCTCCAGGGCGTTGGTGGGGCCGGCGCGCAAATGTGTCATCAGCGTCGCGCCGTCCGCGGGCCGGTTGTCGACGCGGTAGCCGGCCTCGGCGAGCGCGTCCAGGACCCGCACCGTCCCGGCGGGGGTGTCCAGGCCCACACCGTTGCCCAGGCGGCCGTCCTTGTTGGGGTAATTGGCCAGGATGATCGCTACCCGCCGGTCGGATGCCGGTGTGCGGCGCAGCGCGACCCAGCGCGCGCACAGGGCGGCGATGAACGCGACCCGGTCGGGCTCCGGCACATGGCCGGTCACATCCACCTGGGACGCCGCGTCCCAGCGGTGCAGTCCCTTGAACGAGATCGCCCGGGAGAAGACGCGCCCGTCCATCTCCGGCAGGGTCACGGCCATGGCGATGTCGCGGGCCATCAACCCGTGCTGGCCCTCGCGCCACATCTCGGCCGAACCGCTGGCCAGAACCGCCTGGATTACCGGTACGTCATGGGCGGTGAAGGGGCTGGCGCGGTCGTTAGCGGCGGTGGCGACGGCGAAGCCGGTGAGGTTCAGGATCAGGTCGGGCGGCGTTTCGGTCAGCACCTCACCCAGGATGGCCGCCGCCACCGGGTCCTTCAGGCTGGTGACGAACACTGCCAGCGTATCCAGCCCCTCGGCGTCCAGGGCCTCCCGCACCGCCTCGATTACCGCGAGGTCGCCGGCCTGGGCCAACGCGCGGTAGAAGACAAGGGCGGCGACCGGCCGCGCGCCGGCCGGGGCCGGACCGTGGCGTCCGGCCGGCGGTAGCGGCGCCGGCTCGCGCCAGTCGGAGAAGCCCGGCGCGCCCAGCAGGTCGGCGCAGCGCCGCAGGAAGTGCGCGGCGTTGTCCACGCCGCCATGAACCAGATACTGCCAAAGCCGGTGAAGGTCCGACGCGGGCAATGTGGACCGTTCGGCGAGGTCGGGGTCGGGGTCGGGGTGGGCATCGCCGGGCAGCAGGGCGACCAGGGCGCCTGTCCGCCGCGCCACCTCGGTGATGCGGTCCAACCCGTGGGGCCAGTACGACCGCCCGCCCAGCAGGCGGACGACGATCAGCCGGGCCCGGGACAGCACCGCGTCCGCGTAAAGGTCCACGGAGTAGTGGTGGCCGAGCCGGGTCAGGTTGGCCAGCCGCAACGCGGGCAATCCCGGGCCAAGCCGCGCGCGCGCGGTCGACAGACAGGCGATTTCCGTGTCGGCGGCGGTCAGGACGACGATGTCGGCCGGGTCCTGCCCCAGGTCCACGGCTTCGCTGCCGTCGTTGACCACGCCCGGCGTGGCGGCGAGCAGATGCATGCCCTTAACCTAAGGCTTTTTCAGCGGGGGTAAAGCCGCCGCCGCGCCGCCGCGCCGCCGATGGCCGGCTCACTGATCCGTGCGCAGGGTCGGCGAGCGTTCGCTCAGAAGTGCAAGGGGGATATGCGGCGCCGCCTCGCGCGGCAACAGGCCGGTCAGGCGGGGGTCGTCGGCCTCCACCACCCGGCGGCCGGTGACGGTGAAGCCGAAGCCTTGATAGAACGCCACGGCTCGCGGGTGGTCGTGCGTGCAGGTGTCGAGCCGGATGCAGGCCGGATCGCGCCGCCAAGCGTCATGCAGGGCGTGGATGAAGAGCAGCCGCCCCAGTCCGCCGCCGATGGCCTCGGGCACCAGCCCGAAATACAGCACCCGGAACCCGGCGGCCGGATCTCGACAGTCCATCTCACAGAAGCCGAGATCCGTCGCGTCGGTGTCCCGCCGCAGGATATGGACCACGATGCCCGGATCGGACAGGTGCGCATCCTGCTCGGAAGGGGACCGAAGCAACCGATCCCGCCACAGCCACGGATTGCCCACGGCGTGGAACAGCGGCGCGAACGTGGCCCATGTCAGGGTGCCCTCGTGCCGGACTAGGCCAAACCCCTCTGGCACCGGTGGTGGCGGGGGCTCCGGCTGGCGATCCGATACCATGTCAGTCACCGTCTCGCGCAGTCGACCCGGGGGGACCGGACGACTCAGGGCCTCATCAATGGTGAGAGAGACGGAGGGGGACGGCGCAAGGCCAAGGCGGCTGGAATGGCTAGCGAACGACAACCCGGTTGCGCCCCTCTCGCTTGGCTGCGTACAGGGCCTCGTCGGCCCGCATCAGCACGTCGCCGAGCGTATCGTCGCTCTGGTGCGGCTCGGTCAGGCCGATGCTGATGGTGAAGGACAGGGTTTCGTCCCCCGTCAGGGGAATCTTCAATGCCGCCACTTTCTCGCGCAGCCGTTCCGCGCCGGTTCTCGCCGCGCTGACCGGGGTCTCCGGCATGAGCACGACGAACTCCTCGCCGCCCAGCCGGCACATGATATCGATCTCCCGAAGCTGCTGGAGGCAGCAGGTCACCATGGTCTTCAGCGCTTCGTCGCCGAGCGCGTGCCCGTGGGTATCGTTGATGTGCTTGAAATGGTCGATGTCAAGGATCAGGACCGACAGCGGCCCGCCATATCGGCGGGCGCGCCGCAACTCGCGGTCGCCCAGTTCCATCAGTTGCCGGCGGTTGCCGATGCCGGTGAGGGCGTCGGTCGCCGCGAGGCGTTTGAGCTCCTCCTCCATGGCCTTGCGGCTGGAGATGTCGTTGAGCGAGATCAGCACGGCGGGCTGACCGTCGAAGGTCATGGCGACGGCTGCGATCAACGCCCAGAAGCGGTGTCCGTCCACCGCGATCATCTGGGCCTCGACATCGTGAACGCTGCCGCTCTGCCCGACCGTGTTGAGCAGGTCGCGGCGGTCGGCCGGGCGGTGCCAGATATCGTCGTCGCAGCGGGTCTCAACCAAGCCCAGAAGGCGATGGGCGCTCTTGTTCGCGTAAAGAACCTGTCCGCCGGAAGCCGCCGTGATGAAGATCGGCAGCACGGAGGTTTCGAGGATGGACCGCAGACGGGTTTCGCTGTCCTGGAGTTCCTGGGTGCGCTCGGCGATGCGCAGTTCCAGCGTCTGGTTCATCTGTCCTAGGGCGTCGCGCTGGGTGGCGATGGTGCGCAGGCGGTCGTAGGCCCGCAGGGCGGCCACGATGACACTGAACAGGCGGACATCGGTCAGTTCGGTGCGGGCGCGGTAATCATTGATATCGTAGCGCAGCACGGTATCGGCATCGGGGGCGTCGCCCGGTTGACCGGTGCGCAGCACGATTCGCGTATCCTCGATGCCCAGCGTTTCTCGAATGGTGCGCACCAGCCGCAGACCGGTGTCCTGAGTTTCCATCTCGACATCAAGCAGGATGACCGCGATGTCGTCCCCGCTTCTCAGGGCGGCCTCGGCGTCGAGCACCGAGCGCGCGTGCAGCAGCCGAACGGGCTGTCCCGCATAGGTCGCCCTGTCCAGCATCGTTTCCGTGACGGCATGGACTTCGGGTTCGATCCCGACCACCAGGACCGTCCAAAAGGTCGGATCCCCTGCAGCCATCGCTTCGGTGGATCCGGGCGCTCGCCACGACTCCGGGAAGGGTTCTCCGTCGGTGACGTGGTTCATCTGTCCCAATACGGGCTCCCGGTGTCCGGGAAATGGCGCCAATCCCATTATCCCATTATCCCCCGATCATTCCGTCCGCCCCCGAAACCAAAAGGCCGCGCCCCTAACCGCTCGTGCTGGGACAGCCCCGGCAACAATGCGACGGTGCGATGAATGGCGCAAGAGGTCGCATGCCGACGTGACGATTGAGGGCGCCCGCCAGCGAGGATGTTGGACAGGGTTCGGAACGGTCCCTAAACTCCGCCCGGACGCATTCCCTCGCCGCGATGGAACGGTGGTGTCATCCCATGAGCAAACGCACCTCCCTGCGCAACCGCCTGCGCACCCTGGAAACCCACCTGCGCAAGGAACAACCGGGCCTTGTCCCGCTGCTGCCGCTGTTCCGCAAGGTGGACCGGACCCTATACCGGATGGGGCTGCTGCACCGCGCCGATTCCCTGGCCACGCGCATTCCATGGTGGCCGATGATCAGCGTGTTGGGCACCTTCTCTGCTGGCAAGTCCTCGTTCATCAATAGCTATCTGGGGATTCCGCTCCAGGACACCGGCAATCAGGCGGTGGACGACAAATTCACCGTCATCTGTCACGGTAAATCCGAGCAGCCGCGCGTGCTGCCCGGCACGGCGCTGAACGCCGATCCGCGCTTCCCCTTCTTCCGCATGAGCGACGAGATCGAGAAGGTCGCCCCCGGCGAGGGCAAGCGCATCGACGCCTATCTTCAGCTCAAGACCGTCTCCAGCCCGCGCTCCTGGGGCGTCATCCTGATCGACAGCCCCGGGTTCGATTCCGATGACCAGCGCCGCTCCACGCTACGCATCACCGATCACATCATCGACCTGTCCGACCTGGTGCTCATCTTTTTCGATGCCCGCCATCCGGAACCGGGCGCGATGCAGGATACCTTGCAGCATCTGGTGTCCAAGACCGTCCGGCGCGCGGATCCGACCAAGTTCCTCTATATCCTCAACCAGATCGACACCACGGCCAAGGAGGACAACGCCGCCGACGTGGTCGGCGCATGGCAGCGGGCCATTGCCCAGGCCGGACTGGTCAGCGGGCGGTTCTATGCCATCTACAATCTGGATGTGGCGCCCGTGATCGAGGATGCGGGCTTGCGTGCCCGGTACGAGGCCAAGCGGGATCACGACCTGCGCGAGATTCACGGCCGCATCGCCGAAATCGGAGTCGGCCGCTCGTACCGGGTGGTGGCCATGCTGGAGACCGTCATCAACGAGTTGGACGGCGAGGTGATTCCCGAGCTTCAGAGCCACCTGAGTCGGTGGCGCAAGCGGGTGATGATCTGGGACATGGCGTGGGGCGCCGTCGTCCTGGCCGCCTTCGTCGCCGGGACGGTGTTCCTGGTGGATGGGGGGCCGGGCGGGGCTATGGCGTGGCTGGCCGGCACGCCGGAGGCACCGCCGACAGCGGATTCGGGCTCGGCGTCGGCCAACCTAGCCTGGGCTTGGCTGGGTGGCGCCACCTCGTGGCTTGGCGCTGCCCTTGCCGGCGCCGGTCAGGACGCCGGGCCCGTCGCCGCGCGCCTGGGGGCCGTGGCCCTGGGGCTGTGGGCGGTGTTCCAGGTGGGCCACCAGTGGGCGCGGGGCTCCGTCGCGGCCCGCATCGCGCCGTCGGTGCCGGAGACCTCGGGCAACATGAACCTGCGGGTGCGCGACGCGTTCCGTCGCAACACGGGCTTCTGGACCCGGGTGTATCGGGGCCGGCCGGTGGGCTGTGGCGGGGGGGTGATGAGCCGCCTGGAGGGCATTCGCGAAACCGGTATGGAGATGGTGCAGCGTCTGAACGACGAATACACCAATCCAGCGGGCCAGCGACGGATCACTCCGGGGCAGGTCCTGACGGCGTCACCGTCGAACGGGGCTGGACTCGGCGTGCCGCCGGGCACGTCGGCGTTCGCGGCCGGTGCGGATCCGGCGCCGTCCTTCCCGCTGGATCCGGACACCGACGGGACCGACCACGGGGGACGACGCCGGTCCTTTCTCGGGCGGTGAGCCGGACCCGTAGGGCGGGAGACCGAAGGACCCCCGCCGTCTTCCGCGTGGTCTTCGGCGGCTGTCCCTTGGCCAGCTCCCTGCGCTGCGGTTCGGTTTAGAACGTCGTGAAGGCGACAGGCCGATCCAGAAGACTCAGCGCTCCAACTCCTCCCGCAGAATCTCCACCTCCAGGTATTCGTCCTCGGCGGCGGTCAGTTCGGCGCGGGCGGCCTCCAGGCGATCGGTGCGGGCCTGGAAGCCGTTCGGATCGCGGGTGAACAGGATCGGGTCGGCCAGTTCGGTTTCCAAGCCGGCCACTTCGGCATGCAGGGCGTCGATGCGCGCCGGCAACTGCTCCAGCGCACGTTGTTGCTTGTAGGACAGCTTGGCGGAGCGCGGCTTCGGCTTCTCCGACGGGGCGGCTTTCGGTTTCGCCGGAGCGGACGTGGTCCCGCCCCGCGGGGAGGCCCCCAGCATTCCGGGGAATAGCGCCTCCAGCGCGCCGCCCGCCTGGGCCAGCGCGTCCGAGAACCCGCCAGCATACTCCACCGCCCGGCCGTCCCCCGGCAGCACGATGGTGGAGGTCACCACCCGATCCAGGAAATCGCGGTCGTGGCTGACCAGCAGCAGCGTGCCGTCATAGTCGGCCAGCATCTCCTCCAGCAGGTCGAGGGTTTCCATGTCCAGATCGTTGGTGGGCTCGTCCAGGATCAGCATGTTGGTGGGGCGCGCCAGCGCCTTGGCGAGCACCAACCGGTTGCGCTCGCCGCCGGACAGGCTGTTCACGGGGCTGCGCGCCTGGGCGTCGTCGAACAGGAAGTCCCGCAGATAACTGACCACATGGCGCGACTGGCCGCGCACGTTGATACGGTCGGCGCCGGCGTCGGCCAGCAGGTCCCACACGGTCTTGTCGCCGTCGAGTATCGAACGGTGCTGATCCAGGGTGGTGGGGGTCAGGTTGGCGCCCAGGCGCACGCGGCCCGCGTCCGGCTCCAGGGTCCCCGTCAGGAGGCGCAACAGGGTGGTCTTGCCGGCGCCGTTGGGGCCGACGATGCCGACGCGGTCGCCCCGCAGAATCCGGGTGGAGAACGGTTTCAGGACCGTACGGCCGTCATAGGCCTTGGTGATCACCTCAGCCTCGATGACCAGCTTGCCGGAGGTTTCGCCGGTGTCGGTCTCCAGCTTCACGCCGCCCGCGCGTTGGATGCGCTGGGTGCGATCCTCGCGCAAGGCATACAGGCGGCGCAGCCGGCCCTGATTGCGTTTGCGCCGGGCCGAGATGCCCTGGCGTGACCAGACGGTTTCCCGGGCAATCAGCTTGTCCTGACGGGCCCACTCGGCCTCCTCCTGGGCGATGATGGCGTCGGCCCAGTCCTCGAAGGCGCCGAATCCCTCGTCGAGGCGGCGCAGCCGGCCGCGATCCAGCCACAGCGTCGCCTGAGTCAGACGCCGCAGGAAGGCCCGGTCATGGCTGATGGTCACCACGGCGCCCCGGAAGGCCGCCATGGTTTCCTCCAGCCAGCCGATGGTCGGCAGGTCGAGGTGGTTGGTCGGCTCGTCGAGCAGCAGGATATCGGGATCGCCCACCAGGGCGCGGGCCAGCGCGAGGCGTCGCGTCTCGCCGCCGGATAGGGTCGCCGGAGCGCGGTCGTAGGGGATCCGCAGGGCGTCCAGCAGAATCTCGGCGCGGTGGCCCTCGTCGGCATGGGCCGGGGGGAGGGTGGCGGCGACACAGCCCAAGGCGGTCTCGAAACCCGTCAGGTCGGGGTCCTGCGGCAGGTAGGCGACCGTGACGTCGGGCTGCAGCGCCCGCGTCCCGGCGTCCGTGTCGATCAGGCCGGCGATCACCTTCAACAGCGTCGATTTGCCGGAGCCGTTGCGGCCCACCAGACACAATCGTTCCCCCGGGCCAATGGTCAGGGACAGGCCGTCAAGTAGCGGATGGCCCCCGAACCCAAGGGAGATGTCGCGCAGGGTCAGAAGGGGTGGCGGAGGAGCCATGACCGGCGATCTCCCGGTGTTCATGAAACGGGGCGAGGGTGAGGCCCTGCTGTAGGCGCGCACCCCAGGCCGGGTCAAGATCTTGGGCGGGCGGCCGAAGGTGATCCCGGTTCGTGTTGACCGTGATTGGGTGTTGCGCGACACTTCGTCTAGCGGAGAACGGCGTGGCCGACCGCGTTTCAGGGGTCACAGGACACACCCACGGACCAGCCGTCGGGCGCCGGCCAGGGGGGGCTCCATTCGGGCTGGCACGGGCTCGACCGGAACTGTTTCCGGTGGGGAGGTTTGTATGTCCGCGCTCGACTGGGCCGCCTTGCGGGTCCTGATCGTCGACGACAATGCGTTTTTCCGTCAGGTGGTGCGCACCGTCCTGTCGGCGGCCGGCGTGACCGAGATTTTGGAGGCTGGGACGTCCGAGGAGGCGCTTGACCGGTTCTGGGCAGAGGACCTGATCGATCTGGTCTTGCTGGACTATGTCATGAAGCCGCAGGATGGCTTGGCGGTGACACGCATGATGCGTGATGAGGCCCACAGCCATAACCCCACGGTGCCGATCATCATGGTCTCCGGCCACCTGAATCCAGCGGAGGTCCGGATCGCCCTGGACGCGGGTGTGCATGCGGTTGTCGGCAAGCCGATCAGTGCCCGGGAGCTTCTGAGGGTCGTCAAGCGGACGATGACCGAACCCGTGCCATTCGTACGGACCGAAGGCGACTTCGGGCCCGATCACAGGCGGCCCGCCCGAGCCCCCCAAACCGATCAAACCGGCGGCGAAGCCTCGCCCCAGGCCGAGACCGGGATCGTCAGCGACGCGCGGGAAGAGTGATCGGGCGGCCCGTCGGGGGCGAGATCAGCCAACCGCCGCTGTTCAGGGCGGAGACGACCCAGCCGCGCCGGATGGCCTCTTGCGCCAGATCGTGCGGCAGTGGCGCCCGGAACCCATCCGGATGCGCCGGCAGGTCGCCGCCCTCTGACCAGAACCGCATTTCCCCGGCCAACGCCGAATCGTCCAGGCTCCGGCAGACGCGGCCGCGCCAGATGTCGGCAAGGCGTTGCATGCCGTCGGCGCCGAGACGGCGGGTCAGTCCGGCGGTTTCCAGGGCGTCGCGGGCCTGGGGCCATGTCTCGGCGGTCTCAAGTGCCTCCATGGCCTGTCGTATGGTGTCCAGCGCCGCGCCAGCCTGATCCGCGTCTGATCGGTGTGAGGGACCGTCGCTCATCGAGCCTCTCTTGGGCGGGCCTCCCCGGCGTTGCGTTGGTCAGTGGGACAGAAGGACGGGAATGGTGGCGTGATCCAGGATATGGCGCGTTACGCCGCCCAGGATCAGTTGTCGCAGGCGGCTGTGGGTGTAGGCGCCCATCACCAGCAGATCTACGGCGCGATGGTCGCAGTGCGTCAGCAATGCCTTGCCGATGTCGTCGCCATGATGGCCGCGCACTTCGAACGTCGTCGTTTCGACGCCGTGCCACGCCAGATGGCGGGCCAGATCACCGGCACTTTGCGGCGTGCCGGCGTCGCTTCCGGCCAGAATGGCGACGGTGTCGGCCCGTTCGATGAACGGCATGGCGCCCTGGACCGCGCGGGCGGCCTCGGGCGATCCGTTCCAGGCGATGGCCACGGTGCCGCCGACACTAACCGGGGGCGTCGGAGGTGCCACCAGCACGGGACGCCCGGTCTCCATCAGGGCCGCGTTCAGGGTCATCAGCGAGGGCATGTCGCTGTCGGCAACCGGCCGGCCGGCCACGATCAGATCGGTCACGCGCCCCAGGGTCGCCACTTCCTCGGGTTCGCTGCCATCCCGCAGGACCCATTCGGCGGTGACCGATTCCAGCGGAGGCGGCCCGTCACGAAGCGGCGCTTCGCGCGCCTCCACGATGCGGTCAAAGGCGGCCCGTGTCGCGTCGGCGCGCACCTGGGCGTCGCGCTCGGCGGCCGCCATCATTTCCTCGACCAGGGCGCCGGCCATGGCCTCGCCGACGTATGGCACGGCACTGGCCGGATCCGCCCGGACGTGCAGAACCTCAACATGGGCGCCGATCTGATCGCCGATCAGGAACGCCGTCTCCATGGCTGGGGTGCCGCTTTTGGCGTTTCCGGCGATGGCAAGGATGGTCTTGATGCCTGGCATTGTCGGGTCTCCACCGGTCCTGATGTTCTGTCCGTTTCAGACGGCGATCCTTTGGCGAAAGCTCGCGCCGGGCCTCCGCGCCACGGCGCGCTCCGTCATCGGATCAGGCGCTGTGAGTACTATGAAACCCATCGGCGGCGTAAGAAAGCCATTTTCCGGGAAGGCGCGCCCGTGCCTTGATCCATCGATTTTTCGGCCGCGAGGGGTTGCATCGCCGCGCTGGAGCCTTCAGGGTGTCCGTACGACATCAGGGGGCGGGCTACGGCATAAATCGTGGTCCGCCCTTTGGTTTATCCAGAGATCATCCACAACCGAAGAGGGAGGGTCCCGTGTCGACCGTCACCCTGACGAAGGACAACCTGGAAGACGTCATTCGCCCCGACAACATGGTCGTGCTGGATTTCTGGGCCGACTGGTGCGAACCCTGTAAGAGCTTCGGGCCCACGTTCGAGAAGGTGAGCGAGGGGCACTCCGATGTGACCTTCGCCAAGGTGGACGTCGAGGCCGAACCGGAACTGGCGCAGAGCTTCGGCGTGCGGTCCATTCCGACGGTGGCCATCCTGCGGGATCGCGTGGTGTTGTTCAATCAGGCCGGCGCGCTGCCGGAAGGCGACCTTGACAACGTGGTGTCTCAGGGCAAGGGCGTCGACATGGCGGCCGTGCATGAGGAAATCGCCCGCCAGCAGCAGGACGGCGACGGTCAGGGCGCGGCCTGAGCCGGGTCTTCCCCTCAAACTTGGGTCCGGTCGGTTTTTCGCTTGCGATTCGGGGCGGAGGTGTGCAGGGCTGCGCGCCGTCACGATGACGGCAGGGAGAAACAGGGCATGACCGGGCGTGTGTTGATCGTCGCCGGTTCCGATTCCGGCGGCGGCGCGGGGATTCAGGCTGACATCAAGGCCGTGACGGCGCTGGGCGGGTACGCGGCCACGGCGGTGACCGCGCTGACCGCGCAGAACACCCGAGGTGTGTTCGGGGTCCACCCGGTGCCCATCGACTTCATCGTCGAGCAGATCGCCCTGGTGCTCGGCGACATCGGCGCCGATACGCTGAAGACCGGCATGATGGGAACGGCGGCCGTGATCGAGGCGGTGGCCGAGGCGCTGTCGCGGTATGGCGATGGGATTCCTCTGGTGGTGGACCCTGTGATGGTCGCGAAGGGCGGCCATCCGCTGCTTGATGCCTCCGCCCAGGGGGCGTTGCGCGATCTCCTGGTTCCGCGCGCGGCCGTCCTGACCCCAAACGTTCCCGAGGCCGAGGCGCTGAGCGGACGCGCCATTGGGTCGGTGACCGACATGGAGGCGGCCGGAAAGGCCCTGCTGGATCTGGGACCCGAGGCCGTGCTGATGAAGGGCGGGCATCTGCCCGGCGCCACGGTGACGGATCTTCTGGTCACCGCCGATGCCGTCCGTCGCTTCGACGCGCCCCGGATCGAAACAACGGCAACGCACGGGACCGGTTGCACGCTGGCCTCCGCCATCGCCTGCGGTCTGGCTCAGGGGATGGCTCTGGAGGACACCGTGGCGCGCGCTCGCGCTTACGTGCGCCGCGCCATGGAAACCGCACCGGGCTTCGGGCAGGGACACGGACCGATGAACCATGCCCACACGGTGGCGCCGTTCAAGGGCTGATCGGGCTGGCGTTTTGCCTCCGACGACTTGAGAACTCACTAATATAGCCGAAAATTCGCCGTTTTCCCTTGCCTCCCCGGCGGGACATTGGTTCAGTGATCCGCTTAGGGGGCAGGCGGTGGGGCCGGTGTCCGATGCACGCCCTTGGCGACGTGTGACTTGTCTGACGCGTGGGGCGGAAAACGCGTCGGCGAGGATGCCCCTGTTAAAAGATATACGCACGACTCTGACAAAGACCCGGAGCGATGCTCCGCATAATGGTGTTGTGCAGTCTCACTTGGGAGGTAGGAACAATGTCCGATAGTTCGGGGAACGGCAAGGATGCCTACTGGAAGGCGAACATAACCCTGATCGCGGTCAGTCTGGTGATCTGGTTCGTGGTCTCTTACGGGTTCGGTATTCTTCTTCATGACCAGTTGAACGCCATTCAGTTCGGCGGCTTCAGGCTTGGCTTCTGGTTCGCCCAGCAAGGTGCCATTTACGTCTTCCTGATCCTGATTGCGGTCTATGCCCTGCGCATGAACGCCCTGGATCGCAAACACGGCGTTGACGAGCAGTGACGGGGGGACCTGACAAATGGATCTGAAAACACTGACCTACATTGTCGTGGGTCTCAGCTTCGCGCTGTATATCGGCATCGCCATTTGGTCGAAGGCCAGCAGCACGGGCGAGTTCTACGTCGCCGGCAAGGGCGTGCATCCGGTGGCCAACGGCATGGCCACGGCCGCCGACTGGATGAGCGCCGCGTCGTTCATCTCCATGGCCGGCCTGATCGCCTTTCTGGGGTACGGGGGCTCCGTCTATCTGATGGGCTGGACCGGCGGCTATGTGCTGCTGGCCATGCTGCTGGCGCCGTACCTGCGCAAGTACGGCAAGTTCACGGTCCCCGAGTTCATCGGCGACCGGTACTATTCCAAGGCGGCGCGGCTGGTGGCCGTGGTCTGCCTGATCTTCATTTCGTTCACGTATGTCGCCGGCCAAATGCGCGGCGTCGGCATCGTGTTCTCGCGCTTCCTTGAGGTCGACCTCATCACCGGCCTGATCGTCGGCATGGGCATCGTGTTCGTCTACGCCGTGCTGGGGGGCATGAAGGGCATCACCTACACCCAGGTGGCGCAGTACTGCGTCCTGATCGTCGCCTACACGGTGCCGGCGGTGTTCATCGCCTTCAACCTCACCGGCAACCCGATCCCGCAGATCGCCTTCGGATCGGTTATCACGGCGGAGAGCGCGGCACACAACGGGCAGTTCATGCTGGACGCCCTGAACGACATCGTCACGGAACTCGGGTTCATCGAGTACACCGAGGGTGGCAAGAGCATGATCGACATGTTCGCCATCACCGTGGCGTTGATGGTCGGCACGGCCGGTCTGCCGCACGTCATCGTGCGCTTCTTCACGGTGCCGCGCGTGCGCGACGCTCGCGCCTCCGCCGGCTGGGCACTGCTGTTCATCGCCTTGCTCTACACCGTGGCCCCGTCGGTTGGCGCCATGGCCCGCTACAACCTGACCACCACCGTGCAGACCGGCGAGGTCGGCAGTCCCGACGGCAATCTGGTCTACGAGGATCGACCCGCCTGGATGGAGCGCTGGGAAGCCACCGGCCTGCTGTCGTTCGAGGACAAGAACGGCGACGGCCGCATCCAGTACTACAACGACAAGAGCGCGGACGAAGAGTTCCTGGCCCGCGCCGAGGAATGGGGTTGGCAGGGCAACGAACTGGTGGTGGACCGCGACATCATGGTCCTGGCCAATCCGGAAATCGCCCGTCTGCCCGACTGGGTCATCGCCCTGGTGGCCGCCGGCGGTATCGCGGCCGCCCTGTCCACGGCGGCCGGCCTGCTGCTGGTGATCTCCTCGGGCATCTCGCACGACCTGCTGAAAGGGACCGTGACGCCGGGCATCTCGGAGAAAACAGAACTCCTGGCCGGGCGCATCGCTGTCGCCGTGGCCATCTTGATTGCCGGCTATCTGGGGTACAACCCACCAGGGTTCGTGGCGCAGGTGGTGGCGTTTGCCTTCGGTCTGGCGGCGTCGTCGCTGTTCCCGGTCATCCTGATGGGCATCTTCTCCAAGAAGATCAACCGGGAGGGTGCCATTGCCGGCATGCTGACCGGCCTGGTCTTCACCATGGGCTACATCATTCTCTACAAGGGTGTGTTCATCGAACCGGTCATTGACAACGTCCGGGAGAACTGGCTGTTCGGAATCTCGCCGGAGGGCATCGGGGCCGTCGGCATGGCGTTGAACTTCCTTGTCGCCTTCCTGGTCTCGAAGGTGACGGCGGAGCCGCCGGATCACATCCAGCATCTGGTGGAGGACATCCGCACCCCGCGCGTCACCACGGCAGCGGAGTAACGCTCAATCCTACCGGGGACGATCCGGTCCCCTGCGTTGCGCGAGCCCCAGTCCGTCGGGGCTCGCGCTTCTCTTTTGCTGCGTGGGGCGGCATTCTGGTCGTCAGGATGTGCCTATTGCTCCGGATGCTAGGCGAGGCCCCCCATGGACGTGGAACTGATTGAAATCCGCGACTTCATCGCCGCGTACCACCCCTTTGACATGCTGCCGACCGAGGCCCTCGACACCGTTGCCAGCAACCTTGAATCCCGATACATCCGCAAGGGACGTCCCCTGATCGAACCCGGGGACACGGTCGATCATGTTTTCATCGTGCGAACCGGCGCTTTGGAGACACGCGATCCGGCCAACGAGTTGCTGGCGCGCACCGGCGAAGGTGAAACCGTCGGCACCATCACCCTGCTGCGCGGCGGCCCGGCCCACAACACCATCCTGGCCATTGAGGACAGCCTTCTGTATGCGCTGCCGGCCGAAACGTTCCACGACCTGCGTAAGCGTCACAAGCAGTTCTCCTATTTCTTCCAGCCGCTGGGCGGTGAGCGGTTGCGCACGGGCCGCGCGGTCTCCAACCAGGGGCACGGCCGGCTGGACCTGATGGCCGTTCACCTGGGGGACATGCTGCGGCGCGCGCCGGTGACCATCGCGCCGGACGCCACCATCCATGCCGCCGCCGCGCGCATGGCCGAGGAGGGGGTCTCCTGCCTGTTGATTCCCGGGGAGGAGAAACTGATCGGCATCATCACAGAGCGTGACCTGCGTAACCGCGTGGTGGCCAAGGCGCTGCCCTATGAGACGCCGGTTTCGGCGGTGATGACGACCAACCCGGTGTACCTGACCACCGACGACTATCTGTTCGATGCCATGCTGCTGATGTCACGCCACAACATCCGGCACCTTCCCGTGCTGCGGGAGGGCGCCCTGGCCGGCGTCATCACCACCACCAACCTGGTGCAGGCGCAAAACACCTCTGCGGTCTATCTCGTCGGCGACCTTTACAAACGCGACACGCCGGAGGGGATGCGCGATTCGCTGTCCATGGTGCCAGAGTTGATCCTTCAACTTGTGGAGACCGGGGCATCGGCGCACACCATCGGGCATATGATCTCCACTCTGTCCGATGCCGCCACGGTGCGCCTGATGGCCCTAGCGGAGCAGACCCTGGGGCCGCCCCCCGTTCCGTTCGTGTGGCTGGCCGCCGGCAGTCAGGGCCGGCACGAGCAGACCGCGCGCTCGGACCAGGACAACTGCCTCGTTTTGGATGATTCCTACAACCCGGAAAAGCACGGTGAGTATTTCCGCGCTTTCACGCGCATGGTCTGCGACGGGCTGAACATCTGCGGCTATGTGTATTGCCCGGGCGAGGTCATGGCCATGACCGACCAGTGGCGCCAGCCGCTGAAGACGTGGAAGTCCTACTTCGCCAAGTGGATCGACCAGCCGGAGCCGAAGGCTCTGATGCACGCTTCCGTCTTTTTCGATATGCGGCCGATCTTTGGAAACCATGGCCTGTTCCACGATCTCAGGGCTTTTGTGCTGAAGAAGACGCAGGGCAAGAAGATCTTCCTGGCCTATCTGGCGTCGAACGCGCTCAGCCGTCAGCCGCCGCTGGGCTTCTTCCGCAATCTCGTGCTCATCCGGGGGGGCGAGCACGACAACACGCTGGATCTGAAGCACCGGGGCATCGTGCCCATCGTCGATCTGGCGCGGGTTTACGCGCTGGACGCCGGCGCCGAGGCCGTCAACACCCTGGATCGGCTGGAGATTGCCCGCGACAAGGGCAGTGTCTCCAAGGACGGCGCGGCCGATCTGCGCGACGCCTGGGACTTCATCAGCACCATGCGGTTGCGCCATCAGGCCCTGCACATCCGCGAGGGAAAGAAGGCCAACAACTACGTCTCGCCGGAGTTGCTTTCGAACTTCGAGCGGACCCAGCTCAAGGATGCGTTCTCGGTGGTCAAAACCATGCAGGGCGCTCTCGCCACGGCCTATCAGACCGGGCGGATGTAACGAACCTTCGCGGCGGAGCCAGTCCCCACCATGCTCAGGCACCTTCTGGGATTCGACGTCATGCGTCGCCTGTTGTGGATGAGCGGCAAGCCGGGGCCGCTGCGGGATTACTACGCGGTTGACTATGCCACGCTCGACACGCCCTGGCCCGAGGTGGAGTTCCTGGCCATCGATCTGGAAACGACCGGCCTTGATCCCAGGCACCATGAGATTCTGAGCGTGGGGTTCGCGCCGGTGCACGCCGGTGGGGTTCGTCTGGGGCAGGCCCGGCATTTCCTGGTGCGGCCGACGCGGCCGATTCCGGAGGAAACGGCGGTCATTCACGGGTTGCTGGACGACCACCTGGAATCCGCGCCGCCGCTGGCGGAGGTGCTCCCACACGTGCTGCGTGCGATGGCGGGGCGTGTCCCGCTGGCCCATTTCTCGACCGTCGAGCAGCGGTTCCTCAGCTTCGCCTGCAAGCGCGTGTATGGCCAGCCCATGGTCGTGCCCTATGTCGATACTCTGCGGCTGGAGCACAGGGCGCAGGAACGCCAGCAGCAGGCGGTGGTGCAAGGTGCCCTGCGCCTGCATGCGGCCCGCGAGCGGTATGGCCTGCCCCGCTACAAGGCCCACAACGCGATGATGGACGCCATCGCCGCCGGGGAGTTGTTCCTCGCTCAGGTCGCCCACATGGACACCAAGAAACCGCCGCGCCTGGATGAGGTGTGTCAGGGGTAGGGTGCCAGCCAGTCATGCAGCTTATGATTGTTGATTGCGGGCTTATGGAAAGCGATGGTTCGTGTCATAAGGTGGCTCGATTCGGGTTAAGCTTAACCGAATGTTACCGCAATGTGTCGAAGATGAGGCACGAGAACCCTAGGCGGGGAAGGGGTTTCAGTGACGGGGTTGCATGTGCGTAATTTCATTTATATGGGTTCCGCCTCACGCAAGCTCGACCGACCCGGCACGCCGTCGTCGCGGAGTTGGCCGTGTCGCGGCGGAGAGAGCCGCGCTTTCGCGTGGTCGGCCCATGTCGAAAACGGGTCGTGACATGTGACTCCGTTAAGGGGTATCGGCCTTTTCGGCGGGTTCTGCGGCCGACCTCTGGCCATGTGACGGATCGCACGGTAGGTCCGCATAGCAGGCAGTATGTTTCTCCTCGTCGGGGGGCGGTTGTCCTCCGGACCGGGGACCCGCGCTTGGTTCCGAAATTCATAGGCCCATGACCTAGGAAGACAGCAAGACATGTCGGAGTTCGATCCTCAACACCTCAGCCTGCCACCCTGGAAACGGGCCCTGCACCGGGCTTTCCCCGAACGCCATGTCATGATCCGCACCGACAACGGCGGTTTTCAGTCCTGGACCCTGAGCAGCATGAAGCAGGCCGCCGGGGCCTGCATTGGGGTCGTGATGCTGGGCATCCTGACCTACAGCATGGCCATGGTGATCTGGGTGGACGCGGTCATCGACGCCAAGACGGCGGAAGTGCGGGACGCCCAGGACAGCTACAAACAGCTTCTGGCCGAGGTGGCGCTGTATCGCGATCAGATCGCTGAGGTGACGCGGGGGCTTGAAAACAACCATGCCGTCCTCGCTCGTTATGTGGCGCCGGAGTCCGTCGGGGAGCCCGTCGGCCAGCCTGAGGTTGGCGCCGAACCGGTGCCCGAGGCCTGGGAAGAGGAAGCCGGTCGTGCCCGGGATGCCCTTCTGGCCCAACTCGCCGGCATGGAAGAGGGCATGGCCGAACTGTCGGAGGCGCATCACCTGCTGGGTCAGTTCGACGACTTCGAGCTCGAAATGCGCAAGATGGTTCTGCAACGGGACCTCGCGCTTGATGAGAACAGGGCTCTGACGGAGCGGGTGACCGACCTTGAGGATCTCGTGATCGAAATGGAGACGGCGCAGGCCGCGCTGTTGGAGCATTTCGGCGCCGTCGCCCGCACCCGCATCGCCGATATCGAGGGGAGCCTCGCCGAGGTGGGCCTTGATGTCGAGAGCATGCTTGATGCCCTCAGCGTCGAGGCCGATGGGAAAGGCGGTCCGTTCGTGCCGGCCGATCTCCCCATTCTCGACAAGCCGGTCTACGAGGCCTCGGTGACCAGCCTGAACACCTATGTGGACCGTCTCGGAGCCCTGCGGGGCCTGACCGACGCGCTGCCGCTGTCCAAGCCGATCACGGCAAGCCACCGTATGAGCAGTCCCTTCGGTGTTCGTCAGGATCCGTTCAACGGCCGGATGGCCCGCCACGAGGGCATCGACTTCTCGGCAGCCATGGGAACGCCCGTGCTGGCCACCGCCACGGGAAAGGTGGTTGCCGCCGGGTGGCGGCGTGGGTATGGTCGCACCGTGGAAATCAGCCACGGCATGGGCGTGACGACGCGCTTCGGGCACCTCTCGGAGATCACCGTCAGGCCGGGTCAGGCCGTGGCGCGGGGCGACGTCATCGGGCTGGTCGGGAATAGCGGCCGCAGCACCGGGCCTCACCTGCATTACGAGATTCGTGTCCGGGGTACGCCCCGCAACCCCGCTCAGTTTATGAAGGCCGGTCAGCATGTTTTCCAAGGCTAATCCGAAGCCGACCCCGTCCTCCACCGCTCCCGCCGTTCCTGCCGCTGACCTGCGCAAGACGGAGAGGCGGGCCGGGAGCGACGCTGCGGCGGAGCGCGCCGTTCCCTCGATCATCAGCGCCGATCTGACCATCACCGGGGATATGGTCAGCGCGGGCGAAATCCATATCGACGGCCGGGTGGAAGGCGACATCAAGTGCGCCTCCCTGATCATTGGCATCTCGGGGGCCGTGACCGGTGAGGTCAGTGCGCAGACCGTGCGCATGCATGGCTCGGTGAGTGGTCAGGTCATCGCCAAGTCGGTGTTCCTGGCCAGCACTGCCCGCATGGTCGGCGACGTCACGCATGAAAGCCTGGCCATCGAACCCGGCGCCTTCATGGAAGGGCATTGTCGGCGTATGGCCGAAATGCCCGATCTCGGCCTGCCGGATCGGAACGCCGGCTCCGAACCCTTCGAGGCCCCGCGTCTGGCCGGTGTCGTGGGCGGAGATGCCGGATCAGAGGCGAATGGCAGGGCGCCGTTCGAGACTGACGAGGCGGCCCGTACAGGAACCGAGACCACGAAGAAGGCTAAGTCCTAGAGCAAATCCCGAGCGATCCGGAACGGATCGCGACGACGATTTGCTTCACAATCAAATGGCTAGCGCAAATCCCGAGCGATCCGGAACGGATCGTGACGGATATATTCTTGAATATTAAATAAGGCTCAATTAGCGTTAGATATGCAGATTGGATCTTTGGGCGAGATGAGCCCGGCGACACAGGCCAGGATGGATCTTGGTGACGGTAGCTGAGGCAGAACGGTGAGGTGGTACCACGCCAGGTAGCTGTCGAGGTACTTGGTGGCGATGCCCCTGTGCCGCCGCAGGAGGTCCTTCAGGCG
>NZ_FNAP01000033.1 GCF_900101965.1 Rhodospira trueperi | reverse complement strand
GTGTTGATGTGCTTCGTGAACTCCTCCGCGAACACCGCATACAGCGCAGGGTCCATCAGGTGATCCCGGAGCCCCGACAGGATGGTCTCTTCCATCCGGTCGCGGCGGATCGTGCGCAGGTTCGAGCAGGTGCCCTTGTTGCGGGCCGTGGCACATCCGAAATGCTCGGCGCTGATCTTCACGAAACCACCGCCGCACACCCCGCACTTGAGCAGACCCGAGAACAGTGTTTTCGGGCGGCGCCGGTTCCAGAAGCCATCCTTCGGCGCGACCGTGGCGGGCACATCACCCTTGGAGCCCTTTCCGTGCGTGTCCACACCGGTCTTCTTCTGTCGCGCCTTCACCCGGTCCCAGAGGTCCTTATCGACGATCCGCATTTGGGGGACGTCCTGGATGATCCAGTTCTCTTCCGGGTTCAGGCGCGAGACGCGCTTGCCGGACATGGGGTCCTTGACGTAGCGGAGGCGGTTCCAGACCAGACGGCCGATATAGAGTTCGTTGTTCAGGATGCCGGTGCCGCGCTCGCGGTTGCCGCTGATGGTGCTGAAGCCCCAGGCCTTGCCCGAAGGGCCGGGAATGCCGTCCGTGTTCAGGCCGACGGCAATGGTTCGTGAGGAGCGTCCGACCGCGTATTCGTCGAAGATGCGGCGAACAATGCGGGCCTGATCTTCGTTGATGGTTCGCTCGCCCCGGATCGGCTCTCCGTTGGCGTCGAATGCTTTGACCACGTCGTAGCCGTAGGTCAAGCCACCGCCGGACTTTCCGGCCTCGACGCGCCCGCGCAGGCCCCGGCGGGTCTTGTCGGCCAGGTCCTTGAGGTACAGCGCGCCCATCGTGCCCTTGAGGCCGATGTGTAGTTCGTTGATCTCGCCTTCGGACAGCGTGACGATCTTCACCCCCGCGAAGGAGAGGCGCTTAAACAGCGCGGCGATGTCTTCCTGATCGCGGGACAGGCGGTCGAGGCTTTCGGCAACGACGATGCTGAAATGCCCCCGCCCGGCATCGGCCATGAGGGATTGCACGCCCGGGCGCAGTAGGTTCGATCCGGAAATCCCCCGGTCCGAATAGACCTGATGCAGCCGCCAGCCTTCCTTGTTCAGGCGCTCCTTGCAGATGCGCACCTGATCGTCGATGGAGGCGTCGCGTTGCAGGTCCGAGGAATAGCGGGCGTAGATCGCGGCGAGGGTCATGGCGCGGACTCTTCCGGCGGGAGCGGCTGGGCAGACATATGCGTGCGGAGGAGGCGTTCATACTCCGCTTCCGCTGCCTGCCGCGCAAGCAGTTTGACGAGCGCGACCACCCGGGGGTCCAGGGTCGCCGAGCCGTCCCCGTTCTGCTTGGTGCCGCGCGTCGGCCGCGATGTGGGTGCCGTATCCATGGCGCCAGTGTAGGCCGACCTAGGTCCCGGAATTCCTCGCGGGAACGGGCGGGCCGCATGTGCGGTCCGCCCGTTGGTGACCCGGCTTATGGCCTCGGGTGCGGTTGAGATCCGCGCCGGGCCAGTTCCCGGCGGATCGCCTTGATTGCGGCGAAAGCCGCCCGGCGGTCCGGGCTGTCCGGTGCGCTTCCGGCGATCACGGTGAACGCCGCGCGCAGCAGGCCGTGCAGGTCCGCGGTTGGTCGCCAGACCAGATCGGATGTGGTGAGACCGTGCATGGTCGTATCCTCCATCTCGTGTGTGGAGGCCCCGCCCATCGGAGCCTTTCGCCCCGTCCCGACATCATCATGGGGTCAGAAGGCATCCGTGGGCGGGCAGGCCGCCCGCACGCGCATGGAAGGATCATCAGGCCAGCACGGTGGTCCGAACCCGTCCGTTCGTCCCGGTCCAGCCCGCCGCGCTGCACCGGTCCGGCTTCGGCTTCACGAGGAATCATCGCCCGCGCCCGGTCGAGGCCGTCAGAGAAAGAGGACGTCTTCGGTTTCGTGACGGATTTGACAGGAGAGGGAGGGTCCTTCTCCGGCCCGTCGACCGCACGAAACAAAGGAGACGGACCATGTCACGCGAAACCACCCCTCGGCAGGACATCTACACCCGGGTCACCGACAGCATCATCGCCGAACTGGAAAAGGGCGTGCGCCCGTGGGAGAAACCCTGGAGCGCCGAGCACGCCGCCGGTCGGGTCAACCGGCCCCTCCGGCACAACGGTGTGACCTATGCGGGGATCAACATCCTCATGCTGTGGGCCGCCGCCCTCGAGCACGGCTTCGCCTCGCCGATGTGGATGACGTTCCGGCAGGCCAAGGAACTCGGCGCGCACGTCCGAAAGGGCGAGAAGGGCTCGCCCGTCGTCTACGCCAACACCATCACCCGCACCGACGAGACCGACGACGGCGAGACGGTCGAACAGCGCATCCCCTTCATGAAGGCCTATTCGGTTTTCAACGTCGAGCAGATCGAGGACTTGCCCGCGCACTACTACACCAAGCCCGAACCTCGGGCCGACGGCCCGCGGCGCATTGCCCACGCCGAGGCCTTCTTCGCCAATATCGGCGTCAAGATCGTCTCCGGCGGGACCGAGGCCAGCTACAACGTGGCGCTCGACCGCATCCGCATCCCTCCGATTGAGGCGTTCCGCGACGCGGACAGCTTCTATGCGACCCTTGGGCATGAAGCAACGCACGCGACTCGCCACCCCGACCGGTTGGCCCGGGACTTCGGGCGCAAGACGTTCGGCGACGAAGGCTATGCCCGCGAGGAACTGGTGGCCGAACTGGGGGCGGCGTTCCTGTGCGCCGATCTCGATCTGACGCTGCATGTCCGTGACGATCACGCGGCCTATATCGACCACTGGCTGGGAATCCTGAAGGCGGACAAGAGGACCATCTTCTCCGCCGCCGCCCATGCCCAGCGCGCCGCCGACTACCTGCACAGGCTTCAGCCGAACACTGAGGTGGATCCAATCCCAAAGATCAGCGAGGCCGCCGAGTAGGCAGCCTTCTTGCGCTTCACGGCTCGACACAGTGGCGCCGCGTCTGCCCCGGGCGCAACGCTGTGTCGCGCAGACGAAAAACACCCTTTGCGTGTTTGCTGTTGACTTTTGTACGGCCAAGCCGTACACTGTATGTATGAAGCTGAGAACCGTCCGGCACCGGGGCCTGAAGCGCCTGATTGAAGACGACGATGAGCGCGAGATACGCGGCGATCTGGTCAAACGCCTGCGCCGGATCCTGTCGGCCTTGCTGACCACCGAGGACATGGAGCGGTTCGAGGGGCCGCCCGGGTGGCGCGTCCATCAGCTTCACGGAGACCGGGCCGGGACCTGGAGCATCTCGGTCTCCGGCAACTGGCGTCTGACGTTTATATTGCATGACAACGAAATACACGACCTGGATTTGGAGGATTATCACTGATGAGCGAGCCCATTGAAAAAATCGGTATGAGGCCGTCGCACCCCGGCGAGTTCATCCGCGAAGAAATTCTGGAAGAACTCGGCTTGTCCGTTTCCCGGGCGGCCGAGGTGCTGGGCGTGCGCCGGGCCACGCTCTCCGACCTCGTCAACGAAAAGGCGGGTCTCTCTCCCGAAATGGCCCTGCGCATCGAGAAGGCCTTCGGCGTGTCCATGGACACCCTGCTGCGCATGCAGGCGTGGCACGACGTCTTCACCATGCGCGGCCGCGCCGACACCATCGACGTCAAGCCCTACGTGTCCGCATGATCGCCCGGGGCCAAACCATGCCGAAATCCCTTCGCGACAAGATGGCCGAATTGCCGCCTGAGCGCTGGGCCAGGATCGAGGCCGAGGCTGACCGCCTTCAGGTCCAGGACCGGTCATCGTCGGGCGCGTCCGCTTCGGCACCGGCGGAGGCGGAGTCGGGCGGTTCGCCGTCCGACCCTGATGATTCCCCTGATCCGGCATAATCCGGTTGCGTAATCCGGCATAATCCGGTATATTTGCCGGTATGGTCAACACGGACTCGATACAGATCTCGCCGGAAATTCTCTCTCTCATCGCCGAAATCGACGAGTTCAAGGGTGCTTGGCGCGCGCTTGGCACACTGGCCCCGGAACGTCTGAATGCCCTGCGGCACGTGGCGACCATCGAAAGCATCGGGTCATCCACCCGGATCGAGGGCAGCCGGTTGACCGACCGTGAGGTCGAGCGCCTGCTGTCCGACCTGCGAATCACTCGGCTGGACAGCCGCGATGAACAGGAGGTCGCCGGATATGCCGAGGTCATGGACACCATCATCCATGCCTGGGCGGACATTCCGGTCACCGAGAATCACATCAAACAGCTTCACCGCGACCTTCTGAAGCACAGCGCCAAGGACGAACGCCATCGCGGGGCCTACAAGACCCTGCGCAATGACGTCGGCGCGTTCGATGCGGACGGCACGATGATCGGCGTGGTGTTCGAGACGGCGACGCCTTTCGACACACCGCGTAAGATGGAGGCTTTGGTGGCCTGGCTGGCCGAAGCCCGCGAGGTCGGGCGGCTCCATCCGCTGCTGATCGTCGCCGTGTTCGTCGTCGTCTTCCTGGCAATCCATCCCTTCCAGGACGGCAACGGACGGCTGAGCCGAGCGCTCACGACGCTTCTGCTGTTGCAGGCGGGGTATGCCTATGTGCCGTATTCGTCGTTGGAGAGCGTGATCGAGCAGAACAAGGAGGGCTACTATATGGCCCTTCGCCAGACCCAGGGCACCATCGACACCGAAGCCCCGGACTGGCAGCCCTGGCTGGTGTTCTTCCTGCGCGCGCTCCAGCAACAGAAGCGCCGCCTGGAGGACAAGGTCGAGCGCGAACGGCGCGCTCAGACCGAGCTGACGGATCTCGCCATCCGCATTCTCGACTACGCGCGCGACCACGGCCGCGTCACGACCCGCGACATGGTCCACGAACACGGCGCCAGCCCCAACACGACGAAGGCCACTTTCGCCTCCCTCGTGGCCAAGAGCCTTTTGGTCCGCCATGGCGCGGGCCGTTCGACCTGGTACGGTCTCCCCTGAAGGTCACCCCCCCGCGCGGTTTTAGAGGAAGAGGACGTCTTCGGTTTTGTGACGGAGTTGAAAGGAGAGGGAGGGTCCTTCTCCGGTCCGTCACAACACCAACAAAGGAGACGGCCCATGACCTTTCTGCCGAAATCCATCCACAACCGCCTGCTGGCCAACGGCCGCCGCCAGGACCCGGTGCGCGGCACCGATGACGAGATCGACTTTCATCCCGTTGTGAAGCTGTTCACGCCGGACGCCAATTGTACCTGGCTGCTGACCGAGATTGACCCGGAGGAGCCTGACATCGCGTTCGGCCTGTGCGACCTGGGGCTCGGCTTCCCGGAACTTGGCTATGTGTCGCTCGCGGAACTGGCGAGCGTGCGCGGGCGGCTCGGCCTCCCGGTCGAGGTCGACCGGCACTTCAAAGCCACCAGGCCCATCAGCCGCTACGCCGCCGACGCGACCGCCGCCGGCCATATCGCAGCGTAAGGGAGGCAGTCATGAGCACCAACATCACCCCCGCCCACCGCGACGCGTTCGAAGCCCTGACCAGCGGAGATTACGACAACCTCGCCCTGTTCTCCTGCTTCGTGAACGGGCAACCGGCCTCGGCCATCGTCGCCATCACGCCGGACGATGACGGCAACACCCTCAACATCCACCCGCTCTTCGTCAGCCTCACACCCGACATGGTCCTGACGGACCATGTCGGCGTCGCGGCGTGAGCGGCTAACAGCACAACACCAAGCGGGCGGACGCCATTATGAATCGTTATCGCATCAATGCACTATCTATGTTCGAGAGACCAAGAATCACATTGTGCAATCCATTCCCTAATCACATGCGGGCTTGCAAGTTCGCCATATACGTAGATGGTTTTGTTATCCTTCCCGGGGGCGCCTTCGTAAATTATGCCAAGTATACCGTAGTCTCCTTCATTTGTTGACCAGAAGATTGGTCCGCCGCTCATACCAGAGTAGCTAATACCGCAGGCCGGTTTTTTTATTTCAGAAAACATCGTAAAGCGCGAATCAGGTCTGCGTGATAATTCAGCGAGTATCTCGACCTGAGGCAATGATACCCGATAGCCAAGCTGGCCATCCGGTTTATGATATTTCATTCCCTCGGGGAAGCCAACTGCGTAAGCATGTTTTATGTCTTCTGGAATGTCTTTCATCGTATCTATATTCATCGCTTCTTTTCCAATAAAAGAAATGTGTTTAGAGCAGATCTCGCGGATAGCGATATCGGGTCTCGTTTCGCCGAACTGAGGGCTCGGCTGCATGAATCTGTCAATAACAACATAAAACCCGTTTTTCATTGTCCTCATACTGTACGTCCCGACATTGCCACTGGCGGCCACTACGTCACGATAATGCTTAACAACGTGCTGGCAGGTGATGCCATAGGTGCGCCCGTTCGTCTTGACAAATGTAATCGTACCATTCCTGAGTGCTGCATTCGGTTGTGCCATTTTCGGCCAATGGGCCTCATTCTCCACATCTTGCGTGATGGCGAGGGTTGCGCAGTGAATCGCTGCGTTGCGGTAAAGTTTATCAGCGATCGGGTATTGGGCCATGCGTTTGGGTTTCCTCATTTGGGTGCCAGTGAGCGACATCGTTTCATTGGCGTGCAATGCTGGATATAAACTCGGCCCGCCGTGGCGGCAGAGCATATCTCTTGCGCCAGCATAGACCGCAACACAACCGTAAGTAAGAGTCCAGTCAGGTCTTCGTGACGGGTTTTCAGAGACGGGAGAGGGCTCCTGTCGGCCCGTCAGGGAGACCTGACCATGACGCACGATCCCATTTCCGCCCATACCGCCGAGGCCATCGCCGACGCGCTCGCCACGCCGGGCGGGCATTTGTCCATCGGTTATGGCGGATTCACGCTGTACTTCGGCGCTGGCGCGACGCTGACCGGCTATGATGTGGAGCCCATCAAGGCCGCCTGCCTTTCGGCGGGCCTGCCGGTGATCGACGGCCGGGCCGTGCCCTTCGACGTGCTGTTCGATCTGGTGGTGCGCGGCCCCATGCCCGCCGTCGGGCGGCCGCCCTGTCCGCCGCCGCGCCATGCGCTCTCATACGCGCCGCTGGAGGAGATCGCCCATGCCATGGCGATGGCGGGGGCGGAGGTGAGGAACATCCCCGGCATCGCGCCCGGCGGTGCCAGTCAGAGTCAAAGGACGTCTTCGGGTTTGTGACGGATTCGAGCGGAGAGGGAGGGTCCTTCTCCGGTCCGTCGCAACACCAACGAAGGAGACGTCACCATGACGACCACAACGAAAACCACACCACGTAAATCGAAGCCCGGCAAGGTCAACCTGAGCCCCGTCCGGGAGATTCCGTTCAACAAGCTGGTCCTCTCGCAGGCCAATGTCCGCCGCGTGAAGGGCGGGCAGTCCATTGAGGATCTGGCCGAGGACATCGCGAATCGCACGCTGCTGCAATCGCTCGCCGTCCGGCCCATCCGGGACGAGGACGGCAACGAGACCGGTTCCTATGAGGTTCCGGCCGGCGGGCGGCGCTTCCGCGCGCTTCAGCTTCTGGTCAAGCAGAAGCGGCTGGCCCGCACCGCGCCCGTGCCCTGCATCGTGCGCGAGGACGGCAGCGGCGCCGAAGATTCGCTGGCCGAGAACGTCCACCGCGAGGCGCTGCATCCGCTGGATCAGTTCCGCGCCTTCCAGACCCTTCAGATGGGCGGCCTGTCCATTGAGGACATTGCGGCCCGGTTCTTCGTCACACCCGCCGTGGTCCGCCAGCGTCTGCGGCTGGCCGACGTCTCGCCCAGGCTCCTGAACCTCTATGCCGAGGGCGAGTTGACGCTCGAACAGCTCATGGCCTTCACGGTCACCGACGATCACGCCCGGCAGGAACAGGCGTGGGAGACGGTCTCGCAGCATAGCTGGACCCGCCAGCCCTTCACGATCCGCCGCCTTCTGACCGAGACGGCGATCCCGGCCGACGACCGCCGGGCGCGATTCGTCGGCGCGGAGGCCTACGCGGCCGCCGGCGGCATCATCATGCGCGACCTGTTCAGCGAGGATGACGGCGGCTGGTTTCAGGACATGACAATCCTGGAGCGCCTCGTCGGCGAGCGGCTGAGCGCGCTTGCGGGCGAGATCAAGGCCGAGGGCTGGGCATGGGTCGAGGCCGCGCCGGACTTCCCCTATGGCCACACCAACGGCATGCGGGCACTGACCGGCGAACCGAGCCCCCGCACCGACGCCGAGGAGCACGAACGGCACGGCCTGCTGGCCGAGATCGACCGCATTCTTGGGGCGTATGGCGAGGGCGAGGATCTGACCCATGCCGATGAACGCCGCGTTCAGGAGATCGAGGCACGGCTCGAAGTGCTCGACACCCGCCCGGTGGTCTACGATCCGGTGGAGATGGCCCGCGCGGGCGTGTTCGTCTCCATCGCCATGGACGGCACCGCGCACATCGAGCGCGGCTATGTCCGGGCCGAGGACGAACCCCGCGCCGACGCGCCGGAGACCAACCCGGCGGCGCTCGGTCCCGCGCCGGAATCCGGCGAGACGCCGCCGGTGCAGGTTTCCGAGATCCCGGACGCCGCGTCCCCGGCGGCGGAGAGCGAACCGGAGGACGAGGGCCTGCGCCCGCTGTCCGACCGGCTGGTCTCGGACCTGACCGCGTTCCGGACGCTGGCGCTGCGCGAGGCTTTGGGCCGCAGCCCGGAGACGGCATTTCTGTCGCTGTTGCACGCCCTGTGCCTGTCCACCTTCCAGCCCTGGGCGGCGGAAAGCTGTCTGGAACTGGTCATGCGCTCGGCGACGCTAAACATTCAGCCGCCAGAACTGGCCGAAAGCGCGGCGGCCAAGGCCTTCGAAGCCCGTCATGCCGAGTGGGCAGCTAGGTTGCCCGACAATCCCGGCGAACTGTGGGGGGCGCTTGAGGCCATGTC
>NZ_FNAP01000016.1 GCF_900101965.1 Rhodospira trueperi | reverse complement strand
ATCGGCGAAAAACCGGTCCGGGTGGGCCTGCAGTCGGGCGATGACGGAACCGGCGAGGCCGCGCCGGCGCATGGCGGCGAAGGCCTGATCGTTCAGCACATAGTCGCCGTGCCCGGCCCGCAGAAGCTCGAGGAAATTGAGCCGGCTCTTGGAAACCGTGGTGGCGAAAACAGTGAACGCATCGTTGCCGATCTGGGTGCAGACGCCGTTTCTGCCCTGGTGACGGGCGCCGGTATCGTCCACCGAAATCCACCGTCCGTGGGTCAGGCCCGCCCGCAGAACGTCCCGGGCCTCGGTGACGAACTGGTCGTTTGACGCGATGAGGATGCGCACCACCTGCCGCTGGGAAATCGCCACCCCCAGCCCTTGCAGCATCTCGACCAGGCGGGGCACCGTCGTCTGGCCCTGGTGGTATTGGGCGAGGATGAAGCGCTTGAGCGCGGGACCGAAGTGATCGGTGACCCCATCGGGCAGCGGCGCCAGCATCGTCACGCCGTCCGGAGTGATCCACCGTTCACGGTGATAGCACACCGTGCGGGCCTCGATCCTGAGCTCCTGGACCGTGAACGGCTGGGTGCCCTTGAACCGCGAGCCGGGCGGGACACCATCGACCGCGATCCGCCGCTCCTCGACCACGCCCGACGGCTTTTTCGGCCCGCGCCGCCGCTTCCCCTCGCGCCGGGGCCGTTTGTCCGTTGCCTTGTCCATGCCAGACGGCTTCAAGGGCGGCTTGATGTCCGGCTTGCCCTTCAGACCCTTCAGCCGCGCGATCTCGTCGCGCAACGCCCCGTTCTCCGACACCAGCCGGGCGTTCTCTTCCAGCAGGCCCAGCGTCAACGGCTTCAGCGTCGCCGGATACAGGGCATCAATGTCGAACGGCGGCTTGACCATGCCCGCAGCGAATCACGAACCGCGAGTTCGCGCAACCAAATGTGAGTCGCGACGCAGCCACCGCCCGCACTTCTGCCCCGGTTACCGTAGAAGGGCCTAAGCCTTTGATTTCTTTGCTCCCCCGTTTCGGGGAGCTTGATCTTCAACGATTTCTGGCGGGCGCACTGTGGCCACGGACGGCCGCCCCCGCACGTTCGCCAGGTATGGCGAAAGTGATCCGCTTGCCCGGCCCAACTTCTGAAACATTACACAGGTCCTTGACATTCCAGAGCGATTGATTCGGGCGGGCGCCGGTCCCTTGTCGTCAACAAGGGCTTGCGCACCGTTGTACTGTGGCCCGCCCACAGGCATCATATGGTCGGCCTTGCCGCCGCGCCGTTTCAAGGGTTGTGATCCGGGCTCAGTAGCATTGGTCCGCTCCGCTTGTCAGTTGTTGCAAGGGGCAGGAGCCAAAAATAGAGTGGACGCGGTCCAGATGTGCCATCACTTTGGAATTTGGATTTGATCACATGACCAGAGAGCTTGTGATTTACTGTGACGAATCAGCAAAGAAAGGGGTGCATTTTTCTAATTTTTACGGCGGAGCGCTTGTGGGTGGCGAAAATATAGATTTTGTTCGCCAAACACTCAACGATAAAAAAACAGATCTAAATCTTCATGGAGAAGTAAAATGGGTTAAGATTACGGAAAATTATAGGGATAAGTACATAGAGCTTATGAACGCATTTTTCGATCTTATTGATGCGGGGTCCGTGAAGGTCCGCATAATGTTCACCCAAAACCTACGTGAGCCCGTCGGGCTTACTGCAGATCAGTTAGAGAACGAGTACTTTTTACTATACTATCAGTTTGTTAAGCATGCTTTCGGCCTACAGCATTGTAATTTCGATGGGCAACCAGTATCAATTCGCGTGTATTTTGATCGATTGCCAGATACGAAAGAGAAGGTCGCTCAGTTTAAGTCTTACATATGCGGCCTTGAAAAAAACCCGTATTTCCGGCGCGCGCAGATCATCGTCAAAAGTGAAAATATTGCTGATGTCGTCTCGCACGAACACGTCGTTCTTCAGTGCCTTGATGTGATACTTGGGTCAATGAATTTTAGGCTTAACGATTTGCACAAAATTAAACCGGAAGGCCAAAGGATACGCGGCAAGAGAACCCGCGCAAAGGAAGAGGTGTTTAAGGAAATTAGCCGCAGGATCCGGTCAATATATCCAAACTTTAACATTGGCGCAAATACGGGCACCGTAGAGGCGTCAGATCATTGGACTCACCCATATCGGCATTGGCTCTTCATTCCAAGCAACCATCGAGTTCGCACCGATATGTCCAAGCACAAAAAGTAGCCCCGCCCGCACTATGCCGGAGGCGTATCCCAAGTAGGCACTTGAGACTTCGTGCAAGGCAGGGCCTATACCCAATATAGGTGGGAAGCGCCCCAATGTCAACCTTAACCCATTGACTTCAAAGGAACTTATTCTGGCTCGTTTTCAAGCAGTTAGGTGCGAATGTACCTTTTTCAGGCAAGCCAATGCCTGTTTCACCCCAACCAGCTGGACCGGATGACCGCGGGCCTGGACGCGGGCCGCGGGGAGGGACCGCGCACGCCGTGCGCGGATGGGGTGTCGGCAGCGCTGCCCCCTGGCGCCGTCTCATCATTGCCGGCCGTCACATGCGGCGCCGGCATGGGGGCAGAAAGGGGCAGCCCGCCCGCGTTGGCCCGGCGCCGAGCTTCCCATTCGGTCGGTCCCCAGCGGGCCGCCCCCAACGCCAGCAGCGCCGCCGTAGCATAGACGCGGCAGTCCAGGGCCTCGTTGCGCGGACGGGTCTTGCGCCACTCCCGCGTTTCGTAGCCCTTCCGGTTGGTGCCGGTGACCAGCTCTTCCGCCGTCAACTGCTTGAAGTACTCGGCCTCGTAGCCCTCCGGGAAGTGGCAATAGCCGGGCGGCACCCTGCCATCGTCGCCGCGCGTCAGGCGAAGGCGGCCATACAGCTCCCCCTTCAACAGGTCCACGCCAACCGTCCAGACGCGCACGCCGCGCGTGCGGGCGCGCCGGCCGGCGCCGGTCACCTCGGTGCGGGTTGCGGTGCCCAGGGCGGTCATCATGTTGGCGCGGCCCTTGATGGCCATGGCGAGCTTCTGCCCGGTCCTGCCGACCCAGCGATACACGGCCGGGGTCAGGAAGCCCGAATCAACGGCGATCCGCTGGACGGTCAGGGCATCGCCCCCGCCCTGGCGGCGCCAGGTGTGCCGAACGACCTGGTCCAGGGCCTGCCAGACCGCTTCGCCTTCGGGCGATCCGTCCAGAACGTGGTAGCTGATGGACCAGGACCGAAACCCTTCGCCCCATCCAACCACCTCGACCTCAATCCGGTCGGGCTGGACATCGGCTCCGGCCGTCAGCAAGGCGACCTCTTCGGGGACTTCGCCGGCCGTATAGCCGCCGCACCGCTCCCACAGGTGTTCCCAGGCGGGGGCCTCGCCCTGGTCCCGCCAGGTCTCCCCGAGCTTGGTATTGACGAACACCTGCATGCGCGCGGGCGAGTCCTTCGCCTTCTCGTGCTGGCGCGCCAGGTCCGCCCAGGACAGCCAGCCGACGGGCGAATAGAGCGAGCTGATATGGAAGCCGGCGGTCTCGCCGTCGCCATCCGCCTCCGCCCGCCATTCGCCCCGGGGGAGCATGGTCGCCTTGTCCGCGTTGACGATCACGCACCCGTTGTGCGCGCACTCGTAGAACGCCGTCTCCGGCGCCTCCTCGGTCCAGCGCATCTGATCCCAGGTCAGCACCTGGAATTCGCCGCAGTGGGGGCATGGGACCCAGAACCGCCGTTGGTCCGATTCCTGATAGGCCCGCTCGATCCGACTGTGGCCCTCGATCGTCGGCGTGCTGACCAGGAACACCTTGCGTCGGTGCCCGAAGGTCGCGGTGCGCTGCACCGCCAGGTCGATGGGATCGCCTTCCCCGTCGGCGTCGATGGGGTAGGCGTCCACCTCGTCCAGGAACAGGAACCGCACCGGCATGGACCGCAGCCCCACCGCGCTGTTGCCGCCGGTCACGACCAGCACCCCGCCGGGGAACTCCTTCAGCAGGGTTGTGTTGCCGGAGTCCCGGGACCGGGGATCCTTGACCAGGCCCGCCAGCGGCGGCGCCTCGACCAGGTCATCCAGGCGTTGGCGCGACCACCGCTTGGCGCCCTCGACGGTCGGCTGGACGGCCATGATCGGGCCGGGGTGCCAGTGGATGAGATAGGCCAGGAAGTTGTTCCCGGCCTCGGTGCCCCCAAGCTGTGCCCCCTTCACGAACACAACGCGCTGCCAGGGCGCCTGCGGGCTCAGGGCGTCCATGATGGCCCGCAGGTAAGGCGTGCGGTCGGTGCGCCAGGGACCGGGCTCCGCCGCGCTCTTGCTGGTCAGGCGGCGGTATGTGTCCGCCCATTCCGAGACGGTCAGCAGCGGCGGCGGCGCGGCCTGCCGCCGGTAGGCATCCCAGCACCAGGCGGCGGCATCATCCAGCATCGGCGAACACCTCCGGCGGGGCCTCGACCATGGCGGACAGCTGGTTCCGCACATGGGTTTCGAGGGCGTGAAGCATGGCGGGTTCGGACACGCCGAATTCGGCCGCCAGCAGCGGCGCCACCCGGGTGGGGAACTGTGACCAGGTCTCGCGATGGTGTCGCCCCAAGTCGCCGAACAGGCGCGCCACGTCCGCCTTGGGTAGGGTCTCCCCCCGTTCCCGCGCCAGTCGCATGGCCCGCTCTTCGGCCTTCAGGCGCTCGTGTTCGGTGCGCCAGGTGGTCAGGTCGCTGGGGGCGGCCCCGTGCGGCCCGTTTCGGAGCCCGCTGGGGGGCATCTCCGCCGCCAGGACCTTGAGGGCGCCCTCGCTCACCACGGCGCATCCCCGGCGGCGCGACGGGTCGATATTGGCGGCGTACCACGCCCGGGCCTCTGCTTCGTCCAGCTTGCCGCCTTCGCGCGTCGGCATGCCAGCCTGGACCAGTTGGGAGACACGGCCACGCGAAACCCCAAGACGGCGGGCGAACTCGGCTTTGGTGATGACGGCTCCGTCAAGGTCAATGTGGGGCTCGTCTTGGTTCTGCATAGTGTATAGCCCTGTCATGTTCAGTGCTGAGTTTAGCTTAATTCTTGCCCTGACGCTAGCGAAGTGCCTCGGTTCGAAATGCCCGCATCTCGCTTTTTTGGGAAGGACCCGAATCTCATTGGGAAGTCCTTTAGGTCCGACCTTGGTCCAACCGAGTCCAACCTCCTGACCAAGGTTGGACCGTCCGAAACCCGCAGAACGCCTTGCTTGGTCCAACCAGTCCAACCAGTCCAACCTATAAAGGGGGTCTTGCGCGCACGCCCGCGCACACACGCGCGCGAAACCCGAAGAAAAGGTTGGACTGGTTGGACCGGTTGGACTCCCCGTTGAAAACATTGCGTTTTCCCGAGTGCATAGGTTGGACCGAGGTTGGACCCTGACAGACCAAGGTTGGACCTTACCCTCCAAACTCCTCATCTTCTGGGTGCCAGGGGTTGCCGAGGCCATACATGCTCGCAAAATGATCGCGGCATTCCTCCAGCGTCGGGAGCACCCAACACCATTTCCGAACACCCCCGGCATTGGTCCGGATGACCTCCAGTGTCGGCACAAGGCGCCGGAGCTCCGTCCCCAGCTGCGTTTCGCTGGATCGCCGACGGTCCCCAGTGTGCTCCGACGCGCGCACATAATCCTCGAACAGCACGGCCTTCGGGATCGGGGCCACATACGGTCCCCAGCCCCATTGCTCCCCGTAGCCGTCCAGGGCGCGGACAGGCACGCCATCCATAAGTCGGTCGTACCACCAACGATGAATCGGCGGCATGCTGGCGGCCTTTTGCTCCGCCAGGGCCGCCGTCTGCGGGATGGCGCGCAAGTTCACTGTGGACAGGTCGAAGGCCAACAGGTCGGCAAGCAGCGCGGCCCGGCCGCCCTGGTTGTCCATCTCATCCATGATGGCCCCGAAGTATTCGGCGTTCTGTTTGGCATAGTCCGCCACGTCCAGGACCGCGAACCGGCGTTCATCACGGCCGGCGGGCACGACCCAATCGTGGTTGGACGTGATCAGCACACGGGTGAGATTGGGCAGCGGGATCGGATCGACGTTCTTCCGTTCGATCAGCTGGCGCGCGGACGTGATAAGCCCGCGCAAGCGGCCCTCCGCGCCTTTGTCGCCAGCCCAGAACCCTTCGTCCGCCTGCAACAGGAGGCAGGATTCCATGTGGCTGTTGATGGGGCCGGTCAGGTGCTTGGGTTGGTCCACCAGCACATAGTGATGGGCGAACAGCGAGCCGAAGATTTCGCCGACGATGGTCTTTCCCGTGCCCATCCCGCCCCGAAGGACAAGCGCCGTCCCCGGCTTCTTCTCCGGTTCCTGCACCATCTGGGCAAACCAGGCGAAGACCCAGCGGAAAAGGTCTTCGTCCCCGTCGCACGCGTTCGTCAACAGGTGGTCACGGAAGGTCGCATAGGTCCCCAATCCGGGCGCGACCGACCAGCCTTGCCACAGGTTCAGCCAGCCGTCCGGCGCCCCCTGGGGCGCGAAGGTGATGCCCTGGAAGGTCCGCCGGCCGGACCACTTCAGCCACACGTCGCCTATCGGCTTGTAGGCGTCACCACGCGGGATGAAGCGGTTGCCGAATTCTTCCCGGAAGGCCCGGGTCGTTCGGAACGCGGTCGTCGGCTTGCCATCGGCCCCGGTCGTGAACTCGACCACGCGGTTTTCGGCACCGATCTTGACCAGGCCGAACCGCTCATTCATCTCGTGCAACGGTCCGTCATCGTCGGGAGACTTGGCCTTGCGGCGCTGCTTCTTGGCCTTTTCGAAGTCAATGGGCTCGCTCATACCGCCGCGACCTCCTCTTGCATGAAGGTGAGGCGCGGCGTGTCGTCCCGACGTTCGGCCTTAAACCGACGATCCAGGCGGTCCGCCAGTTCATAGGTCGCGCACACCAGCGAGGGCGGGCCGGACAGGTGCAGGCGCAACGGCCGCCGGCCCCAATCCACAATCACCACACCGGCGCCGCGCGCCACCATCCAGGCCAGGGGGTCCGGGTGGACCGGCAAGGGTTCGTCCAGATACTTGGCCCGCTCGACGGCCTCGCGGTTGATCAATACCGCGTCGCCGACGCGACGCCACCAGCGGGAGGGGTCTCTCGGACGAAACGCGATCAGATCGGACGGCTCGAAGGTGGCGATGGCGAACAGCGGATCGTCGCCGTCGAGTGGAATCTGATCCGGCAGAACACAAACGGGCTCGCCATCGGGATGCGGCTCCCAGAAGGCACCAGAACGGGGCAGCGTCGCCCGGGTGACACCGTATCGGGTCGTGTTCGGCCAGCCCCGCAACCAGTTGATGGGCACGCCGAGAGACGCCAGCGCCAGGTCATGCTGTGGTGTGACCTGGGCGGCCATGTCCAGGAACTCGCCAATCAGGTCGATCATCGACACCCCCCGGCCCGGGCGGCGCGGAAGTCGGTTGCGATCAGGGTGCCCAGATGGTCCAGGGGATCGTCGGCCGGGGCGCATACCTCGCGGGGCGCGGGACCGGCCGTCCCGTCGGTGCCCGGCTCGATCCAGCGACGCCGGAACTGAGGGTTCCGCTCGGGATCGGCCATGTCGGCGAAACGGGCTGGGTCCGTCATGGGGCACCGTCCAGGCCCTGATGGATGGACCGGGCAACGGATAAATCCCAGCGCGGCGCTATCGCGTCCTGGTGACCTGAGGCCGTTTGAAAACGGCCTGTAACCCATTGTTTTTGCACGGGCGGCCTTCCTCGTGGTTCGAGGAAAAGCCAAACAAAATCAATTGTCTTCCTGGGACTCTGACTCCGTCAGTCCTGGTTCGAATCCAGGTCCCCCAGCCATTGATCCAATAGAGTTTTTCCGCCCTCTTTTGGAACCGGGCCGGTCAGCTTGCAGGATCCGGTCCCATCGCGTTCTCCAGCCGGGCCATGGGCTCTCGGCAAGGCGGGCGGTTCGGCCGATATCGCGGCGATAGAGGGTCTCGACGCTGCGGCTGGTCCTCCTCCGACCGAGTCTTCGGGGGACGACCACCGACCCGACAGGCCGTGTCGCCGCAGCCATTTGTGACTGAAGCAAATCGTCGTCGGGATCCGTCCAGGATCGCTCGGGATTTGCTTTGGACATCCGGGTTGGGTGATCGTGCCGTCCGAACACCCCAGTCGGTGCCTCCGCAAACCCGATCAGGTGGATTCGCGCCGCCGCGACAGCGCCCACAGGGCGATACCGACCAAGCCCAGGATCATGCCCAAGCCGCCGGCGATGTCCTTGACGCGGATGCGGGCCTCGGCCTCCGCCTGGGCCTCCAGCAGTGGGCGGATCTGGCGGGCGACCGCAGCCTCGACCCGCGCTTCCACGAGCGCCACCAGACGCTCCTCGGGTGGGTCCGGAAGGTCCTGAGGCGCGGGCGTCGTGACGGCGGCGGCCTCGGGCGCCGCGACGGCACCGAAGCGCGCCCCGTCCAGGGTGATGGACGCCATGTGTCCATCACCCACCTTCAGAGTGACGGTCACGGCCTGCGGGGCCGGCCCCTCCGGTGTGAACGAGAACCGGCCCTCGGCGTCCGTCCTACCCTCGAAGACGATCCGACCGTCCCCGGTGGTCGCGGTTACCGCCGCGTTGCGCGCCCGCCCGCCGCCGACAAAGAAGCCGTAGCCCGAAACCTCCCCCGCCTCGACGGTGGCGAACACCTTCATATTGTGCGCGACGGCGGGGCCAGCCAGCGGACCCAACAGAAGCACCAGTCCCAGGCACGCGGCGCGAATGCTCGGGGTGAACATACCGCCCGACGACCATGTCGTCGGCCCGGAGCCGCGCCCCCCGAAGGGGCGCAGCGGCGAGAAAAACAAAGACTCATCGTCACCGGTTCGTCGCAGTGACCACGAGACCGATGAGTCGATCCTATCGTCGGCCGGTATCATTGGCCCGCGCGCGGCATGTCGGTGGCCTTAATCCACATCAACGCGCCAGCCTCGATCGGCGCCTCTTGACCGTCAGGCGCGGTCATTGTCCCGTCGGCCTCGGTGAGCGCGGCGAAACCCCACCAGCCGGCCAGCGGCATGGTATAAGCGAACACGCCATGCGCGTCGGTCTTGATGACCTGGGTGACGAAGGCGTCGTTGGGCGGCGCGACGCGCCCGCCGTTGATGAACTCGACCTCGACCTCGGCGTGGGGCACCGGCGCGCCATCCTTGAGCACGACCCCGCGAAAGGTGTTGCCGGTCCATAGGCCTGTGGGGCGCGCCAGCGGCATGATCTCCACCGGCAGACCGACCAAGGCATCCCAGCCCTCACCCGAAGCCCAACTGTCGACCACGACCTTGGTGTAGTGGATGATGAACTTGCCCTCGGCCGGCTCCCAGTACGGCGCGGGCTCGACGAAGAACACGGCCGCGCCGGGCTCGGGCAGGGCGTGGGTGGCGGTCCAGGCCTGTGCCCCGTCGATCGGACGGGACTCCAGCGAGTCCGCCAGATCGTGCGCCTCGCCGCCGATCACCACGCCGAAGCGACGCGGCGCCTCCATGGGCATGACCGGCCCGCCGTCGACCGGATGGGTGAAGACCAGATCCAGGCTGACGGCGCCGCCCTCGGGCAGAACATCGGCCTCGGGGATCAATTCCTGGAAGTGGGCGGCCGCCGGCATGGCCAGCAGGGTCCATCCCGCCGTCAGGGCCGCCATCAGTCCAAGGCGCGGTGTCGCAGGCATTCCGTCTCTCCCGTCTTGATCTTGGTGGTGGGCACGAGGCTGCGGATCGAGCGTTCCGTATGAAGAACGAAACGAAACATCACACTCTGGAGCGACCTCTGTCAAGCACGGGGCGGACGCCGTGGGCTGTGCGGTTGCCGGCCCCGGCCGGGCGGACCATCATGGCGCGCCCCGCTCGCGCCGTCCCTCGGCCGCGCGCGCCCCCTGTCGGAGCCATGGACATGGAACGCGTCACCATCTCGATCGACGGCGACCTGTTGACCACCCTCGACGACCTGATCGCCCGGCGCGGCTACGCCAACCGCTCGGAGGCCGTGCGCGACATCCTGCGTCAGGCGATCGGCATCGACGGCCCCAACACCGCACAGGAGGAACGCAAGGCGCCCTGCCTGGGCGCGCTCAGCTACGTTTACGACCACGCCCGGCGCAACCTCGGCCGTCGCCTGATCGAGACCCAGCACCACCACCACGACCTGACGGTGGCGACCCTGCATGTCCACCTGGACCACAGGTCGTGCCTGGAGGTGGCGGTCCTGCGTGGCACCCCGGCCGACCTGCGCGCCCTCGCCGACAGCGTCACCACCCAGCGCGGCGTTCGGTACGGCGGGTTGCAACTGATTCCGGTAGCGCTTGATCCGGCGTGAATCGCGACGGCGGTTCAACCAAGCATCAAACATCTAAAGGGTGCCCCCCTCGAAACGCACTCAAAGCGTCATACGGCGGGCCATCAGAAAGAGTGACTCATCGACCTCGTGGTTACGGGCCGGGCCGGGCCGGACGGCGCCGGTCCGCGCGCCGAGCGACGCCTTAATTTTCGCTGATCGAAACAAATTTCTCATTATTCCATCCGGTCTGGTGTGACAGGGTACATAATCCCTTCATAAGAGAAGGGATACATAACAAAAGCGCGATATACGCGCGTAACGAACCAGGGGGGACGGAAGCCTAGGCTTCCGGCGTTTTCGCAACGCAGCATTCTTGACATCACGCCAATAGCGGCGCTGGTGAATGGTCTCTCCTGGCCGTCATGAATACAGAAACGAACCGGGAGGACACTTAACCATGATACGTTTCTTTCCTGATGCGGACTGGCTCCAACCGATGCGCGGCCTGCTGACGCTGGCCATGGTCGGCGCCCTGGGATTTGGACTAGCCGGAGGTTCGCCCGCCTTCGCCGACGATGACGACGATGACGACCATAAAGACAGCGCCCCCCTGACCGGCCTGGAGGCCTACTATCAGGCGCTGGACAAAGAACCCGCCTACGCCAGCAGCCACGAGGAGGCGGTCGCCAAGCTGGTGCAGAACCGCGACATCGCCATTCCCTACGACTACATCGCCACCCTGATGCGGATTCCGAACGCCTTCGGCGAGGGCGCGGCGTGCGTGGTCTGCCACTCGTCGAGCGATCCGGAGACCAGCTACCGGGGCCTTGATCTGACCACCTGCGAGGGCATCAAGACCGGGGCCACCCAACCGCCAGCGCGCCCCCTGTTCGAGCCGGGGAACGCCGGGGACAGCAGCCTGCGGCGCTACCTGCGCAACAACCGCATGCCTTACGGTGTGCCGTTCGACGCGCCGCGCGATACCGCGAACATCCAGACCATCAAGATGTGGATCGACGACGGCGCCCTGAACGACGACGTCTTCCAGGAGGACGTGCTGCCGCTGTTCAAAGATCCCATGGCGTTCGGCGGGTTTCAGCCCTGTACGGACTGCCACATGTCCAACCAGGAACCGCCCAGCTTCCACGAACTGGACCTGACCAGCTTCGAAGGCATCATGCTGGGGGCGGATGCCATCGCGCACGCCGCCATCGGCGAGGAGCCCACCAAGATCGTCATTCCGGGCGATTCCGCCGCCTCTCCGCTTTACCAGCGGTTGATCGAAAACCGCATGCCGGCCGGTATCGAGCCCAGCGAGAACCGCGACCACCCGAACATCCAGATCCTGATGCAGTGGATCGACCAGGGGGCGAAGTGCGAGTGACGCCCGCCGGGATGTCCGTGGAGAGGGGCGGCCGGCCTCGCCGGTCCGGCCTTCGCGCGACAGGCCGGCGGGGTGCCCGCCGTCGCCGTGGCGTGGCGCGGGACCACCGAAAACAGGACACTGGCGCCCGCCGCGATCCAGGGGGATCGGATCATCGTGGCCGGCGAAGCGACGGCCGAGGCCTGGAGCCCGGATGGGGCCCGGGCCTGGACATCGCCTCTGGCCATGCCCGCGAACTTCGCGCCGCGACCGGCGCCGGAGCACGTCGTGATCGGCGGGCGCAAGGGCCTGTCCGTGCTGGAGATGGCCGACGGGAGCACCGCCTGGCGGGCGACCCCGACCGAGGCCTTCGGCGCGCCCCTTGTGCATGGGAACCGCCTGCTGGTCGGCGACGGCTCCGATCTGGCCGCCTTCGCCCTGGCGGACGGCGCGCCGCTGTGGCGCTACACGGTTCACGGTAGCGCCGGCATCTTTTACGCGCCGGCCGCTCGCGGCGGAACGCTGTTCCTGGGCGCCGGTGACGGCCACCTGACGGCGCTGGACGCGGACAGCGGTGCGGTGCGGTGGTCCATCGACCGATTCGGACAATGGCAATATCTGCGTCAGATGGCGCTGACAGCAGACGGCGGCGTTCTGGTCGCCGGCGGGTACGACGACGCCGTCTACGGCCTGAACCCGACCGACGGCGCCATTCTGTGGCGCTTCGAGGCCGGCAACTTCATCAACAGTCAGCTTGTGCATGAAGGCGGGGTCTACTTCTGGTCCCCGACCGGCTGGGTGATCGGCCTGGACGCCCGGACGGGCGACCGGCGTTGGCGGACCCGCACCCACCGCTTCGGCTCCGACGGCCGCGCCGACTGGGCCCCGATCATGGCCGAGGTGCGGGCCTCCGGTCCCTGGCTGTGGGTCCTGGACATGGGCCACCGGCTGCACGTGCTGGACCGCGCCAACGGCCGCGAGGCGGCGGCCCCGGACCTGCCGTTCCGGGCGCGTCCGTTTGTCACCCCGACCGCCGATCCCGACCGTCTGGTGTTCGGCACGGTCGAGGGGGATGTGGTGATGGCACGAGTTTCGGGCTTGCCCACAGAGACCGGGCGGTGAAGATCGATCGTTTCGGGCCCCTGACTCCTCTCAATTTGGTGCCTCAGCGGCCAGGGCCTTCCGGTGCTTGCGGTTCATGCAAGCACATTGAACCTGGTGCGGGCCGCACGCAAGGCACGCGTGGGAATGGGGCGAAGGAGCGTGCCGACCGGCCGCGATTACGCCCCGACGAACGTCACCCGGACCGTCAGGCCGCGGCTTGGCGCGTCGTCCAATGCCAGCGTCCCGCCCCAGGCGGCCAGGATGTCCTGGGCGATGGCGAGCCCCAGGCCGGTGCCGTCGCCCCGGGTGTCCAGGCGCCCGCCCCGTTCCAGCATCGCCGCGCGCTGGTCGGCGGGAATGCCCGGGCCATCGTCGGCGACCGTCAGAACCGCGCCATCCCCGTCCCGCCAACCGGATAGCACCACGTCAGAGCTCGCACTCCGGGCCGCGTTCTCGATCAGCGCGCCCAACACCTCGGTCAGATCATCGGCGTCGATGGGCGCGACCAGATCGGCGGGCACGTCCTGCCGCCATGTGAGCCGCGCGCCGTCCGGGGTTCGCCGGACCACGCCGACCACACGATCCGCCACCTCGGCCGGACGGCAGGTGGCCGGCGTCAGGCCCGCCGCGATGCGCGCCCGCGCCAGTTCACGGTCGACGTGACGACGCATGGCGTCGGCGACCTGCTCGATCCCATCGGCTTCGGCCGTCTCGCCCCGCGCCCTCAGTCGCTCCACATCCCCGGCCAGCACCTGCAAGGGGGTCTTGAGCCCGTGCGCCAAGTCGGCGGCCCGGGCGCGGGCGCGCCGCACGTCGTCCTCCCGGGCCTCCAGCAGGTCATCGACCTCGGCGGCCAGCGGGCGCACCTCGTCGGCGAAATCCGTGCCCAGGCGCGTGGCGCGCCCCGAGCGCACGGCCTCAACGCGCGCCCTGATGGCGGCCAGGGGCCGCAGACCCACCGTGATCTGCGCCCAGCTCGCGCCGATCAGGACCAGCCCCAGAACCGCCAGATACGGCAGCAGGTCGGTCACGAAGGCCGCTGTCGCCGCACGCACCTCCGCCCGGTTCAGGGCCACGACTACGCGCGCGGCCTCACCGCCCAGCCGCGCCGGCAGGGTCACCCGCCGTTCCACCGCCAGAAGCGTTTCTCCGGTCGGTCCCGACAGCGGGTGTTCATGCACCTGACCGTCGGCCAGCACATCGTCCGGCAGGGTCAGTCGCGAATCCCACAACGAGCGCGACCGCAGCACCTCCGTTCCGGCGTTGACCTGCCAGTACAGCCCGGACAGTGGCCGGTCGAAGCGGGGATCGGCCGGCAGTCGGGTTTCGATCAGGGCGCCGTCGGCCGTTCTGTCCAGTCCCGCGATCACCTGATCGAGATGATCCGACAGCTCGGCCACGGCGCGCCGTTCGACGTGGCGCTCGAACAGCAGCGCGAGCCCGAGCCCGGCCAGCACCAGCGCCGCCGCGACGGAAACGGCGCCGGCCGCCAGCAGACGCAGACGCACGGACGAAAGAGAAAGCCGGACCATGATGACAGATCCCGTCAGTCGCCACCGTCGGCCAGGATATAGCCTAATCCGCGCCGGGTCTCGATGATCCCGGCGCTCAGCTTGCGCCGCAGGCGGGCCACCACGGCCTCCAGGGCGTTTGCCTCCCGGGAGTCGTCGTCACCGTGGCGCCCGTGGCCGCCCTCGTGACGTCTCCGAGCGCGGGATGGAACCGGTGTCGCGACACAGCCCTTGCGTCCCGGGGGGGCGGGTTCCTATAGTGGGAGTCGGAAGGCTGGCGGTGGACGGGCTCCTCGCCAACCCGGTCAGGTCCGGAAGGAAGCAGCCGTAACGAGTTTCGGTCCGGGTCGCCGTTCAGTCTTCCACTTCGCCGCGCCGCCTCACCCCCACAGCTTCGACAGCGATGACCGAGCCCCCCGCCGAGGCCCCGACCGATGCGCCGCCGGGTCCGCAAACGGGGTCGGAGACGGCTTATCGCGTGCTGGCGCGCAAATACCGCCCCACCACCTTCGATCAGCTCATCGGCCAGGAGGCCCTGGTCCGCACCCTGACCAATGCCGTCAGGAACGGCCGGCTGGCCCAAGCCTACATGCTGACCGGCGTGCGCGGCACCGGCAAGACGACCACGGCGCGGCTGATCGCCCGTGCGCTCAACTGCGTCGGCCCGGACGGCTCCGGCGGGGTGACGATCTCGCCGTGCGGGGTCTGCGAGCACTGTACCGCCATCATGGCCGACCGCCATGTGGATGTGTTGGAGATGGACGCTGCCAGCCGCACCGGTGTCAACGACATCCGCGAGATCCTGGACGGCGTGCGCTACCGGCCGACGTCTGCGCGCTACAAGGTCTACATCATCGACGAAGTCCACATGCTCTCCACCCCGGCCTTCAACGCCTTGTTGAAGACGCTCGAGGAACCGCCGGAGCATGTGAAGTTCATCTTCGCGACCACCGAAATCCGCAAGGTTCCGGTCACCGTGCTGTCGCGCTGCCAGCGATTCGACCTGCGCCGCGTGGACCAGGAGGAATTGGCCACCCACTTCGGCCGCATCGCCGAAAAGGAAGGGGGCTCGGTCGAACCGGCCGCGCTGGCTCTGATCGGGCGCGCCGCGGATGGTTCCGTGCGCGACGGGCTTTCGCTGCTCGACCAGGCCCTAGCCCATGGCGAGGGCGCGGTCACCGAGGACCAGATGCGCGAGATGCTCGGGCTGGCCGACCGCACCCGCGTGTTCGACCTGTTCGAGTCGGTCATGAAGGGCGACATCGCCGCCGCGCTGGAGCTTCTGGCGGCGCAGTACGCTTTGGGCGCCGACCCGCTGGTGGTCATGCAGGACCTTCTGGACCTGACCCACTGGCTCACGCGCCTCAAGGTGGTCAAGGGCGGCGAGGACGACCCCGCCGTGCCAGAGGCCGAGCGCACGCGGGGTCGCGACATGGCCGGCGGGCTGTCCATCGCCACCCTGACGCGAGCGTGGCAGATGCTGCTGAAGGGGTTGGGCGAGGCGCGCGCCGCGCACGATCCGTTGCAGGCCGTCGAGATGGCCCTGATCCGGCTGGCCTATGCCGCCGACCTGCCGCCCCCGGCGGAAGTGGTGGCCCGTGTTGCCGGGGACGGAAACGGTGGCGGGACTGGAGGTGCCGGCCCGGCGACAGGCGGCGGCGGCACTTCGGGACCGCGACCGTCGGCATCGGCGTCCGCCTCCGCCTCCGCCCCGACTGGGGGGCCAGCGGCACGGGCGGGACGCGATAACACCGTGGTCGCCCTGGCCGACAGCCGTCCGCTTCCGGCCGATCCGCCGCCCGCGCCAAACCCTGAACGGCGGGACGCGGCCCGAGCGGACGGGCCGGCCAGCTTTCAGGCCGTGGCCGATCTGGCCCGCGATCGACGCGAGGGCCGCCTGGCCAAGCACCTCACCCACGACGTGCGCTTGGTTCACTTTGAACCGGGCCGAATCGAGATCAATCCGGGCCCGGAGGCACCCCGCGATCTGGCCGGACGGCTGAGCGCGGCTCTTCAGGACTGGACGGGGCGGCGCTGGGTCGTCATGGTCTCCGACCAGCCGGGTGATCCGACGCTGCACGAGCAGCTTCACGCCAGCGTGCTGGCGGACCCCCTGGTGCGCGCGGTGCTGGAGGTCTTTCCGGGGGCCAGTATCGGCGCCGTCCGGACGCTGGCCGCCGACGCGGACGCACCGACCGACATGGTGGACGACGGCGGCGACGCCGTGGCCGCCGGAGAGTTCATCACAGAGCCCGATGAGGACGCGCCGGCCTTCGGGGCGTTCGGGGATGGTTTCGGAGACGACGACACATGAAAAACCTTGGCAACCTGATGAAGCAGGCCCAGGAAATGCAATCCAAGATGGCCGAGATGCAGCAAAAACTGCAGGAGATGGAGGTCTCCGGCAGTTCTGGCGGCGGCATGGTCGAGGTGGTCATCAGCGGTAAGGGGGACATGCGCCGCCTGTCCATCGACAAAGCCATCGTCGATCCCGAGGATAAGGAGATGATGGAGGACCTGATCGTCGCCGCCTTCAACGACGCCAAGGCCAAGGCCGAGGAAGCCATGAAAGAGGAAATGCAAAAAGTGACCGGCGGCATGAAGCTGCCGCCCGGCATGAACCTGCCGATGTGACGGCCGCTCGCGCCGGTCGCGGAAGGATCGGGCCAGGATGAAAACGGTTTTCGCCTCGTGGCAGTTCTGGGCACTGCTGGCCGCCGTGTTCGCCGCTCTGACGGCCGTCTTTGCCAAGATCGGCGTTTCGGACATCGGCACTGGCTTGGCGACCCTGGTCCGAACCTTGGTCGTGGTTGCACTGCTGACCGTGATCCTGACCCTGACAGGTGGGTGGCAGGGGATATCCGGGTTGTCCGGCCGTCCCGTCCTGTTCCTTGTGCTGTCCGGGGTGGCCACCGGCGCGTCGTGGCTGTGCTATTTCCATGCCCTGAAGCTGGGCGATGCGGCGCGGGTGGCGCCGATCGACAAACTGAGCGTTGTTCTGGTTGCGCTGTTTGGCGTTTGGATTCTGGGAGAGCGCCTCAGCACGATCAATTGGCTGGGTGTCGTCCTCATCACGGGCGGCGCTTTGCTGGTTGCGGTTTAGAGGGCCTGATGGACCCGGATTTTCGCCTCATGCCAGCGGTGTTGGGGGTCTATTCCCGATGAGCGTCCGAACGGAACCCGGATGTCGGGTGGCCGCGCCGTGACCGGTCCCGAAATCGACCGCTTGATGACCCTGCTGGCGCGGCTGCCCGGACTGGGGCCGCGTTCGGCCCGGCGCGTGGCCCTGCACCTGATCCAGAATCGCGAAACGGCGCTGCGGCCCCTGATGGCCGCCCTTGGGGACGTGGCGGAGCGGGTGCGGCCCTGCTCCATCTGCGGCAACTTCGACACCCGCGACCCCTGCGCCGTGTGCGCCGACCCGCGCCGCGACGACGGCCTGATCTGCGTGGTCGAGGATGTCGCCGATCTGTGGGCGATGGACCGCGCAGGCGCCTTCGCCGGCCGCTACCATGTGCTGGGCGGCGTGCTGTCGGCGCTCGACGGCGTCGGTCCGGACGACCTGACCATTCCCGCGCTGGAAACCCGCTGTGCCGTCGGCGCTGTCCGCGAGGTGGTGCTGGCCCTGGGCGCGACCGTGGACGGCCAGACCACCGCGCACGTCATCGCCGACCGGCTGGCCACCGTGGCCCCCGGTCTGACCGTGTCCTCGCTTGGACAGGGCGTGCCGGTGGGGGGCGAACTGGACTATCTCGACGACGGCACCATCGGGGCCGCCCTCAGGGCGCGCCGACCGGTCTGACCCCCGCCCGTCACTTCAGGTCCGTGGCCGTGCGGATCATTTCATCGGAGGTGCGGTAGACCGTCGCCGACGTCGAATACGCCCGCTGCGTGATGATCATGCGGGAGAATTCCTCCGCCAGATCAACCGTCGAGGCCTCCACGGCCGAGGGCTGGATGCCGCTGCTGGCGTTTCGATCCTCGACCCCGAACAGCGCCATTTCGCCGGCTTCCTCCCGATAGGTAAAGGAGGTGTTGCCTTCGTCCTGCAGGTGCTGCGGCGCTGTGAAATCGGCCAGCGCCACCTGAGACAGAATCCGGCTCTGGCCATTGCTGTAGCTGGCGGTCAACCGGCCGAACGGATCGATCCGAACCGACGAGATCATTCCCTGGGCGTATCCGTTGGCTGCCTGGTATTTCTCATGGGAACCGGCGCCGCCAAACTGGGTCATGCCAGAGAGGTCGAGGGTCACGTCCGATGGACCGTTCGCGAAGGGAATCGTCAGAACCGGATTGACCGCCGGAGACTGGTACTGACCGCGCCCGTCGAAGCTGACCGGCGTGGTGTCGGGCAGGACTTGAACACTGCCGTCCGGGCCGCGCACGGTGTAACTGACGGTCCACGCATTGCTTCCCGGGGCGCCGGGCTCCCAGGTCATCACCAGGGCATAGGGATCGTTCTCACCTTGATCGTTCGGACTGGACCAGAGATTGACCTGGAAGTTATGGCTCTGGGTCGAGTTGGCCTCGATGTTGCCTGCGAACGTGGCCTCGGTCGTGAGCGCCCCCGGCAGCGGATCGAGGCTGTTGACCTGAATCGGCGCCGGTGTACCGGTCGTGTCCACCGCGCCGTCCTCGTCGGCCGCCCATCCCAGGATGAACTGGCCGGCGGTCGTGGCGAGATAGGAATTCCCGTCGTCGCCCAGGGCGGTGGTTGTCGCCCCATTCCGGGTATAGTGCGGTGTATCGGAGAGGTCGAACTTCGGATTGGTGACGAAAAAGCCCCGACCGTTGATCGCCATGTCCAGCGCGTTGGACGTGGCGACGGTGACGCCCTGTTGCTCCATGCGCCGGATATCGACGCTCCCAACCCCAAGGAAAGTGCCCAATGCCGAGACGTGGTTGACCCTGTCCCTCAGATGGGCGTCGAACGCCTTGTAGCCTGTCGTGTTGACGTTCGCGACGTTGCCGCTGATCCGTTCCATGACATGCGACTGCGTTGCCATGGCCTGGGACGAGGTATGGAGGGCGGCGAACACACTCATGGTGCGGGCTCCGTGCGGAACGCGGGGAACGGACTCTTCCGTCGCTGACCGAAGCACACGCCGTGCCAGTGTGAGCCCGCGGAACGCGCCGGTCTGTCTGGCCACAGCGCCGCCGAGCCCGGCAGAATCTGCCGCCTCCCCGTCGGGACGTGCCGGGTGGGGACGCTTTGCGGACAACAGCCCGACGGAACGAGGAACAACGCCGCAGGGCGCACGCGACCGCCTCGACATGAACCTCCAGGCAGAGCAGGGCAGCGTGCTCTGGACCGATGCCACCGGGCGCGTGATCCGGTAGAGTTGGCGGCGTTCCCGTTCCGGTCAAGGCCCCGGCCCGCATGACAGACCCTCCGTCTCCTTCGTCCGGGACCGATGTGTCCCCCAGGTCCCCGCCAGGCCGCCGGCCGCTGTGGCGATTTCTGGCACGCGACATTCTCGGGCCGGTGCTGGCCCTGGGGGCCCTTGCAGGCGCGCTGTGGGTGGCCCGCGTTCCCCTGGTGGAGGCGCTGGCGCCCTGGGCGCTGGCCCGTGCAGGGTTTGGTCCCGCCGCGCTGACCGTGGCTGCGCTGGAGCCGGATCGGCTCGATCTGCGCGACGTCCGCTTGGGCGGCGGCCGGGTGATCGCGGACCGGATCACCGCAACCTATACCCCGGAGGGTCTGGCGCGGGGACGGATTGAGTCGGTGACCGTGAGCGGTGCCGACGCGGCGCTGGCGTGGGCGCCGGACACAGGCCTGGACGCCGGGCCGTTCAACGCCCTTCTGCGCAGCGGCGGAGGTGGCGGAACGGGACGCACGCCCGACCTTCCCTTCGACGGTTTGCGCCTGAATGACCTCCGCGTCACGCTGGACACACCCTGGGGGTCGCTGCGCGCGCTGGGAGACGGCGGGCTGGACACGACCGGAGCGGAGCCGGAGGCGAGCGCGGATGTGACCGTGTCCGGGGCCGGTCTGTTCGCGGTGGTTCAGGGACGGGGCCGACCGTGGCCCACACCGGCGTTCGAGGCCGTGGCCATGGTCCAGGCGGAGGAACGCGACCGGCCGGGGCTGGCGCGCGGTCTGGCCGGCCGGGGCACGCTGCGGTTGGACTGGCGCGATGGGCTGCTGTCGCTGACCGCCGACTCTCTCGCGCTGCGGGCCGACGCCGTGGATCCGGCCCTGCTGGCTCCCTTGCACCCGGCGTTGGCCGCGCTTGCCGAGGGACCGTTGAACCTGCGTGTCGAGCCCGTGGACGGCGGCGAGGCGCCGCGCCTCAGCCTGCCGCTGGCCCTGGGCACGGATCCGGCGTCGGGTCCGCCCCAGGCGCGCGGGCGTCTGCGCCTGGAAACGGCGCGGCTGGCGGTGACGGCCGAGGGGCGTGTGTCGGGCGTGGCCGCACGGCCGCGCGGCACCGTGGATCTGAACCTTCGGGTCCGCGACGCGGTGGCCCCGGTCCTGGGATCCGGGATTGGGGTGGACGCGGCGGGCCGCCTGACCTTCGACGACGCTGGTCTGGTCTGGCGGGCCGTGACACCGCTGCGTGTCACGGCGCCGGACCCGGAGCCGGCACTGGTCGAGGCTCTAGCATCGGGGCTCGGCGCGCCCCCGGTGTTGCCGCTTGACCTGACCGTGTCGGCGCGCGAGGGCGGCGAGGCGTGGCGCGCCACCCTGACGCCGGAGCCGAACGTGGATGGTCCGGCGGTCTGGGCCGTGGACCTCGACGGCGCGGTGACCGCGCGCGATGCGGGGTCCGCCCGCGCGTCCCTGTCGGCTCGCCTGGAGGGGAGAGCCTCCCCGGTGGACGGGCTGGGAACCGCCCGCATCAGAGACCTGACCATCACAGCCGAGGGCGTGGCGCCGATGGGACTGCGCCGGGTGACGGCGGGGCTGTCGAGCCCGCGCCTGGATCTGCGCGACGGGCGCGTGACGGGCACGCTGCGGGCGCGGGCCGACGCGGCCGGTCTGGAGACGGCGGGCCTCTTGGCGGGGCCGATCCACCTTACGGCCGCCGGAACGGTGGCGCTGTCCCCATCCCGGGCGGAGGTGACCCTGAACACGGGCGCGCTGGAGATCGCGGCGGCGCGTGCCACCGGTGGGGCCTGGACCGGGCCGTCCCTGCTGTCCCTGGCGCTGACGCGGGATCGCCGGCATGTGGTGATCCTTGACCGAATGGAGGACGGCGCGCCGGCCCTGACGCTGGGTCTGGCGCTCCAGCCCGTCGATCTGACCGGCACCGTGACGGGGCGGGTGGAGGGGGTGACGGCGGCCGGGCGCCTGCCGCCGGTTCCCGGAGCGCCGTTCGCGCTGTCGGCGACGGTGTCGCGGGCACGACTGGCCGACTGGCGGGTCTCGACCGCCACGGCCGACCTGACCCTGACGCCGGACGGCCCCACGCTCGATGTGACGGCGGTGCTGCCCGATCTGCCGGGCGAGCCTCCGGCGCCGGAGGGGGAACGCCATCCGCTACGACCGCTGCGCGTGCGCGGCACGGTGTCGCCGGATGCGGAGACTACCGGGCGGTTGCGGGTGGACGCGGCCATCGGGGCGCCGTTCCGCGCCACCCTGGCGTCGGCGCGGGGCTGGATCTCGGCCGACGGGCGGGACGGTCGGCTTGTCCTTGCCGGAACACCTCTCCCCCTGGGGAACGAAGGGGTTCAACCGTGGCACCTGCACGGGGCGCTGGTCGATCTCAGCACCCGCGAGGGCACCGTGGGCCTCCAAGGCACGCTGGCGTGGCGTAACGGCGGCCGCCCGCGCCCGGAGTTGTTGATCGGGTTGGTGGACGTCGGGGCCGCATACGGCGCCATACGGCTGCACAAACTGAACGGCGTGGTCCACTTGACGGACCTCGCCCCGCTGACCGCCCCTCCCCAGGACCTGGTGGCCGGCGGGCTGGATATGGGCGTTCCGTTCACCGACCTGGAGGTCACCTATCACATTGATGGAGAAGAGGGGGCGTTCGTGCTGGACGGGGCCAGCATGCGCCTCGCCGACGGTGACATCACCGTCAGCGAAGCCTTGGTTCCGCTGGCCGGATTCGACCGGGTGCCCCTGACCCTGACGGTCGAGGGACTGGACCTCGCCGAGCTGGCCGCCTTGACTCCGGTCGATGGGTTGACCATTTCTGGGGAGGTCAACGGCCGCCTGCCGCTGGTGCTCACACCCGGCGCGGTCCGCGTCGATGCCGGGCGACTGGCGACCATCGGACCCGGCGTGGTCCGGTACACCGGCGAGGCGCTGCCGGAGGGCATGCAGGGCGTGGATCTGGCGCGGCGGGCACTGGAGAACTTCCAGTACAGCGACCTGTCGCTGACCCTGAATGGCGACACGCGCGATGACATGGCGATGGCGGTGCGTCTGGACGGGGCCAACGACGCGGTCCTTGACGGATACCCGTTTCAAATTAATCTAAGTGTAAGCGGCCCGCTGACCCGTCTGCTTCAGGAGGGGCTCCAGGGCTATACGATTCCGCAGCGGATCACCGAAAAGCTGCGGTCGATGGGCTTGGATCCTGGGAGTCACTGACGCGGTTTCGAGGCCTCCGAGTCGCGGGTGGCGCGGGCGCGTGCGGTTGGGTGCCGGGGTCAAGTCCCGTGCGGTCACGACTCCAGACGTCATGGAAATATCGTAAACACTCAGTGCAATCGGTTGATGGGGCGGTTGTTCAATCGAATTTGGAGCGCTGTTCGGAGTCGGGCCGTTCCGCGCCCATGAAGTGCGAGTGTTCATCGTCGACCGCGTTCGACTATCGGGGGCATACTCGGGTTCCGTCGAGCGCGTTTAATCGACATCGGACGTAGATCGGACCCGAATGGTGGGAAGTGTCGACAAGCAGGCAGTTGTTCAGGAAACCAACCCAGACATGACCGGCGGGAACACGGGCGGCACGCACTGGCTGAAGGACGAGTTGTACGAACGCGTCCGCACCGATCCGGCCATCTTCGATTTCCTCCAGAACGGCTCACTTGACGGGCTCTGGTACTGGGACCTGGAGGGCATGCATGAGGAGTGGCTGAGCCCACGCTTCAAGGAGGTGTTCGGCTACGCCGACCACGAGATGGACAACACCGTGGACTGGTGGCAGTCCAATATCCATCCGGACGACCTCAAGGTCGCGCTCAACAACTTCGAAAAGCACAAGGCCGACCCGACTCACCCCTTCGATCAGGTGGTGCGCTATCGGCACAGGGACGGGCACACCGTCTGGATCCGGTGCCGGGGCATGATGATCCGTGACGAGGCCGGCCGTCCGGTGCGCATGATCGGCGCGCATACGGATGTCACCGCCCTGAAGGAAACGGAACGGGCGCTGAATGAGCGGGCCGAGGAGATGGAGGCCCAGATCACCGAGTTGCGGGACCAGGAACAGCGGCTGGAAAGTCAGGCCCGGGAACTGGTCGCCCTCGCCGAGTCGCTGGAGGAAAACCGGACCCGGCTGGAGGCGCTGAACGTGCAGAAGGACAAATTCTTCTCCGTCGTCGCCCACGACCTGCGGAGCCCGTTCACACCCCTGCTCGGGTTTTCCGAGATCCTGGCTACCCAGGGCGGCAGCCTGCCGCCGGATCGGGTGGTGGAGTACGGCGCCTTGCTGCACCGCGCCGCCACCGAGGTTCACAAACTGCTGGAGGACCTGTTGTCCTGGTCGCGCATCCAGCTTGATCGGATCGAGATCAATCCCGATGCCGTGGATATCGGCACACTGGTGGCCACCAACATCGAACGCTATCGCTACGCCGCCCAGGCCAAAGGAGTCAGCATCGAGGTCGAGCAGACCGGGATGGCTCGCGCCTGGGCCGATGTCAGCATGCTGGACACGGTCCTGCGCAACCTCATCAGCAATGCGATCAAGTTCACCCATCCGGGCGACAGCATCACGATCCGGGCCGATATGGCGGCGGACGGTGTCACCCTCTCGGTCAGCGATACCGGCGTCGGCATTGCGCCCGACCACTTGGCAGGCCTGTTCGACGTCGGCGCCCGGGCGTCGCTTATCGGCACCGGCGGCGAAACGGGAACCGCCATGGGCCTTCTGATCTGCAAGGAGATGATGGACCGCCTGGAGGGCTCGATCGACGTGGAGAGCGTTCAGGGCGAGGGCACCACCTTCCGCCTTGGACTGCCCCCGGCGACCGGGGATTGATCCCCCGCCCATGGACGCCAGCGCTTCCTCCCGTCCGGAGGGTGGCGATCAGATCGGCACCGATCACGGCTGGTGAAAGGCTTGCGCTTCTCTGATCGGGCGGCCGGCCTTTTCCGATGTTCGTCTCACGCCGCCGCGCGATCCGGGAACAGACCGGAAAGGCCGTCGGCACTGGCGGCGCAGACGCCGCGCTCGGTGACCAGTCCGGTGACCAGGCGCCCCGGGGTCACGTCGAACGCCGGGTTGGCGGCCGGGCTGCCCTCCGGCGTCACCGTGATCCAGGCGGTCTCGCCGGAGTCCAGGCGGCCCCACAGGCGCTGCACTTCGCCGGGGCCGCGATCCTCGATGGGAATCTCCGCCACGCCGTCCCGCACGGTCCAGTCGATGGTCGGGCTGGGCAGGGCGACATAGAACGGCACGCCGTTGTCCCGGGCAGCGAGAGCCTTCAGGTAGGTGCCGATCTTGTTGCAAACGTCGCCGGTCGCCGTGGTACGGTCGGTGCCGACAATGCACACATCGACCATGCCGTGCTGCATGAAATGACCGCCAGCGTTGTCGACGATCACCGTGTGCGGCACCCCGTGCTGGTTCAGTTCCCAGGCGGTCAGGCTCGCGCCCTGGTTGCGTGGCCGAGTCTCGTCGACCCACACATGGACCGGAATGCCGGCGTCGTGCGCCTTGTAGATCGGCGCCAGCGCCGTCCCCCAGTCCACCGTCGCGAGCCACCCGGCATTGCAGTGGGTGAGCACGTTGAACCGCTCGGGCTGGCCTTTCCGCTCCCACAGGTCGCGGAAGATGGCGTGGCCGTGATCGCCGATGGCCTCATTGAGCGCAACGTCCTCGTCGCAGATCGCGACAGCCCGGGCGACGGCGGCGGTAGCGCGTTCGCCGGGAGGCAGCGGTGTCAGGCGGGTTCGCAGGTCGTCCAGCGCCCAGCGCAGATTGATCGCCGTGGGGCGGGTGGCGAACAAGCGGTCATAGGCCGTGGCCAGCCCCCCGTCCGATGGATCAGCGCGCATGGCCAGCGCCAGTCCGTGCGCCGCCGTGGCGCCGATCAGCGGCGCACCCCTCACCAGCATGTCCTTGATCGCCCGGCAGGCATCGTCCAGCGTCTCCAGCCGCGTGATTTCATAACGGTGCGGCAGGCGGGTCTGATCAATGATCTCCACCGTGCGGCCGTCCTCGGCCAGCCAGATGGTGCGGGTGGGGGTGCCGTTGACCTTCATGGCGGGATCCCTCTCGGATGGCGTTCGTGTCGGCTTCTGCCTCCCATATCGGGAGGGGAAAGACAAGCCGCCAACCGGCTTCCGGGATGCGATCTGGCCTAACCTTCCAGGCGTTCCAGGACGAGGGCCCGCAGCGGCACCAGAGCGTCCAGGGTTTCCCGGGTGACGGAGATGATGTCGACGGCGCTGGCCGGGTGCGCCAGAATGTTCGCCACGCCCTCCAGGTCGCACTGGTCGATGATCTCCATCGGATCGCCGAAGTACGAGGCCACCACGGCCGCGTTGCGCTTGGAGTAGAGTTCCCGGGCAAACGGCAGAGCGTCGCGCATCGACCAGTCCAGGAACACCACCTCGGGCATGTTGGCGTCGATCAGGACGGGAGCATCCAGAACATTGTTTGCCTGAGAGACCCGCATGCCCTGATCCTGGAACACCCGCGCCATGAACGCCCGGCGTTCCATGTTGCTTTCGATGATGCTGACCCATCGGCCGGACAGGGTGTCACCGGCTGCGGCGGTTCGGGTCGGATCCTCTTTCAGTTTCAGTTTGCGCGAAATCTGGGCGTATTTGTACTTCCTCAGGTCCACTTCCACACCGTGGAAGGCCCGCAGCGCCTCCGCGTAGTGTTTTTTGTCCTCGTCCTGGATGTGACGGACCAACCACATGTTCAAAAAGCGCAGCGTCTCGTCGAAGGGAAAGCCGAGCGGGTCGGACTTGAAGGCCCCCACCGCGTCTGACATCTTGCCCACGATCCTGCGATGGATGGCCGTGTGCTCCTGGACGGTTTCATCGGGAACCTGGGCCAGTTTCATCGCCGCTTCCTCGATGAAAAAGTGAATGCGGCAATAGTTCATGACCAGCGCCAGTTCCCGGCGCACCGCCGGCAGGCAGTCTCTCCAGTTTCCCTGCAACAGGATCATACGGTTCAGACACCCCACCAGGATCTGATGATGAAGATCCAGGGTCGGGGAACTGACGCTGAGGTCCGGCGACCATGCGATCAGGGCATCATGCCCCTGCCGGGTTTCGGCCCGGTCGGTGGTGTCGAAATCCACGCGCAGATCGCTCATCGTATCCCCTCCATCGTCAGCCGATCCTTCAGCTCCGATGTACCACACATCGCCGCTATGATCGCCTACGGTGAGGGATCTACCCGGCAGTCCCGGAAAAAACCGCGCAGAAGATCCCCGGCCTCGCGCTCGCGAACACCGCCGATGACCTCCGGCCGATGATGGCAGGTGGCGCGTTCGAACACCCGGGCACCGTGCTCGACGCCGCCGCCCTTGGGATCGTAGGCCCCGAACACCAGGCGCTTCAGGCGCGCCAAGGCAATGGCCTGGGCGCACATGGCGCAGGGCTCCAGCGTCACCACGAGAGAACAGTCCACAAGCCGGGGCGTGCCAAGACGGCGGGCGGCTTCGCGGATCACCAGCATTTCGGCATGGGCCGTGGGGTCGGCGTCCGCTTCCACCTGGTTGCCGGCGCGGGCAAGCACCTGTCCGTCGGGACCGATCAGCACGGCCCCGACTGGAACCTCGCCTCGTCCGGCGGCGGCGCGCGCCTCCGACAGGGCCAGCGCCATCGGGTCCCGGTCATCGGGCACGGCCCGGGCCTTGGACCACGCGAAACCCGTCACGCCCGTTCGGTCACTGCCACAACGCGTCCAGCAGCCAGTCGAGCGGCCCGCGGGACTCTCCGGCGGCGGGGGCAAGCTCGGCCAGTTCGCTGGGTGACATCCGGTCGAAGTCCTGGGCAACGACCGTGGAGCCCTGTCCGCTCGCGCCGCTTCCCGGGCCGACCCCGGAGTTGAGATAGGGAACCGCCAGCGCAAGCAGGACCAAGGCCGCCAGGCCACTCATGATAGCGCCGGCACCGAAACCCGACCGGTGATCCCGGGTGTCGATGTAGAGCGTTCGCGCGAACGTCTCGGTGTCTGAACGGGCCTCTCGCAGATCTTCGGGGCTCGGCCCCTCACCGGATTGCGCCGACGCGCTCTGATCCGGGCGCCGACGTCCGAATGTTCGCTTCTGTGCCATGCCGGAGTCCTTCGCGCCATTTACGAAAATACTTGACGCATTGAAGGTAACCGACCGAGTCGCGAAGTCAACCCCCGATCAGATCGGCGATATTGTAACAACGATCATGGAAAGAGATCTGCATGGACATGCTGGACCCGGACGCCGTCAGGACGCCACCACCCCGCCGGCGGTTCAGCGCCTGCTATCGGCCGCCGCACCCTGTTCAGCCACTGGACCCTGAACGAGATCCCACAGGGTTGATGCTGGGGCCGTCGTCCTCTCCCGCGCGCGGGTTGACGCCCAGGTCGGGCAGGATCAGCAGCAGAACCAGCACGCCGAAGGCCCATCCCAACAGGACCCAGGGCCCGCCGCCCGCACCGGGGGCTTCGCGCCGGGTTCGGGAGGAGGGTGTCCGGATGCGGTCGAGGGTGTCATGGCCCGCTTCCTCCAGGCACATTTGCACCGTCCTTCGGGCCGGCCCGGCGCCGCGTCGGCGTCAACGCCCCTGCGTTTCGCCGCCCATGGCCGCCGGAACCTCAACCTTCATCTCGCGTCCGGCGACCGTCTGGCCCAGGGTCGCAAGCAGCGGCTCCGCCACCAGCGCGGCGACCTCGGCGCGCGACAGCCGGTTCAGCGGCGTATCCACCCAGCCGCGCCACAGGTAGGCGCCGGTCCGCGGATCGCTGACCGTGACCTGAAGGCGCATGGCCGACGCGAAGCTGTCCCGTCGAAGGTGCAGGACGTTCCCCTCCAGGGCGGTGGTTCGGCCGCGCAGGTCGGTCGCGTTCACCGTCGGTGGAACGGTCGAGGCGCGTCCGCTACCCCGCGCCTCCTCCATCTCCAGCACGCCCTTTGCCATCTCGGGAACACCCGAACGGATGACGTGAACGTCGAAATCCATCTCCAGGACGGTGGCCGTGTTCGGTTGGGCCGGAGAGGGTGGCAGGGCAGAGACGAGCGCGCTGTGAATGGCGTCGTGCATCTCCGAATCATCATCGCGCCGGATGACGAACACGGCGGGCGCGGGCAGCGGTTGGAACGCGGCCGCATTGATGGTCGCCTGCAACGGGTCTACGGGAACGACCGTGGCCCCGTTGTCGGCCAGCGCAGGCCGCGCGCCTGCGACCCCGGCCAGCACCAGCATGCCCACCACAAGAAGGCGTCGCACGCCTTGAGTCTTCATCGCCACGTCTCGCCCTCCAGACCGGCCCGTGTCAGGAATCACCGCGAGGCCCGAACCTATCCGGGGCCGACGGCCGAAAAGAGTCTACCCTGGATCGCGTCGGCACGAAACCGCCGCCGCGCCACGACAACCGGCCTCGGTGTGGGTGGAGAACCATGGGCCGGACAGCGCCGCCCCCCACCCTCCCCTAATCCCTGGGAAGACTGTCCGAACGAAGCCGACACCGCGACCGCAAAAGTCCAGCACCGGCGGGACCGGATAATCTGAAATCCACATTTCAGGCCGTCGGGGCCGGGGTCAATCCAGCTTGACCTCGCCATGGCGGAACGGAATCCAGTCCATGTATTCGGTACGGAACTGAAGACCGTAGGGCGATCTCAGAAAAACTTTTTCCAGGGGGGAACCGCCTTCCGCCTTGGTACGTTCAACATCCACAAGAGGAGATTTGGCGAACACGGCATCCCAGTAGGCATCCGAATTCAGGTCCTGACCCGATTCTTCCTTGTGCTTTGCGGCCTCGTCGATCAGACCCCAGGCTTCCTCTACCTGCTCGTAGCTCATGCAGTTGCCTCCTGATGTCTGGGCCCTTTGATGGCTGCGGCGCGGGGTCGGGCGCCCCCACGCCCCACGTTCGTTTGGGTCGTTTGGCCTTTTCTTTAGACTTTCGGGCCGCTCTGGTAAAGATATCGTGATGCCTGGGGGGACCGGCAGCCAATCGGGAGCGTCGTCCTTGACCGAACACCGCGAGATGTACCACGAGATCCAGACCCTGCTGGGCCACTTGGCGGCGGCCCTGGCCCTGCCATCGGAGCAGGTGGCCGCCCTGCTCGAGTCCGGCGATCTGACCCTGAGCCTGGAGACGGACGCCGACGGTCGCCCCTACATCGCGGCCGAGTACGGCGAGGGCGATGACCGACGCACCGCCCGTGTTTACAGGGACGCCGCGCTGCGGGCCCGGACGGACACCGACGCCAACGCCTGATCCACGATCCGTCGCCGGACCATCTTCAGCGCCCCCATTCAACGACCCTGAGCCCCCGTCATGGCCACCATGAAACCCACCGTCCAGCGATTCGAGACCGGAGACGTCATCTTCCGGGAAGGCGACGACAGCGCCACCGCCTATATCATCGCCGACGGCGAGGTCGTGCTTTACAAGGAATCCGCGCGCGGGCTCGTGCATCTGGCGACCCTTGGAAAGGGCGAACTGCTGGGCGAGATGGGAGCGGTCGAGAACGATCCGCGCGGGGCAACGGCGGTCGCGAAGAGCAACATCGTCCTGCACGCCTTTCCCCGCAAGGCGTTTGTCCGGAAGCTTATGGAAGACCCGGACATGACGGTGCGCATTCTCATTCGCTTGTCGCGCCGGCTGCGCAATGCCAACGACCGCATTGCCCAACTGGAACCTGCCGTCGACGTGGCACCGGAGGACACCGATTCGGCCTCGTCGGCCGGGGGGGCCGCGTCATCCCGATCCACCGCCCTGGCGACCTCCGACGGCGCGGGCGGAGAGGTGGAGCGGTCCGGCGGTCTGATCGGGCGCTTGATCGGGGCTCTACGGGGCGGAGGTGGCGGCCCCCGGGGCGCCGGCGCGGCGCTGGCCGGCGCGGCGCGGACCCGCCAGCCGGTCCTGCTGTTGGCAGGGTTTCCGGGAACCGGCGGCGATGAACAGCGCGCCCGGGTGCTGGCTGCCTTGGAAACTCTGCCCGGCGTGCGGGTACGCCGCCTCGACAAGTCGGTGCCGTATTCCCCCGAACTGGACCCCTATACCGCGCTGTCCGGAGCCGCCGCCATCGGCCGGCCGCTTCTGCGGGAGAACCTGGCCGATCTGCTGATCTGGGGTGGCCCCGATCCCACCGGCCGGCTGGTCGAGGTCCGCTTTCTGACGCCGTGGCCCAGCAAGGAGGTGGAACGGATCGGCATGATGTCGCCACAGAACGCCCTGTATCTGCCGCTGGACTTCGAGGACTCCTGGCATGTTCTGCTCAGGGCGGTGGCGTTGTCGGCGATGGAGCCGCGTACCGAGAACCAGGGCAAGGCGCTGGTAGAAATCTTGCCGCCGATGGCCGAGGAGGCCGGCGCGCTGCTGTCGGAATTGCCCTACGGCCTGAGCGGGCTGGAGACGGCGCACATCGTGGCCTGCTACGGCAACGTTCTCGCCGTCGTCGGGGCCTGGGCCAATGAACCGGCGTGGATGGAGCACGCGGCAGCCGCCTACGAGGAAGCCATCCGCCATCTGCCGCGCAATGCGGACGCCGAGTGGGGTGTCATTCACCGCTCACTGGGGCTGGTGCTCCAGGCGCTGGTGGAACGCGGCGCCGGCGGCATCGACCCCCGGCAGGCGGTGGACGCCTTCAAGGCGGCCCTGGATTCGTTCCAGCGGGACCTCTACCCTTATGATTGGGCCGGCCTGAAGAACCGCCTGGGAATTCTGTGTTATCGGGTCCACATGGCGGAGGGCGATCCCGCCGCCCTGCGCGACTCCATCACCGCGTTCCAGGCCGCCCTCCAGGTCTTCAGCCCGGCGGAGACCCCCGACCGCTGGGGCGAAATCATGCACGATCTGGCCCAGGTGCTTCAGGTGTACGGTGGTCAGGAGCGCAAGGGCGAGGTGATCGAACGCGCGGTCGAGGCCGCCCGGGCGGCCCTTCAGGTCCGCACCCTGGAGCGCGTGCCGCTGCTCTGGGCGGCCACACAGAACAACCTTGGCTCCGCGCTGTTCCTTCTGTTCCGCGTCACCCGGAACATCGGCGCCCTTCACGAGGCGCGCGAGGCCTTCCACCAGTCGGCCGAGACCTATGAACAGCACGGCGCGAAGCGTCAGGCGGACATCGTCACGCGCAACATGCGCCGGGTTGAAAACATGATCGACAGGCAGGGTACGCGGACGGTGGCCGATCCGGACTGGAGCGCGCGCCCGACCCATGGTGGCGGAATGGGCGGCGCGGCGACTGATTCGGAGGATAGCGACGGCCCGGAATCCCTGCCGATGGACGGCAACCTGCGATGAAACCGGCCGGGCCGGCCGGTGCGGAGGCGCCACGGACGCGACGAAAAATATCCCCTTCGTCATAAGACCAATTGGCGTCGACGGGTTTTTCGGGTATCCCTTGGATGGTTTTGTCGACTCCACGCTATGAAGGTTTCTCTTCCGCTATGCAGTCTCGGTCTTCCGCCACGGTTAAGTGGTTCAATGCCACCAAGGGCTTCGGTTTTGTGGCCCTGTCGGATGGCACTCCCGACGCGTTCCTCCACATCTCCGTGCTTCAGCGTGCGGGCTATCGGGATATCCCCGAGGGCGCGACCATTGTTTGCGACCTGTCGATGGGTCAGAAGGGACCTCAGGTGGCCTTCATCCACGAAGTGGAGGTCCCGGAGGGAGCCCAGGATCCGGGCGGCATGGACGCCTCCGACACAGAGGAAGAGATTGACGGTGTCGTCAAATTCTTCAGCGCTGACAAGGGGTTCGGTTTCGTGACCCCGGATGGGGGCGGCAAGGACGTCTACGTCGGCAGCCGCGCCCTGGAATACTCCGGGCTATCCAACCTGGACGCCGGACAGCGCGTGCGCATGATGTGCCGCATGGGCAAGAAAGGCCCCATGGCCGGGCGCGTGGAGTTGATCTGAGGGCCGGTCCGACGCCGTCCCGTCGACTCCGCTGGCTGACCTCGCCCTAGGAAGCGCGGTTCTCCGGAACGGGAGTGTTCGGGTCGGCTCCCGGGTCAGGGAGAACCGGCACACGGGGCGCGAATCGAAGGCGCCGCTCCGGGCGTGGCGTCATGGACCGGCGAATCGGGCCACCATCGCGACACAGAATGTTGAAGAGACGATAGCGGGCGTCGGTCCAGACCGGATCGACGCCCGTTCGCGTCAGGGGCGGCACGGCCGAGTTGCCGACACGCCCCCATGCGAACGCCCCTAACGCGGCCGCCTCCGGCGGCAACGTCTGAGGCGGTTTGGTGTCAGGACAAGAGAGACCGGCGCCGGTCAGAGCGCGTTGCGTTCCGAACCACGCACCGCGCTCTCGTTTTTGTTGAAGTTCAAGCAAATCATCGTCGCGATCCGGTCCGGATCGCTCGGAATTTGCCTTCGTGTTTGCTTTAGTACCGGTACGAATCCGGCTTGAACGGTCCCTGCGGGGTGACTCCGATATAGGCGGCCTGCTCCTCCGACAGGGTTTCCAGGTCCACGCCCAGCTTGCCCAGGTGCAGCGTGGCCACCTTCTCGTCGAGGTGCTTGGGCAGCACGTAGACCTGACGCTCGTATTTGTCGGCGTGGTTCCACAGCTCGATCTGCGCCAGCACCTGATTGGTGAACGAGGCGCTCATGACGAAGCTGGGGTGACCGGTGGCGCAGCCCAGGTTCACCAGCCGGCCCTCGGCCAGGACGATGATCCGCTTGCCGTCCGGGAACTCGATCTCGTCGACCTGCGGCTTGATGTTGTCCCACGTGTAGTTCTGCAGCGCGCCGATCTGGATCTCACTGTCGAAGTGGCCGATGTTGCAGACGATGGCCCGGTCCTTCATCGCCCGCATGTGGTCGATGGTAATGACGTCGATGTTGCCGGTGCAGGTGACGAAGATGTCGCCGCGCGGGGCGGCCTTGTCCATGGTGGTGACCTCGTAGCCCTCCATGGCGGCCTGCAGCGCGCAGATGGGATCGGCCTCGGTGACCACGACGCGGCAGCCGGCGCTGCGCAGCGACTCCGCCGAGCCCTTGCCGACGTCGCCGAAGCCGGCCACGACGGCGATCTTGCCGGCCATCATGACGTCGGTGGCGCGGCGCACGCCGTCCACCAGGCTTTCGCGGCAGCCGTACTTGTTGTCGAACTTGGACTTGGTGACGCTGTCGTTGACGTTGATGGCCGGGGCCAGCAGCGTGCCCTTCTTGGCCATCTCGTAGAGGCGGTGCACGCCGGTGGTGGTCTCTTCCGAGATGCCCTTCACGTCCGTCATCAGGTCGGCGTACTTCTCGTGCATGACCAGCGTCAGGTCGCCGCCGTCATCCAGGATCATGTTCGGGCGCCAGTCGTCCGGACCGAAGATGGTCTGGTCGATGGCCCACCAGAACTCCTCCTCCGACATACCCTTCCAGGCGAACACCGGAATGCCGGCGGCGGCAATGGCGGACGCGGCGTGGTCCTGGGTGGAGAAGATATTGCACGAGGACCAGCGCACCTCGGCGCCCAGTTCGATCAGGGTCTCGATCAGCACGGCCGTCTGAATGGTCATGTGCAGGCAACCGGCAATCCGCGCGCCCTTCAGCGGCTTGGACGCGCCGTATTCCTCGCGGGTGGCCATCAGGCCGGGCATTTCGGTTTCGGCGATATTGATTTCCTTGCGGCCCCAGTCGGCGAGGCTGATGTCCTTGACCTTGAAATCGGTGAACGTCATGGGGAAGCGGCTCCGGTGCACGTGAGAAGAATGGACACGGGCGCGGGCGCGCGCGATCACGGCACCCGGCTCGACTGAGCCGAAATATAAAGATATCTTTATATGCTTATCAAGCTGAATCCGTCGATGCGACTCCCCTGATCTCGGGACCTACAGCGCCTGGACGACGGACGCGGTATCCAGCAGCATGGACCGGAACAGCGTCAGAAGGTGCTGGTCGAGGTGGTTGGGGCCCATCTCCCGCATCATGTCGAGAGCCGCATCAGGTGCATGGGGCGGTTTGTAGATGCGCTGGTCGGTCAGCGCCCCGAAAACATCGACAATGGCCGCCATGCGCGCCAGTTCGTTGAGTTCGCTGCCCTTCAGCCCGTGCGGATAACCGGTGCCGTCGAGCTTCTCGTGATGCTGAGCCGCGATGGTCATGACCCCGCGCGGCAGGTGCTCGATACAATCGAGCAGTTCGATGCTGCGGTCTACATGCGACCGCATCACCACCCATTCCTCTGGGGTCAACCGGCCCGGCTTGTTGAGCACATAATGGGGAATGGCCACCTTGCCGAGGTCGTGCAGCACGCCACCGGTGCCCAGGGTCAGCAGGTCGTCCCGGGGCAAGCCAAGCTCCCGTCCGAAATGCGCGAGCAGGATCGCGACCCGAACGGAATGAACATAAGAGTAGTTGTCGTGTCCCTTGACCCCATTCAGCAGATCCGAGAATTGGTTGTTGCAGACCGCCGTCACGATGGGCGCGCAGCTTTCCCGGATCGAGACGTACTCGATGGGCTCGCCGTTCATGATCTGGTCCGGCAGGTCCCGGAACACGGCAATAGTCTGCGTCAGGGCCAGACGCTGGTTTTCCTCCAGGGTCTGCCATTCATCCTCGACAGATTTGCAGATGGCGTGAGTGACGGCGTCGTACAGGGTGTGCAGCGTGGCCGGTTTGATCAGGATCCCGAGCTCGGCCTCGTGCAGCAACGATACGAACCGAGACCCGCCGCTGCGCGTCATGCCGACGATGGGAATCGAGTGTGTCGCCTGCGACTCCCTCAGGCGCTGCACGACCGCCCCACCACCGTCGGGCGGCGTCGCCTCATCGACCAGAATCAGGGACGGCCGGAGCGCTCGCAGTCGTTCCTTCAGCGCCGGAGCGTCGGCAAACTCCTCAACTTCGTACTGCCCCCTCAGGGCTTCGGCCAAGTCACCGCGATGGCGGGTGAGCGGATCGACGATGAAGACGGTCTTGAGAGGGATATACGGAGGCGCGTCAACGCCATCGGATCGCTCGGCGAGCGAAACCACACCTTCGCCTTGAGTTTCGGCGCAGACCTCTTGCACGCGCACGATATGGCTGACAGATGACCGCGCCAAGCTGACCATAGGCAAGCCCACAAATTACAAAAGGTTCAAACGATCACAAACGACTAGAGAGGCTAGATCGCGAACCTTGATAAGTCAAGAAGGGCACCTACTGCTAACGATTGTACGTCGCGGCAACGGTTCAGTTAAAGCCTACCCTTTCAGGCCTCTTTTTTCTTAGGGATTTAAAGAAAGCCTCTGTTTCTCAAAGAAAAAGTCGCGGTCGGATCGACCCTGCCCAAGGGCCGCCCGACCGCCCGTTTTCACCCGGATTCTGGGGGCGCCTGAGCGCCCCCGACCGCTCCTTACAAGGAGCGGTTCGTCAGGACTTCGCTGCCTCGATGCCCTTGCTGATGAGGCCGCATGCCTCCTCAGGGTCGCCCCAGCCCAGGACCTTGGTCCATTTGCCTTCCTCAATGTCCTTGTAGTGGGTGAAGAAGTGCTCGATCCGCTTCAATTCGGTCGGGCGCAGATCCTTATAGTGCAAAACGTTGTCGTGGTACGGATGCAGCTTGGAGTGCGGCACGGCGAGAATCTTCTCGTCCATGCCGGCCTCGTCCCGCATCCTCATGACGCCGATGGGGCGCACCCGCATGACCGCGCCCACGGCCACGGCCAGCCGACCCAGAACCATGACGTCCACCGGATCGCCGTCGTCGGACAGGGTGTGCGGGATAAAACCGTAGTTGACCGGGTAATGCATGGCCGTGTGCAGGAATCGGTCCACGTACATGGCGCCCGACGCCTTGTCGATTTCATACTTCACCGGCTCGCCGCGCAGCGGCACCTCGATGATGACGTTGACATCTTCGGGCGGGTTTTCGCCGACGGGAATCTTGTTCAGGTCCATGGTGTGTTGCGTGTCCTTCGTGACGTAATGGACCAGCTGGCGCCGGGACAGTGTCCCCGCGTCAGCCGGCGCGGCGTTGGGAATAGGCGGACCCTATCCGTTTCCGCGCTGCGGCAAAACCCCGACGCGCGCGATGCCGGGTGAAATCGTCCAACGGTCATATCCGGACGCTGGACAGGCGGGGGCGCACTGCCGTTAAGTGATACGGTTTCCGGTTCACTCGTTCGCACCTGTAGGGCCGCTGGCCGAAGGACAGCCGCCACCAAGCCGAGGGGGCGGCGGGTGCCCTTCGGCCACCCGCCCTACACTTGATCCTCGACACACCGAACCGATCATCCGGTTTCCGTATGATTGACCCTGCTCCGGTCGCGCGAGGCCTCGCATGGATATCACCACGCTCAGCGTGCTCAACGCCGACACCGACGCCGCCCGCGCCGCCGGCGACCTGCTGCGCAAGAAGTACGGGCACACCGAACCGGAACACGCCGACGTGATCGTCGCCTTGGGTGGTGACGGCTTCATGCTGGAAACCTTGCACAAGCACATGCCCCTGGGCACCCCGATCTTCGGCATGAACCAGGGCTCGGTCGGGTTTCTGATGAACCAGTTCCGCATTCACGGCCTGATGGACCGTCTGCGCGCGGCCCAGCCCGTCTCGCTGAAGCCGCTAGCCATGATCGCCCACACCGAGGACGGCGCGATCGAGGAAGCCTTGGCCATCAACGAGGTCTCCATGCTGCGCGAGACCCGCCAGGCCGCCAAGCTGCGCATCAGCGTGGACGGCCGCGTGCGCCTCCCCGAAATGATCTGCGACGGCGTGCTGGTGTGCACCGCCGCCGGTTCGACCGCCTATAACGCCTCCGCCTACGGACCGATCCTGCCCATGGGAGCAAACGTCGTCGCGGTCACCCCGATCAGCGCCTTCCGGCCGCGCCGCTGGCGGGGCGCCATCCTGCCCTGCACCGCGACCGTGGGCATTGAGGTGCTGGAGGGCCGAAAGCGCCCGGTCAGTGCCGTGGCGGATTACACCGAGGTGCGCGACGTGGTCTCGGTCGAGGTACGCGAGAACCGGGACGCCAGCCTGCTCATGCTGTTCGACCCGGAACACAATCTGGAAGAGCGCATTCTGAACGAACAATTCATGCCATGACGGACGCCGACGGCGAGACACGGCGGCGGCCCTGGGGCGCCTGGGGGTTGACGCTCGCCCTGGGCGCGGGCGGCGGCGCGGTTTTCTGGGGTCTCGGGTTGCCGCTGCCGTGGATGCTGGGGGCCATCACCGCGACCACGGCGGTGGCCGTGACCGGCGGCCGGCTGGCCGTCGCCGACCCCCTGCGCACGGGAATGATCAGCATCCTGGGGGTGATGCTGGGCAGCGCCTTTCACCCGGGCATGCTCGAACAGATGGCGCGGTGGGGGCCCAGCCTGTGCGGCCTGCTGGCCTATGTCGGCCTCTCCACGCTGCTTGTGGCAGCGTGGCTGCGGCGGGTGGCCGGTTATGACCCGGTGACGGCCTGGTTCTCGGCCGCGCCCGGGGGACTGGGCCAGATGATCCTGATGGGCGGCGCCCTGGGCGGCGACGAGCGGGTCATCGGCCTCACTCACGGGATTCGCATCCTTCTGGTCGTGTTCACGGTGCCGACGGCGTTTGCGCTGCTGGCCGGTTACGAGCGGCCCGACGGGGGCGCCGTCGTCGGCGCCGGCCCCGGATCGGGCGGCTTTGACCTGATGGACGCGGTCTGGCTGCTGGGATGCGCCGTGCTGGGGGGACTCGGCGCCCGCGCCCTCAAGGTGCCGGCGGGCATGATGATCGGCCCCATGGCCCTCAGCGCGCTGGTTCACGGCCTTGGGTGGACCGCCTCGCACCCGCCGGCCCTGGCGGTGGCCGCCGCCCAGGTGGTGGTCGGCGCCAGCATCGGCGCGCGCTTCGCCGGCGTGTCGATCCGCGAGGTGGCCCGTCTGTTCGTCGCGAGTATCGGCGCGACGGCCGTTCTGTTGGCGCTGACCGTGGCGTTCGCGGGCGGCCTGTCCCTGGTCACCCCCCTGCCCCCGCGCGAGTTAATTCTGGCCTACGCCCCCGGCGGCGTGGTGGAGATGAGTCTGGTCTCATTGGCGTTGGGCGTGGATGTGGCGTTCGTCTCCACGCATCACATCGCGCGGATCCTGCTGATCGTTCTGCTCGCGCCACTGGCGGTTCGACTGACCGACCGGACGCCGGCTCGGCGATAAACCCGTGACGCAGCCGGTCCGCGTTCCCATGTGGTATCCGTAACCGGTTCCAACGCCGTGGCGAGGATGTCCACCGCCCATGACCCCGCCCGTCGAGATCGCTTTGGCCCCGTTGGTCCCCGTCCCCGTGCTCTGGGGGCTGGGCGCGCTGGTAGGGCTGTTCACCGCCCTGGCCGTCTGGCGCCGGGCGCGCGGCGCGTGGACGCGCCTGCTGCCCGGTGCCCTGCTGCTTCTGGTGCTGGCCAACCCGCAGGGCGTGGCGGAGCGCCGCGAGCCGCTGGCCGACGTGGCCGTGATCGCGGTCGACGAGAGCACCTCCAACCGACTGGACGGGCGCGCGGCCCGCACGGTAGCCGGGTTGGCGGCGTTGCGCGACTCGCTCGGGGACAGTCCCGACCTGGAGGTTCGCGTGACGCGGGTCGAGGAAACGGACGGCGAACGCGGCACCCGACTGCTTTCCGCCGTGCGGGCCGCCCTGGCAGACGTGCCGCCGTCGCGCCGGGCCGGGGTAATCGCCCTGACCGACGGCCGGGTCCACGACGCCGACACCCTGGACGCCGCCACCCTGGGAGCGCCGCTGCACGTTCTGCTGACCGGGCGTCCGGACGAGGTGGACCGCCACCTTTCGGTCGAGGCGGCGCCGACCTACGGGCTCGTCGGCCGCACGCTGGAGGCCACCGTGCGCCTGCGCGATCCGACGCTGGCCGACGGAACCCCGGTGCCGCTGACTCTGTTTCGCGACGGCCGGCCGGCCGGAACCGTCACGGTGCCCGCCAACCGGCCCGGATCGGTCTCGCTGCCTTTGGAGCACGCCGGGGACACGGTGTTCGAGATGCGGGCACGGCCGGTGCCGGGCGAACTGACCGTCGTCAACAACCGGGCCGCCATCTCGGTCAACGGTGTGCGCGACCGACTGCGGGTGCTGCTGGTCTCCGGCCAGCCGCACGCGGGTGAGCGGGTCTGGCGCAACCTGCTGAAGTCCGACCCCAACGTCGATCTGGTCCACTTCACGATTCTGCGCTCGCCGCACAAGGACGACGCCACGCCGCTGCACGAACTGGCCCTGATCGCGTTTCCCATCGCCGATCTGTTCCAGGAGCGGCTGGACAGCTTCGACCTCATCATTTTCGACCGCTACCGGCGTCAGGGGCTGGTGCCGCTGGGCTATCTGGCCAACGTGGCGGCCTACGTTCGCCGGGGCGGCGCCCTCCTGCTCGCGGTCGGGCCGGAATTCGCGGAGACCGTCAGCCTGTACGACAGCGCGCTGGCCGACGTGCTGCCGGTGACTCCCACCCGGGCCGTCATCGACGAGGCCTTCCGTCCCAACCCCACCGCCATGGGCCGTCGCCATCCGGTCACCGCCAGCCTGCCCGGCCTGCCGTCGGACGCCAACAGCGAACCCGCCTGGGGACGTTGGGCGCGGGTGGTGGAGGCCGACCTCGCGGCCGGTGCGGAAGTCTCCGGGGACGGCCAGACCCTGTTGACCGGCGCGGGCGAGCGTCCGCTGCTGGTGCTGGCGCGAGCCGGCGAGGGCCGGGCCGGCGTTCTGCTCAGCGATACCATGTGGCTCTGGGCCAAGGGCTTCGAGGGCGGCGGCCCACAGGCCGAGCTGCTGCGCCGCGTGGCGCACTGGCTGATGCGTGAGCCGGACCTGGAGGAGGAGACCCTGGGCGCACGCATGGTCGGCGACGGACTGGAGGTCACCCGGCGCGGCCTGGATCCGGAGGCGATGCCGGACACCGTCACCGTCACCGACCCGTTGGGACAGACGCACGAACTGCCCCTGACCGACCAAGGCGACGGCCGCGCGGTGGCGGTGCTGCCCGACGCGGCGCCGGGCGTGCATACCCTGGACGACGGCACCCTGAGCGCCGTGGCCGTGGCCGGCACCCCCAACCCGCTGGAAACGGCCGAGGTCAGGGCGACGGACGCGCCGCTGGCACCGCTCGCCGAGGCCAGCGGTGGGACGGTGCGCTGGCTGGAGACGGACGGCATGCCCGCCGTGCGCCGGGTGTCCGGAACCGGCGCCCTGGCCGGTTCGGGCTGGATCGGCCTGCGCGACACCGGATCCTATCGGGTGGTCGGCGTGGATCAGGCGGCGCTGCTGCCGCCGTGGCTGGCGTTGCTGCTGATCCTGGGCGGGTTGGGGTTGGCGTGGTGGCGCGAGGCACGGTGAGGCTCGGACCGGCCGGTGCACGGGCGCGGTGACCTTGCGGGCGGAACGCCACCCGTCCCATCCGGTGATTCCCTCACGCCCATTTTTGCACTAGGGTCCCTCTCCGTTCCCCCACCCACACAAACATCAGGGATCCGTCCGCCATGGACATCATATTCGGACCCGTGTTCGGCATTCTGCTGATCGTCATCCGCCTTTACATGTGGGTCGTCATCGCTCAGGTGGTGTTGTCCTGGCTGGTGGCCTTCAACGTGGTCAACGGCTACAACCGCTTCATCGCAACGGTGGGCGAAATGCTGTACCGGCTGACCGAACCGGCGCTGGGGCCGATCCGCCGCCGGCTGCCCTCGTTCGGCGGGGTGGACCTGTCGCCCATGGTGCTGATCCTGGGCCTGATCTTCCTGGAAATGCTGTTCACACGGCTGTTGATGAAGCTGGGCTAGCAGGGCATCGCCATGCGCGCCGAGGATGACACCCTGCCTCTGGTCGCCGCCGAGGGTGGGGCCCGCCTGTCGGTGCGCCTGACGCCCCGAGCGGCACGGGCCGGCATCGACGGCATCGCACGGGACGCCGACGGCCGGCCGTGGCTGCGTGTCTCCGTCACCGCCGCGCCCGAGGCCGGCAAGGCCAACGCCGCCCTGGTGGCGCTTCTGGCCAAGGCGTGGAAGGTGCCCAAGGGCGCGATTCAGGTCACGGCCGGCGCCATCGACCGCCGCAAAACCTTGCACATCTCCGCCGACGCGGCGACAGTCGAGGACATCACGGCACGTCTGATGGCCCTGCCCCGCCGGTAATCGCCGCGCCGTGGCGGTCCGCCTCCCGATCCGTCCGCCCACCGTCTGAAAGGAGAGACAGCCATGGCCGGCGGCGCCCGTGTGATCGAGGGTCAGCCCACCGCCCGCGACATGCTGCGGGAGGTGCATAAGGCCGTTCGCGACCTCAACACCGACCACCGCCTGACCGTCACCCTGGCCCTGGTGGTCGTGGGCGACGACGCCAACACCCTGCGTCTGATCGAGAACAAGAAGGCCCGGGCCGAGGAGGCCGGCCTGCGCACCCAGCTCTATACCCTGCCCGCCGACACCACGGACGCCGAGGTCATCACCGTCATCGACGGTTTGAATCACGATGACGCCGTTCACGGCATCCTGGTGCAACACTACCTGCCACGCTACCGCGACGCCCGACGCCTGATCGAGGCCATCGCCCCAAGCAAGGACGTGGACGGGTTCCACACCAGCAATGCCGGGCTGCTGGCCAACGACGCGCCCGCCTTCGTGCCGTGCGAGGCGCTGGCCGGCATCCACCTGCTGAAGACCGTGGTCGAGTCGCGCCCGGTCGGCTGGCACGCCGTGGTCGTCGGCGACACCCACCGCACCGGGCGGCCGGCGGCGCGCCTGCTGCTGAACGAGCGCTGCACGGTGACCGTCGCCAACGAGGACACCCGCGATCTCGCCGAGGTCTGCCGGCAAGCCGATATCCTGGTGGCCGCCACCAACCGCGCCGGCATGATCCGCACCCGCCATGTCAAACCGGGCGCCGCCGTCATTGACCTGGGCCGCAGCCGGGTGACGGTGAACGACGAGTTGCGCATCGTCGGGGACGTCCGATTCGACGAGGTGCGCGAGGTGGCGGGATGGATCACGCCCGTTCCCGGCGGGGTCGGCCCGGTGGCCATCGCCATGTTGATGCGCAACGTCGTCACCGCCTGCCGCCGACAGAACCGGCTGGACGAGAAGGCCCGCCATGGCTGAGACCGGTGGCGGCGCGGGTGCGGCGCCGCGCATCCTGGTGGTGGACGACACCGCCGACATCCGCGATCTGCTGGCGCGCTATCTGGGCCAGCACGGCTTCGCCGTCTCCACGGCCGCCGATGCCGCCGCCGCGCGCAGGGTGTTGGAGGGGCCGACCGACGACCGGCCCGACCTGATGATCCTCGACCTGATGCTGCCGGGCGAGGACGGGCTGTCGCTGTGCCGCGCGCTGCGCGCCGATCCGGCGACGGCCGCGCTGCCGGTGGTGATGCTGACCGCCATGGGCGAGGAGACCGACCGCGTCGTCGGCCTGGAACTGGGCGCCGACGACTACATCCCCAAACCCTTCAATCCGCGCGAGTTGCTGGCCCGGGTGCGGGCCGTGCTGCGCCGCGCCGGCCCGCGCGCGAGTGTCGTGAATGGTGACGCGGAGGCGGCAGCCGACCGGCTGCCGCCGGCCGGTCGGGTACGCTTCGACCGCTGGATTCTGGATCTGGGCCGCCGCGAACTGGAGGGGCCGGACGGTGTCGCGGTGGCGCTGTCGAGCGGTGAGTTCTCCATGCTGCGGGCGTTTGTCGAGCATCCGCAGCGGGTGCTGACCCGCGACCAACTGCTGGATCTGGCGCGCGGCCACAACGCCGCCGTCACCGACCGGTCGATGGACACCCAGGTCTCCCGCCTGCGCCGCAAGATCGAGGTCGACCCCAAGGAGCCGGCCGTGCTGAAAACCGTGTGGGGCGGCGGATACGTGCTCGCCGTACCGGTGGAGCGGCTGTGACCCCCCTTGCGGCCGCGCCCGGAAACGGCGCACGATCCGAGCGTTCTTTCCACCCGCAATCCCCGAACCCCGCACGAGACGCCCCATGCCCCTTTCCGACGTCACCGCCCCCCTGTTCGCTCATCTCGACCGGCTGGGCATCGAGACCACCACGGTCGAGCACCATCCCGTGTTCACGGTCGAGGAGGCCAAGGCCACCTACGACGCGATCTCCGGCGTGCATTGCAAGAACCTGTTCATGAAGGACGCCAAGGGCGCGCTGTTTCTGGTGGTCTGCCCGCATGATCGCGAGATCGTCGCCAACCGGCTGCACAAACGCCTGGGGTGCAAGCGACTGTCGTTCGGCAACGCCGAGCTGCTGCGCGCGGTGCTGGGGGTGGAGCCGGGCTCGGTCACGCCCTTTGCGCTGATCAATGACACGGAACGGCGCGTGACGGTCATTCTGGACGCCCACATGATGGCGTCGGAGGTGGCGAACTATCACCCGCTGGTGAATACCGCGACCACTTCGATCCGCACGGCCGACCTGCGCCGGTTCCTGGACGAGCTGGGCCACGAGATCCGGGAGATCGACCTGACCGCGCCCGAGGAGCCCGCCTGATCCGCAGGCCGATGGGTCCGGACGCCGGCACGCCACCCGCCCCCCCGTTACTCCCCGAACACCATGCCCAGGGGCACGGCCAGATTGACCGTCAAGTTCTCGATGCCCGGGTTGCGGTCGCCCAGTTCGGCGTTCGAGATGTGGTGATAGGCTAAGCCCAGGCGGGTGCCGCCTTCGAACTGCCAGGCCGCCTCCAGGCCGGTGCGGAACTCCAGCGGATAACCCAGGTCGCGGCCGCCCCCGGCGCTGTAGAAGCCAACGGCCGCGCTCGGCGTGACGAGGATGTTCTCACCGAAGAACACGTCGAGCGCAAGGCCGCCGTAGCCGTAGACCGACCCCTCATGGGTCACCTCAACACCGGCGATGGGTGTGAACCGCCACAGCTTCATGGGCAGGCGGGCCTCAGCCCGGAACAGGCCGTACAGGGTGTCTCCGTCCGCCTCATTGTCGGGATTCACGTTGGCGACACCAGCGCCCAGAGCGACGCGGAAGGGCTCCTCCGGCCCGGGAGCCCAGATGTCGTTGCCGCGAATATGATCGCCGATCATGCCCGCACCGATGACGGCCAACGAGGCGGCGGCAATCAGATTGAAGTCCTGATCCGCGCGCGCCGTCGAACCGGGCGCGCCCACGCTCAGGCCCAGGCCTACCAATCCCACGGTCAAGGCCCTGCTCACGGTCCACGTCATGGCCGCCATCTCCCCGTCAACCCAGCAATTGGGCACCTTAGCGGCTCATGGTGGGAAGGCAAACGGTTTCAGGCGGTTTGATCCTGCCCAGGAGTGTCAATTAATGCCGAACTCAGTCCGCCCTCCGGATCGCGGCGCCGCTCGGTACCACCGGACTTGCGGAAGTCACTGTCGCGACGCCGCCGATCCGGCCCCACATATCCCTTGGAGCGGATGTACAGTCGGCGGCGCTCGATCACCGCGCGCATGCGCGAATACAGGCTGCTCACCGAGATCGGCTTGGCCAGGAACTCATCGATCCCGGCGTCGCGGGCCTCGACCACCCGGAACGCCTCGGTATGGCCGGTCAGCATGATGATGGGCACGTAAGGGTTCGGGCTGTCCTTCGAGGTTCGCAACAGCCGCGTCAGCTCCAGCCCGTCCAGCGGCGCCATGTCGATATCGGCGATGACGATGTCGGCCTCCACCACGCGCATCATCTTCAGGGCATCCGCCCCATCGGCGGCTGCCTTGATCGTTCCGACGCCAAGGGAGCGCAGGATCTCCGTGACGATCAGGCGCATGTGCGTATTGTCGTCAACGATCAGGACGCACAGCCGGCTGAGGTCGAGACCCATGAGACCGTCCTTTTTGTAAACTTCCCCTCTCTTCAATGTCAGGGTGCGACCCGTCAGGTCAAGTTCGCCGCGCCCCGCCGGGCGACAGGGCGTTTCGGCGCTGGCCAACGCGCCGGTCGACGCGTATGAAGAAGAACCGGAAACGGATGGAAAACGCGGCGGCGGTCCCGGCCGGCCGCCGGCCACAACGGGAGCCCGGGCACGACACCATGGAACAGAGCTTGATCCTGTGGGCCACGGATGTGTTGTGGGGCCTTCTGTTCGCCGTCGTCGCCGTGTTCCTGCTGGTCGCCGGCGTCTACATGACCGTGGGGCCGGCACTGCGGCAGGGCCGGGCCGAGCGGCGGGTGGCCCGCTCGCTGCACAAGGCCGGCCTGACCTGCCTGAACGATCTGGTCCTGAAGGGCCGGCACGGCGGGCTGTGCCAGATCGATCATCTGGTGCGCTTGCCCACCGGCCTCGTGGTTCTTGAGACATGCATGCGGTCGGGCCGTCTGATCGGGCGGCGCGGCGCCCGCGTCTGGCGCCAGGACCTGGGCCTGGAAATCTATCATTTCGGCAACCCGCTCCTCCGTCTGAACCGCGCCATGACGGCCGTGCGCGCGGCGCTTGCCGAGGCGGACGCCGAAGACCTGACGGTCACCGGTCAGGTGCTGGTGCCCGGACGCACCCAATTTCCGCGCGGCCGTCCCGAGGGTGTCGCGCCGCTCGGGCCGTTTCTGCAGGAGTTACGGGCGGCGGACGCGGACGGATCAGCGCCCTCCGCATCCGTCGAGCAGGCCTGGACCGCGTTGCACGACGCGGGGCTGGCCCGGCACAGGGGTGGACCCGGATCCTGGTCGGCCATGCCCCGCCGCGCCCTGCGCCGTTTGATGGCGGATCAGCGTACCGCCACGGGCGTGGTCTTCCTGGGCGCCGGCGGGCTGATGCTGCTGGCGCTGGCCGTGGGCACCGGACTGATGGCCTGACCCCGGCCGAGGCCAGTGGTCCAATGCCTCCCTATCCCCTTTGTCGAGTTCGTCCCGTCATGCCCGATGCCAATGCCGCAGCACCCGCGTTCGATCCAGCCGTTGCCCGCGCGCGTTTCCCCGCCTTCCGAACCGGCCCCTGCGCGGGCTGGGCGTTTTTCGAGAACGCCGGCGGCACCTATGTCCCCCAGGCCGTCCTGGACCGCCTGACCCGCTTCATGATCGAGGCCAAGGTGCAGCCGGGCGCACCCTTCCCGGCGTCGGCGCTGGCGTCGGCCATGATCGCTGAAGGCACGGCCGCCATGGCCACGATGGCCAATGCTCCGGTCGACACCCTGGTGATTGGCGCCGATACCTCGACCAACCTGCATGTCCTGGCCAACGCGTTGGCCCCGCTGTTCGAGCCGGGCGACGAGATCATCGTCACCAACCTGGACCACGAGGCCAACATCACGCCATGGCGGCGCTTGACACGGGTGGGCGCGACGATCCGGGAATGGCGCCTCGATCCGGAGACGGCCGCGCTGGACATCGCGGACCTTGAGTCCCTGTTGACCGAGAACACCCGGCTGGTGTGCCTGCCCCATGCCTCCAACGTCACCGGCGCGGTGAGCGATGCCGCCCACGCCGTCCGGCTGGCGCACGAGGCCGGCGCGCTGGCGGTGGTGGACGGCGTGTCGTTCGCCCCACATGCGCTGGTGGACGTGATGGCGCTGAACGCCGACGCCTATGCGTTCAGTCCTTACAAGGTGTTCGGGCCGCATGTGGGCGTTCTGGCGCTGCGGCCGGAACTGCCGGGACGTCTGGAGAACCAGAACCACATGTTTCTCGCCGGCAAGGGCACCCTGCCGCTCAATCCCGGCGGCCCCCCGCACGAACTGGCGGCGGCACTGGCCGGGATCACCGACTATCTGGAAGCCCTCGACCGGGACTTGGGGGGCGGGCCGGACGATGCCCCGCGCACCCGCGTCGAGCGCCTGTTCGGCGCCTTCGAGGCCCATCAGGAGGCCCTGACCGCGCGTCTGCTGGCGGGCCTGCACGCCATCCCCGGGATCCGGGTGATCGGCGCCCAGGAGGCCGGGACGCACCGCTCGCCCACCGTGGCCTTCGTGCATGAGCGCCTGTCGTCCCGCGACATCGCATCGACGCTGCACGCCCGCAAGGTCGCCGTCCGTCACGGGAATTTCTACGCCTGGCGGGCCATCGAGGCGCTGGGCCTGGATCCGGACGACGGCATCGTCCGCGCCAGCATGGTCCACACCAACACGGCCGAAGACGTCGACCGCCTGCTCGACGCCCTGCCGGGGGCATAGGGGGGCGACCATCGGCCGCCCGCCCGGACACGCCCTACTTCCCCGCGATCTGCGCGGCCTTGTTGACCATCACCTCGGCCTGCTTGATGGAGGCGATGTCGATCAGCTTGCCGTCCAGGGTCACGGCGCCACGACCCTCTTTCTTGGCCTGCTCCATGGCCTCCAGGATCGCCTTGGCCTTGGCGATGTCCTTTTCGGTCGGTGTGAAGATCTCGTTGGCGAGATCGACCTGGGAGGGGTGGATCGCCCACTTGCCCTCGCAGCCCAGTACCATGGCACGGCGCGCCTGGGCGGTGTAGCCGTCCGGGTCCTTGATGTCCCCGAAGGGGCCGTCCAGCGGGCGCAGGCCGTGGGCGCGCGCGGCCACCACCATGCGGGCGATGGCGTAGTGCCACATGTCGCCCCAATGATAGTCGCGGCTGCCGTCGTCGGCCGGGTCGGTCAACACACCGTAGTTCGGATTGGGACCGCCGATTCCCACGGTGGCCGCCTTGGTTGAGGCCGCATAGTCGGCGACGCCGAAATGCAGGCTCTCGTTGCGCGGCGAGGCGGCGGCGATTTCATGGATATTGGCCATGCCCAGCGCGGTCTCGATGATCATCTCAAAGCCGATGCGCTTCTCGACCTTGGTCGCGGCCTCGATCTGGCTGACGATACAGTCCACCGTGTACACGTCGGCGGCGGTGCCGACCTTGGGGATCATGATCAGGTCCAGCTTGCCGGGGGCGCCCTCCAGCACCTCGACCAAGTCGCGGTACATGTAGTGCGTGTCCAGGCCGTTGATACGCATGGACACGGTCTTGCCGCTCCAGTCCAGATCGTTCAGCGCCGCGATGATGTTCTTGCGGGCTTTCTCCTTCTCGTCGGGCGCGACCGCGTCCTCCAGGTCCAGGAACACCACGTCGGCGGCCCCCTGCGCGGCCTTTTCCAGAAAACGCGCGCTGGAGCCGGGCACGGCCAATTCGGAACGGTTCAGGCGCGCCGGAGCCTGCTCGATGACGGTGAAGCTCATGAAGTCCTCCAAGATCGACTGATACGGGGAAGCTTGTTTCTCCCCTTGGGACGAGACCGAGCGTCGGTCCCGGACCGTGGACGCGGCGTCCCGTCGCGCCGGAAACCCCGGCGCCAGCGGATCACCGCTCATCCCTGTGCCGGCAATATAGTCAATGCTGCACTGCGAACAAACCTTTCGGCGGCGCGGAGGCCGCCGGGCGGCGCCGTCAGGTCCCCTGTCGTCCAACCGCATCGAGACCTTCTGTGGGCGCGGAGTTCCTTTTCGGCGTCACTCGCCGATGACATGCGCCGCAACCTGACGGCGACCACCGCGCGCGCGGTGTTCGACCACGAACAGCCCCTGCCAGGTGCCCAGGACCATGCGGCCGTCCCTGACCGGAATCGAGAGTTGCACGTTGGTCAGCAGGGTTCGGATATGCGCGGGCATGTCGTCCGGCCCCTCCAGCCCATGGCGGTACAGCGAGGGATCGCGCGGCGCCAGCACCGCGAGGCGGTCGGTCAGATCGGCGAGCACGTCCGGGTCGGCGTTCTCGGTGATGGTCAGTCCGGCCGATGTGTGCTGGATCAGCAGGGTCAGCAGGCCGTCGCGGATGCCGCTGTCGGCCACGAGCCGGGCGGCGTCGCGGGTGAACTCAACGAAGCCGGTGCCGCGTGTCTGAACGGTCAGGGTGTCGTGATGCTGGCGCATGGTCAGGGTCCATGTTGATCCGGCTTGGGTGCGTTGCCCCCCGCCGCATCCGGCCTCGGTCCCCGACGTCTTCGCCCGCTGGTCCGGGCCTGCGCGGGATGTCTTACGCGGGTTGGGCGGGGTTGATCGGATCCGAGCCCGACCTCAACACCCGGTCTCGCGGCAGCAGAACGCGGAAGGTGCTACCCGTGCCGACCGTGCTCTCGACGGTGATCCGGCCGCCGTGCAGGTCCACCATGGCCTTGGTCATGGCAAGCCCCAGTCCCGCGCCTTCCCGGGCGCTGACGTTCGCGCCCTTGCCGCGCCGGAACGGTTGGAAGATGCTCTCCACCTCATCGGCCGGAATGCCGATTCCGGTATCCCGCGCCTCCAGGAACACGCTGCCATCGCCCATGTGTCCCACCACCAGACCAACCGTTCCGCCGTCGGGCGTGAACTTCAGGGCATTGCCCAGAAGGTTGAGCAGGACCCGGCGCAGGGCGCGACTGTCGCCGCGCACCCAAAGGGGGCCATCGGGCACACCGCCGGGAGTCCAGGTGACGGCGTCGCCGCGCGGCTGCGAGCGCATCCAGGACAGGCAGTCCCGCGCCAGCGTGGTCAGATTGACGGGCTCATCCTCGATGATCTGACGGCCGGCCTCGGCCCGGGACAGATCGAGCAGATCGTTGATCATGGTCAGCAGATGGTGACCCGCCTCGCCGATGATGCGCGCGTAGTCGGTGACCCGATCCGATGTCGGCCCCACTCGGCCGGACTGGATCAACTCGGAAAACCCGATGATCGCGTTCAGCGGTGTTTTGAGTTCGTGACTGACGTTGGCCAGAAACTCGCTCTTCTGGCGCGAGGCCGTGACCGCCTCGTCACGGGCGGCGGCCAAGGCCTCGGCGGTGCGGTGGAAGGCGGTGACATCGCGGAAGGTGAACACGTCCCATTCCACGACGGATCCGTTGTCGCGCACCGCCAGCATGTTGCGGGCGACCGTTTCCAGCGCCCGCCGCCCCAGCGACCGTGACCAGCAGTCGAACGTTTGGGGACCGGACAGGACCTTGCGGCGAAGGTCGTCGGGCAGGCCGATCCGCGCCGCGACGGTGTGCAGAGATTCACCCTCGATCGTGCCGGGTTCCAGGTCGAACAGGTCGAGAAAGGTCTGGTTGGTGGCTACGACGCGAGCCCGATGCCCGGACTGTCGCAGGGTCAGCAGAACTCCCTGTCCCGCCGCGTCCAGGGTCCCGCCTGGCACGGTGCGCGCATCCTTGAAGCGCATGGCGAGGCCGCGCACGGCGTTTCCCAAGGCCTCGGCCGGATTGTCCGCGCCAACATGACGGCCCACCGCGGTCCCGGCGCGGGTCAGCAGGTCGGCGCACCACCTCTCCCACGGACGCGACCGATCCTCGACTCTTTCCCTCCAGGCGGCGAAGGAGTTGCGCGGACTGATGCGCTCCTTGCCCTCTTCGCGGATCGCCGGCTTGTTGGGATCGCCGGCCCAGAACACATTGCGGGATTCGGGTTCGCGGAATGCGGCGATGGCCACAAGGGGCGCGCGAGACATCACCAGGACGGCGCACCCCGCGATATCCCCGGACACCCCCACGACGGGTTCGTCCGCATTCGGCCCTTCGCCGTCGCCAACGGCGCCGATCTCGGCGCTGAGCGCGTCCGTCATGAAAACCGGACCGTCCGTCCGGGCGGCCATCTCCAGGACTCTGGCGATCACCGGCCCGCTGGGGCAGCGGCCGACCAGGGCCATCGCCCCATCCGCTGCCACCATGGCGCCCTGGGCCTCCAGGTCCTCGACGAGGCGCTGATCGCCCATCAGAAGGGCGGACACCGGATCCTGACCCTCGCTCAAGCGCCGATCGAGCCGGCCCATGGCGAAGTCCACGGCGCGCGCGCGGCGCACCGCCTCCATCTGCTCCTGGGCCTTGACGTGGGCGACCAGATCGCCGACCCGCCGCATCACCGCCGCGCGCTGCGCGGGCGGGGTCAGACGAGGACGCCGGTGGTGGCAGGCCACCATGCCCCACAGTTCTCCGTCGATGATGATCGACGCGGTCAGCGACGCCGCCACCCCCATGTTGCGCATGTATTCAAGGTGGTAGGGCGAGACGCTGCGGAGGCCGGACAGGCTCAGATCGGGCGCCTGTGCGTCCTCGGCGGTGCCGGGCTCGGCCACGATGGAGACCGGCCGGGCGTCCACGTCGGCGATCACCCGCAGCAGGTTCAGGGTGAAAAGCTGGCGCGCCTGAGAGGGAATGTCCGTGGCCGGATAGCGCAGACCGAGATAGGGCACCATCTCCGGGCGGCGCATCTCGGCGATGACCTCACCGCTCCAGTCCGGATGGAACATGTAGATCATCACCCGGTCATAGCCGGTTTCCTCGGCCACCGCGCGCACGGCACGGTCGGCCAGACGATGCAGCACGTCGTCGCCCATTTCCGCCAAAGAATCGGGTACGGCGGTGAGGGCCGGCACGGTCGGCGCGGTCTCCTCGGCAGGCAGACGCTCGACCTCGACGAACAGGCGGCCGGCGTGCCGGTGAACCGTGACGGCGCAGGGCTCGGACGAGCCGGGCGGACAAACCGCCGTCGCCGCGGTCGGCCCCGCCCGGGTCCCGATTCCCCGAATCAGGTCGACGAGGCGCTGGGCCACCGGGGCCTCCAGAACGTCCGGCAGGGATTTCCCCAACACGGCTTCGGGGGGCTGCCCCAGGAATCCGGCGATATTGGCGCTGACGTGGGTAATCCGGGTGGCGTCGGCATCAAGCGCCAACAGGTATCCGTGCGGCTGGATGTGGCCGAGTAAATGGATTGGTTCGGCCTCGCACTCCGACAGGTCAAGTCCCGTCGGCGGTGTGCCGCCGTCCTTTGGCATCGGACCGTTCGTGGCCCCCGACGTGCCCGGGTTGCTCAACGTCTCAAACCCCTCCCAAAGTCCATGCGGTCCCAAAAGGCTCGAACCGATCCGCGCCGCCTTCGGGACCATGCGGCCTGCCCATCATACCGGAGCTTGCCCGCAGAGGTAAGTTCTCAATTGGACGGGACTGGTTTCCGGCCGCCTGCGTCTTTAGAGAAGGCTTTTCGAAAGCGGCCTGACGGCCCGCACACGGGCTCAGGCCGTTCAAGCCGCGTTGGGGCCGGCATGAGGAGTCCGTTGACGGGATTCGACGGGGCGACGCGATGGGCACGGGCTTCGCTTGAAACCGGGGAGACGAGAGCCGATCTGTTGGAATTCTGACCCGACGGTTCCCTTTTCCATCGAATCCCCCGCGCCCGCCGAGATCGAGCGGATCGTCGCGCCCGTCGCATCGGCCCTTGCCTTCTCGGGGCAACAGCGGCCCCCTGTGTCAAGCTCCCGCCAACAGCAGTTCTCATTTTGGCCGCGCGGCCTCCGAAGGGAACGGCTGTGAGCCCCAGGCGCGAGCCGAACGCCCTCCCCTGGATAGGGGAGGGCCTGGGGTGGGGTTGAAAAGAAAGCCCGTGGGGTTGAAAAGAAAGCCCGTGGGGTTGAAAAAAGGCCCGCGGGGTTGATGCGGCAAGCGGGGTCCGTGCGGACATCCCCTCGCCCCCCTCCCAACGTCCCCCCGAAGGGGGAGGAGAACAGGCCGGCACCGGCCGCAACCGGTGTTCTCCCTCCATCCTGAGAATTGCTGTCCCGCCAATCCTTTCATTGACTCGCCGGGGCGCGCCGGCCTAAAAAGCCGTCTTCCGTCCGGGCCTTGTCCGGCCGGATCGTCTTCGTACCGCATTGGGTCGTGACGTTTGCCGCCACGGCGGCCCGCCAGTCCGCGAGGGTTCGCGCACTGGCGTGTTTGCTGTTGGCGTAACGCGACGCGGCGCGGACCAATAGGCTTGGGGTTTGGTCATGTTCGAAGGGCTGTCGGGTCGTCTCGGCGACGTTCTGGAGAAACTGCGCGGCAAGGGCAGCATCTCCGAGGACGACGTGAAGGAGGCCATGCGGGAGGTGCGCGTCGCCCTCCTGGAGGCCGACGTTGCCCTGCCGGTGGTCAAGGACTTCGTCGCCAAGGTGCGCGCGCGCGCTGTCGGTCAGGAGGTGCTGAAGTCCGTTACCCCGGGCCAGATGGTCATCAAGATCGTTCACGACGCCCTGGTGGAAATGCTGGCCGGCGAGGTCGGCGGCGCGGCGGACGACGAGGATGAGGACGAGCGGAGCGCCCGCAAGCGCGACCGGGTGACCGAGGCCCTGGACCTCAACACCACGCCGCCGGTCCCGATCCTGATGGTCGGCCTGCAGGGCTCCGGCAAGACCACCACGTCGGCCAAGATCGGCCTGCGCCTGAAGACCATGCAGCGCAAGAAGGTGCTGATGGCCTCGCTGGACGTGCAGCGCCCGGCGGCCCAGCATCAGCTTGCCGTGCTCGGCGAACAGACCGGCGTCGACACCCTGCCCATCATCATGGGCCAGAAGCCCGTGCAGATCGCCAAGCGGGCCCTGGATGAGGGCCGCAAGGGCGGCTACGACGTGGTCATCCTCGACACCGCCGGCCGGTTGGCCATCGACGAGGAGTTGATGGAGGAGGTGGCCGAGGTCCGCAAGATCACCAACCCGGCCGAGACCCTGCTCGTCACCGACGCCATGATCGGCCAGGACGCCGTCGTCGTGGCCACCGAGTTCAACGAGAAGGTCGGCATCTCCGGCATCGTTCTGACCCGTGTGGACGGCGACTCCCGGGGCGGCGCGGCCTTGTCCATGCGCGCCATCACCGGCCGGCCCATCAAGCTGATGGGCACCGGCGAGAAGATGGACGCCCTGGAGGAATTCCAGGCCGACCGCGTCGCCGGGCGCATCCTGGGCATGGGCGATGTCGTCAGTCTGGTGGAAAAGGCGGCCCGCTCGATTCAGGTGGACGAGGCCGAAAAGCTCGCCCGGCGCATGGAGAAGGGCAAGTTCGACCTGGAGGACATGCTCTCCCAGTTCCGACAGGTCCGCCGTATGGGCGACGTCAAGGGCTTGCTCGGCCTGATGCCCGGCGTCGGCAAGATGAAAAAGCAGATCGAGGCCGCCAACATCGACGATTCGATGATCAAGCGCCAGGAAGCCATCATCCTGTCCATGACCCGGCGCGAGCGGCGCTATCCCGACATCATCAAGGCCTCGCGCAAGAAGCGCATCGCCGCCGGCGCTGGCACCACGGTGCAGGAGGTCAACAAGCTGCTGAAACAGCATCAGCAGATGGCCCAGATGATGAAGAAGGTCAAAAAGATGGGCGGCATGAAGGGCTTGGCCGAACAGATGGGCGGCATGTTCGGCGGCGGCGGTGGCGCCCCCGACATGGGCGACATGGACCCGAAAATGCTGGCCGACATGGCGCAGCGGGGCGAGCTGCCGCCCGAACTGGCCGATGGCAAACTGCCGCCCGGCCTGGGCGCCGGGGGCGCGGGTGGCCCGGCCTTGCCCCCTGGGCTGGGCGCCGGTGGTCCCGGCCGATCCGGGCTCCCCACCAACCTGATGATGCAGCGGCCCAAGGGCCGCAAGAAATAGACACCTGAACACCGAGAACAAGAAACACCAGGAGAGAGCAAGCATGTCCCTCAAGATCCGTCTGTCCCGTGGTGGCGCCAAGAAGCGGCCGTTCTACCGTGTGGTGCTGGCCGATGCGCGGTCGCCGCGCGACGGCCGCTTCATCGAGAAGCTGGGCACCTACGATCCCTTGCTGCCGCGCGAGCACGAGGAGCGCGTCCGCCTGAAGGAGGAGCGCATCCGCCACTGGATGGCCCAGGGCGCGCAGCCGACCGACCGCGTGGCCAAGTTCCTCGCCGAGGCCGGCCTGATGGACGCCCGCCCGCATCCGGAGCAGACCAAGAAGAACCAGCCCAAGGCCAAAGCCCAGGAGCGTCTGCGCGAGGCTCAGGAGAAGGCCGAGGCCGCCGCTGCCGCCGCCGAGGCGGACGCCGCACCCGCGGACGGCGACGCTACGTAATCTCCCCTGGGAGCCGGGACCATGGCCGAACGGGTCTGCCTGGGCGTGGTGGTCGGCGTGCACGGGGTGCGCGGCGCGGTGCGGGTCAAGAGCTTCACGGCCGACCCCGCCGATGTGGGCGCTTACGGCCCCGTCTGGACCGAGGACGGGGCGCGGTCGTGGGGCCTGTCGGTGGTCGGCGACGCCAAGGGCGTGGTGCTGTGCCGCCTCGACGGCGTCGATGACCGCACCGCCGCCGAGGCGTTGAAGGGCCTGCGGCTGTATGTCCCGCGCGACGCGCTGCCGCCGGCCGGGGAGGACGAGGAATACTACCACGCCGACCTGATCGGCCTGAGGGTGGAGCGACAGGACGGCACGGCGCTGGGCACGGTGCGCGCGGTGCACGATTTCGGGGCCGGCGATGTGCTGGACGTGACGCCGACGGCGGCGGGCGGAAAGCCGCTGATGATCCCGTTCACCCGGGCCGCCGTGCCGGTGGTGGATGTGGCGGCGGGCCGGGCGGTGGTGGCCGATCTGCCGGGGCTGCTGGAGGACGCGGGCGCGGACGAGGGCAACGGCAATGGCTGAGACCGGGGCTGAGACCGGTGCCGCGCGTCCCTGGTCGGCGGTGGTGCTGACGCTGTTCCCGGAGATGTTTCCGGGTCCGCTGGGGCTGTCGCTGGCCGGCAAGGCGCTGGCCGAGGGGGTGTGGACGCTGGACGCGGTGGACATTCGGGGCTATGCCCGGGACCGTCACCGCACCGTGGATGACACGCCGTTCGGCGGTGGCGCCGGCATGGTGATGCGCCCCGACGTGGTGAGCGACGCGGTGGCCGCGAACCACACGCCGGAGCGGCGGCTGATCTACCCGTCCCCGCGCGGGCGGGTGCTGGATCAGGCGCTGGTGCGGGAGCTGGCCGCCGGGCCGGGGGTGACCCTGGTGTGCGGTCGCTACGAGGGCCTGGACCAACGTGCGATTGACGCGTGGTCCATGGAGGAGGTCAGTGTCGGCGATGTCGTCCTCTCCGGGGGCGAGCCGGCGGCGCTGGTGATGCTGGACGCGGTGGTGCGGCTGCTGCCCGGGGTGACGGGCAAGGCCGAATCGCTGGCGGAGGAGAGTTTCGAGACCGGCCTGCTGGAGTATCCGCACTACACGCGGCCGCAGGTGTGGGACGGACGGACCGTGCCCGAGGTGCTGGTTTCCGGTCACCACGGCCGCGTCGCCCAGTGGCGGCGCGAACAGGCCGAGGCGATCACCCGGAACCGGCGCCCCGATCTGTGGGCACGGTATGTGGAGAAGGAGTAGGGTGGAGTCGCCGCGCAGCGGCAATCCGCCACAGACGGCACCACACATGGCGGGTTGCGCCTTCGGCGCGAACCCGCCCTACGAAGAAGAGGTGTTAACTGGGCACGTCTGCGCTGAATGGAGTGTGCCAAACCCGAGCGAATCTTTGTTCTTTATCGCCCCAGCTCGGTCCTTCGGACCTCGCGGGGCTCCGCGGCTTCGCCGCGCCGACGCGGTCGCGTCGGATGTGGTGTGCCAATCCCGGGCGACCGCCCGGGCGGGCCGAAGGCCCGAAGCCGCGCGATCCTGACGGATCGCGGCGGCGACTGAAATGTGAACTGCCGCGTGATCCGTCAGGATCGTTGCGGCGATGAAAACAAAAACGCCAATGAAAACCAACCAAGATTGATGCGAAAGGACGACAGACCATGAACCTCATCGAACAGCTTGAGAAAGAGCAAATCGAAAAGGCGCTGGAGCAGCGCGGCGTGCCGGAGTTCTCCCCGGGCGATACCGTCAAGGTCCACCTGAAGGTGGTCGAGGGCCAGCGCAGCCGTATCCAGGTTTACGAGGGCGTGGTCATCGCGCGCCGCAACGCCGGCTTCAACAGCTCCTTCACGGTGCGCAAGCTCTCGTTCGGCGAGGGTGTGGAGCGCGTCTTCCCGCTGTACGCTCCGACCATCGACCGCATCGAGGTGGTGCGCCGAGGCAAGGTCCGCCGCGCCAAGCTGTACTATCTGCGGGGCCGTCGCGGTCGCTCGGCGCGCATCGTCGAGGACGGCACCGCGACGCAGAAGGCGCTGCATCACGAGCGCGAGGTCTCCAAGGCCCGCAAGGACGCCGCCAGCACCAAGGGTGAGTAGCACGCCACCGGGACCACCGGCCGGGATTTCGGTTCCGGCCTAAGGTCTTATCCGGAGACCGGGTGACTCGTTCGCGATCCGGCGAATTGGCCCGTAGGTTGGGGTGAGCGAAGCGAACCCCAACACCATTCGGTTCTGGTGGCCGGATCCGTTGGGGTTCGCTTCGCTCACCCCAACCTACGGGTTGGCGGCCAACGCACGGGAGCCGATCATCCGGGTTCCGGATTACACCGCGAACGACGTTCCACACCCGCAGGTCGCGGTGGCGTTCGGGTTGCGGATGGTGAAGGCGGCGGCCATCAGATCCTCGACATAGTCGATCTCCGAGCCGTCCAGAATCTCCAGAGAGGCCTCATCGATCACCACGCGGATGCCGTGGGCCGCGAACACCCGGTCGTCGTCGGCCACCACCCGGTCCAGGTCGAAGCGGTACTGAAAGCCGGAGCATCCCCCGCCCTCGACGATCACGCGCAGCATGGGCTCTGGCGCCGGCTCTCCGGCGATCAGGGTGCGCACGCGGGCGGCGCAGGCCTCGCTGACGGACAGCGTGCCGGCCGGCGGGGGGGCGGTCTGGGTCTCGGCTTCGGTCATGGCATGGCGTCCCGGCTGGCGGAACCGCGCAGGGTCCGCACGAACAGTCCCCGGCCATGTAGGCACGTCGCGCCCGCCTGTCGAGGGGGAGCGCCCCTGTCGCACCGACCCCGACCGCGCCGCCCTACTTGTTCTTGAAGTCCGGCTGGCGCTTCTCGACGAAGGCGGCCATGCCTTCCTTCTGGTCCTCGGTGGCGAAGGTGGAGTGGAACAGGCGGCGCTCGAACCGCAGACCCTCGCCCAGCGTGGTCTCGAAGGCGCGGTTGACCGCCTCCTTGGTCATCATCACCACCGGCAGCGACAGGTCGGCGATCTTAGAGGCCGTCTTGATGGCCTCGTCCTTGAGGTCATCGACCGGCACGACGCGGCTGACGAGGCCCGCACGCTCGGCCTCGGCGGCGTCCATCATGCGGCCGGTCAGGCACATCTCCATGGCCTTGGACTTCCCGACGAAACGGGTCAGACGCTGGGAACCGCCGGCGCCGGGCATGGTGCCGATGGTGATTTCCGGCTGGCCGAACTTGGCGTTCTCGGCCGCCAGAATGAAGTCGCACATCATGGCCAACTCGCAGCCGCCCCCCAGGGCATAGCCGGAGACGGCCGCGATCACCGGCTTGCGGCAGGTGGAGGCCCGCTCCCAGTCCACGGTGATGAAGTCCTCCATGTAGACGTCCATGTAGGACTTGGAGGCCATCTCCTTGATGTCGGCGCCGGCGGCGAAGGCCTTCTCGCTGCCGGTCAGGACAATGGCGCCGATGTCGTCGTTGGCCTCGAAGCTGTCCAGCGCCTGCGCCAGTTCCCGGGTCAGGCCCTTCGACAGGGCGTTCAGGGCCTTGGGCCGGTTCAGGACAATGACGCCCACCTTGCCGTGGGTCTCGACCAGAATGTTCTCGTAGGCCATATCTCAACGCTCCGCACTGGTCCGCGCCCGTCCGGTGCGCGGGAAAATGACTCTGAATCCTCACGGGCCCGGCGCGATCCGGAACCGCACCGTCAGGGGATCGGGCGCGGACGGAAACGTCAGCGTCAGGACCTCTCCCTCCCGATGAAAGGTGAGGTCGCCGACTCGCCTCCAGCCCAACTGTTCCAGGCTTTCGCGGTAAAACCCCCCAACCGCATCCGCCGACAGGAATCCGACGGCATACGCCTCCACGATACGGCCCTGGCCGGTCTCGAACACCACGCCGCGATCCGGCACCTCGCGAAGCCCGGGCATCAACGGCAGATCCTCGGTCCCGGTCACGAAGACGCCCGCCTCGTCGGCCACGCCGGGCGAGGGCATGGCCGCCAGGAGCGCAAGCGCCAGAAGCGCGCCAACCGCGTGTTTCGGTCCCCGTGTCATGGCCCCGCACGCTACATCAGCGTTGCCGCGCCGCACAGAAAAATGTCGAGCGGCCATTCTGCACCAAGCGCCGAATGCCGCCGGTGCGGGCAAGGTCGCAATCGCAGCCGGGACAGGGCAGTCCCTCGCGGTCATAGACGGCGAAGGCGTGCTGAAAATAGCCTAGGGTACCATCGGCGCGGCGGTGGTCGCGCAGCGTCGAGCCGCCCGACTCCAGCGCCTCCAGAAGCACGGCCTTGATCGCGGAGGCCAGCCGGACGGCGCGCGCGCCCGTCACCGTTCCCGCCAGCCGGCGCGGCGACAGGCCGGCGCGGAACAGGCTTTCGCTGACATAGATATTGCCGAGACCGGCGACCACGCGCTGGTCGAGCAGCGCCGCCTTGATGGAACACCGCTTGCCGGCCAGCCGCGCCGCCAGCGCCGGGCCGTCGAAGGCCTCGTCCAGCGGCTCCGGCCCCAGGTGGGCGAGCAGTGGGTGCGACGCCAGCCCGGCCGCGTCGGCGAGCAACAGGGCGCCGAATCGGCGCGGATCATGAAAGGTCAGGCGCGCGCCCGCGTCGGTCTCGAAGAGGACGTGATCGTGGGGGTCGGGCGCCGCTGCCGTGGGACGTGTCGCCAGCGAGCCCGACATGCCCAGGTGCCCGATCACCGCGCGGCCGTCGTCCAGCCGGATCAGCAGGTACTTGCCGCGCCGGTCCAGCGCCTCGACCCGCCGGCCGGTCAGGGCACGGGCGAATCCGGCCGGCACCGGCCAGCGCAACAGAGGCTGGCGCACCACGACCCGCGCCAGCCGACGGCCCAGCAACAGCGGTTCCAGGCCGCGGCGGACGGTCTCCACCTCGGGCAGTTCGGGCATGGCGGCGCGCGCTCCGGATCGACGGACAACCGCCTCATATAGACGCCCGATCCGCGTGCAACAATTCTGGTGCGATGCGATGTGATCCGCTATGTTGCCGGCCATGACGCACCAAGACTCCGACCTGCCGGAGTCCGGCTCCGCCGCCCCGGCCGACCCGGACACCACCCACTTCGGATACCGCACCGTCCGCGCCGCCGAGAAGGCGGGCATGGTCCGGGGCGTGTTCGATTCCGTGGCCTCGCGCTATGACCTGATGAACGACCTGATGAGCGGCGGCGTCCACCGCCTGTGGAAGGATTCGTTCGTCCATCAGGTCTCGCCCCGACCGGGCATGGCCTGCCTGGATGTCGGCGGCGGCACCGGTGACATCGCCTTCCGCCTGCTCGACCACATGACGCGCCGCGCCGAGGCGAAGCGCCGCCAGACGGAAGACGAGACCACCGACGAGGCGCTGGCCCAGGCGCCGCCGGCCGGGGGCGGGCGGGTCACCGTCTGCGACATCAACGAGAACATGATCCGGGTCGGCCGCGACCGCGCGCTCGACCGGGGCTTGGTGACGGGCCTGGACTGGCTGGTCGGCGACGCCGAGAAACTGCCCGTGGATGACGCCAGCGTCGATGTCTACACCATCGCCTTCTGCCTGCGGAACGTCACCCACATCGACAACGCCCTGGCCGAGGCCCGCCGGGTGCTGAAACCGGGCGGACGGTTCTACTGCCTGGAGTTCAGCAAGGTGGTGCTGCCGGGCCTGGACCGGCTGTACGACGTCTATTCGTTCTCGGTGTTGCCCACGCTGGGGCAGGTGGTCGCCAGAGACCGCGAGTCCTACGAATATCTGGCGGAAAGCATCCGCCGCTTCCCGCCCCAGGAGGAATTGTGCCGTCGCATGACCGCCGCCGGCCTGCGGCACGCCCGCTATCGCAACCTGTCGGCGGGAATCGCCGCGATTCATTCGGGTTGGCGCCTCTGATCGTGACCGACGATGAGAGCCGTGCCTTCGTTTCAAGATCGCCGCGGCGAACCGATGACGGTTTGGTTCTCCCGCCACGTCGGCGCGCTTGCGCCGACCGGCCCCCGAAAAGGCTAGCCTTTTCTGAGGCCGGTGTGACTCCGACCCCGGACCTGTCCTGATGCAACGCCTCGGCCGTAATCTGCTTCGCCTGTGGGTGATCGCCCGCGTGCTGGCGCGCCACAACGCCCTGTTCCTGGTGGAACGGGTCGGCGTGGCCAAGCCGGTCATCGCGGCCGCCCGCCTGTTCGTCAACGAGAAGGCCCCGGGGCGCCCGGGCCAGCGGCTGGCCAATGCCCTGGTCGAACTGGGGCCGACGGCCATCAAGTTCGGTCAGGCGCTGTCCATCCGCTCCGACCTGCTGGGCGAGGAGATCGCCGCCGACCTGTCCGGGCTTCAGGACCGCCTGCCGCCGTTCCCGTTCGAGGATGTCCGCGAGATCATCGAATCGGAACTCGACCGGCCGCTGGAAGCGGCGTTCGAGGCATTCGAGGAAACGCCCGTCGCCGCCGCCTCCATCGCCCAGGTCCATTACGCCGTCACCCCGCCCGACAAGACCTACCCGGAGGGCCGCAAGGTTGCGGTCAAGGTGCTGCGCCCGGGAGTCGAGACCGCGTTCCGCCGCGATGTCGGCCTGCTGATCTGGCTGGCGGAACTGATGGAGGCCACCCAGCCGATCATGAAGCGGCTGAAGCCGGTGGAGACCATCCGCACCTTCGAGATTTCGGTCCACATGGAGATGGACCTGCGATTCGAGGCCGCCGCCGCCTGCGAGATGGCGGAGAACTTCGCCGGTGACGAGACCTTCCGCGTGCCCGAGGTGGACTGGACCCGCACCGCCCAACGCGTCATGACGCTGGAGCGCATCGTCGGCCTGCCTATTGACGAGATCGACCAACTCGTGGCCGCCGGGCTGGACCCGCTGGAGGTCATTCGCCGCACCTCCAACGCCTTTTTCAACATGGTGTTCCGCGACGGATTCTTTCACGCCGACATGCACCCCGGCAACCTGTTCGTGGAGCCCGACGGCACCGTCGTAGCGGTGGACTTCGGCATTATGGGCCGTGTCGATTCCGCGACCCGCCGCACCCTGGGCGAGATGCTGCTGGGGTTCCTGACCCGCGACTATCGCCGCGTCTCCGTGGCCCACTTCGTTGCTGGCTGGATCCCGGCCGACCAGTCGGTCGAGGCCTTCACCCAGGCCTCGCGTTCCATCGCCGAGCCCATCCTGGGTAAGCCCCTGGCCGAAATCTCCATCGCCCGCCTGCTGGGGCAGCTCTTCCAGGTCACCGAGACCTTCAACATGTCCACCCAGCCGCAGCTTCTGATGTTGCAGAAGAGCCTGCTGGTGATCGAGGGCGTGGGGCGCACCGTGGCGCCCACGGTGAACATGTGGGAGTTGGCGCAGCCCCTGATCGAGAAGTGGATGGCCGAGACCCTTGGACCGGTGGGCCGCCTGCGCAGCGGCATGGAAACACTGGCCACGGCGGCGGACCGGCTTCCGAAGATCCTGGATCACGCCGATCGGGCCGCCTCGATGATCAGCGCCGACGGCCTCCGGTTGCATCCCGACACCCTGAAGGCCATGCGGCCACGCCCCAACCCGTTCAGGCAGGCGCTGCCCTGGGGCCTGATCGCGATCCTGGGAACGCTGCTGATTCTGAGTTGAGGAACCGGGGGCGCAGCAGTTCTCATTTTGGCCGCCCGGCCTCCGAAGTGAACGGCTTGTCGCCCCTGGCGCGCACCGGCCCCCTCCCCTGGATAGGGCTATCCGATTCACACATCTTCACTTATGCTCGTCATTGTGAGAAGCGCAGCCCAATTAAAAATATAGGCTCAATTAGCGTTAGGTATGCGTTCCCGTTTTTGGTATCATAAAGGATGCTGAACGCGGGAGGCGGGTATGGATCGGGACACGTTTTTGGTTTGGCTTTCGGAGGTTGATGGTCTGAC
>NZ_FNAP01000027.1 GCF_900101965.1 Rhodospira trueperi | reverse complement strand
ATCGGCGAAAAACCGGTCCGGGTGGGCCTGCAGTCGGGCGATGACGGAACCGGCGAGGCCGCGCCGGCGCATGGCGGCGAAGGCCTGATCGTTCAGCACATAGTCGCCGTGCCCGGCCCGCAGAAGCTCGAGGAAATTGAGCCGGCTCTTGGAAACCGTGGTGGCGAAAACAGTGAACGCATCGTTGCCGATCTGGGTGCAGACGCCGTTTCTGCCCTGGTGACGGGCGCCGGTATCGTCCACCGAAATCCACCGTCCGTGGGTCAGGCCCGCCCGCAGAACGTCCCGGGCCTCGGTGACGAACTGGTCGTTTGACGCGATGAGGATGCGCACCACCTGCCGCTGGGAAATCGCCACCCCCAGCCCTTGCAGCATCTCGACCAGGCGGGGCACCGTCGTCTGGCCCTGGTGGTATTGGGCGAGGATGAAGCGCTTGAGCGCGGGACCGAAGTGATCGGTGACCCCATCGGGCAGCGGCGCCAGCATCGTCACGCCGTCCGGAGTGATCCACCGTTCACGGTGATAGCACACCGTGCGGGCCTCGATCCTGAGCTCCTGGACCGTGAACGGCTGGGTGCCCTTGAACCGCGAGCCGGGCGGGACACCATCGACCGCGATCCGCCGCTCCTCGACCACGCCCGACGGCTTTTTCGGCCCGCGCCGCCGCTTCCCCTCGCGCCGGGGCCGTTTGTCCGTTGCCTTGTCCATGCCAGACGGCTTCAAGGGCGGCTTGATGTCCGGCTTGCCCTTCAGACCCTTCAGCCGCGCGATCTCGTCGCGCAACGCCCCGTTCTCCGACACCAGCCGGGCGTTCTCTTCCAGCAGGCCCAGCGTCAACGGCTTCAGCGTCGCCGGATACAGGGCATCAATGTCGAACGGCGGCTTGACCATGCCCGCAGCGAATCACGAACCGCGAGTTCGCGCAACCAAATGTGAGTCGCGACGCAGCCACCGCCCGCACTTCTGCCCCGGTTACCTTCAGCAGGATCAACAGCAGTGCGGAGGCCCACACGGCGTGATCGGGCCAGCTGTTGGGATAGACGAACACCTGAATGACCACCGTCATGCCCAACAGGCCGAGGGCTGACAGCCGCGTGAACAGGCCCAGGATCAGGAGCACGGGAAAGATGTGTTCGGCGGCCGTGGCGATCTGTGCCGCCAGATGCGGCGGCAGCACGGGGACCTTGTATTCATCCTGGAACAGGAAATAGGTGCTGCCGGTGATCTCCCAGCCCGACACCTTGGTCTGACCGGAGCGCCAGAACACGCCGGCGATCCCGACGCGGGCGAACAGCCCCATGACCCAGGCGGGAACGCAGGTGCCGAGGACGGTCAGGCCGGACCAGACACGGGCCAGGGGACCACACGAGCGGCCGGGGGGGGCGGTCTGTTCGGTCGTCATGCGGATGTCTCCGGACGGCTGATGGGGGTGACCGGCGCATCGTCGGACGCGGTGCGCGGGATCGCGATCTCGGTCAGCAGGCCGAGCGACAGAACGCAGGTCAGCGCGGCGGTCAGGTCGAAGTCGGGGTGCGCCCGGGCGGCGGCCTGGGCGGCGGTCTCCAGAGTCTGGCCCATGTCCAGGGCGAGCAGCAGGGACAGCGTGCCCCGGTCGGCCCGGGCCATGAGGACGCGGTCGTCCGGCCGGCACAGCAGGATGGTGACGCCGCCCTCGTCCAGCGAGACGGTTTTGCCGTCGGGCCAGTCGGGCTGGTGCATGGCCCAAACGCGGTCCACCGGCCAATCCGACACCACGAAGCGGAAGGAGGGATGCACGGCGCACCGGGCCATCGGCAGTAGGTGAGGGGGGACGCCGGCCAGGGTCTCGCGCGGCGCCGGACGGGCGTCGGCGGCCTGCAACGCCCCCAGGCGCGCCCATTCCAAGCGGGCCACGTCGGGCAGATAGGGCAGGCTCGCGGCCGGCTCGAAGGTGGCGAGGAAGTCGGCGAAGCCTTCGCCGTGCCGCGACAGGACCGGGGAAGCGGGCGGGGACCGGCGGATGAACGCGCGGGCGGTCTGCGTGAAGAACGCGTCGCCGACCAGGGCCTTGACCACCGGGAAGTTGGCGCCCAGCGCCTCCGTCAGGGTGATGAGCGCGTTGTTGCGGTGGATTCCCAGGCGCTGTTCCGGGGTCAGGCCGGCGCCGTCGATCAGCGCCGCCAGCGTCGGGTCGTCGTCGCCCAGCACGGCGCCGCCGAAGGCGCGTTGGACCTCCGCCAGGGTCGCCATCAATCCCTCCCGAGCGCGGTGGCCAGGATGTCGCGCACCCGGCTGGCCTCGGCAGCCAACTCGGGCCAGGGCGGCAGGTTGCTGTCCCGCTCAATCAGGGTGGGGCGCGGCCCGGTGGACGCGAGCGCACGGCCGTAGAGGGCCAGCACCGCCTCGCTGACCGCGCTGCCGTGGTCGTCGATGCGCAGTTCAACCCCGTCCACATGGCGCACGGCGTGCCCGGCCAGATGGATTTCCCCGACGGTGTCGAGGGGCAGGGCCTCCAGATAGCCCACCGGGTCGAAGTCCAGGTTGACGGCGCTGACGACAATGTTGTTGACGTCCAGCAGCAGGCCGCAGCCGGTGCGTTCGGTCAGGGCGGTCAGGAACTCTGTTTCCGACATGTCCCCGATCCGGAAGGCGAAGTAGCGCGAGGGGTTCTCGACCAGGATCGGGCGCCCGAGCGCCTCCTGGGTCTGGTCCACATGGCGCGCGACCAGGGACAGGGCTTCCTCGGTGTAGGGCACGGGCAGCAGATCGTTGAGGAAAGCGCCGGTGGTGCCGCACCACGCCAGATGCTCGCTCACCAGGGCCGGCCGGTAGCGGTCCACGACGGCCGCCAGCTGCGCCAGATGCGCGCCGTCCAGATCCTCGGCGCCGCCCAGCGACAGGCCCACCCCGTGGACGGACAGGGGAAAATCGCGGCGCACCCGCTCCAGGTCGTGGTGACGTGGCCCGCCATCGTGCATGTAGTTCTCGGCGTGGACCTCGACCCAGGCGACGGCGCCGGGGTCGGCCAGCAGGGCCTCGACGTGATCGGATTTCAGTCCGACACCGACGGAGGCGGCGGGAACGGGCGAGTCCGCCGGGGGCGGGCGCGAGGACCCGGACATGACGACCTCCGTTGCTGTCGACAGGAAGAAACCCAAGGGCAGGGCGGCGGCGCCACGCGGCGAATGGGCCCCGCCCATCCGCCGGCGGCACGCGCCCGGGTGCGGATCAGGACTCCTTCGGCTCCAGGCTGCCGCCCACGAGCTTCTCGCAGGTGCCTTCCGGCAGCGCGATGAACGCGTGGCCGTCGCCGTCCATCGTGGACGAACCGGCGCAGGAGGAGTTCGCCGTCTGGCAATCGTTGTGGCCCGCCTTGGCGACGCCGTAGCACTTTTCCATGTCGGCGGCGGATGCCCCGGTGGGCGCGGCCATGGCCAGGGCGGCGGTCATGGCGGCGGCGATGATGGTGGAGGTTTCGGTGATCTTCATGACGCTGGTCTCCGTGTTCGAGGACGGGGGCGAAGCCCCGTTGATGTGAAATCCTCAGTGTCTCTGTTGGGCTGTCCGGTTGTGCTTGGATGAAACCGGTTCCGCCCCTGTGGCCGCGAACGCCATGCGCCGCCGTCCACACTCTGAATTTAGTTGAGCGCGGTACTCGGGCAAAATGCCGATGCGACATGATTTCGATAACCGCCGGGTATGACCGGGACGCATGACGCTAGGCGCGGGCGCGGTTCGCCCGCGGTTCCAGTGCATCGCGGATTCAGCGGTGATCGGGCGCCGGTGGGGTCAGCGGGCGCGGATCAGGGTACCGGCGCCGTGCGGCGTGAACAGCTCCAGCAGGATGGCGTGGGGCACCCGGCCGTCCAGGATCACCGCCGCCTCGACCCCGTCCTCAACCGCCTTCAGGCAGGTTTCGACCTTGGGGATCATGCCGCCGGAGATGGTGCCCTCGGCGATGCCGGAATGGGCCTCGCCGGTCATCATTTCGTCGACCAGAACGCCGTTTGCGTCCAGCACGCCCTTGACGTCGGTCAGCATCAACAGGCGGCGCGCGCCCACGGCGGCGGCAATGGCGCCGGCCGCCGTGTCGGCGTTGATGTTGAAGGTCTCGCCGTCTTCCCCCTGGCCGATGGGCGCGATCACCGGGATGACGTCCGAGCCCTCGAAGTAGTTCAGGACGTGCGGCTGAATCTCGGTCGGCTCGCCGACGAATCCCAGGTCCAGCAGTTTCTCGATGTTGCTGTCCGGGTCCTTGCGGGCGCGGCGCAGCTTGGCGGCGCGGATCATGTGGCCGTCCTTGCCGGACAGGCCAATCGCGAAGCCGCCGGCCTGGGTGATGGCGGTCACGATCTCTTTGTTGATGGAGCCGGACAGGACCATCTCGACGATGTCCACCGTGGCCCGGTCGGTCACCCGCAGCCCGTCCACGAACTCCGACTGGATTTTCAGGCGCTCCAGCATCTTCTGGATTTGCGGGCCGCCGCCGTGGACGACCACCGGATTGATGCCGACCTGCTTGAGCAGCACCACGTCGCGGGCGAACAGGCTGGACAGGTGGGCGTCCCCCATGGCGTGGCCGCCGTACTTGATGACCACCGTCTCGCCGGAGAAGCGGCGCATGTAGGGCAGCGCCTCCGACAGCGTGCGGGCCTTCTCCAGCCAGATCTGGCGCAGCGCCTCCTTGTCCTCGCCGATGCCGTCGTGGCCGCCCATGCCTGTATCCCCCGTTTCGATCCGACTGTCGTCATGCCGGTCTCCGAAAAGGCTGAACTTTTCGGAGACCGGCCGGCGCGACCGCGCCGACGCCGCGAAGCGGCGGAGCCGCGCGCCCCGAGGGGGCGCTGCGGCGAGAATAACAAAGACTCAACCACACCGGTTTAACGTCGTGACCCCAGGGCCAATGCCGTCAATCCGATCGCCGGCCGGTATCACCCGCCGCCACCGGGTGCCGGCGCGGCGATGTCGGTCAGCGCCGCGCGCAACTCCGGGATGCCGGCCCCGGTGCGCGCGCTGGTCGCCATCACCTCCGGATGGGCCGCGACATGACGGGCCAGCCCCGCCATGGTCGCCGCCTGGATGTCGGCAAGCGCTTTCATGCCCGGCTTGTCGGCCTTGGTCAACACCACCTGATAGTTCACGGCGGCGGCGTCCAGCATGCTCATGACGGTGCGGTCGATGCCTTTCAGGCCGTGGCGCGCGTCCACCAACAGCAAGACCCTGCGCAGCGGCGGACGGCCCTTCAGGTAGGCGTTCACCAGTCGGGTCCAGGCGTCGACCTTGGCCTTGGGCGCACGGGCGAAGCCGTGCCCCGGCAGATCGGCCAGCATCAGGCGCGGCTGGGCCTCCGGCCCCAGGGTGAACAGGTTGATTTCCTGGGTGCGGCCCGGGGTGTTGGAGGTGCGGGCCAGCGTGTTGCGCCCCGTCAGGGCGTTCACCAGGCTGGACTTGCCGACGTTGGAGCGGCCGCAGAACGCTATTTCCGGCAGGTCGGAGGGCGGCAGCCCCGACAGGTCGGCCACCCCGCGCAGAAAGGCGCACGGCTGGGCGAACAGCACCCGGCCGGCCTCCAGGCGGGCGGTCGCCGCGGAGTCGGCGGCGTCGTCCGACCCGGGCTCAGCGTCCCCGGCCATCACCACTCGCCCAGGCGCGCGCCCCCCTCACGGATTCACCTTCGCGCCGACGCGCTTCATGATGAACCACTGCTGGGCCATGGACAGGATATTGTTCAGGGTCCAGTAGATCACCAGTCCGGCGGCGAACCGCGCCAGGATGAAGGTGAACAGGATCGGCAGCATGGCCATGATGCGGGCCTGCGTCGGATCGGGCGGCGCCGGGTTCAGCTTCTGCTGCAGGAACATCGACGCACCCATGATGAGCGGCCAGATGCCGATGTGCAGGATGTCGGGCGTGTTCCATGGGATCAGCCCGAACAGCGTGAATATATTGGTCGGGTCCGGCGCGGATAGGTCCTGGATCCAGCCGTAGAACGGCGCGTGCCGCATTTCGATGGACACGAACAGCACCTTGTAGAGGGCGAAGAACACCGGGATCTGGATCAGGATCGGCATGCAGCCCGACAGCGGGTTGACGCCCTCCCGTTGATACAGGCCCATGATTTCCTGCTGCGCGCGCGGCTTGTCGTCCTTGAAGCGCTCCTGAATCTTTTTCAGTTCAGGCTGCATCTTCTTCATTTTGGACATGGACGTATAGGCCTTGTTGGCCAACGGAAAGAAGGCCAGCTTCAGCAGAATGACAAAGGCGATGATGGCGAGGCCATAGTTGCCGAGCAGGTCTTCCAGCCACAGAAGGGAGTAAAAGAACGGCTTGGTCATGAAGTAGAACCAGCCGAAATCGATAGCCAGATCGAAATTGGTGATTCCGTACTCATCCGCGTAGCCGTCGAGCAACTGTACCTTCTTGGCGCCGGCGAACAGGCGGTTCGTCGTCTCCGCGATACCGCCCGGGGCCAGCGTCTGCCCGCTCAGCCGGTAATCCACCTGGAAGCGCTCGCGACCGTCCGTGACATGGCGGACGAACCGGGCGTTGGCCTCGCGCTCCTGGTCGAAGGCCAGCGCCGCCAGCCAGTACTTGTCGGTGATCCCGATCCAGCCGCCCGTCGTGGTGTGGGTCTGGGTCTGCTCGTCCTCCAGGTCGCCGTAGTTCACCTCGGTCAGGGTGCCGTCGAAGACGCCCAGCGGCCCCTCGTGCAGAATCCAGATGCCCGTGGTCGCCGGCCGGTCGGTGCGCGACACCAGGCCGTAGGGGAACAGCGCCAACGTCTCGTCGCCGGTGTTCTCGACGCGCTGGGTGACGGTGAACAGGAAGTGTTCGTCCACGGCGACCGTGCGGGTGAAGCGCAGTCCGGCCCCATTGTCCCAGGTCAGCGTGACCGGCTGGCCGACGCGCAGGGTGTCCGACGAGGCCGCCCACGGCGTGTCGGGTCCCGGCATGGGCATGTTGATGGTCGCGCCGGACGCCGTGGTGGCCACCCAGCCGAACTCGGCGTAGTACGGGTCGGGCGCGCCGGCCGGCGAGAACAGGTGGATCGGCGGGCTGTCCTCGTCCAGTGACTCGCGGTATTCGGTCAGGATCAGGTCGTCCAGGCGGGCGCCCTTCAGGCGGATCGACCCCTGAAGCTCGGCCGTGTCGATGGTCACGCGTCCGCCTTCGGTCGCGGCCAGAACCTCGGCGCGGCTGGCCGTCTCGGCGGGCGGGATCGCGCCCGGCACGCTTGGAGTCCCGGGCGCGGGGGGCAGGCCGGCCTCGGTTCCGCCCGGAGCCTGCGGAGCCGTGCCCGGTGCGATGGCCGCGCCCGAGCCGTCGGTTCCGGGGCCGCCCGCGTCCGCCATTTCCGTCTGTTCGACGGGTGGCGGCGGGAACACGGCCCGCCACACGAACTCGAACCCGAGCAAGACGAGGATGGAAAGCAAGACCGCGAGGATCAGGTTGCGCTGTTCGGCCATGGGTCCTTGTCCGTAAGACGATCCGTCCGGCATCGGGCCAGACGGGCAGGCGGGCGCGCCAACCTGGACACGCCGCGCGGTGTCAGATCATGAAGCGGGGTCGGAGGGCGGATCGCCAAGCCTGTCGGCTGCTCCGGCCCGGGCCGGATCCTCCGCGTTGGTGCGGGGGCTCCGGGGCGCGGGGACGGGATCGTATCCCATGCCGCCCCACGGATGGCAACGAAGAATCCGTTTCAGGGACAGCCAGCCCCCGGCCAGAACGCCATGCCGCTCGATGGCTTCCATGGCGTAGGACGAACAGGTCGGCAGGAAGCGGCAGTTCTGGCCCAGGTAGGGCGAGAGCACGAGCTGATAGCCCCGGATCAGCAGACGAAGGGCATGACGCGGCCAGTGTCCCACTGGGGGCAGGCGTGCCGTCATGACGAGGGCCTCCGGGTGCCGTGCCGCCGACCGCCGCCACCACGACCGCCGCGCCCGCCTCCGGACGCCAACCGGTCCAGTGCCGTGTGCATGTCGGCGAGGAGCCGCGCGAAGTCCAGGTCCTTGGTGTCGCGCCGGCCGATGAGAACGTAGTCCCATCCGGGGCGCGCGACGGTGGGGAACACTTCATCGGCGGCGGCCCGCAGGCGCCGTCTGGCGCGGTTGCGGATGACGGCCTTGCCGACCTTGCGGCTGACGGTGAATCCAAGACGGGGCGCCGGCAGTGTCGCGGCGTCGGCGTTTGCTGGCGCGCCGCGCGTGGCCGGATTCGGCGCCGCCTGCAGAATGAACCCCGGTGTCACCCACTTGGTGCGGGCGCCGGCCACACGCAGGAAGTCGCCCCGGCGCTTGAGCCGGACGACGGGGCGCCGGTCCAGACCGGCTGCGGGCACGTCTTGGGACTGTGGCGCGCTCATGACTGCCGTTCGGACCCCGTGTCGCGGTTTCCGCCGAGTCTTCCGATCGTCAGGCGGACAGGCGCTTGCGTCCCCGTGCGCGGCGGTTGGCCAGGACGCGCCGGCCACCGACGGTGGCGCTACGGGCGCGGAATCCATGCCGCCGCTTGCGGACGAGCTTACTGGGCTGATAGGTGCGTTTCACGGCGGGATCTCCGTCGGCCAGGGCATCAATGAAGGAAAGGGCGGGTTTATACTGAGACCCCCGGGATGTGTCAACGACGCTGCGCGCGGGTCTTAGGGCAATCGGGTGAAAGGGTGTGTGCTCGCGAAGACGCGGGGGATCGTGTGCCTTGTGGCGGAACGCCCGACCATCTTTTGTTAAGGTAGGGCGAATTCGACCCGCGAAGCGGGGCGTTCCGCCGCTTGCCGGAGATGCGGCGGGTTGCGCCTTCGGCGCGAACCCACCCTACGGCGTCTCGCATTTCGTCAACAGTGCAATCACCCGATTGCCCTGTCGTGGGTCTGCGGCGCCTGCGACGCGGCGTCACGGCGCTATGCCTTGCTCTCCTCGATGGTCTTCATGAACCGGGCAAACAGGTACTGGCTGTCCTGGGGGCCGGGCGAGGCCTCCGGGTGGTACTGCACCGAGAACACCGGCTTGCCCTCGACGGCCAGCCCCTCGACCGTGCCGTCGAACAGCGAGGTGTGCGTCTCCACCACGCCCGGTGGCAGGCTCGCGCGGTCCACCCCGAAGCCGTGGTTCTGACTGGTGATCTCCACCTTGCCGGTGGTGTGGTCCTTGACCGGGTGGTTGGCGCCGCGGTGGCCGATGTCCATCTTGTAGGTCTTCGCCCCCAGCGCCAGCGCCAGAATCTGGTGCCCCAGGCAGATGCCGAAAACCGGCTTTCCGCTTGCCACCAGCTTTTGCACCACCGGCACGGCATAGGTTCCGGTGGCCGCCGGATCGCCCGGGCCGTTGGACAGAAAGATGCCGTCCGGCCTGTGGTTCATGATGGCCTCGACATCCGCGCTGGCCGGGACCACGGTGACACGGCAGCCATGCGAGGCCAGCGAGCGCAGGATGTTGCGCTTGGCGCCGTAGTCCACGGCGACGACGTGGAAGCGCGGCGTGTCCTGGGTGCCGTAGCCGTGGGCGAGGCTCCAGCGCGTCTCGTCCCAGCCGTAGGTCTGGGTGCAGGTGACGTCCTTGGCGAGGTCCAGGCCCTCCAGGCTGGGCCAGCCGGCGGCGCGGGTCTTCAGGCCGTCCAGATCGAACAGCCCGTCCGGCGCGTGGACGATGAGTCCGTTGGGGGCGCCGACATCCCGGATGCGCCGGGTCAGGCGCCGGGTGTCCACGCCGGTCATGCCCACCAGCCCGTGGCTCTTCAGCCAGGCGTCGAGGTGCTGGGCGGCGCGCCAGTTCGAGGGTTCGGTGATGTCGGCGCGCAGGATGCAGCCCCGGGCGGCGGGGGTAACGGACTCGATGTCCTCGGGATTGGTGCCGACGTTGCCGATGTGCGGGAAGGTGAAGGTGAGGATCTGCCCGGCATAGGAGGGATCGGTCATCACCTCCTGATATCCGCTCATGCCGGTGTTGAACACCACCTCGCCGCCGGCCTCGCCCACGGCGCCGACCCCGCGTCCCCACAGGACCGTTCCGTCGGCCAGGATCAGGGCGGCGGTGGCACCGGCGGGTCCCCGGGTGGGGCCGCCGTCTTGCGCGGAGGGCGAGGGCATGCGTGACTGTCCGGTTGCGGATGGAGACGAGGAAGAAAGCGCGGACGATCCGGAACTCCGGGGCCGCTGGGCGGTTGATACGGGGATCGGCGTGGCCAAGTCAACACGCCCCCCACCGTTCGGGGCCTGGACGCCGGATCGGCGCGTGAAGGCGTTTGACAGCGGGCGGCTTTCTCCTTACCCCCGCCGGTACCGATGTGTGGCGCGCGCGCCGGGTCCGCGCGCCGCCAGTCCGTCTGGAGGACGCTGTTGGATGCTGCGTGACCGATTGAACGAGGACCTCAAGATCGCGGTGCGCAACAAGGATCAGCGGGCCGTCAGCACCATTCGCCTGATTCTGGCCGCGCTGAAGGACCGAGACATCAGCGCCCGTGAGCGTGGCGAGTCCGTCGCGGAGACCGAGATCCTGACCATGCTGCAGAGCATGATCAAGCAGCGCCGTGACAGCATCGCGTTGTATGAGCAGGGATGCCGCATGGATCTGGCAGAGCAGGAGCAGGAGGAACTGGAGATCATCCAGTCGTTCCTGCCGCACCAGATGACGCCGCACGAGATCGATTCGGCGGTCGAGTCGGTGATCGGGGAGGTCGCCGAAGACCAGGCGAGGGCGGTCGGCCTGAAGGACATGGGCCGGGTCATGGCCACCCTGCGTGACCGCTACGCCGGACGCATGGATTTCGCCCAGGCCAGTATGATCGCCAAGGCACGGCTGGCGTAGCGGCGCCGGGCGCGTGTCGGTGATCCGCCGTTCGGGACCCTGATTATGGCACTGCCGAACCGGTTTCTCGATGAACTCAAGGCCCGCGTGCCGCTGGCCACGGTGATCGGCCGGCGCGTGCGGTTGATCCGCAACGGGCGCCAGTATAAGGCGTGCTGCCCGTTCCACAACGAAAAGACGCCGAGCTTTCACGTCTACGACGATCACTACCATTGTTATGGCTGCGGGGCGCACGGCGACATCATCTCCTTCGAGATGGCGGCGGCCGGCCTGTCTTTCATGGAGGCGGTCGAAGCCCTGGCCGCAGAGGCGGGCCTTGAGGTTCCCAAGCCCGATCCCGCCACCCGCGAGCGGGAACAACGCGCCGCTGGTCTGTCGGATGTGGTCGAGGCCGCCTGCGCCGTGTTTGAACAGCGTCTGAGGCTGCCGGAGGGACGTGACGCGCTGGCCTATCTTCACCGACGTGGCCTTGACGACGCGACCATTGCCTGCTTCCGGCTCGGCTATGCCCCGCCCGGAAACGCGTTGCGGGCGCACCTGCGGCGCGCGGGCATGGACGTGGACGACGACACCCTGGTCGAGGCGGGCCTGCTCGGGCGGCCGGACGATGGCCGTTCGCCCTACGATGTCATGCGCGACCGGGTGGTGTTTCCCATCCGCGACCGCAAGGGCGCGGTCGTCTCGTTCGGCGGCCGGGTGCTCGGTGACGCCAAGCCGAAGTACCTCAACGGTCCCGAGTCGCCCCTGTTCCACAAGAGCCGGGCGCTGTACGGGCTGTTCGAGGCCCGGGAGGCGATCCGCGAGACCGGCGAGGTCATCGTCGCCGAGGGTTACATGGACGTCATCGCCCTGTCGGCGGCGGGCTTTGCCCAGGTGGTGGCGCCCCTGGGTACGGCCCTGACCGAGGCCCAGATCGAGATGCTGTGGGTCCACGCGGCGGAGCCGGTGCTGTGCTTCGACGGCGACTCGGCCGGTCAGCGCGCCGCCATGCGTGCCCTGGAACGCGCCCTGCCGCTGCTGGGGCCGGGGCGCAGCCTGCGCTTCGCGCTGCTGCCGGCGGGGCTCGACCCGGACGACCTGATCCGGGAACGCGGGGCCGGGGCGATGCGGTCGGTGCTGGATGGCGCCCTGCCCATGATCGAGCTGTGCTGGCGCATGATGCGGGCGCGCCATCGCATGGATACGCCGGAACGCCGCGCGGCGCTGGAGCGCGAGATCGACCAGGCGGTGCAGGCCATCGCCGATCGGAGCGTGGCGCAGCAATACCGGGGCGCCCTGCGGGACCGCTTCTGGGGCGAGATTCGCCGGGCGAGGGGGCAGGGCGGGGGAGGGAGCGCGGGCACGCGCCGACAGCGGGCGCCGCGTTTGCCGGTGTCCCCTTCGGCATCCGCGCCGGCTCTGGCCGCGAGCCCGGCCGGGGCGTTGCCGGCCCGGCGTATGCAGGAACGCCTGCTTCTCGCCGTCGTCCTCAATCATCCCGGTCTTCTGGACCAAGTCGCGGAGCGGTTGGGGTCCCTGGATGTGCTCGAGTCCGACGTGTCGACTGTGCGCGAGGAACTGCTTTCTGTATACGAGTCACGACTCCACGATGCCGAGTCGCTTGACAGGGATGCCATCCTGAACCATCTCAGGTCGGCCGGACTGGAGGCGGCCCTGAACCGTCTGCTGGAGGCGGACGCGCGGATGCACCCGGATTTCGTTCGCCCACAGGCGGATGCGGGCGCCGTGTCGCGGGGGTGGGAGGAGTTGTTTGCCCTCCACGGTCGGGCGGCCCTGGACATGGATCTGCGCGCCGCGGAGGAGCGATTCGCCAACGAGATGACCGACGACGCCCTGGCCCGTCTGATGGCGCTGAGGGCGGCGCGGGACAGTCTGGTGGATCCAGCGGAGCCCGGGGCGTTCGGCGGGGAGAGTGGCGGCGAGGGCACGACCGGGACCGGGTTCTGACGACGGGGCCGGCCGGGAAAGGCATTTTTTGGAATGGGCGGGCGGGTTTCGCTTCGGACCGATAGATCCAACATGACGATCTTGGCCCGGGCGCGTTGGAATGGGTGGCACCGGATCAGGGGTGCGCGTGGGTGGAGCGGCGACGCGTGCGGCTGGAGACAGGGCCGGTTCGGGTGATCGGCCGGCCATCGGGACAGTGGAGCGGAGTGAGGATGGCGACCAAGGCGGCGACGGCGGAAGCGCGGGAATCCACGGAAGAAGGCGGTGAAGGACCCCTGCTGGACACGATGAATGCGGCCGTCAAGAAGATGGTGCAGCGCGGCAAGGAGCGGGGTTACGTTACCTATGACGAGTTGAATCAGGCGCTGCCGCCCGATGACGTGTCCTCCGAGCAGATCGAGGATACCATGGCGATGCTCTCCGAGATGGGCGTCAACGTGGTCGATTCGGAGGAGGCCGAGTCCGAATCCGCCGAAGCGGCGGAACCCGCCGAGCCCGTGGCCACCGGCAACATCAACGAAGACGACATGGGGCGGACGGACGATCCCGTGCGTATGTACCTGCGCGAGATGGGGTCGGTCGAACTGTTGTCCCGCGAGGGCGAAATCGCCATCGCCAAGCGCATCGAGGCCGGCCGGGAAATGATGATCGGCGGCATCTGCGAAAGCCCGCTGACCATTCGCGCGCTGCTGAAGTGGCATGATGATCTTGTCGCCGGGCGCATGCTGCTGCGGGAGATCATCGACGTCGAACAGACCCATAGCCGCAGCACGGTCCTGTATGCCGGTCTCGCCGGATGCGTTGGCCTGCGCCTGTTCGAATGCCTGCGCGAGGTCGGCCGCAAAGTCTCGGAACTCGACGGCAACGCCCGCATCATCGTGCAGCCCCTGGCCCTGCGGGTGCGCGACGAGGACGGCGCGGCCCTGAAGGCGGCGCGCAAGAAGTACATGGACGTCTGTCGGCCCCAGCGGGCCCGACCGGTCGAGTCGGAGTCCCTGACGACGCCGATGTCCTGGGCCGGGTTCACCTTCTGGCCGGAGGTGCGCGGCGACGACGAGGCCTTTGTCCGCGCCCAGTTCCTGCTGCATTTGGCGCGGGTGGCACAGTCCAATCCGGACGAGGCCCAGGTCTACGCCGAGGCCTACGGCGAGGCCCTGCACCTGACCGCCGATGCCCTGGGCATGCCTTGGCTTCATCGGGCCTTTTCCGCGGCGGTTGACGACGGCCTGAGCGGGGCCGCCGAGAGCGGTGCGGAGCCGCACGCGTGGAAGGCGGTGACCGACGCCCTGGCACAGTGCGCGACCGCGTATCCCGTCCTCGACGGTGAGTGGCCCGTGCCGGACGCGTGGTCGCACGACCTGACCCTGGCCGGTGTCGCCGATCAGTTCCGCGAGATCATCGAACGGTTCCCGGCGGCCGAGGTCGGCTCCACGTCCGAGCGGGCGCGGTTCGTCGATCTGAACGCGAACGCCCTGATCGAGGCCATCGGCGCTGGGCGCTGGGACGAGGTGTTCAGCGTGGTCGGCGAGTGCTTCCTGGGTGGTCTGTACAAGCTTCAGGATCCGACGGAGTCGGCTCAGGACTCGGGCTCGTCCAAGGCCGATGACGCCATCGGCGACGAGGAGGGCGGCGACGACGACCTCAACGACTCCGACGGGGACCAGGATGGCGACAACGGCAACGGTGGCGATGAGGCCGGCGTGTCTTTGGCGGCCATGGAAGAAGAGTTGAAGCCCGAGGTCATCGCTACCTTTGAGAAGATCGCCAGCACCTACGAGCGCCTCAAGAAGGTGCAGGACCAGCGGCTCGGTCGCCTTCAGAAGGGTGACGCGGTCGCGGCCGCCACCGAAAAACGCTACACAAAGTTGCGCCAAGAGCTGATCGACCTGATGGAGGACGTTCACCTCAACAGCGCCCGCATTGATCAACTGGTCGAACAGCTCAACGACCACAGTCGGCGCCTGATGACGCTGGAAGGCAAGCTGTTGCGGCTGGCGGAGCGCGCCAAGATTAAGCGGCCGGAGTTCCTGGTGGCGTATCAGGGCCGCGAACTCGACCCGACGTGGCTGGACGAGGCGCGGGAGAACCCGGCCAAGCCGTGGCGCGACTTCGCGGCTCGCTTCGAGACCGACATCGTCACCCTGCGCACCGGCATCGCCCAGGTCTCCGAGGCGTCCGGCCTGCCCATCGCCGAGTTCCGCCGGGTCGTCCAGACGGTCCAGAAGGGCGAGCGCGAGGCCACCATGGCCAAGAAGGAGATGATCGAGGCCAACCTGCGGCTCGTCATCTCCATCGCCAAGAAGTACACCAATCGCGGCCTGCAGTTCCTGGACCTGATCCAGGAGGGCAACATCGGCCTGATGAAGGCCGTCGATAAGTTCGAGTACCGGCGCGGCTACAAGTTCTCCACCTACGCGACGTGGTGGATCCGGCAGGCCATCACGCGCTCGATCGCCGATCAGGCGCGGACCATCCGCATCCCGGTCCACATGATCGAGACCATCAACAAGCTGGTGCGCACCAGTCGCCAGATGCTGCACGAGATCGGCCGCGAACCGACGCCGGAGGAACTGGCCGAGAAGCTCCAGATGCCGCTGGAGAAGGTGCGCAAGGTCCTGAAGATCGCCAAGGAGCCGATCAGCCTGGAAACGCCCATCGGCGACGAAGAGGACAGCCACCTCGGCGACTTCATCGAGGACAAGAACGCCGTCCAGCCGCTCGACGCCGCCATCAACGCGAACCTGCGCGAGACCTGCACCCGCGTGCTGGCCAGCCTGACCCCGCGCGAAGAGCGCGTGCTGCGCATGCGCTTCGGCATCGGCATGAACACCGACCATACCCTGGAGGAGGTCGGCCAGCAGTTCAGCGTGACCCGCGAGCGCATCCGCCAGATCGAGGCCAAGGCGCTGCGCAAGCTGAAGCACCCCAGCCGGTCGCGCAAGCTGCGCAGCTTCCTGGACAGTTGAGGGCGGTCCCGGCGGGCGGGCGCCGGGTATTCCGGCTCTTGACCGGGCCGGGCGGCTCGCTAGAGTCTCGCCTCTCCCGGGAGCCCGCCGGGCACGGCCCGGGCCCGTAGCTCAATTGGTTAGAGCCGGCCGCTCATAACGGTCTGGTTGCAGGTTCGAGTCCTGCCGGGCCCACCATTTTTCTTTGCACCGTGCCGCCCGCCAACCCAAGGTGCTGGGTCCGGTTCGAGGCTTCGCTTCTCCCCTTCATGGCCTTCCCTTTCTTTCGCCCGTGGCCACGAGTATCCTGGCCGTCCCCGACACGGCGAAAGGACCTCAGCGGACGTGACGGACCGGACACCAACCCTGGGCGCCCTGGCGCGCGCCCTTGACAGTGGAGAGACCACCAGTCGGACCCTGGTCGAGAACTGTCTGGAGCGCATCGCCGATCCCGCCGGAGAGGGGCCGCGGGTCTACCTGACAACGCACGTGGCGGCGGCGCGGGCGGCGGCCGACGCGGTCGACCGGATGCGCGCGGCCGGTCTGGCGCCGCATCCGCTGGCCGGGGTGGCGATCTCGGTGAAGGATCTGTTCGACGAGGCCGCTCAGGTCACCACGGCGGGTTCGCGGGTGCTGGCCGACGCCGCGCCGGCCGGGCGGGACGCCGTGGCCGTGGCGCGCCTGCGGGCCGCTGGACTGGTGGTGCTGGGGCGCACCAACATGAGTGAGTTTGCCTTTTCCGGCGTCGGTCTCAATCCGCACCACGGGACGCCGCGCAACCCCTGGGACCGCGCCACGGGCCGCATTCCGGGCGGCTCGTCCTCCGGGGCGGCGGTGTCTGTCGCCGATGGCATGGCCCATGCCGCCCTGGGAACCGACACCGGTGGGTCGTGCCGCATTCCGGCCGCGCTGTGCGGTGTGACGGGCTTCAAGCCGACCGCGCGTCGGGTGCCGACACGGGGTGTGTTTCCGCTCTCGCCGACGCTGGATTCGGTGGGGCCGCTGGGTCGGTCGGTGGACTGTTGCGCCCGGCTCGACGCCATCCTGAGCGGTCGGGCCGAGGACGGCGGCGCGGCGCCGGTGGAGGTCGCCGGGCTGCGCCTGGGCGCGCCGCCGACGACCGTTCTGGAGGATCTGGACGAGTCGGTGGCCCGGGCCTTTGATCGCGCGCTGGGCCGGCTCTCGGCGGCCGGGGCGCGCATCGACACCCGGCCGCTGCCGATGCTGCGGGAGGCGGCCGGCATTCATGCCGGAGGCGGCATCGTGGTGGCCGAGGCCTTCGCCATGCACCGGGGCCGTCTGGCCGTGGCCGGCGACGCCTATGATCCGCGCGTGCGCCAGCGTATCGAGGCTGGCGCCGCCATGGGAGCCGCCGATCTGGTGGATGTGCTGCGCGCACGCGCCGATTTGGGGGGCCGCTTTCACGCCGCATTGGCGCCGTTCGATGCCATGGTGTGGCCGACCGCGCCGATGGTCGCGCCGCCGCTGGACGCGGTGCGCGCCGACGCCGATTTCAGGCGGATCAACATGCGTCTGCTGCGCAACACGGCCATCGTCAATGCCATGGATGCCTGCGCCGTTTCCCTGCCTTGCCATGAGCCCGGCACGGCGCCGGTGGGCCTGATGGTGACCGGCGGCCACGGCGCGGATCGACGAACGCTGTCGGTGGCTGCGGCCATCGAGGCGGTGGTGGCATCGGAAGGCCCGCCCTGACCGGATCGCCTGAAAGCGGAATTCTCGGCGCTCGGCCCGAAAATCCTTGCGTTTCCGCGTCTCTGATCCTATACAGGTGGGTCCCGGCTCAGGGGGAGCGCGCGGCGGCTGTGCCGACGGCGATGTCTCCGGGGGGCGGGGCGAAAGAAAAGTGAAAAAAACTGTTGACCGGGTTTGGCTGTGTGAGTAGAACCCGGGCTCCCGACGCGGACGGGGCGGCCCAGCGGGGTTCGCGGCGCGGTGTCGGGGATCAGTCAGAGGGACGGGCGACCCGGGGTGCTGGGCCGA
>NZ_FNAP01000021.1 GCF_900101965.1 Rhodospira trueperi | reverse complement strand
TTCGGCGATCCGGGCGACGCCCTGGTCGCGGGCGAGGGGATCGAAAGCGTCCTGACGCTGCGCATGCTGTTCCCCGGCCTGTCCATGGTCGCGGCCCTGTCCGCCGGGCATCTCGGGGCGTTCGCGCTGCCGCAGGGTTTGGTTCGTCTGTATATCGCCCTCGAGCCTGATCCCGCCGGGGAAGCGGCGTTCGAACGTCTCGCGGATCGCGCGGGCGGGCAAGGCATCGCCGTGCATCCGCTTCTCAGCCAAGGCACCGATCCGAACGCGGACCTTCAGGCCTTCGGTCCCGCCGCCACCGCCGCGCGGCTCATGGGGCAACTGGTCCCGGCCGACCAGGACAGGGTCCGTGCGGCCTGATCCTCCGTTATGGGGACCAGAGGCCCCGCCCGCGTCCTTTCCTTCAGGGGGATCTGCCGGAGGCCGGGCAGCGCCGCAAGGCCGCGTTCCGCGTCCTCCTCCACTGCGTTCCGGCCCGTTCGGGTGCGGCCCCGCCCTCACGGCCTCCGGCGGGCGATCCCCGGAAAGGCCGCGATGGGCGCGGCCAACAGCCCCAGACCGGAGGATCACCATGACCGACCACACCCTGCTTACCCTCGACGCCGAACCGGACCACGCCATCTCGCCGACCGCGCACCTGCTGGAGGAACTCCAGACCCACGGCGTCCGGCCGTTCCAGGACGAACCCGACCCGAGACCCTTGCCCGACGACGACCCCGCCCGCATCGCCGTTGCGTCCGCCTTCGAGATGCTGGCCGACCTCTTCACCGACACGCGGCTCGAGGACGATCTTTCCGATCTTCTCTGGTCCATGGTCGGGGCGTTTCACCGCCGCGTCGAAGCCTTCGACCGTGACCTCGACACCAACGAGCAGGACCAGCGCCGCAGCCAGCGCGAACAGGACGGCTCCGAGATCCGCTCCGTCGAACTCGAGCGCCTCACCGCCGAAGGGCTCGGGCTGATCGAGCGCCGCAACGCCTTCGAGGCGATGCGCGAGCACGCCGCCGACAGCTTCGAGGCTCTGACCGGTTCGCCGTGGCGGCCCCGGTCCGGATCGCGGGTCAATCGCCAGGCCATGACCGCCGCCGTGATCGATAGCCGCGATTTCATTAACGCCCGGAAGATCGCCGAGACGCAGATCATGGTCCCGCCGGGTCCGCGCATCGCCTTCGCGGGCGGGCAGGCCTGCAACGATCGCCAGCGCATCTGGTCGGTGCTCGACAAGGCCCATGCCCGCCATCCCGACATGGTCCTGCTGCACGGCGGATCGCCCTCCGGTGCCGAGCGCATCGCCGCCTGCTGGGCCGACAAGCACGGCGTGCCCCAGGTGGTCTTCAAGCCCGACTGGACCGCCCACGGCAAGGCGGCCCCGTTCCGGCGCAACGACCGTCTGCTGGAGGCCATGCCCATCGGCCTGATCGTCTTTCCCGGGTCCGGCATCACCGACAATCTGGCCGACAAAGCCCGCAAGATGGGCGTTCCCGTCTGGCGTCATGGTGACGGCGGGGCATAAGCCCCGCCTGACGCCGGTTGGCCCTGAACGGCTCCGCCGCACACCGCCTCACTCTGCAGTTGTGGGTTGTTTTGTGGAAAAATCCGCGAGCGCCGCAGAAAATATGACATTTTCTTTGAAAGGAGCCTTGGTATTAATATTTTTATAATACTTATAATTGTATAATATACTAATGGGTATAATGCTAAGGAGCTTGTCTCATGAAGATAAAAATACAGGGGGAGATGCGTTTATCCGATATCGAGCGAGCCATTGTGGAAGTCTTTGCCGAGCTTGAAGAAGATTATCGTATCCGCCATTCACAAGGTGCCACCGTTTATTTGAACCCGACCAACGGCTTCGGTCACGACGTGAAGCCGTTGACCGATGACGGGCATGAGCTTGTCAGTCTTTCATCCAAAGGGCCGACCCGGTCCGCAGCCGAGGAGTACAACTTGCTGTAGGAGACCGATATGCAAAGACCCACATATCTTGATCTCGACGCCGCACGGGATCTTCTGGCTGAAATGGGCGTGCCCCTGAACGACCGCCAAATCCGCCGTGCCGCCGAAAAGGATGCCTATGGAAACCGCAAGCTGCCGTTCTTTGTCGATCCAATAGACGGACGGCTAAAAATAGAACGTAGCGCCTTGATTCGAACGTACTACAAGGCTCAGATGGAGGCCGAGCAGCATTTAAGGCTCTAAAACTATTAGAGTAGACTTGATTTAACAGAGTCTAATATTTATTCTGATTTCATCATGTCGGATATTCGCAAGAGAGACGGAAATAAAGGCGTTACCTATCAGGTCCGTTACCCCAGTGCCGGAACCAGGACCGGCTATGCCTACAAGACCTTCCGTACCATGAAAGAGGCCAGGGCGTTCCGGGACAAGAACGCGGCCAACCCCGTCTCCGCACTCCTTGATACCACCATCCGCACGGTCGGGCAGGCCATCGACCGTTGGCTCGACATCTGCGAGAAAGAAGGGCGCGATGGGCGAGATCCGGTGACCGCCTATACCCTGGGGACCTACAGGCGCCGGGCCGACATCATGAAGGCCTACCCGTGGGAGAAGGCTCTTGCGGACCTGCAAACCCCAGACGTGGTCGCCTTCCGCTCTTGGCTGCTGCGCACCCACAGCCGGGATCTGGCGCGGAAAACCCTGACCTCGTTTCATGCGGTCATCAAGGAGATGGCCATGCGCGGGCACATCGCCAGCAACGTTGCGGCCAGTGTCGCGATCCGGGCCGAGTCCCGGTATGACGAGCCGATCGTCATTCCGACGCCCGAAGAGGTGGCTCGCCTGCTGGCCGCCGCCGACCGGTTGGCCAATTCAAGGAACAAGCAGACCGCGCGAACCTGGCGGCGCTACCGTCCGATCCTGTATCTCGCCGCCGATAGCGGCATGCGTCCACAGGAGTATCTTGTTATCGCCAAATCCGGCCTGCACGACGGCGGCGTCCAGGTTACGCGGGCGTTGGAGCGAGGTGGCGGCAAGCTGTCCGTGACGAAGACGCCCGCCGGACGGCGGTTCATCGACCTGAGCCCCGAGACCTACGACATGGTCCGGCATTACGCCGAGCACCATGCCGCCGACAATCCGCACGATCTCGTCTTTGCCACGGAGACCGGCAAATGGCTGGATACGGACAACTGGCGCAAACGGGGGTTCTACAAGGCCTGCATCGAGGCCGGACTGGTTGACGAGGACACCGACGAGGACGGAAAAGCCATTCTCGTGCCCCGGTTCAGCCCCTACGACCTGCGCCATTTCTATGCATCCATGCTCATCGAGCAGCGCGTCAACTTCAAGCGCATGCAGAAGCTGATGGGGCACGAAGACGTCAAGACGACTTTGAACGTCTACGGCCATCTGATCGAGAAAGCCGAACGCGCGTCCGAGGAGCGTTTCGGCATGCTTTCCAGATTACCGAGAAATACTTGTGGCGAATCTGTGGCAAGCGCCCCGTAAGCCGCAGTTTTCTTGAGTTTTTCTTCGGCCTGTCACGCCGGAGGTCGCGGGTTCGAGTCCCGTCGCTCGCGCCAGTTTTAAAACAAAGACTTAGCCGAGAATTACGGTAAGAAATTTCCTAAAATCCGAAAGCTCGCCACAAACTGCCACACTGAACGGCATCTCCAGAACCCGCGGAAATCCGCCATTCTCTGTTTTGCTCTTTTTCACCTTGTGGCAAATTTGTGGCGAGTCTTACCTGGCAAGGGCTCTTCGATTTTGATTCGAAGAGCCCTTGCTCGTACGGTTTTATGGCTGTTTCCGGCCTGTGTTGGTCTTCCCGGTGGCGTGACGTCCGATGACATCGTCCAGGGCCGCCCGTGCGCGTTTGACATCCCCGATGGTCAGATGGTCGCCGTTATCTCGCCGCTTGTCATCGGGCGGCAGTTCGCTGTCCCGCTTGATTCGGAACAATAGCAGCAGAACCAGCGGCATCAGATCGAGCGCCAGCCCCCCGGCCCAGAGCGGCAGGATGGAGAGGCCGTGAACCCACACCGCCTCGACGGTGCTGATCCGGTGGAACTTCGGCACGTTCGGGACCGGCCACCGCCCCAGTTCGACCGCTCGATCTGCCATAGGTTTTGCCACAGTCTGTGTAATCTCGACCAGTCTCCGGACGGCGTCCTGCTGAGCTTCGGCGACTGCTTCCGACCGTGCGGATGGGGCCATCGTTGTCTCGGCTGTTGCCAGCCGCTCGAGGTCACGGGACAGGGCTCCCGCCAGCTCGAGGCTGTTCAGGCTGACCAGGACACTGCGCATCCGGTCGCTTTCGGTGGCGAAGCGCCCGAGGCGCTCGGGCACGCCGGTTTCGGATTCGGCAACGGCGCGCATCGCCTGAAGATGTCCGCGCGCCTGTCCGGCCAGCGTTGCCCCCTCCGAAAGGCCTTCATCCAGGGTCTTCCGAAGAGTGCGCATCTGCCCGGCAGCGGCCAGTGCCGCCGTGTACACGGTGCCCTTTCCGGGGTGCCCCGTCAGCGCCCCCCGCGTGGCTTCTGCCTGTGCCCAATTGTCCAGAATTCCGGCGCCGTTCGCTAGGTTCGCGCGCACTTCCGCCGCTTGGGATAGGCGGGCTTCGGACTCGCCGAGTGCCGTCTCAAAATCCCCGACCGCTGCGAACATGGCGGCCCGCTGGGCATTCGCCCCGCCGATCGCCACCACGTTCAGATACGAAGACAGGAACACGATGAACACAAGGCCCAGCAGGAGCGCCGCCAATCCCTTGAACAGGTGCTTCCCGCCGGGGAGGTGCGGCACGAGGTGCAGCGCATGCTTCCATAGCGCGAAACCCGCCGTCCCTGAGCCGAGTGCAAACGCGGCGGCGCTCAGGCGCTCCATGGTGTCGGACCCGTTGGAGCCCAGGGCGGACTCGACGCCGAGATAGGTGAACAACCCCGTCACCACCATCATCAGCACCAGCGGCCCGTCGATGAACTTTGCCTGCTTGTGCATATACTCTTTGAGATCTTCCATGTTCGCCTCCGCGCTGATGCGCTTATCCCCAGACCACATGCGCCGCGAGGATCGCGAGGACACCGGCGGCCAGCAGTTCCAGGGGATGGCGTGTCACAAAGGATCCGGCGGGACCGGACCCGGTCGCGACCTGAAAGGCCAATCGGGCGATCCAGCCCACCAGGCTGAAGACCAACCCGATGATGATTCCAAGCAAACCCCACATGACTGAGTCCTCCTGTTCGGTGGTTCGGAGGCCTCAGTATTGACCCGCCTGGCGCGACGAATTCCTCGCGCCGGAAAAACACGCCCCGTTCGGCGGAATCGGGGCTGCCGAACCAATGCACCCGAAAAGCCAGACGACTTTTCACGTTCTGGCGTCCTGGGATCCGTTTTTGACGAACAGGGACGAGTTTTCAGGAACGGTGAGCCAGGACACGAAAAGACCGGCGAGGCGGCGAACACGCCCCAGCCGGCCCAGTGGAGTCCGCGAGGAATTAGAGAATCCAGCGTTCAGATTTCGTCGTCAGCCGGTCGGTCGGCATATTGCTGGTGCGGATTGCCGATGGCCGCGCTCTCCGCCCCCGGCGCCGTGACCATGAAGCACCCGTTCAGTCGGTCGAGCAGTGCGCGTGCCCGCACTTCGCCATGGACATTCGCGATGATGATCGCCTGCTGCGCATAGCGCAGGACCACGTGATAGCTTTCTCGCAGATGCCGACGCGGTTTCTTCTGCAGAGCCATGCTTCGCCGCAGGCTGCGGTGCTGCTCCAGTTCGAAGCGAAGCGGGACGTGGCGCGCGTACCGCCGCCACCCGAACAGGCCCAAAACCCTGACATCACGCGGTGTCAGCTCGATGATGGTGGCGCTGGTGAACAGAATGCGCAGGGTCCACTTGATCGGCCAGTATGTCAGAGCCGCGACCACGAGGACGCTGAGCACGGTCTCTTCTGCGGTGTGACCCGGCGGCGGTTCGAACGCGGCATAGACCATGACTGCCAGGGCGTAGACCTTGAACACCATCATGATCCCGGCGATCAGGCCCTCGCCGAGCGGCGTGCCGTAGAAGGGAATGAGTCGCCAGGACGTCACGCCTTTCGGATCGCCGAAGGCGCGGTAGCCGACCGTTCCGGGATAGCGTGGGAAGAGTGGTTCAGCTCGCAAAGGCAGGTTAAACATGGCGGGAGACCTCCGTAATGCAGGATGGACACCGCCCGTCAAACGTCTGGATTTGCCGGGCGGCTCTTCCTATCGTGGCCCGAAACCCCGCGCCGGATTCCTCGCGGACCGACATTCCGGCGCGATCCGCCCCGTGTGACCGAGGGACCCCGATGCCTCCCGCGCCGCCCGTGCTACCCATTCCCGTGCCCGACACGCCTTTGATGGAGGCCTTCTTGGCCGCCGAACTGCTGGCCTGGCTGGTGTACCGCAAACGCCATGGCAAGCGGTTCAGCGCTTTTAAGATGGCCGAAGAGATCGTGCTGCGGGTTGATCGTCCCAACATCATTGGCCCCGACACGATCCGCCGGATGCTGCGCTTCGATGTCGTTCAGCACCCGCGGCCCGAGACGCTTTCGGCGGTCGCCGCGTATCTGGTCGATCAGGAATGGATCCGCGAGGCCGATCTGAAGGACGTGGCCAACGCGGATTTTTCTCATTGGGCCGCTCGACACACGGCGGAGATGAAAGTCTCGAACCGGGACTTTGCCGCTGATGTGCAGGGCGAATACCGAACGTTCCGGATTGCCGGGCGCACTGTGTTCGAGACCCGGCTGACGCTCGGTCTCGAGAATCCGGAAAAGCACGCCAACCCCCGGCTTTTCGCCGCCCACCGGATCATTGCACATCATATTGAGAACCCGGCGCTGCTGATCTCACAGACCGCAGGCTTTCACCGGACCCATCATGACCGCATCGACGATCTGCTGGTCCAGAGCCGCTCGGAGCGCACCGAGCCCACAAAGATTCACTACGGCAGCATGTTCGCCAATCATCACATCGCCTTTGTGACGGCCATGGGGTGGGGCCGCCATGCCAGCATGGTCTTCGCCGTGCAGCGGGTCCTGTTCGATCAGGAAATCCCGGGCGCCTTGATCGGGCAGCGGACGGAGACTTGGACACCGGGCTACGTGGCGGACTTTCCGTCGATGGACGCATTGGAAAAGCCAAAGCAGCCGAAGCCGGATGATCGGGAACCCACGCTCGAAAGTGTGTTCCATGTCAGCGCGGAGACGCTGGTCCTGATTCGCCGCGCGGCGCTGGCCCTGACGCGCCCGTATGGGAAGGGCGACAAGCCGTCCGAACAGGGCGAGGCGACGGACGAAGACAGACCGAAGGCACTCGGCTTCACCGCCCTGGGCACAGCCGACGAGGATCGCATGCTCGAAATCGCAGAGCAAAACGAGCAGGAGGTCCGGGCGATCGAAGCGTATTTCGCCTCCGACGACCACACACCCACTGAAAAACTCCGCATAGCCATCGACTGTTTCGAGCAGGACGAAGGCGTCAAGGCCATTGAGGCGGGCGCGGACGTGAACGCCCGCCATCCGCGAACGGGCGAGCCGCTGGTTTTCAGCGCCGCCGCCTGGACCATGGAAACCGTGCTCCGCGCCATGCTGGCCAGCCGTCGCCTCGACCTCACCGTCCGCGACCGGAACGGCGCGCTCCCCAGCCGCCGGATCACTGACCCGGACCTGTTCGAGGTCTTTGTCGACGCCGAATTCGCACAACACGAGGACAAGGGGCTCGACCCGAGGTCCCGTGTGACACAAGTCACCTGATCGGGATTGAGTGAAGTCCCATCTCCCGCGCAGCGAAGTGCCTCCGCACGGGACTTGCTTCGTCGTAGTATTCGATCCGCTGGAGGACCATGGGTCGGTGTCCGCCCCACAGGACAAGCTGGCGGCGCTCGGGATCGTCGCGGGAAAACGTCCGCTCCAGTTCGTCGGCGGTCATGAGGGGGTGCAGTTCCGGCCCCGCCGACAAGCCGGACCGGCCGGATTCCGCGTCCTTGCTGCCCACGTCCGCCGCCCGTCCGACAATCACCGGCGTGCGACCGAGCTTTCGCGACAGAACGTCGCAGGTGGTCGTGTCCACGAGGCCGAAAGCCTGCCAGATGCCCGCGTTCGCGGCGAAGGACTCCCAGCGTTTGCCGTACAGGTCCACGCCCTGATTCCAGTCCTGAAGAACGATCCAGAGCTTCAGGCCAAACCCCGCGACCTGGCCGATGGCCATTTCCAGTTGCCGCATGCGCCCAAGGACGGGGAACTCGTCGAGACACACAAGCAGCGGCGGCCTGTGAGTCGGAGCGGTCGTGATCTCCGCCATGTCCAGAAGCTGGTTCAATAGAATTCGCAGCCAACGGCTGTAGCTGCCCATCGCCCCGGCGGGCAGGCAAAGATAGACGGTGACACCCGACGGGTCCGCCTTCAGGTCGGCGAGATCGAAGTCGTGGCCGGTCAGAACGCGGCGCAGCGTCGAATACCCGAGCAATCGTGTATGCCGCCGTGCGGTTGACAGCACGCTGTCCATCTCGTTCGGACTCTTGTCGTAAAAGTCTCGCGCCCCGGCCTCGATGGCGTCCGCGAGATCCTCCATACCGTCCTCGTTGCGCAGGGCGCGGGCATAGTCGAGAAGTTCCCTCAACAGGATGTAGCCGTCCTCGGTGTCTTCCCCGGCCTTGGCCCGGGTCAGCAGTCGACGAACCTCGACCAGGGTGCGCCGGTTCTTGAGTGCCGGAGCCGTTGCGACATAGAGGATCAGCGTGGAGATGAAGGCCCCGGATGATTCGTCCCAGTGCGGGTCCTTTTCCTGACCGGTCGTCAGCACCAGACCGTCGGTGATGCGTTCGGCATCCTCGATCAGGGTCGGACTGTCGCAACGCAGGACCCGAAGCGGATTGTAAGCCGCGCGAAACCGGGCTACTGCCGTATCGCACCGACCGAACGGGTCAAGAACAAGAACCTTTTGCCCCAAATCGGCACGGATCGCGGCCGTCTGGTTGGCCAGATGGCCCTTCGGGTCGACGACAAACACCGAACCCCTATAGAAGTAGAGGTTGGACGTTACCGTCACAGACTTGCCGGCCCGCGTCCCGCCCAGAATCATCGCATGACGTGGATCGTCGATTCCGATGAGTCGGTCGCCGATCCGCCCGACCAGCAGGCTATTGCCCGGATCCGCCGGGTTGTAGGCCACCCGTGGGCTCGCGAGAATACGCTCCCATGACTGCCAGTGTGCTTCCGGAATCCGGTGTTCACGCGGTGGTACGTGTGGCAGGCCTCGCAGGATACCCTTGGCCAGGGCTGTCTGCGCCGCGTCCGTCGGGAAGGGCGTGGTCATGGTTTCGGCTCCTGTCATGTTAAAGGAGCCGCCAGTTTGCCCGCGCTCTCGGCCCATGATTCCTCGTGCGCGTTCCGCCGTGCCGGTTCATGAGTCCCATTCACCGGCCCCGCTCACTGGAGTGGACACATCAATGACGTCCGGTTCTGGAAAACTTCCCAAGGCCAAAGGGCGTTACGTGGCGTCCGAAGCATCCCTCGATCTGGCCGAGGAATTGGCACACCGCGCAGGCATTCCCTTCGACCGCGCGGAAGCCGCTGCGCTGAGCCGGCATCTGTACGAAACCTGTTTCGCGGCCATTGTCGATGCGCTCGGGTTCGATCCGGACGCCGTCGCCTTCAGTCCGGAGGTTTTCGGGCTCACGACGACATTCATCACCGCCGACCCGGAGGGCGGCGCTCCGGGCGGGCGCATTCTGTTCGACGAGACGTTCGATCTGTGGCTGTTCGCGCTCTCGCACTACAGCACCATTGCTGCCTTTGTGCCCATAGACGACGCGGGCTTCCTGTCCCTGCTGGACAAGATGAAGCGGGGGCTGCTGTTGCTCGCCAGACCGACAACACGACCCCGGGTTCTGGAGGACCTGCGTCCCGAACTCAAAACCCACCATGAGTGCCTGAACCTTTCCGGTGGCCTGGCCCGCGCCCTGGTGGTGTTTGTGCTGTGCCACGAGATCGCGCACGGGCGGCTCGGTCATCTCGACCAGCGCGAAGGGCCGGAGATCGAACTGGAGGCCGACCGGGAAGCCGCCCGGATGTTCCTGTCCATCGTCGCTCAGGGCGACGCGCTGCGTCAGTCTCCCATCTATATCGATCGCAAGCTCGCGGGCGTGCCCGTGATTCTGCCGCGCTGGCTGGCCCTGGTCGAGCAGCGCATGAAAGCCCTGACCGGCAGGCCCGCCAACCACACCGCGCACCCGGACCCTGACCGCCGCGCCGAGGCTACCGCCGTCCTCCTGCGTCCCCGGATGGGCGAGACAGCCACCGTGCTCTTGGACGCACTGGAAAGCGGGATCGACGATTTCCGCCGGGCCATGGCGGCCGGATACTGATCCCGAGGCGAATGGACACGCCAATGCCGTCGCGCCGCTGTTGAATACGAGAGGCACGACTTGGGTCCCGGATGTCGATCGCATGCCGGTCAATCTGATCGAGAATAAGCCTCTGACTTCAGTCCTGCTGTTTGCCGGTCACTTTGTGAGCGTTCGGAACCACGCTGCCGACGTTTCACTGGACTTCGTGTTTCAGTTTTCATATTGTGTGATTCGCATCAAATGGTACACTTCTCCGCCATCACATAGAAAGCTTCATGGGTTGATTTGTAGATATATTTTCAACCCCACGGATCATAACTTGAAATTATGTGGGCAGCAAATGCAGGAAGATATTGTATGCGTGATTGGGGCAGCCCATTTAGATATTGTTGGAGATTATGATTCTCGAGTTTGTGACGCCATAGATAAAGCGGGAACAATTGTTTATTCTGTGGGTGGAACCGCATACAATATTGCTGAGAATATGGCGCAAAACTCAGTGCCCGTGTGTTTCATATCATATTTAAAAGAGAGCTCTCTGATAACGCCAATAATTATAAGTCGCCTTGAAAGCTACAATATTAATACGAATCATTTATTGATTGTTCCCTCTATCGGCGAAAGTGGATTTGTAGCTCAAAGAGAAGACGGCATTCTTATTACGGCGGTTACTTCAACGGCTGTAGAAAGGTTTTGTTTTTCGCCTGAATCGTATAGTGATGTATTAACAAAGTCACGCCTTATTGTTTGTGACTGTAATATATCCTCTGCTAGCTTGAATAATTTTGCCCGCTGGGCGCATGAACATGGAAAGAAGCTAGTTGTTGCCGGGGTGTCCGAATTAAAAATTTCGCGAATTTTAGAGGTTGAGAAAAATGAATCTAGCCCATTTCCGTTTTTTATTGTTGCTGGAAATAAAAAGGAGTGGATGAGTGTTGGAGTTGATATATGTTTTATATTAGAAAAACATGATGTACGCGAGCTGTGTTGTAGGGTTGGGGCTGAGCATGTAATAATTACAGACTCTGAAAATGGTTACTCTGTTTTTTCATTATCTGGGTGTAGGCGAGATTATGAAGCACCAAAAGTAGCTAGGATTAGGTCCAGATCTGGTGCGGGAGACGCTCTTGTGGCTGCCGTGTGTTATTACTATTGGAGGTGTCGAGAGATTGACTGGGACAAATGCGATCGATCAGTGGCAAGGTTTGTTTCTCTGGTCCTTGAAAAGGAGGGGGCAACTGCGGGAGCTCGAACAGCTCCAGACGAACTAAAGGTAGTTCCCTACAAAAATTATGAAGAATATAAAGAGGTTCAAACCGAAAAAATAGTTGAATTAGTCGGATCTCGATTTGTAAAAATATTTGGATACAATATACCTGCTACAGAAATTTTCGGATTTGTCGGTTTAGTTGCCATGATAGTATCAGCAATTCTAACTTTTTTGGTGGGGTGAACCCGATGAAAAAAAACATAAACGTTTATGGTGACAAAACTCGGTTTCTTAGCAAGGGATACGGGATTGATATCTCATCTCAACGCTTTGATGATTTGGACAGGGCCGCAGTTTCTTTTGCAGCACAAAAACGCAGGGAAGGAATATTTTTAGATGTCGGGTGCGGATTTCCCATCCAATCTACGAGATTTGCGCTGCTTGACCAAGAAGTAGTCGCAATTGACGTTTCCGATTTTAGCCAATATATTGATCGAGTAAAAAACTTATTTCCAGAAATTAAATTAAAGTTTCTGAATAAAAAAATTGAAGACATAAGTATTGATGAAATTGGAGATCGTGTATCTTGCTTTTTTAGTCAAAGAACGATGCATTATTTGCATCCAAAGGATTTTGTATTTTTTTTCAAAAAGATTTACAAAATATTATTGCCGGACGCAAAAATATTTCTGTCTGTCTCTGGTATAAATAGCGAACTTGGAAATAAATATGAGGGGGTTAATGTGCCAGTGCAGGAAAGGTACGCCCCTCTTTCCGAAATAATGCAGAAAAAACACGGGGTTCATGGGCCAGTCTGTCTGTATTCTATAGATGAATTGAAGGATATACTTGAATCAATTGGTTACAAATGCGAATATCTGTACGCTTCTGAATTTGGGAATATTAAATCAGTATTCATTCGTTCTTGATTTGAATGCGGTTGCTGGGGGCAATAACCAATACATTTATTGTCCATGACCAGCCGTAGGCTGGTCCCGGTCTAAACCCACCGCACTTTGTGCGGTAGAAATAAAAACAAAGTTGCGCGCGGAGCGCGCTCCTTTAAACAAGACCGACTTTCAGTCGGTCTCTTGAATAAACCTACCGGCTTTAGCCGGTAATGGTTCAGATTGTAATTGAATTTTCTTCAACTCAAGAGAAACAGAAAATAGAAGTTTAAGTTATTTAAAAATTATGCGCATCGCTTGTGAAGTTTTACGCATAACTTGTGTGTAATTTAATTCTGCGTTCGGCGGTGCAGTTGCAGACGGCAACTCGTCGTCAGTTTTTTTGCTCCGCATCTAAAAAATATGCGCTGCCCCGCATCCGCTCGCCCTCGAAAACACCGTCGATAACTGTACTTGCGCCATGGCGGCCGGATACTGATCCCGAGGCGAGTGGACACGCCAATGCCGTCGCGCCGCTGGAGAATGTGAGGGCCTGTCCGAGCCGGTTCGGTGTCGCGCATCGTCTGGATTTTCGTCGGATCTGGTCCGCGTTTTGGCGTGGACACGCCACCGGTCTCTCTGTGTTTCGCATTCGGGGCCGATGACCATTCCAACCATCCTTTGCCCACTGCCGATAGCCACCGGCCGGGACGGCCTTCGGCGGCGGGTCAATGGCCTGCCCGCTCCCTTCGCCCGCCCGCCTTCGCTGCGCTTCGGGTCCGGGCTCCCGTGTTGGCCATGACCCGGTCCCGGTCCGGGCGGCTGACCGGGGGGCAAGGCTGGAAGGGTCCGGCCAAAATCCAACACAAAAGGAGACCTGCCATGACCACCAACACCACCACGAACCCCGACACTCAGACATCTGGCGGCAATGCCCGCCGCAACTCGAACCCGCCCGACTTCATCGCCAAGCAGCGGATCGGTTACGGCAAAGGTGCGACCTGGGAACGGATCGGCGTCGCATGGCAGACAGACAGTGGCGCGATCTTCCTCCGCATCCACGGGACCCAGATCCTCAGCGGAGGTATCTCGCTCTTCCGTGAGAAGGAGGGGGACGCAGCGGGGGCCTGAGCCCCCGATCACACTCTGGGGCCGGTCGGATCGTCCGCCGGCTCCAGAGCAACCATGTCATCGGCACAGATCAACCGGGCGCCATACCGGGCGCGGGCAATCAGACCGCAAAACGGACAGACATATTTGAACCAGCGGCCGCTTCGGCCGGACCCTACGGTCGTCGCGCCCGTGGCCACGCGCGCGCTCCACGGGATGACGAAGCCCGTGTCGATCAGGTCCGCCAGGGCGCGCGCGAAGGGACCGCCCGCCATCACCCACTGCGCCATCCGCTCTCCGGTTTCCTTCCCACCAGGCGCACCCGTTGTGCTCGGGTGCAGGCCGATGGCCTTCATCTTCGCCGCCCATTCCCTGTTGTGATATCTGGCGCGTCCCGGTGTCCCGTACACCCGTTGCCAGAGATGGGTCATGTCGTGGGCAAGCTGGCTCAGCGGCTCCTCGAGCGTGCCCCCGGCGAACAAAGCCGGGTTCAACGCGATCTCGTCGGCCAGTGTCCCGTCGATCCGTTCAAAGGGGGCGGGTCTGTACAATCCTGGACAGCCGGAACGCCGTTGAAGCGTGACAAGCCCGTTCGGAAGACTTCCACCGAACAGGCGTCGGTTCAGGTGGTCGTAAGCTGTTTGCAACGCCGCATAGGTCTCTGGCGTCGGGGCAGAACTTGCCCATTTCCCTGTTTCCTGCGGCGAATCCGCGTGTCGGTTTGTCGTGTCCATTCCAGGAACTCCCGTCCGAATACCGTCGAACGGTGACTGTCCCACGCCCTTCGCGCTGGAATTCCTCGCAGGTTTTGCTGGCTGTGAGAGCCCATCGACCGATCCGGGCCGCTCCGCCACACTCTGGTTGGTTCCGAAGCCCCGTCAAACCGCGAGGCACCGCCTCGGCATCGTGCCGCCCCGGCGTGATCCGGCGACATCCGCATGGGTCCGTGGAAATTTGGAGGCGGTTGATAAGGCGTTGTAAAATAAAAGAGTTAGGGAAAAAGGGGGATAGGACAGAACACAAGGTGTGCGTGGTAATACCACGCGCACCTTGCCGGGGGGACGTCCCGTCCCCCGCGGACCCCCCTCGGCAATCCCTAAGCCTCGTCCGCGCATTGGGCACGGTCTCGGCAAGGGATTGGAATTGGCCGGATCGGGGCATCGAACCCCGCCCGGCCAAGGCACCGGTCCGCCGGTGCATCACGGCCAGGGAGATGCCGCTCTCCCTGGACCCATCGGCCAAGGGGGCTTTCGCGCCCCCCTGAACCCCACGACCAGGGCTTGCGCGCCCTGGACCACGCCCGGGGGAGACTTCGACTCTCCCCCGGTCCCCCATCGACCGGGGCGGACGCGGCCCCGGACCCCGCGCGGGCCGATGCGCATGGGGCGGCGGCGAGGAATTTCGGCGTGGCGGCGCCGGTAGCATGGAGGCATGACGGACAGACCCGCACCGCATAGGCGTCCCGCGCCGATCACCTTTCGCCTGTCAGACGACATGCGCGAAGAGTTCCATGCGCGTGTGGCCGCCTCCGGTCTGTCCGCCAGTGCCTACATCAAGCGCGCCATCTTCGCCGGGTCGATTCCCCGCACACGCCGTCCGGCCATCGACAAGGCCGACATCGGCGCGTTGCTCGCCGGCACGGCTCGCATTGCCGACCAACTCGGGCGGGTCGAACGCCTGGCCGCCGGAACCGGCCAGGACGTGCGCGCAGCCGTCGAGAACGCCACCGCCCAGCTCGATGAAATCCGCACGGCCCTGTTCAAGGCGCTGGGGAGAACGACATGATCCCGTTCGCCACCCAGCGCGGCAATGGCCAGAACCTCGCCACGCACCTCCAGAACACATTCGATAACGAGTATGTCGAACTCGCGGACCTGCGTGGTTCCATCGCCCGCGATCTCCATGGTGCGTTTGCCGAATGGGAGGTACAGGCCGACACCCTGACCCATTGCCGCAATTATCTCTACAGCATGTCCATCAACCCCGATCAGCGGCAGGGCCGCCTGACCCGGGAGCAGTACATGGACTATATCGAGCGTGCTGAGCGGCGCCTCGGCCTCGACAATCAGCCCCGCGCCGTCGTCTTCCACATCAAGGGGGAGCGGGAGCACTGCCATGTCGTCTGGTCCCGCATCGACGCCGAAAAGCGCAAGGCCGTCCAGCTTTCTTTCGACCGCGACAAGCTCATGATGGTCACCCGGGAGTTCGCCCGTGACCATGACCTGCGGCTGCCGAAGGGCTATGACCGTCAGGCTGGGGCCGAGAAGGAAAGGGCCTCCCGGCAGCAGACGCAATACGATCAGCATCAGCACAAGGCGTCGGGGCTGTCCCGGGAAGAGCGAACGGCCGCGGTTACCGATGCCTGGCGGAGGTCAGACACGCCGCAGGCCTTCGTGAACGCGCTTTCCGATCTGGGTTATATCCTCGCCACGGGCAAGCGGCCCTATGTGCTGGTGGATCTCGACGGCCACATGAACGCGCTCCCGAAATTGATCGGCGACAAGCAGGTGCGCACGAACGATATCCGCGCCTTCCTCGAACGGGATTACCCGGTGAACCAGTTGCCGAGCGTGGACGACGCCCGGAAAATGGCCGCCGATCACCGCTCCGTCCGCCGCGCGTTCGAGCAAAAGGAAAAGCAGACCGAAAAGGTTGAGCAACTCAAGGCAGCCCAGGCCGAGCGCCGCCGTTCACTTCAGAGTGAGCAGACCGCATTGCGGGAGCGCCAGGACACGGAACGCAAGGCGCTGCAGGATCGGCAGGTCGGTGAGCGTCGGCAGCACCGGCAGGTCTATCTTGACGAGGTCCGCCGCGTTCGCGCCCACCGCGCCGCCCATGCCCCGCACGGACTGGCGGCGTTTCTCGGTCGGGTCAGTGGCGTCGCTCTCGTGCAGAGGTCGGTCCATCGCTATCAGGATCGCCGGCGTTACGAGGCACACTGCGCCGAAACGGCCCGGATCAAGGACCGCCAGACCGACGAAAGCGCCGCGCTTCGCCAGCGCCATGACATGCAGGGGCTGGAGATGGCGCGCAGACTCCGCAATCTCGAGAAGCTCGACGCCCGCGAGCGGCAGTCGCTGACCGCCAGCCTGACCCGCGAGCGCAGCGACCTCCCACGCCGTCACGAGCCCCGATCACCGACGCTAACCTACGATCTGCGTCCGTCGGGCCGTCCGGCCATGGTCCAGAAGGCGAAAAACCGCTTCGTGCATCCTGTCGAGATCGCTTCGCCCGGATCCGTCCCGGCGGAGCCCGTGCGGACGGACCGGGATCCGAGCGAGCCCATCAATCCCTCCTATGATTTCGAGAACGCCGCACGCGATCCGGACACTAAGTCCCGAGGGGAGGAGGGTCCGACCCGCGAGCGCAAATCCAGCTACGACGCCGAGAAAACGTCCCGCCGTCGTTCGGACGGCCGAACCGATGGCCGAAATGGCGACCGGGGCCGTGGACGGTAGCGTGGCAAGCACTCTTTGCCCGTGACAGGAATATGGCCGTGACGGCATGCTTCCCACCTATGCCCTCCATTCTTCCGCGACCTGAGGGGGAGTCGCCGAGCGTGTCGACCAACGCATGCGGTACGAACGAGGATCGTCGCCTCTTTGAGATCGTCGCGAAGCGGGTTGCCGACAGGCCGGCTGCCCCCGATCAGCCGTCCGGCGATAAGGCCGTTGCCGCCGATATCATGCGCCTGAGCCTGGAGAGCGTGCGCGCCCATATACGTCTGACGAGCGACGCCCGGCGCGCCGATGGTCAAGCCTTTCGCGTCTATCCTGGATATATCGAAACCACCAAGATCGGCGCCTTAGCCTCACGAGAGGGACCTCTGCATGTATGCGGGGTGTATGCGGGACTGGCCGCCGCCTGTTACGAGACGGCCAACTTCTGCTTGGCCCAGGCATCCATGTTTCCGGACGTTGGCGATCCGACCGCAGAGATTTCTCCGGCACCGCTGGACAAGAAGTCTCCCGGTTTCTGGATGCGCGATATAGGCAAGCGCCTGGACACAGAAGCCTTCATTGAGCAAGGCCGGACCTATCTGGCCCAGGACCCGCAGCGCCAAACGACGGCACTGCTCCTCGCCGTGCTGATGCTGCGGGTCGTGTGGTTTCACGAACTGGCCCATTGCCTGAACGGGCACCTTGAATGGGGGAGCCGGACCTATGGTCTGACCTGTCTGTTCGATGGTGCGGATCCGGATCTTCCTCAACCGGTTTTTCCGGAAGCCCATCTGGTGGAGTACGACGCCGACCAGAGTGCCCTCATGCTGGCGTGCAAAGTCCAACTTGCTGGAGCCGAGAACATCACCGGCCTTCTGGCCATGCCCTTGGCCCAGCGGCTCCATCTGACCCTGTTCGCGGCATACGCCGTGACCATGATTCTCGCCGAGTGGGGGCGGGCCTATCCCTTCATGGTCAGGGACGAGTCACATCCGCCAGCCACGCTGCGCCTTGCCAATCAGGTGCGCACCGTGGCCAGCAATGTCCTCCCGCTGGCCGCAGAGGTGAAAACGGCCAATGCTGCCGCGTTCGACGACCTGAGAAAACTGTCTGCCCTGGTGCCAGCCTTCCCAAGCATCGACGCCGTCGTGACCGGTCCTGACGCATCGGCGTTGCATGATGGCTTGGACAGGGCACAGGATGCGCTTGCGGAGCTTCGCCATCGGCTCCAGCCCCATCTGTATCAAACGATTGCCTGAAATGGCGTCATGTGCAACTATTAAGGGCAAGTTTCCGGCTCTATTTTGATCTGGATTCCATGTCCTCACCTTTGAAAGCGTTTTTTTACATGGCCCGACCCAAGAAAAATACGAACGGAGCTGCTTCCAAAAAGGCGTCCAACAACGGCGCAAACATCGGCTTCGAGGCCGATCTGTTTCTGGCCGCCGACAAGCTGCGCAAAAATCTGGAGCCGTCGGATTACAAGCATGTCGTGCTGGGGCTCATCTTCCTCAAATACATTTCCGATGCGTTCGAGGCCAAGCGGGCCGCCCTCCTGACCGAATGGGACGAGCAGACCGCCGAGGACCCCGACGAGTACCGCGCCGACAATATCTTTTGGGTGCCGAAGGAGGCCCGCTGGTCACACCTTCAGGCCAGCGCCAAACAGCCAACCATCGGCAAGCTGATCGACGATGCCATGGCGGCGATCGAGGCCAGCAACGCTTCCCTGAAAGGCGTTCTGCCCAAGGAGTACGCCCGCCCGGCGCTCGACAAGATCATGGTTGGCGAACTGATCGACCTGATCTCCGGCATCGCCATGCACGAACGCCAGGATCAGGCCCGCGACGTGCTGGGCCGGGTCTACGAGTATTTCCTGTCCGGGTTCGCCGGGGCCGAGGGCAAGCGGGGCGGCGAGTTCTACACCCCGCGTTCTGTCGTCCGCGTGCTGGTTGAGATGCTGGAGCCTTACAAGGGCCGCGTCTACGACCCCTGTTGCGGCTCCGGCGGCATGTTCGTCCAGTCCGACCGGTTCGTGAAGGAACACGGCGGACGCATCGGCGACATCGCCGTCTATGGGCAAGAGAGCAACTACACCACGTGGCGGTTGGCCAAGATGAACCTCGCGGTGCGCGGCATCGATGCCGACATTCGCTGGAACAACGAGGGCAGCTTTCACAAGGACGAGCTGCGGGACCTGCGCTTCGACACCATCCTCGCCAACCCGCCGTTCAACACCTCGGACTGGGGCGGCGACCGCTTGCGCGAGGACGCGCGCTGGCAATTCGGCGCGCCGCCGGTCGGCAACGCCAACTATGCTTGGCTCCAGCACATTTTTTGGCACCTAGCCCCGCGCGGCACGGCGGGCGTGGTGCTGGCCAATGGCTCCATGTCCTCGCAGCAGAGCGGCGAAGGCGACATCCGCAAGGCCATGGTCGAGGCCGACGCCATCGACTGCATGATCGCCCTGCCGGGGCAGCTTTTCTATTCCACCCAGATCCCGGCCTGCCTGTGGTTCCTGGCCAAGGACAAGAGCAACTCCGGCTTCCGGGACCGGCGCGGCGAGGTGCTGTTCATCGACGCCCGCAAGCTGGGCCATCTGGTGGACCGCACCCGGCGCGAGTTCTCCGACGCGGACACCGCCACCATCACCCGGACCTATCACGCGTGGCGGGGGGAGAAAGGCGCCAGCGAATACGCCGACGTGCCCGGCTTCTGCAAATCCGCCAGCCTGGAGGAGATCCGCAGCCACGGCCACGTCCTGACCCCCGGTCGTTACGTCGGTGCCGCCGCGCTGGAGGAGGACGATGAACCGTTCACGGTGCGTTTCGCGGCCCTGAAGGAGCAACTGACCGAGCAGTTCGCCGAGGCGGAGGCGCTGTCGGCTGCGATTCAGGCGAAGCTGGAGGGGGTAGGTTCAAATGGGTAAGTGGCCAGAGTACCCTCTGGAATCTTTTGTAGAACCTGAGCGGTCTATTTGCTACGGCATAGTCCAGCCAGGAGGGCACTTTGAAGACGGTGTCCCGATACTACGCGTAAATAACTTCAAGGATGGCGGTGTCGACACGGGTGATGTTTTAAGGGTAGATCCTCATATTGAGAGCAAATACAAGCGTTCCCGCCTAGAAGGTGGGGAGATTCTCTTGACTCTAGTTGGCACTATGGGGCTAAGCGCAATCGTGCCAGAGGAATTGTGTGGCTGGAACGTTGCAAGGGCCGTCGGCATCATTCCTATTCGTCAAGATGTTGATAAGCGCTGGCTAATTTTTGTTCTCCGCAGCACCCCCTCTCAGGAGTTCATCCAGATTCATGCTAATACAACCGTTCAAGCAACTTTTAACCTCCGAGATCTAGCCCGTCTCCCAATACCGATGCCTCCCGATAGTATCCGCGTACCGGCATCTAACCTTTTGGCAGCTCTCGACGATAAGATAGACCTGAACCGGCGGATGAATGAGACGCTGGAGGCCATGGCGCGGGCGCTGTTCAAGGACTGGTTCGTCGATTTCGGCCCCACCCGCGCCAAGATGGCCCTGCGGGGCGAAGCCCCGATAAACCAAGGAACCGGGGGCGAAGCCCCGCAAAAAGAAAACGTCGCACGCGAGCCCTACCTCGCTCCCGATCTCTGGGACCTCTTCCCCGACCGCCTCGACGCCGACGGCAAACCGGAGGGGTGGGGAGCGCAACCATTTTCTCAATTCGTCACCATCATTGGCGGAGGAACGCCTAAAACATCGATCGGAGAATATTGGTGCGGGACCATTCCATGGTTTTCAGTGACTGATACCCCGCCGCAAGGAAGCGTGTTCTGCGTCGATACAGAAAAGAAAATTACCCATCGCGGTCTGGAAGAAAGTTCTGCGCGCCTCGTAAGAGAAGGTGTGACAATTATCACCGCCCGTGGAACTGTTGGTAACCTTGCGATGGCTGGTGTGCCCATGACTTTTAATCAGTCGTGTTATGGTCTTCAATCGAACGCGCTGGTTGGTGATGGCTTCGTGTTCTTCGCTGCTCAACACCTTGTGACCACGTTGCAATCTCTGGCACACGGTTCCGTTTTTTCGACTATTACGCGCGAAACGTTTGATGTGGTCAACCTTCCCATGACGCCGGAAAGCGTTTATGCGGCATTCGAGAGCGTTGCTGCTCCGCTTCTGAAAAGGATAAAGGCCAATGTGAACGAATCCCGGTCTCTCGCCCAAACCAGGGACCTGCTCTTGCCCAAACTCATGTCCGGCGAAATCCGCTTGGCAGGCCAAGTCGCCGAAGAAGGTCGGGCGTCATGACGGAGGCATGGTATCCGGGCATCAAGGCGTTTTGTTCCCATTGGGACCATGCCCCCATGCTGCGGCAGACCTTTGCGACGCTGGAAGCGGAGTTCTTTGCTGAGAACGACGCCTGCGTCGACGCGGCGAAGGCGATGGTGGAATGCTGCTGTCGCGTTTTGATTGAGGAGCTTGATGATCCATCCGCGCCGTTAAAGCCGGACGGCACGGATGTGAAGCTCGCCGTATTGCTGGGAGTGGCCACAAGACTATTGGACCTTGGAGATATCCGAGATAGGGCGTTCAGTGACCTAATCAGAAGTTATAATAAACTTGGCGATTCCCTGCGGGTCCTTAGAAATAAATCGGGAACCGTTTCGCATGGCAAGGATGGGTTCATTCAGAAACTGTCACTTCATCAAAGACGCGCCGCAGTCCTTGCTGCGGATGCCATCGTGACATTTCTTCATGAGGCATACCTCGAGCGCGAACCGGATCCGGTTCGGACGATGGAACCCTATGAGCGATTTGCGGAGTCGAGCGATTTAATTAACCGCTTATGCTTTGTTGGCTCAACGGAGACCAATGAATACGGATTGCAGATCGATATCAGGCTGCCAAACGGAGACGACATCCCGCTTGCGATCACGCCTGCGGAAATTCTTTTTTCGATTGATCGCGATGCCTATAAGGCCGCGCTCAATGCCTGCCGCGATGCGGAAAAGGAAGAGGTTGTCGAGGACACAGGCGACTTGGACGATGAGGAGTTGGTATAGTGGCATTTATATTAGAAAAGGAATTGGAAGGCTGTGTTGTTGAGTTATTTCGTTCTTTAGGATATTTGTCGTTAGGTGATGATAAGATTGGGCCGGACGGAAAGTCGTCGGAGCGCGCAACCTACGCTGATGTTATTTTAAAACCACGCCTTGAAGCCTCTCTTAAACGCCTAAATCCAAACATTCCTGATGAATCCCTTCATGATGCATTGGTGCAGGTCACCAGATCAGAGAAACCTGATTTGGTGGAGGAAAATAGAAGGCTTCATGGCCTCGCGGTTAATGGCATTCCTGTCGAATACTATGATGAGGACGGCACCATCAGCGGCGATGCCGTCCGCCTTGTGGACTTCGACGATCCCGAGGCGAACGACTGGGTCGTCGTCAATCAGATGACCGTCATCGAGGATCGGGTGAACCGGCGCCCGGACGTCGTGGTGTTCCTGAACGGCCTTCCGGTCGGCGTCGTTGAACTGAAGAATCCGGGTTCAGAGGATGCCACACTGGAGGGCGCCTTCAACCAGCTCCAGACCTACAAGACCGGCATTCCCTCTCTGTTCCGCACCAACGCGGCGCTCGTCATCTCCGACGGTCTGCACGCGCGCGTCGGGTCCCTGACCGCGAATTTCGAGCGGTTCATGCCATGGCGAACGGTGGACGGCGAGACCATCGCGCCGAAGGGCGCGCCCGAACTGGAAACGCTGTTCAAGGGGGTGTTTGACCGGCGCCGTCTGCTCGACCTGATCCGGGACTTCACCGTGTTCGGGCAGGTGGAGACCAAGGACAAGCAGCTTGAGACCGTCAAGATCATGGCCGGGTATCACCAGTACCATGCGGTTCTGAAGGCCGTGACCTCCACGGTACGGGCGGTCACGCCGCCGGATGGCGGACCCTCAGCCGACGCGTCCGTGATGCCATCAGGTCTCGCCGAGGAGCCCGCGACCTTCGGCCTGCCGGGCGTGCGGCATTACCAACCGGGCGACAAGCGGATCGGCGTGATCTGGCATACCCAGGGGTCCGGCAAGAGCTTGCTCATGGCGTTTTACGCCGGTCAGGTGATCCGCCATCCGCACATGGCCAATCCGACGCTCGTCATCATCACCGACCGTAACGATCTGGACGACCAGCTCTTCGGCACCTTCAGTATGTGCAAGGACCTGCTGCGGCAGACGCCGCAGCAGGCAGACAGCCGTGAGGAATTGCGCCGATTGCTGGATCGACCGTCGGGCGGGGTCATCTTCGCCACGCTTCAGAAGTTCAATCCCGACGAGGGGCAGAGCACCCACCCGCTGTTGACCGACCGCCGCAACGTTATCGTCATCGCCGACGAGGCCCACCGCAGCCAGTACGGCTTCCGCGCCAAGGTGGACCGGAAGACCGCCGAGGTGTCCTACGGCTTCGCCAAATACCTGCGCGATGCTCTGCCGAATGCCTCGTTTATCGGCTTCACCGGGACGCCCATCGAAAAAGAAGACGTCAACACGACCGCCGTTTTTGGCGAGTACATCGACGTCTACGATATCAGCCGTGCGGTCGAGGACGGCGCCACGGTGCCCATCTACTACGAAAGCCGCTTGGCCCGGATCGAGCTGGACGAGGACGAAAAACCGAAGATCGACGCTGAGATTGCTGACATTGCGGGCGATGAGGCTGAGCCTGAACAGGAGCGCCTGAAGCGCAAATGGACCAGCGTCGAGGCCGTCGTTGGCGCCGAGAAAAGATTGGCGATGGTGGCGCAGGACTTGGTGGCCCACTTCGAGGATCGCGTCGCGGCCCTCGACGGCAAGGCCATGATCGTCTGCATGAGCCGCCGGATCTGCGTCCGGCTCTATGACGAGATCGTCAAGATCCGCCCCGACTGGCACAGCGACGACGACAAGGCGGGCGTGGTCAAAGTCGTTATGACCGGCGCCGCATCGAACCCCGAGGACTGGCAACGTCACATCGGTAAGCGCCCCAAGGCTCGCCGTGAAATGATGGCAAAGCGGGCCAAGGACCCGAACGACCCGCTGCGGCTGGTCATCGTGCGTGATATGTGGCTGACCGGCTTCGACGCGCCGTCCATGCACACGATGTACATCGACAAGCCCATGCGCGGACACGGCCTGATGCAGGCCATCGCGCGGGTGAACCGTGTGTTCCGCGACAAGCCCGCCGGACTGGTCGTGGACTATATCGGCATTGCCCAGAACCTGAAGAACGCCCTTGGCCAATATTCTCGCCCCGATCAGGACTTGACCGGCATCGACGAGGCCGAAGCGGTCGCCGTAATGATGGAGAAGTACGACATCGTCCGGTCCATGTTCTCGCCTGACGTGCCAGGCGGGTTCGACTATCGACCCGCCCTTGCCGAGGGTGCAACGCCGGTTGAGCGTCTGTCCATCATGGCCGGAGCGATCGAGTGGGTGCTGGCGCTTCAGCAGGACGCTGCGGCGCGGGAAACCAAGGAAGACGCTAAAAAGCGTGCTCATCGCCGCTTTGCCGATGCCGTCCTGGCTCTCTCGAAAGCCTACGCTTTGGCCGCCGCCAGCGAGGCCGCAAAGGGGATCCGTGAAGAGGTCGGCTTCTTCCAGGCGATCCGCGCCGCTCTGGCCAAGAGTACCGCCGCTTCCGGTAAGAGTAAGGCTGAACGGGAACTCGCGATTCAGCAACTGGTCAGCCGGGCCGTCGTGTCCACCGAGATCGTGGACATCATGAAAGCAGCGGGCATCACGACCCCCGACGTGTCGATCCTGTCCGACGACTTCCTCGCCGAGGTGAAGGCGATGGAAAAGAAGAACCTGGCGCTGGAGGCCCTCAAGAAGCTTATCAACGGCGAGGTTCGCGCCCAGGGCCAGCGGAATGTCACGCAGGCCAAGGCCTTCTCGCAGCGGCTTGAGGAGGCCATCGCCCGCTACCACGCCAATGCCATAAGCACGGTCGAGGTGCTGGAGGAACTCATCAAGCTGGCCAAGGACATTCGTGCCGCCCGCACCCGAGGTGAGGAAAGCGGGTTGTCAGATGAAGAAATCGCGTTTTACGATGCTCTTGCAGAGAACGAAAGTGCGCGCGACGTCATAGGAGAACCGCAGCTTCGCGTCATTGCCCATGAACTGGTCGAGCAAATCCGCAAGAACCTGAGTGTGGACTGGATGCACATGGAAACCGCGCGGGCCAGGATGCGGGTTCTGGTCAAGCGTATCCTGCGGAAGTACGGGTACCCGCCGGACCTTCAGGATTCAGCCGTGCAGACGGTGTTGCAGCAGGCTGAGGTGTTGTCGGCGCAGACGTTGTAGGAGCGAACCCATAACAGTTTATTATTATTGAGTTTACTTATTTTCATGTTTCATGAAATTTCTTTTGCATTGTCCCATTTTACGGGACATTTAATTGAGGGAAGGTATGATTATGACCGAAATTAATGCTGTTGAATGGGATCTCGTTAACGCTCGCGTTCTTCAGAAACGCGGCGACTCCAGTATTGCGACCGCTTCGATTTCATTTCTGCAAATTGTCCTATCTGAGTTTTTTCCAGATCTAGGAGGAGATTTTTCTGAAATTATTACTGATGGTTCTAACGATAGAGGTGTTGATGCCATCCACATAGTTGAAGGAACGGACAGTGCTGAAATATATATTTTTCAATCAAAATATAGGGAAAGCTTAAAAAGTTGCTCGAAAACGATAAACGATTCAGATCTTCACAAGGTTCGAGTTTTTTTAGAAGATCTTTTTGAAAAAAGTGATGAACTCAGACAGTGCGCAAATTTTGGTCTCCGAGAGGCTGTTCTCCGGATCTGGGGCGCTCATGAAGAAGGAAAAATTTGTCGGTACAATATTGTCTTCTGTTCGAATGGTAGTGGATTCTCAGAATCAGCGAGTTCAATAGTCCGTAGTATTGAGACGCGGTATCCGAATGTAACTATTGATTATTTTGGAGGCAAGCAGCTTGTAAACGACATATTTCTCTCTGCCCCAAAAAAAGAGAACGGCATTCTTAGAGTAATTAGTAATGAAATTTTCGAAAGAACAGACGGAGATATTCGCGGTGTAGTGGCGTCCGTGGAGGCTGCTTCCTTTATTGATTTGATAAAAAACCCTGACGGCTCAGGTGTGAAAAAGCATATTTTTGATGAGAACCTACGGGTATTTTTAGGCGCAAAGGGAGGATACAATACGTCAATAATATCCACTGCAAGCGCGGATGAAACTAGGCATCTGTTCTGGTATCTTAATAACGGAATCACAATTACCTGTAAAAATTTTTCATATAATAAGGGTCATTCCAGTCCCACAATCCGTTTAAACGATTTCCAGATCGTTAATGGAGCGCAGACGTCGCATTCCTTAATAGAAGCGAGCCGACTTGTCGACTCGGATCTACATAATGTTGTTCTAATGATTAAAATATTTGCGACCGACCGTAAGGATATAACTGAAAAAGTCGCTGTAGCCACTAACAGCCAAGCTAGGATTCAAAGCCGAGATCTGCGTGTAAATCAGCCTATCTTGAGAGCTCTAGAAGAGTCTTTTTTAATTAGGGGATATTTTTTCGAACGAAAGAGAAATATGCATGCAGATAAGCCTTCAAAGAAGAGAATAGATGCTCTTAAGATGGGCCAGATAATATTGTCTTTTGATCTTGAAGAACCCGACAAAGCCAGAACAGAATCAGATACAATTTTTGATGATAGATTTAGAACCATATTTCATGAAGGTGTTAACGTTGATCGACTTGTAAAATTATTTGAGCTGTACAGTATTATAGAAAATTTCCGTGATATTTTCGTGGAAGAAAACGGATCAAGACCAGAGAGCGGTGACAATAATAGATATCTTGTATATGGACACTGGTTTGTTCTCTATGCGTGTCGTTTGATTTTAAAGTGTAATAATAAAAGCGATATTCCCACCGGAGATTCTGCCAAATCCCTCGTGCGAGATGCAATTCAAAAGGTTGCTAACGCCTGCAAACAAAATAAATCGGTAGCTCATTATCAAGTTTTTCGGAGTCCGAAAACAAAGGACAAGATTATGGCGGAGATATTTGCGAAACAAGCGGATTTTTTTGATTTATTGAGGACATAATTTATTTGTTGTCGCCTCCTGTTGGAGGCTTAATCAATTCCGGTTGATTTCTGGCGATGCCGATTTTTGTCTTCTCAATATTTATTTCTTTGCACATTGTTGGGTAGGCGAGATGGTGGCCGGGACCTCCTCAAACCTGAACGATGGCGGCGCGGTGATACTGTTCGGCCAGCGCAGTCCCGTCACCGAGAGCAAACAAAGATCATATCGCTTCCCCGCAACCAAACAAAAGCCCGCTATCTCAACGAGATAGCGGGCTTTCTTTATCCGCCCAAACCCGCCCAATTCCCCGCCCAGCTACCATATAGCTACCAAACGAAAGCGAAATTCCAGCGGCGAGAGCGTAGGCGACCGGGCGGACTGGATCGTAAGCCTTCGCCTCACTGTACCCCTCCGGTGAAAACCGCTGATTTCGGGCGAGACGACGGACGCGCAGTCTTGTCCACTGTGGCTATGCCCTATGGATAGAAACTGTGGACAAGGTGATGCGGTTGGAGATCGTGGAGACGGGCCGTCGGCGGCGGTTCAGCGACCCGGATCCGTCACCGGACTTTTTTTGGCGGGTCCGGCGGGTCGATTTCGGTCTTCGGCCCCGGTTTTTCCGGGATCCCGCCTCCGGCCCGGGAG
>NZ_FNAP01000050.1 GCF_900101965.1 Rhodospira trueperi | reverse complement strand
GCCAGGATCAACCGGGTCTGGTTGGCCTTGAAGGCATGGGCGGAGGCGCGGTGGCCGAACAGGTCCAACTGGCACTCCTTGATCCGGTTCTCCATGTCGCCGCGCGGGCAGTAGATGGCCTCGTAGATCACGCGCGACATCAGGTCGCGGGGCGGGGTCTGGTCGCTTTGTTCGTGGGCGTCCCGGGCCTCGCGCAGGGCCTCGGCCACTTGCGGGGAGTCCCAGTCCAGCGAGGTGACGAGGAACCGGCAGCGTTGCTCACGTTCGGCGCGGTGCAGCACCTTGACGATCACGTGGCGCGGCCGTGTCCAGCTCTTCGAGCGGGTCATATGGGTGAAATGGCCGAACGCCAGCGTTGTCTCGCCCGTGGCCATGAAGTCGACGGCGGCTCTGGAGCGGACCTTGCGGGCCTTGTGCAGCAGGACATCGTTGCGGGCGAGCCCGAAGATGTAGTCGACGCCGTTGGCCTCGCACCAGCTCATCAGGTTCGGGCGGGCGAAGCCGGAATCGCCGCGCACCAGGATCTGGACCGTGGGCCAGGCCTTCCGGATGCGTCCAACGATGCGTTTGATGGCCGCCTTCGCGCCCTTGGCGCCGTCGACATTGCCGTGGCGCAGCTTGGCCAACAGGAGATGCGGGCCGCAGTAAACGTAGAGCGGCAGGAAGCAGCGGTGTTCGTAGTAGCCGTTGAAGAAACCGCCGATCTGATGGCCGTGAGTTTCCACGTCCGTGGCGTCGAGGTCCAGGGTGATCCGCTCGGGCGGGGTGCCGTGGCTCTCGGTGAACAGGTCGACGTACAGGCCCTGGAGCCGGTTCGGCTGGGCGGTGATCTTGTGATAGCGCCGGTCGCTGTCCTCGAAGCTCCGTTCGACGCGCCCCAGGGTGGAACTCCCGGCCAGGGGAGCCGGCCCGTCGCGCCCGGCGGACTTCGCCTCGCCCAGGAGCTTCAGCAGGGGATCGTGGCGCAGGCTGTCGTGATCGGTGAGATCCTCGTAGCCTAGCGCGATCCCGGTGACCC